>JAIESR010000134.1 GCA_019745775.1 Xanthobacteraceae bacterium | reverse complement strand
ACTCGCGTTTCGAGCATCAGATTGAAATCACGACTGACTGCATAAATTGCACTACCACCGGCATTGAAGCTTGTCGGGCTATGCCCGCTTACATTGAACAAATGGGTTGCACCTAAGTTGGCGTGGAGGGTGATCCGATCCGAGACAATTTTGCTGAAGGCGGCATTAGTTTGCAGGCCGAAAGAGCCATCGCCCGTGCCTTTTGCAGCGCTTCCCGTCGGAACGATAAGACTAAATCGGGGCGCGAAAGCCGGTCTCGTGGCGCTTTCGTACCAGACCTGTGGTCGGTAGTTCAGCATAACATCACCGATGCCATGCTTGCGCAGACCTGCCTCATTTCGAATCCAAGAATAGGGGACGGTGTACGAAATCTGATGATCTTGTGTGCCTAACGGCCATTCCTGGACGAACGAATATTCCCAATTGCGTTGCACACGCCGCAGACTTTGAATGTGCTGTACAACGCCTGGTTCTTGATTGTAGGCCTCTTCAAGCAAGAACGAATTGTCTTGGATGCCTGCCGCAAGGCGCGGGTCCTTTTCCTCGGCTCCAGCGGATCCGGCAAGCAATATAGGAACGGTGAACAATGAAAGCAGACACAATAGCTTCGTCATGCGCGCCCCCCCGGGCTTTCCATGACCAGAGAATAGATCATTGGCCGGTCACTTCACAATTCCGTACCTGGAGCGAAATGCAAGATTCAGGGAAGAGATAGTTCAAACCCGCGGATTTACCTTGGCTATTGCCTTTATGAGACATGATCGCAAGGCTTTATATCCGCCAATGCTGGATATCCGCCAATGCTGGATATCTCGTTCTTTACAAGTTTATGACTGCCCGGTATTGGACCAACCGGTAAGCCGCTCAACATTGCTTGATCTGGCGTAGCGCCACTAGCGATGACTAGGACCTCTGTGCGAACGGACTTAGGGGCGCTTCATGCGACGTGCGCCGCGGTGACGATTTGGCTTGCCGTGGCACAAGCCGATGCGCAGCCACCTCAGGTCAAGATTGTGGGCATAGGCGCGACCAACTGTAAGGATTTCGTAAGCCAGACTGACGCAAATCCGTCTATTCAAAGGGACTACTTGGCTTGGGCCCAAGGTTTTATGAGCGCAATTCTGCTCACTAGGCCGCCGGGCATCGATGAGCAGCTCGATCTCCTTCCACCAGACCTCCCATTGTTGGAGCAACTGAGGTTTCTGCGCGAACGTTGCGAAAATTCACCTAACGAGAGTTTTTCGGAGGCAGTCGAAGCTCTGTACAAGCGCTTGCGCCAAGCAAAGGCGCGGTAGTCGAGAGCACGAACGCAGTTCCAAAGTCTGTCATTCTGCAAACGCCTGTCTGTCACGCGTCGCGGCGCACTACCGAACCGTGTTTCGCAGCAGAGTTAAAAATAACGTCAACCTGAGCTCTATAGGGGATTGCTGCCGCCTCTTTTGAGGCGCTCAAGTTGCACCTCTCGTTTGATGCGGGCAAAATTCTCCGTCCAGTACGCGACGTCCTTCTTGAACTCGTCCTCGACATCGGCATTGGGTACCAAAAAATATTGGGCACGTTTCGAGCGATAGTAGGCTTTGATCAATATACCTTGTGATGACGCTACGAAAAACTCACGAACGGTGGGTCTCACGTGGATGACGAGAACATACGGAGGAATTGCGGAATTGGGAAGCACAGGGACATAGAATCCATACGGATCACTACGCCCCTCGGTTTCCTCTAATGAAATCTGTTTGAAAGTGCAGTTGTCGCCATCTCCTGACAGTTCGAGTTGCCTACAGAACCCGCCGAGTCTCACGACCCAACCTTCTTTCCGTACGAACTCGACCACCTCAATGAACGTGCCTAATCGGCGGTCGGGTTGCTCGGATCGGACTTGACTGCCCGTTCCCAAAAGTGCGAAGCAAATCGAAGTGGCAATTGCCAAGTGCTGGGCAGGTCGAACAAGCACTCGTCCAGAGTGTAACGGAATCCCTTGCTCCACGGGGACCTCCTTCTGTACCTCAAGAGAATGATTGCATTGATGCCTCAGGTTGCGTGATAGGCCGACGCGGTGCTTGCAATGACTACCCCTGCCGACTTCTCGCCTACAGTTCAACAGCCTCACCTTGGGCGCAAGCGCCACGACAGCGACGGAAAACATTTTTCCGGACCAGGCACATGGCTGATGAGCGCTCCACTCTTTTGGCGTCGGCTAGGATCGATAGCTTTGACCTGCCGAAGAACCGTCGCGAAACCGAGTTCGCCAGCCTATTCATCTAACCCGCGGTCACCTATCCTTGCCGCGGTCCGACAATAACAGGCAGGATAACCTAAGAGACGACCTAGCGTGATGACAAAAGCTGGGGCAATGGGGAGATCGCGCGTGAGGCAAGGGTGCCGTAGCACTCGTCTTTTACATCAGTTCGACGATCGCGGTTGCAGATGAGCGAAAGATTACGCTGGCGGTCGACGGCATGGTTTGCGTGGCCTGTCCGACGCTTCAACGCCGGATGATTCGAGGTTGAACACCCCGGAGACTACGCCACCCTCAATTCCTACCAACCCAGCGACGCCACCGTTACCGGTATAAACGCTGCGCCATCGAAACACGCAGCGACCAACCTTTTGCTGCTTCCCCCATGCTTCCCCGAAGAATATGAGGGGACCAGGGAAGCAGTTAAGCCGCTACATAAACTATTGGAAAACCTGGAGCGGGCGAAGGGATTCGAACCCTCGACCCCGACCTTGGCAAGGTCGTGCTCTACCCCTGAGCTACACCCGCATCCGAGTGGGTATCGCGGCAGGCCCGAGACGAGACGGCCGCTCGGGCGAAGCTATGCCAAATGGCACCCGGCAATGCAACCGCCGCCGCGCCCCAGTTGTTCTAGTCCCACCGTCTGAAGGATGTGTTAGCGACCCTTTTTGCCCCGGACGGTCCCGATTGCGGCCGAAATTTGCATTACGGCCTCCCGCCGGCATAACTCGGTTCCGAAACCACCCATGCCCGCGACCCCCGACGACCTCTTCGCCTATCTCGACCGGCTGGGCATCACCCATGAAACGGTGACGCATCCGCCGCTGTTCACGGTCGAGGAATCGCAGGCGCTGCGCGGCACGATCCCGGGCGGCCATTCCAAGAACCTGTTCCTGCGCGACAAGAAGGGAACCCTGTTCCTGGTGAGCACGCTCGAGGAGGCCGCGATCGAGCTGAAATCCCTGCATCGCGCCTTGGGGGCCAGCGGCCGCTTCTCGTTCGGCTCCGCCGACCTCATGCGGGAAACGCTCGGGATCGAGCCCGGCGCCGTCACGCCGTTCGCTGCGCTCAACGACACCGCCCGGAGGGTCACGGTGGTGCTCGACGCCGCGATGATGGCGCATCCGCGGCTCAATTTTCACCCGCTGCGGAACACCATGACCACGACCATCGCCCGCGACGACCTGGTGCGGTTCCTCACGGAAACCGGCCATCCGCCCCGAATTCTGCCGGTCTCGGGCCTCACCGAGACGATTGCAATCGGTTCCACGGACACCATCTAATCGGGCATAATCCGGCAATCCGGGCGTCGCGGGGCGAGGCCCACCCAAGGGCATAGGACCGGCAGGACGACATGTTTCAAGACTCGGCCAATATGAACGTGACAGTCACGACCGGCGCGGCCCCGGCCGCCGACGGGCTGATCAAGGACACCACCACCCAGACCTTCATGAAGGACGTCATCGAGGAATCGAAGCGCCAGCCGGTGCTGGTCGATTTCTGGGCGACCTGGTGCGGGCCCTGCAAGCAGCTCACGCCGATCCTGGAGAAGGCGGTGCGCGCGGCCAAGGGCAAGGTCAAGCTCGTCAAGATGGACATCGACAAGGAGCCCGCGGTCGCCGGCCAGATGGGCATCCAGTCGATCCCGGCAGTGATCGCCTTCGTCAACGGACAGCCGGCCGACGGCTTCATGGGCGCGCTGCCGGAGAGCCAGGTGATCCAGTTCCTGGAGCGGCTCACCAAGGGCAAGATCGGCGGCGAAGAGAAGGACGCGCTCGCCGCCGCCGAAGCGGCGATGGCGCAAGGCGACGCGACCTCCGCGGCAAGCCTCTATGCGTCCTTGCTCGCGCAGGACCCCTCCAACGCCGCGGCGCTCGCCGGGCTCGCGCGCACCTATGTGAAGACCGGCGCGATCGAACAGGCGAAGCAGACGCTTGCGATGGTGCCCGAAGCGAAGCGCAACGACACGGCCGTCGCGGCCGCGCGCGCCGCGCTTGAGCTCGCGGAGCAGGCGCAGTCGGTCGGACCGCTCGACGAGCTGAAGCAGAAGGTCGACGCCAATCCGCTCGACCATCAGGCGCGCTTCGACTTCGCGGTCGCGCTCAACGGCAAAGGCAAGCGGGCGGAAGCGGTCGACAACCTGATCGAGATCGTGCGCCGCGATCGCAAGTGGAATGACGACGGCGCGCGCAAGCAGCTCGTCCAGTTCTTCGAGGCTTGGGGCCCGACCGACGACGCGACCGTGGAGGGCCGCAAGCGGCTGTCATCGATCCTGTTTGCATGAGGCCTGCTCAATCGGCTGGCGTGGGTGGTGCCGATGAACGTGACCTATCATGGCCCTGGCGATCTGCCTGACGTGATCCCGGTGTTTCCGCTGTCGGGCGCGCTGCTGCTTCCGCGCGGGCAATTGCCGCTCAACATCTTCGAGCCGCGCTATCTCGCGATGATCGACGACGCGCTGCGCTCCGGCCTTCGCCTCGTCGGCATGATCCAGCCCGATCCCGCGCGCCCGGGCCCCGAAGACAAACCTGTCCTCTACAAGATCGGCTGCGTCGGCCGCCTCACGCAGATCGCCGAATCCGGCGATGGCCGCTACCTGATCCAGCTCACCGGCATCGCCCGTTTCCGGGTCGAAGACGAGCTCAGCGTCACGACCCCTTACCGGCAATGCCGCGTGACGTTCGCGCCGTTCCGGGACGACTTCACCGCCCGCAAGGGCGAGGACGAGGTCGACCGCGAGAGCCTGCTCAAGGCGCTCAAGGATTTCCTGGAAGCGAACAACCTCAAGGCCGACTGGCAGGGCATCGAGAACGCGCCGAACGAGGCGCTGGTCAACGCGCTCGCGATGATGTCGCCGTACGGCGCCGCCGAGAAGCAGGCGCTGCTGGAAGCGCCGGACTTGAAAACCCGCGCCGAGCTCTTGGTCGCGGTCACCGAAATCGAGCTCGCCAAGAAAGTCACCGGTGGCGACACGGCGCTGCAATAGCGCTACAAATTCCAAGCCGCGCGCGATAAGCGGCACCGACACCACGGGAGGTCCCATGCGAGACGCGTCGCCGCTTGTCCGGCTTTTCACGGCATTGATCATCCTGGTTGCGGCCGGCCCGGCGCTGGCGCAACTCGCGCCGCCACGCACGCTGGAAGAGCTGAAGCAGGAGATTCAGGCGCGCGCCGACCGCCGCGCCTATCCGGTCTCGCAGCTCGATCCCGCCGAAGTGCGCGAAGCGCTCGCCAATCTCACGAGCCAGGATCGCGACCATTGGGCGGCGGTGTGGAGCGCGATCGGCGACCGCCACCTCGCCAAAGCCAGGACGCTCGAGGCGACCGACAAGGCGGCTGCGGCGAAGGCCTATGAGCATGCGATGGAATACTATCTGTTCGCGCGTTTCCCGCTCGAGGACTCGCCGGGCACGGCGAAAGCATACGAGAAGGTGCTGGAAAGCTCCGCCGGCTACCGGCGCAACGTCGATCCGCCGATCGAAGCGGTGAGCTTCACCTATGACGGCAAGGAGATCGTCGGCTATCTGCGCAAGCCGAAGGGCGTCGCCAGGCCGCCGGTTGTCATGTCCATCGGCGGCCTCGACGGCCGCAAGGAAAACGCCGTCATCCGCAACGCCGGCTATCTGCCGCACGGCGTCGCCTTCTTCGCGCTCGACATGCCCGGTACCGGGCAGACGCGCATCACCATCCAGCCCGGCGCCGAGAAGGTCTACGTCGCCGCGCTCGACGCGCTCGCCAAGCGCGACGATCTCGACAGCAAGCGCATCGTCGTCTACGGCGGCAGCTGGGGCGGCCACTGGTCGGCGCGTCTTGCCTATACCGAGAAGGATCGTATCCTCGGCGCGGTCGTGCAGGGCGGACCCGTGCACGGCTACTTCCAGCCGGAATGGCAGCGCAAGGCGCTCGGCACCCGCGAATATCTGTTCGGGCTGTTCGAGGCGCGCGCGGCGGTCTACGGCGTCAAGACGCTCGATGAATTCCTGGCCTATGGTCCGCGCATGTCGCTCAAGGACACCGGCTGGCTCGACAAGCCATCGGCACCGATGCTGGTGATCAACGGCCGCAACGACACCCAGGTGCCGATCGACGATCTCTATCTGTTGCTGGCCGCCGGCGACCCCAAGGAAGCCTGGGTCAACCCGCGCGGCGGCCACATGGGCCGCACGCCGCAGCTCACGGACCAGAAGATCTTCGAGACGGTGACGCTGCCGTGGGTGGTCCGGCGGCTGGCGCCGCCGATTTGATTTTTTCGACGAGACGTGCCGCCAACTTGGTTGCTCGCTTCGATTCGGAAGGCGACACCAAAAACATGCGGTTTGCTCGGGTGCGCATGGCGTGCTCATTAGGCGCTTTCAAATGATTACATTGACAGAGCTCGAAAATCTTTTGGCGTCGTCGGCAACCCGCGACCCTGCTGAACTGCTCGAAGAAATTTCTCAAATCGGGGATACGATCGGAGAGGATGCGTCCTACGCGCTTCTCGCCTCACATCCCGGGCTTCTCAAATACGGGCCCGCTTTGACTCAGGCGAACCGTCAGCGCGTTCACAAGAAGGAAACCGAGGAAACAGAGCGGATGCTGCAGTTACGGTCGGACGGGCGCGTCGTGTTTGGCGAACTGCTCAGCAAACCGGCGCGCCGTGCCTACGATCGCGTCAGCGACCTGTTTCAGAAAATAGATTTCGACGATTGCCGCCGGCTGGTGATGGTCGGCTGTGGGCCTAGTCCTGTGTCAGTTTTTCAGGTTCATGACAAAACCGAAATTCCTGAGATCATCGCCCTCGACGTCGTGCCGGACGCAATCGAGAAAGTTCGTGCGCTGATCGATCATTTCGGCCTTTCGCGCATGAGCGCGAAAGTCTGCGACGGAAGAGAATTCGACTACGATGGCGCGGGGATTGTGATCGTCGCCAATATGGTTTCGCCAAAAGCAGGCGTCGTATCGCGGATCGCTGATACCGCGCCGGCGGCAGTACAGATCGCCGTGCGCGACCCCTATGGCTTGGGTTTACTATGGGCGGATAGTGCCGAACGGGCGCTCGATCCGCGGCTCGAGGTCATCGGCAGAGGGCATCCAGGATTGCCGCTTTCGCGCGATGTCTTTATCAAGCGGCGCACGCGGAAATCTTAGAACGCATCAAGATTGAGCAGCATGGTGAAGCGCCCGGCCCGACTTTTTTCGTCGACGACGCTACGAACGGCAACGGATCGAACGGTCTTCAGCCTCGTCAGATGCTGGGTTCGCCTGCGTTACTATCGCATCTGTCGCTGGACCACGCTGCACGTAGGCAAGCGGTGCGATCCTGTAAAGCCGGTTTCCGATCTCGACAAGTTCCTGTGGCGCAAGATTTTCGACCACAATCCGTTGTTTACGACGGCGTGCGACAAGCTCGCAGCGAAGCAGTATGCGCTTTCGGTCTGTCCGGAACTGAAAACCGCGAAGGTGCTATGGGTCGGGAGCGATCCGGACCAAATCCCGGCGCAGGTGCTGTCCGGCAATGTCGTGATCAAGGCAAATTGCTGCTCCGGGGCGAACATCATGGTGTTCGATGGCAAAGTCGACAGAGCGGCGCTGCGGGAAACGACGCGTCTATGGCTACAACGCATTTACGGCCAGGAAAAAGGAGAATGGGGCTACAAGAATGGCCGCCACTGCCTGTTCGTTGAGGAGATGCTTCGCACGAACGGTCAGCCGATCCAGCAAGAATACAAATTTCATGTCTCAGGCGGGCGGGTCGCCTATGTTTTTGTGGCGCGTCGGGACGAGCGTGGAAAATACTTCTGCCACCTTGGGCGCGACGGGCAGCTTGCCCGAGTCCAGAAGGACGGTGCGAGCACGCAAGGCGAAATCATAATCCCGGCAACATTCGACCGCCTCGCCGCGACCGCGGAACGATTGGGTGCATCGTTCGACTATATGCGCTGCGATTTTTACGAACGTGACGGCGAGATATTCTTCTCGGAGCTTACGCCCTATCCGCAATCCGGCTTGAGCAGCGGGATTGCGTATTTGGACGACCTGCGCGGCGCGCAATGGGACTTGCGAAAATCATGGTTTCTGAGCAGTCCGCAGCGCGGTTGGCGTAAAGCCTATTCGGCTGCTCTGCGCCGATGGCTGGACGGAGGCTGCCAGGCGCCCTCTTTCTAAAGGTCACGTGGCGGACAGCGCTTCGCTCCCCAACGCATTCACACCATTGCGTTCGGACGCCTCGGGATACAATCCGTTAGCCATCCGTAGGATTAGCCTTGAATTCTCCGCATTACAGGGCTACATGAACGGCGTTGAGAGCGATTTGGCCGTTATCGGCCGCTTATGGGTCGCGTGAACGAATTCCACGTCTTGGTTTTCGACCCTTCGCCTCCAACCCCTTCATCGACAGCCCAGACACGCGGGATGTCCAGTAGCCGCCGCGATGGCGGCCGCGACGTCCTTTTCCGATATCGGGTCAGCCCGGCATCGGCGGCCGCGGCCGATATCGCCATACGAAAGATTTGCAATTGACCGCTTTTCTCGACCTCGGCCTCGCCGAGCCGATCACCAAGGCCCTCGCCGACGAGCAATACGCCGCCCCCACGCCGATCCAGGCGCAGACCATCCCCCAGGTGATGCAAGGCCGCGACGTCGTCGGCATCGCGCAGACCGGAACCGGCAAGACTGCCGCCTTCGCCCTGCCGATCCTCAATCACCTCACCAACAACCGCCACAAGCCGCTGCCGAAGAGCTGCCGCGTGCTGGTGCTCTCGCCGACCCGCGAGCTTTCGGCGCAGATCGTCGACAGCTTCAAGACCTACGGCCGCTACCTGCGCCCGTCGGTCGCGCTCGCGATCGGCGGCGTGAATATGAACCCGCAGGTGCGCGCGCTTGCGCACGGCGTCGACGTGCTGGTGGCGACGCCGGGACGGCTGCTCGACCTGATGCAAAACCGCGCCGTGACGCTCGACCGCGTCGAGATCTTCGTGCTCGACGAAGCCGACCGCATGCTCGACATGGGCTTCATCCACGACATCCGGCGCATCGTCGGCAAGGTGCCGGCCAAGCGCCAGACCCTGTTCTTCTCCGCCACCATGCCGCGCGAAATCACCGAGCTCGCCAATTCCATGGCGAAGGATCCGGTGCGGGTGGCGGTGACCCCGGCCGCCACCACGGTCGAGCGCATCGACCAGCGGGTTATCATGGTCGATCGCGCGGCGAAGCCCGCGCTGCTGGCGAAGCTCCTGCGCAGCGAGCCGATCGACCGCGTGCTGGTGTTCACCCGCACCAAGCACGGCGCCGACAAAGTCGTTCGCTCGCTCCAGAAGTCGCAGATCGCCGCCGAGGCGATCCACGGCAACAAGTCGCAGAACCAGCGCGAGCGCGTGCTCGCCGCCTTCCGCGCCGGCAAGGTGCGCACGCTGGTGGCGACCGACATCGCCGCGCGCGGCATCGACGTCGAGGGCATCAGCCACGTCGTCAATTTCGACCTGCCGAACATTCCGGAAAGCTACGTCCACCGCATCGGCCGCACGGCGCGGGCCGGCGCCGACGGCGTCGCGATCTCGTTCTGCGACGGCGAGGAGCGCGCCTATCTGCGCGACATCGAGAAGCTGATCCGCATCTCGATCCCGTCGACCGACCAGCGCGGCGCCCGTCATGAGACGCTTCATGGGGCACCTCATGCATCGCCGTCCGCGGCCGCCGACGCGGCTCCGTCGAACGGATGGACTCCGCATCGATCACCCAAGCCGAACGGCAACGGCAAGAGGCAGCCCAACCGGAACCGGCGAAACGGCCAACAGCAGGCCAGGGCCGAGCAGCCGAACAGACAGCATGCGGCGCAACCGCAGCCGTCGCGCAGCGCACAGCACGGGCAGCCGCAACGCAACGGCCAAGGCCATCAGCCGTCGCGCAATGGCCACCATCAGAAGCCGCGCACCGGCCACCAGAACCAGCAGCACCGCGCGCCGTCGCAGAACGGCAACGACGGCTCGATCGCCTCGGTCGGCTTCATGCGGCCGACCACGAGACACAAAGACCATGGGCACAAACGCCACGCGGGCGGCCTTGCGGCGCGCCGTCCGGCGCGCTAACGGGATCGGAGGGAAGGAACCATGTCGAAAGAAGACCTGCTCGAGTTCGATGGCACCGTGACCGAGGTCCTGCCGGACGGCAATTTCCGGGTCAAACTGGACAACGACCACGAGCTCCTGGCCTACATGTCCGGCAAGATGCGCAAGTTCCGCATCCGCACCGGCGTCGGCGACCGCGTGGTGATCGAGGTATCGCCCTACGACCTCAACCGCGGGCGCATCAATTTCCGCCACAAGGACACCAGCCGCCCGATGGGCTCGCCGCCGACCCGCCGGCAGCAGAGCGTCCGTCGGCGCTGATCGCCCCGGGATCGCGATGACCGACATACCCCCCGACCGCGCCGCCGGCGGCGTCGATCCGAAGCTCCTGGAAATCCTGGTCTGTCCCGTGACCAAGGGGCCGCTGGAATACGACAGCGTGCGCCAGGAGCTGATCTCGCGTTCCGCCAAGCTCGCCTATCCGATCCGCGACGGCATCCCGATCATGCTGCCGGAAGAAGCGCGGGCGCTGGATTGACGCCCTCCCCTTGATGGTCGAATTGTCGTGCCCGGGCCTCTCGCCCGGGCATCTGTTTTGTGGAGACGAGCCATGCTGAAGATCTGGGGGCGCAACACGTCCATCAACGTGCAGAAGGTGATGTGGGCGATCGGCGAACTCGGCCTCCCGCACGAGCGCATCGACGTCGGCGGGGCTTTCGGCCGCACCAAGGATCCGTTCTACCTGGCGATGAATCCGAACGCGCTGGTGCCGACGCTCGAAGAGGACGACGGCTTCATCCTGTGGGAATCGAATTCGATCGTGCGCTACCTCGCCGCCAAGCACGGCGCCGGGACGCTCGAGCCCAAGGACCCGCACGCGCGCGCCCGCGCCAGCCAGTGGATGGACTGGATGCTGACGGTCTGCGCGCCGGCGATCCATCCGCTGTTCTGGGGCATCGTGCGCACGCCGCCGGAGCAGCAGGACCCCGCCAAGATCGCCGAAGCGCGCGACAAGACCGCGGCGGCGCTGCGCATGCTCGACGCGCAGCTCGCCAAGACCCGATACGCCGCCGGCGACAGTTTCTCGATGGGCGACATCCCGGTCGGGCTGATCACCTACCGCTTCCGCAAGCTGGTGCCCGACCGCCAGGGCCTGGGGCTCGACAACGTGGAGCGCTGGTACCTCACGCTCGCGCAGCGCCAGGCGTTCCAGGAGCAGATCCTGCCGGTGCCGTTCACGTGATGCGGCTTCGCCCTCATCCTGAGGAGCGTCCGAAGGACGCGTCTCGAAGGATGGCCACGCGTGCGAACTTGCGGCCATGGTTCGAGACGGCGCCATAGCGCGTCGAAGACGCGCGTCAACGCGCTTGTGGCGCCTCCTCACCATGAGGCCCGTGAGAACCGCTGTCACCGACTGACTCACAGCGCCTCGCCCTTCAACAGCTTCGGCACCTCGCCGACCAGGCCGGCGGCCTCGCGGATGAACAGCTGCTTGAGCGCCGGCAGCCGATCGACCAGGCCGAGCCCGACGTCGCGCACGACGCGCAGCGCATCCGAGCGGTTGGAGAACAGCCGGTTCAGCCCATCGGTGGCGACGCCCATCGCCATGGTGTCGAAGCGGCGCCAGCGCTGGTAGCGGTCGAGCGTCACCGCGGCGCCCGGATCGAGCCCGAGCCGCGCGGCGTCGACGATCGTCTCCGCGAGCGCGGCGACGTCCTTGAGGCCCATGTTCAGCCCCTGCCCCGCGATCGGATGGATCACGTGGGCGGCGTCGCCGATCAGCGCGACGCGCTCGGCCACGAAGGCGCGCGCGACCGAGAGCCCGAGCGGAAACGCGCGGCGTGGCCCGACCGCCGCGATCTCGCCGAGATGCAGGCCGAAGCGCTTCTCCAGCGCGGCGTGAAAGCCCGCGTCGTCGAGCGCGACGATGCGCTCGGCCTCGCCGGCCGCTTCGGTCCAGACGATCGACGAGCGGTGGCCGGCGGCGTCCTGCTTGAGCGGCAGGATCGCGAACGGCCCCGCGGGCAGGAAGTGCTCCTCGGCGCGGCCGTGGTGGTCGCGCTCGTGCCGCACGGTGGTGACGATGCTCGACTGGCCGTAGTCCCAGCCATGGGTCGCGATGCCGGCCCGCTCGCGGATCGACGAGCGCGCGCCGTCGGCCGCGACGAGGAGGCGGGCGGACAACTTGACGCCGTCTGCGAGCTCGATGTCGATGGTTTCACGCGAATAGTGCCGCGAGTCCTCCCCTCCCCCTTGTGGGGAGGGGTCGGGGGTGGGGGTGGAGGCGGGGTTTGTGCGATTGCCGACACGCGATACTTCCAACTGCGACCCCCCACCCCCACCCCCCCCCACAAAGGGGGGGGGAGGCCCAGAGGTCGTGCCAAAGCTAACAACAGAAGATTCGACCATCTCCACGCCGTCCGCCCTCGCCTTCGCCAACAGCGCCGCGAGCAGCGGGCCGTTCTCGATCATGTGCGCGAACGGCTCGCCCGGCGCGACCTCGCCGTCGAAGGTGAGGAAGGTCGGGCGTAGGGCGTCGTCGAGCCGGCTGTCGGTGACCGCCATATCGAGGATCGGCTGCGCGCCCTTAGCGATCGCGTCCCACACGCCGACGGTCTCGAACAGCCGCCGCGCCGCCGCGACGATGGCCGACGCGCGCGGGTCGCTCCCGCCACGCGCGAGCGCGGGATCGGCGACCACGACCTTGAACGAATGGCCCAGCGCCTGCCGCAAGGCGATCGCCAGCGACAGCCCGGCAAAGCCGGCACCGGCGATGACAACGTCGACTGACCTGTTGACCTGGCTGCTCATGCTCGCTCGTCGAGACCGGGTTGTTCTTTCACCGCCGGCGCTCAGTGTAAGAATGGGGTGTAAGAAATATTATTGAAAGCGATCATTGGCTTAGGTTCGAAACTTACATTCTTACGGCTCTTACCACTGGTGAGCGGTATTCTTGCACCATGAGCGGTCCTTCGACGAGACATGGGTGCGGTCGCGCGTGCCGCTCGTCGTGGATGGGCGAGGTCGCTCGGGCGCCCTCGATGAGCGGACGCCACGACGATACGTTCAAGCAAGAGCGCGTCAACTTATTTCGATGTAATGGGCATAAGTCTGATGATGGCGACGCGAGAAAATGCGCGGGAAGCGCGGTGGCAACGCAAAACGCTGTGCAAAGGATGTCATAAGCTTTAGGCGCCACTGAGAGCTCCCGGGCGCGTCACTCGTGACTGCGCCCTCGCGCTGGCTGCTGCGAGAGCGCAACCGTCTCATGTTCCGCGCGTCCGAAACTTGGTGAGGAGAAACCGACGCGCGAGCTTTGACGGTTTCGCCGGCCTACTGGTGGAAACCGCCCACGGATGGCAATGTGTCTCACTAAATCCATTCGACGAGCGCGGGCGCATGAGCTCTTCCTTCGGGCGGAAAATCCAGGCCGCCATCGACCATCTGCGCGGCAAAGAGCGCCAGGTCGATCCCGCCGACGCCTGGGGCATGGCACGGCGTGACGCCCGCAAGCTGGTCCGGCCTACGGGCGCGCTGAAGCTATTTTCTACGCCCACGAGGGACGCCTTGCGCAAAAGTGGCATCACTATCTCGAAATCTATGAGCGCCACTTCGAACCTCTGCGGCAGCGGGAACAACCCGTACGCATCCTGGAACTTGGCGTGAGCCGTGGCGGCTCGCTCGAGATCTGGCGCAAGTATTTCGGACCCGATGCGCGGATCGTCGGCATCGACATCGATCCTGCTTGCGCGGAGCGTGTCGATCCTGAGAACGTCGTCATCATCGGCGATCAATCCGACCCCGCGGTGCTGGCATCTGCCATCGAGCGCCTCGGCGGCGGGGTCGATCTGGTGATCGACGACGGCAGCCACCTCGGACGACATCAGATTCCGACATTCGAATATCTCTATCCGAGGATTTCAGAGCGTGGGCTCTATGCCTGCGAAGATTTGCATTGCTCGTACTGGCCGACACACGAGGGCGGATTGCGCCGTGAGGGCACGTTCGCCGAGCACGTGAAGGCGCTGATCGATCGATTGCAGGGGTGGTATCTCAATGGTGAGGCCCAGACAGGGGCGATGGCATTCGCCGAAACAACCTATGGCATCTTCGTCTATCTCGATCTCGTCGTAATCGAGAAGCGTCCGACCTCTCGGCCATTTCACGTGCAGATGGGCAGCTGATAGTCGCAGAACCCACGATGGCAACGAGCAGAGAATGTGGCCATGAAGATTTTCGTTCTAACGGTCCCGCCCAATGCTCAGCCTCAAACTCAAAAATACAGATACCCCGCGGGAAACGACGACTATGAAATCGAACAGCAGTTCAACGACTGGCTGAAGTCTCATCCCTCCCTTACCGTTTCTGACCCGCACTCCGCAGATTTCCACTATCTACCGATATTTTGGACTCGTTATCACGTTCATCATGACTACGGAAAGACAGGTCAGTCAGAGCTGCAATCCATCGTTAGCGCAGCCATTGTCGACGACAGCAAGACATTTACCGTGTGCCAATATGACGATGGCCCTCTCGCCGACGTGGGTCGAACTATCGTGTTCTACGCGTCACGCAACGCCATCGATGGCATCGACGTTCCGCTGCTTCGCGCCGCGCACAGGATGCCGCTTTGGCGACCAAAGAAGCGCTACCTCGCTTCCTTTATGGGACGACTTTCCAGCCACCCACTTCGTCAGGCGATGGCCGATGCACTCAAGAACCGCGAAGACGTGCTTCTGCTAGATGGCAACGAGGGACCTCGTCGGTTCGTTAGGGCTACGCTGGCGTCTTACATCTGTTTGGCCCCGCGCGGCTACGGCGGGAGTTCATTCCGTGCTTTCGAAGCAATGCAACTAGGTGTCGTCCCACTGATCATCGGAGATTTGGATACCAGGCCGTTCAAGCGGCATATTGATTGGTCAACCTGTAGCCTATTCACCAGCGATCCAAGAACCCTGCCAAAAATCCTGGACCAGTGTGACAAGCGAACGCTGTTGGAATTGTCGCGCCATGCCAGCGACGTTTATCGTACCTACTTCGCCAATCTACGCTGGTGTCCTTACGTTATCGCCGAGCTTGAGGAACGCTTTTGACCCCGCCACCGATCAGGGGGAAAGGTGTAGAGAATTTTTCTGGGGTGCCGCCCAACGCTCGGATGTCGGACGTAAGTACTGGCCAAAGACTTCGGGAATTGCCCAAATTATGTTGCGGCCTGCAATCTCTCCTTCAGGCCACATCCTGTTGACGCCTGCAATCGACGTCGGAAAGCACGATCAGCGGCGCAACAGACGGTCGAAGAATCCGCGGCGCTCAGTCAGAACTTCTCCGGATTTTCCTATATCCTCGGATGCCAATCGCAACGGGCGAACGCCAAGATTGGAGAACCATGCTTCACGACCGGCGTCACTCCTGACGTACTCCGCATCAGCGGGTGTCAACTGGTCAATGTATGGTTCCAATAGCTTCAAAGCGTTCATCGAGACCCGGGTCATATCTTTTGAATCTCGGACCCAATACGATTGATGGCCGTGACGGTGCAGATAGTGCCCGTCCTGAAAAAATGATCATGCGTTGACCGGTTGCAAGCTGTCGTAGTCCAAAACCCCAAGTGTCGAGGGCGCCCGCAAGCTCAGGATAACCACCGGCGCGTTGCCAGGATGATCGTTTAAACAGATAATTTCCGCTACTGGCGGGATGCACGTGGCCCGCCAATAAGTCGGCCAAGGACGATACGCCGGGACGATACCGCCACCTACTCGTCACCCGGCGGCGGCCGTGTCCGAAAAAACGGGCTTCACGGAAAGTCGCTGCGTCCGCCTCGCCGATACCGAATCTGAGTGCCGCTACAGCCCCTGGAACCAGCAAGTTATCGGAATCAAGACAGAAAACCAGCTCATGGCGCGCAGCCGCAACCGCGGTGTTGCGTGCTGCACCGCCGCCCCGATTGCGGTCGTGGGTCACAATCCTGATGGCTTGGATCGAGGCTGCTAATTCAGCGAGAATGATTGCGGTCTTGTCTGTCGACCCGTCGTCGACAACAATGATTTCGTCGTTTGCGCAAAGGTTGTCTTCCAGAATTGACCTGACCGATTCTACGACCGTATCTTGGCAGTTGAAGGCCGGAACAATAAATGAAATCGGGCGACCGGATTCATTGGCTGTGCTCATCAAGTCGCTCCAACCCAATTTGCATACGCCGCCCGGGTTGTCGCCAAACGAAGCCCCCCATCCATGGCCTTGCCTTGACTCCCGCTCTTGATGTGGTGTTGCAGTCGTTGCCGCGGAAACACATCACGTATCTCGATCATCGCAATGTTCGCACGACTGCTGCTAATCCAAGTGCATGCGGCCGCTGGTAAGGCTGCTACGGTTCGCGGGATTGATAACTTTCATCCATAGTCCAGAATGCCATGCACAACAACAGGCTGCTCGCGTATTTGTCTTTCGATCACAGGAACTGGCTGGTTTCGGAATCGAGCTACAGTTGTTTCGCTAGCTGTTTTGACCCAGCGAGATGCCGGCATTATGGTCGCCACGATCTGTTGCTCGCGACGTGACCGTCATCGAACAACACCAGCTCAGCAGACCGAGTCACGTTAGACCCCCTTTTCGCTTCGGGTTCGCAAATGACGGCGGAACGGCCAATGCAACCGTGGACGCCAAGCTACGTTGCGACCCAGATTCTGGGTGGGCTCGGAAATCAGCTTTTCCAGTATGCAGCCGGGCGCGCGCTGGCGAAGCGGCTCGGCGCGCGGCTCATCCTCGACTACCCAACGAGTTCGATGGCGGCGCGACCGCTCGTGCTCGACCGCTATCCGATCGACGCCGAGATCGCGCGCGACACTGGAAAGATCCGTCGGCGCCATCTTCGCATCCCCGGCGCCGTCGGCCGGCGCTTGACCGACGCGCTCCACGACCGCTTTCCGACCACCCACACGATCGGCGGACACCGTTTCAAGGTCTTCGGCGAGAAGCAGTGGTTTACCTACGATCCCCATTTCGAACGGCTAACCGGATCGATCTATCTGACCGGTTATTGGCAGTCTTATCGCTACTTCGAAGATGCTGCCGACTTGGTGCGCCACGAAATCCGTCCCGCCTGGCCGCTCTCAGTTGCCAACCGGACGTGGCTCGCGCGCATCCAAACGGCGAATGCCGTCTGCCTGCACGTGCGCCGCGGCGACTATCTCGATCACGAAGGTGAGTCTCCCATCGTCTGCGCGCGCTCCTATTATGACGACGCCGTCGCGCATGTCCGGCGGTCGCTGCCGGCGCCACGTATCTTCGTGTTCTCCGACGACATCGCATGGTGCCGTGAGACCTTCACGGCGTCCGAGTTCGAATTTGTGGACATCAACGGCCCCGGGGACGCGGCCGACGATCTTCGCCTGATGGCGGCATGCCGACATCACATCATCGCCAATTCATCGCTGAGCTGGTGGGCAGCGTGGCTCGCCCGGCATCCGGAACAGGTCGTGATCGCGCCGCAGCCCTGGCTACCCGACCTATCCTCGGATCGCGACCTGCTCCCGGCTCATTGGATCAGGCGGCCACGGGTCTGATCTGCATCAAGCAAGCAGATGGGCGTATCCGCCGTTCTGGATCGAGCGCGGCAATTCGATCAGCGGACGCTTGGAGAATGTCGCCATATGATCCCGGTAAGTCACGTCCGTCAGCTGCTCGAGTTCATGAGCGTGCGCGAACGTCGACAGCTTCAGATTGACGGCGTCCAAATCGCCCATGTAGCTGAAATGCCACGCGCCGTTCCAGTAGATCGTCGGCCACAGGAATGTTCCCAAATGACTGTGGACCCGGAGCGCAGCGATCGGCCTCGCTAGCGCACGCAAATAGCGCCGCTTGGAAAATCGGAACTGAATTTCGCGCACGGCGTTGGGCGACTTGAGGTTGCTCATCGTCAGCAATCGAGGGCCCAAGCGATGATCGTGGGCATCGTTGCGAAGATTGAGGCGATAAAAATAATTCTCGCACCAGAACGCGACAATCCGGCGCGACATCCAGCTAAAACCCAACGCCTGCCGTAGCAATTCAGGTTTCGGGATTTCATCGCAATCGGAAAAGATGATGCGATCATCCGGCTGGGCATCGCCCAAGCCGCGCATGATCGCTTCGCGCTGATGGACGTCCCGGGCGAAGTGGCTTGGGTCGTCAAGCGGGAGATCATCGACGACAACATGGATGATCTTATGGAGGTAGCGCTCATAGCGTGCCCGGTTCTCGGCAAAGAACAGCGGCTTCGGCTTGCCGGTGTGCGTGTGCGTGGCCTCAACGATCACGAAGCGGTCCACGAGCGGGTCAAGCTCCGCGAGCCTGATCTCAAGAACGTCGAACTCGTTGTAGAATTGAAAACAGTCGAATACGCGGGGCATTGCAGTCCTTGCTGTTCCGGTCGCCAAGCTCGGCGGCTGGGGGCTCCCGTACTTCCGATCTCGTCACAGGGCAACGGAGAATTCAGCGAGCAACGCCAATCGCGCATCGGATTGGACGCCCCGCGGAAACCAACCCGACAAGGAAGGATATTGAAATCTATTGCGGCGTCCCCCACAAGCGAGGCGTTGAGCAAGCAAAAATGCCTTGCATCGCCCGCGACTGCGTGAATCCATCGGTTCCCGTCCCGCTCCGCCCGGCACCACCCATGTCCGCCATCCAAACCCTCCTCGACATCCTCGACCTCGAACAGCTCGAGGTGAACCTGTTCCGCGGGCGCTCGCCGCAGGTGACGTGGCAGCGGGTGTTCGGCGGCCAGGTGATCGGCCAGGCGCTGGTCGCGGCCTGCCGCACCGTCGACGTCAAGGAGCGCCCGCCGCATTCGCTGCACGCCTATTTCCTGCTCGCCGGCGACCCGAAGGTGCCGATCATCTACGACGTCGAGCGCGTGCGCGACGGCAAGAGCTTCACCACACGGCGCGTCAAGGCGGTGCAGCACGGCGAGCCGATCTTCATCATGTCGGTGTCGTTCCACCGCGACGAGCCGGGCCTCACCCACCAGGCGAAGATGCCGGACGTCCCCTCGCCCGACGCGCTGCCGACCGAAGCCGAGATCCGCGAGCGCGTGCTGCCGATGATGCCGGAGCCGGTGCGGCGCTATTACGAGCGCGAGCGGCCGATCGAGCTGCGCCCGGTGGAATACGGCCGCTACCTCGGCAAGAAGATCGCGGACGGGCGATTCAACGTCTGGATCCGCGCCACCGGCCCGCTGCCGGACGAGCCGGCGATCCATCAATGCGTGCTCGCCTACGCCTCCGACATGACGCTGCTCGATTCCGCGCTGACGCCGCACGGCCGCAGCGTGTTCGAGAAGACGATCATGGCGGCGAGCCTCGACCACGCGCTGTGGCTGCACCGTCCGTTCCGCGCCGACGACTGGCTGCTCTACGCGCAGGACTCGCCGAACATGCACGGCGCGCGCGGCTTCTCGCGCGGGCTGATCTTCGCGCGCGACGGCACGCTGGTGGCGTCGGTGGCGCAGGAAGGGCTGGTGCGCGAGCGGCGGCCGGAGGTCTGAGCCCCGCCGCCCGCGCGGTCCGCCGCTTACAAGAGGAAGTCGGCCGCCGTCAGCGATTTCAGCCCGGTGAGCTGGACGAACAGATCGGCGGTCGTATCGCCGTTGGTGTCGGCCTGGATGAAGGTGGTCCCTCCCGACTGATACCAGGTGATGCTGTTGGCCGTGACGCCCGGATTGACGCCGGGCGTGGCGTTGGCAACGAACGTGAACGCCTGGTCGTTGGCGAGATTGACGTCGGCGTCGATCGCCGAGAAGTCGATCAGGTCCGAGCCCTGAGACTTGAAGTCCGTGATGATGTCCACGGTGCCGGTCGTGCTGTCCGACGCCGCCGAGAACGCGAAGGTATCGTTGCCGGCGCCGCCGGTGAGGGTGTCGGCGCCGCCGCGGCCATTGATGATGTCGTTGCCGCCCTGGCCCTCGAGGGTGTTGTTCCCCCCACCGCCCAGGATCGTGTCGTTGAAGTTCGAGCCGCGGATGCGGCTGACGCCGGTGAAGGTGTCGTTGCCGACCGAGGCGTCGCCGACCACGGTGCCGACGCCCGGACCGCCGAAGAAATCGACGGTGACGCCGGCGGTGGCGCTTACGAACGACAGGCGGGTGCCGCCGTTGCCGGTGAACGTGTCGTTGCCGCCCATCCCCTCGAACTCGTTGAAGCTCGCGGCCAGGCCGGTATCGGCGCTGGTTCCGGTGAAGCCGGTGGCGACGAAGGTGTCGTTGAAGCCGGTGCCGCGGATCGACTCGACCGCAATCAGGGTGTCGGTGCCGACCGCGCCGTCGCCGGTCACGGTCCAATGCTGCGTATTCGTTCCCGACACGGCGACGCTGATGCCGGCGGCCACGGCGGTATCGTTGTTGTAGACCGCCTGGTCGAAGCCGCCGCGGCCGTCGATGGTGTCGTTGCCCGCACGGCCATCGAACTGCTCCACCGTCTGGCTGGCATTGGCGCTGCCGCCGAGGACGTCGCCGAATTGCGAGCCGAAGACCGCGTTGACGCCTCCCGTAAAGCCGCCGATCAGGACACCACCGTTGAGATCGATGGTATCGTTGCCGACCGATGCGTCGCCCGACGCCGTGCCGGCCGCGAGATCGACGGTGACGCCGGCGGTGGCGTTGACGAACAACAGGCGCGTATTGCCGTTGCCGGTGATGGTGTCGTTGCCGCCCATCCCCTCGAATTCGTTGAAGGTCCCGTTGCTGCCGGCGTTCGTGCTGCTGCCGCTGAAGCCGGTCGCAACGTAGCTGTCAACGAAGTTCGAGCCGCGGATCGATTCGACCGACGTCAGCGTATCGGTCCCGACCGAGGCATCGCCG
>JAIESR010000128.1 GCA_019745775.1 Xanthobacteraceae bacterium | reverse complement strand
TTCGTCTCTCCATGACCCACCTCCAGCTCCATCAAAACACCTAACTCGGTGTCTTCGGAACCGGGTGCAGGCCAGATCCAGCCTCGTTGATGAGGTTCCGCCGTGATCAACAAGGATACTGAAAATGGATCGCCTATCTTCGGAGGCAGTTACCCAGGGCCTAGACTCTACATCGGACAAGATTCGTGCGCTTGCGCGAGCAGGATATTTGCGTACGGAGATCGGCAAGATTCTTGGGATAAAATATCAGCACGTTCGCAAGGTGCTGGTAGATGCCGGCATAACTGACGGCTTGCAGCGGGAGATTGCGGTTGAAAGGTCCCCTGTAACCATTGAGGTGAGCACTACGCCGCCGAAGCCAACCTCATGGGAGACGCTCTTGGGGGGAGGATTTCGTTTCCTTGGTGAATGGGTTCAGTCTCCGGACGGAGATATTGCACTAGACGTAGGCGCTCCCAGCGATCCAGGGGTCTATACGTTTATTTTGGATGACATCGTGGTCTACGTGGGTCTTACGCAGACCGGATTCAAAACTCGACTCGATGGCTATCGAAGGGGATACGAGCGGCAGCGAACTAACGCACGTGTGAAGAAGCTTATTCTGTCCGCATTGCGCGAGGGAAAGCGAATTAAGGTTCTCATTGCAACGCCAGACCAACTCGAATGGAACGGCTTGCCGATAAATACCGCCGCCGGACTGGAATCGGGGCTTATTCAACGAATCCAGCCAGAATGGAATGTTTTGGGAATTGTCTAAAGCTATCTTGCTGCGTTGCGCCAAAATGCGTGGGCAGCGGCGCCGCCGACATTTCCTTGCCGCGGCCCCGCCGTCCACGAAATGTCCAGGCTGCTCAATCCGTTAGCATTGCCGTTCCGCCGTCCCCCGACTATGTGAGTTCGACCGGCCGCCCCCTTGTCCGCATTCGCGCGGCAAGGGCACACTGCCGGCGGAGGCCCTGGCCAGCGATGGCGCTCAATCACGTCACGCTCGACGACAAGTACGACCTGGAGAAGAGCCGGATCTTCGTCACCGGCTATCAGGCGCTGGTGCGGCTGTGCCTCATGCAGAAGGAGCGCGACCGCCGCGCGGGCTTGAATACCGCGGGCTACGTCACCGGCTACCGCGGCTCGCCGCTCGGCGGGCTCGACCAGCAGTTCCAGCGCGCCGGGCAGTGGCTCCAGAAATCCGACGTCGTCTTCCAGGCCGGCATCAACGAGGAGCTCGCCGCCACCGCGGTGTGGGGCACGCAGCAGGCCGAGCTGCGCGGCGAGGGCAAGTACGACGGCGTGTTCGGCATGTGGTACGGCAAGGGCCCCGGCGTCGACCGCTGCGGCGACGTGTTCCGGCACGCCAATTTCGCCGGCACCTCCAGGCACGGCGGCGTGCTTGCGCTGATGGGCGACGACCACACCGCGGAATCCTCGACCACCGCGCACCAGTCGGAATTCCATTTCGTCGACCTGATGATCCCGATCCTCAATCCGGCGGGCATCCAGGAGATCATCGACTACGGCCTCTACGGCTGGGCGATGTCGCGCTACACCGGCGCCTGGACCGCGCTCAAATGCATGCACGAGACGGTTGAGACCACGGCGGTGGTCGACGGCAGCCTCGACCGGGTCAAGATCATCACCCCCGACGACTTCGCGATGCCGGAAGGCGGGCTCAACATCCGGCTCGGCGACACCATCCTCGGAATGGAGGCGCGCCTCACCGACTACAAGCGCGACGCCATGATCGCGTTCGTCCGGGCGAACAAGCTCAACAAATACATCACCTCCGGCGGGCGCAATCCGAAGATCGGCATCATCACGCTCGGCAAGTCCTATCTCGACGTGCGGCAGGCGCTCGACGAGCTCGCGATCGACGAGGTGCGCGCCAACGACCTTGGGCTGCGCATCTACAAGGTCGCCTGTCCTTATCCGTTGTCCCAGCGCGAGCTCGCCGAGTTCGCACACGGCCTCGAGCTCATCATCGTGGTCGAGGAGAAGCGCTCGCTGGTCGAGGTGCAAGTGCGCGAAGAGCTCTACGGCACCGTCAACCAGCCCACCTGCATCGGCAAACGGGACGAGCGCGGCAACTGGCTGTTCCCGCAGAAGGGTGCGCTCGATCCGAACGACATCGCGATCTGCATCGGCGAGCGGCTTCTTGCACGCAATCCGAATGAGCAGCTCGCGGCCCATGTTGCACGCCTGAAAGAAGCGCAGCGCGTGCTCGCCGAGACGGCCGACATCGCCACGCGCATCCCTTACTTCTGCTCGGGCTGCCCGCACAATTCCTCGACCGTGGTGCCCAAGGGCATGCGCGCCTATGCCGGCATCGGCTGCCACTACATGGTGCAGTGGATGGACCGCGACACGCAGGGCTTCACCCAGATGGGCGGCGAGGGCGCCAACTGGGTCGGCGAGGCGCCGTTCTCCAAGCGCCCGCACGTGTTCCAGAACCTCGGCGACGGCACCTACAACCACTCCGGCTACATGGCGATCCGCGCCGCGATCGCCGCCGGCACCAACATCACCTACAAGATCCTTTTCAACGACGCGGTCGCGATGACCGGCGGGCAGAAGAACGACGGCGGCCTCACCGTGCCGCAGATCGCGGCGCAAGTGACGGCAGAGGGTGCAAAGCGTGTCGTCGTCGTCAGTGACGAGCCAGAGAAGTATCCCGGCAACGCAAGATGGCCCGTGGGAATCTCCTTCCATCACCGCGACGAACTCGACCCCGTGCAGCGCGAGCTTGCCGCCGTCCCCGGCTGCACCGTCATGATCTACGACCAGACCTGCGCCGCCGAGAAGCGCCGGCGGAGGAAGCGCGGCCAGTTCCCCGATCCCGACAAGCGCGTGCTCATCAACGAGCTGGTCTGCGAAGGCTGCGGCGACTGCGGTGTGAAGTCGAACTGCGTGTCGGTGCAGCCGCTCGAGACCGAATGGGGCCGCAAGCGCACCATCGACCAATCGAGTTGCAACAAGGATTTTTCCTGCCTACGCGGCTTCTGCCCGTCCTTCGTGACGGTTGAGGGCGCGACGCCGAAAAAGGCGGCGCACCTGATGGGCGCGCTCCCCGGCGGCACCGGGACTGCGCTCCCTCTCGGCGCCGGGACTGCGCCCCCTCCCCCTGCAAGGGGGAGGGTTGGGGAGGGGGTCGCTCCCAAGAGCGAGGGGGGCACCCCAAGCGACATGCCCGCGCTGCCCGAGCCGCCGATGCCGCGCCCCGCGATGGGGCTCACCTACGACATCATCATCACCGGCGTCGGCGGCACCGGCGTGGTCACAGTCGGCGCGCTGATCGGCATGGCTGCGCATCTCGAAGGCAAGGGCGTCGGCGTGCTCGACATGGCCGGCCTCGCGCAGAAGGGCGGCGCGGTGCAGAGCCATGTGCGCATCGCCGACCGTCCGGAGGATATCCACGCCATCCGCGTCGCCGCGCGCACCGCCGACCTCGTGCTCGGCGGCGACATCGTCGTCGCCGGCACCAAGAAGGTGCTGGCCGCGATGACGCCCGGCAGCACCCGGGCGGTCGTCAACGCCGCCGAGGTGCTGCCCGGCGACTTCACCCGCAACGCCGACTATTCGCTGCCGACCGAGCGGCTCAAGCGCGCGATCGCGGCCGCCGCCGGCGAGGGGAACTATTTCTTCTTCGACGCCGCGCGCGTCGCCAACGCGGTGGCCGGGCAGTCGATCGCCGCCAACATGGTGATGCTCGGCTACGCCTATCAGGTCGGCGCGCTGCCGCTCTCGGCCGACTCGATCGAGCGCGCGATTGCGCTCAACGGCGAGGCGATGGCGATGAACACCACCGCGTTCCGCTGGGGCCGCCGCATCGCCGCCGATCCGAAGGCGATCGACCTGCTGAATATTGCGGCGCCGGGCGACGCCACCGACGCGCGCCGGCTGTCGCAGAATTTCGACGAGACCGTCGCGCGCCGCGTCGCCTTCCTCACCGGCTACCAGGACGCCCGCTACGCGACGCATTATCGCGACCGCGTCGAAGGCGCGCGGCGGGCGGAAGCGACGAAGGCGCCCGGCAAGTGCGGGCTCGCCGAGGCGGTCGCGCGCAACCTGTTCAAGCTGATGGCCTACAAGGACGAATACGAGGTGGCGCGGCTCTATTCCGACGGCGCGTTCCTGCGCCAGGCCACGGCCGAGTTCGACGGCAAGCTGCGCTTCACCTTCCATCTTGCGCCGCCGCTCTTGGCCAGGCGCGATCCCGCGACCGGCGAGCCGCGCAAGATGACGTTCGGCCCGTGGATGATGCGCGCGTTCGGACTTCTCGCCCGCTTGAAGTTCCTGCGCGGCAGTTCGTTCGATCTCTTCGGCCGCAGCGAGGAGCGCCGCACCGAGCGCAAGCTCATCGCCGACTACGAAGCGATGCTCGACGAGGTGCTCGGCAAGCTCTCACCGGAGAACCACCACCTCGCGGTCGGCCTCGCGGCGATCCCGGAGAAGATCCGCGGCTTCGGTCCTGTGAAGCTCCGCCATCTCGCCGCCGCCAAGGCCGACGAGGCGGCGCTATTCGACCAGTTCCGCGCCGGCCCGCCGCATCTGCTGAAGGCGGCGGAGTAGCGGCGCCGCCATCCAAGCGCGGCGGCGGATCGGACAGCGGCTACATCACCTTCGGCCGTTTCAGGATCGCGATCCAAGTCGCAGACGGCGCGGCGGTGACCATCTGGACCAGTTCCCAACCGCCTTCCCCGCGCGGGCCCAGGATGGCGATTATCTCGTCCGGCGACGAATCCTGGCGCACAGGGACGGTGTCATACTCCCAAACCTGCATGTGTTCCTCCTTATGGACGGTGAGTGTGCCGATCAGGCGCATCGTATAGGTTGGCAGGTGGAGAAGCACGCCGCTGTGGTGCTCCGCGGGCGATGCAGCCCGAGCGCCTCACGACCGAAGCGCCTCCTCGCGGTCGCAGGCGGCGGTGATCCGGGCAAGGCACGTCTGCAAGCTCTCACGCATCGTGCAGTCGAGTGCACGATCGCGCTGTCGCGCGTCGCGATCGTGCACGAATTCCAGGAGCTTGATGTAAGCGGCGTTCAGCGCCGCCTGCAACTCGCCATCGCCCTCGAAGCCGAGGTCTTCGACGTCGGCCTGCGTAATCTCCTCGCCACCGAGGACGCGCATCAGAACGCCGATGACTTCTTTGACGTCTCGGGCCATGGCGTCAGCCTCTCATTTGCTACGTTCGATCTTCACTCGAAATCTGCATGCATCGTCACCTAAGAGAACCTCATGACTATTGTCATCGGAGAATCCGCCCAAGATTACTTCGTGGTCGTAGGGCTCATTGACTTGGAAAACGATCCGTCCGTCGGTTTCGGCCAGGACTTCGAATCGCCAGCGTGGACATCCTTCACGAGGTCCGCCGAAAGGATGAACGACGCGTCTGCGCATGTCGCGGGGACCTGCCTTTTCCACCCTGATCTCGACCGGAGCCACGGTCGATTTGGGAAGAGGCGCTGACTCTGGAGGCGTGTCCTTCGTTTGCGCGGCGGCGCCGACGCCAAACACGGACAAGATCAATGTGAGGCACAAGAAGCGTCCAAAACCAGAGGCCTTTTCCACGGGTGGCATAGCAGTCTCCTGTGCATCAGAGCGCCGACGACTTCTTTGACGTCTCGGGCCATGGCGCTGTCTCCGAGGTCGGCCTATTGGCCGCCGCTTCGTCCGTCCGCCCGCTCAATGACAATTCTGACCTGGCAGTCCTTCCGGCCGATCAGCACGGTCGTCTTGCCCGGGACGTCAGCGCCCTCGACAGTCGGAGCTTCGGCGTCGGGGAAGAGCGAGTAGGTCAGCAGGCCGTTGTTGAGCCAAACATCCAGTTTCGCCGTGTCACAGTCGTCGTGGTCCGCAAACAATCGCGACGAAACGTGGGAGGGTCGGTAGTAACTCGAATATCGCGTGATTCCTCCCCACCCGTCGGCATTATCTGCCCGGCGCTGCGCTCGATCTCTCTTGTCCTTTTGGATGATGATCGCTCCCTCGATGGCGGCGCCCTCCCGAAACGCGCTCGATGCTTGTTTTGCAGCGCCGAACAGGAATGCTCCAATCAGCGTTCCAGCGAGGACGAAGCCGATGTCGCGCAAGGTCGGAAGCTTGGACATTTGTCGAGCTCCATTGTTCGCACAGGGAAGGCTTGGACGGGTGGTGCCGCGACCGCGATCGATCGGATCGCGGTCGCTGTTGTGGGCGCTTATTCGAAGATGCTCGTGTCCGCTGGTACCGCTTCGATGCGGACCCTTATGCGACAATCCCTTCCGCCGATAATCATCGTCCTTCCCTTCTCGCCCCCGGTCGTTCTGAAAATCACACTGCGGTCAGACAGCGTGGCCGAGTGAGTCACCGTGCCGCGCTGAAGCCAGATGTCGAGCTTCACCGTTGCGCAGTCCTGGTTTTCTGCGAACAAGCGCAGCGATCTGCCTCCCGGATGGAGGATGCCCTCATGAATGACCTTGGACCGCTGGCCCCAGGCGATATCTTGGTCCGTAAGATCGGTCTGACCGAATGCGAGCTTTGGAACGGCGAATGCGGCCAGCAGGATCAGCAATCCTTGCAGAGCCAAGCTCATGCAGCGCAATTTCTGCGGATGAACCTTGTCCACGCTCACCTCCTATCGAAGCCGTACGTCGACTGGGGTGACGCGCAGCTTGCCATCGTAGTCGACAATGATTGGACGCGCACGAGTTGCCGAAATTGTGGCATACGCGCCTGTGTTGTCGTCATGAACACAGGTGGTTGAGGAGATAACCCATCGTGTGCCGCCGCCGGGGAGGGGGCCGCGCGCGTAGGGACGACGCCTTCGTCAAGTCCGATTGCAGCAATTACCGTCCCGGAATCGTCGCCGGCGGCTTGACGCGCGGATCCTCGCTGATCGTGCCGGTCGGCAGCCGCGTCTCCACGTTCTTCGCCGTGCCTTTGGGCTGCGCCTTGCCGGCCTCCGCCTTGCTCGTCTGGGTCTTGCCGGCGGCGCGCTTCGCCTTGCCTGGCGGCGTGTCGACCGATTGCAGATAGGCGGTGAGGATCGATGCGGTCTCCGCGCTCGAGGTGTAGTGCGAGCGCAGGTAATACGAGAGGGTGAAGCTGATCCGCCCCTTGGCGAGGCCGCGCGCGCTCTTGTGGCATTGCACGCAGCTCGCCGCAAACAGCTTCGGCCCGGTCTTGTCGCGGTCGAGATTCTCCTGCGCGCGCGTGGCCGATACCACGCCGAATGTCGCTGTGCCGAACGCGGTACAGATGGCCAGCGCGTGGACGATTGTCCGCATCATGTGAACGCCCCCCGGATCGACACTATAGACGGGACTGGTCGAATTTGAGGCGAAGCGCGCGTTTATTTTGGAGTTCCCCCAACAACGTCGCGGCTAGGCGTAAGCCGCGCGAGCCTGGTCAATATCGGCAAACTACCTCAACACGATCCGCCCCTCGACGCCGGTCCTCACCGTGCCGAGCTTGCGCACATAGACCATCACGTCGTTGGCGAGCAGCGGCCCGTCGGGATCGGGCAGCAGCCGCGCGTCGTTGACGAACATGGTGTAGCCATCGCCGCCACGCGACATGAAGTCGTTGGTTGCGACCGTGTAGATCCGCTTCGCATCGAGCGGCTTGCCGCCGATGCGGATTGCGGTCACGCGTTGGCCGGGCGGGCGGTTGATGTCGGCGACGATGCTCATGCCCGAGACCTGCGGAAAGCGCCCGCCGGCATTGGGCAGTTGCGAGAGGCCGTTCTCGATCGCGGCCCTGATGTCGGCGCCGGGCACCTCCAGCACCACGATGCGGTTGTCGAACGGCAGCTCCGCCAGCACGTCGCGGCGGGTGATGGTCGAGCCCGGCGGAAAGACCTTGCCCGAGCGGATGCCGCCGCCGTTGGTGATGGCGACGTCGGCCTTGGTCGAGGCGCGCATGGCGTCGGCGATCAGGTTGCCGATCGCGGCCTCCTGGGTGCGAACGGTGGCGTTGCGGCTGTCGAGCTCGACCGCGGTGGTGCCGAGCGGCACGTCCATCTCGCGGGTGAACTCGGCCTCGTATTTCGCGACCGCCGCCGCGACTTCAGGGTCGGGCGTCACGGTCGCGGTGTCGATCGGCCGGAACTGCGGCCACCAGGTGGTGACGCGCCGGCCGCCCTGTTCGCGCACCGCGATGGTGACGTCGATGGCGGTGACGTAGTGCGCGTCGTAGCTCGACTCGACCATGGCGTTGCGCTCGTCGAAATTGATGAACAGGTCGTGGTCGTGCCCGGTCAGGATCAGGTCGATGGTGCGGGTCGCGAACATCTCATAGTCCTGCTTGCGCTCGGCATGCGTCACCAGGACGACGAAGTCGGCGCCTTCCTTGCGCAAGAGCTCGGCCTGCGCGACCGAGGTGCCGACGGTCGGCAGGAATCGGAGGTCGCCCGGGCTCGAGGTGCGCGGCGTGCCGTCGAAGGTGGTGCCGGTCAGCCCGATGCGCACGCCGTCGAGCGTGATGATCTCGCGGTCCTTGAAGCCGGGCAGCGGCTGGCCGTCCAGCGCGCGCAGGTTGGCGGCATAGAGCGGGAATTTCGCCTCGCCCATCCGCTTGAAGAAGATATCCTTGCCGAAATCGAACTCGTGATTGCCGGGCGCGAAAATGTCAGGCGCGACCATGTTGGTGAGCGCGATGATGTGCTCGCCGCGGTCGAGCCCCGACATCAGCGAGGGCGAGAGCGTGTCGCCGGCATGCGCGAAGATCACGTGGCCGCCGTTTGCGCGTGCCTTTTCGCGTTCGGCCTTCACGATCGCGGCGAGCCGCGCGAAGCCGCCCCGGCGCCGGCCGTCCGGCATCGCCTGGTCGCTCATGAGGTAGATGTCGTTGACCAGGATGAAGGTGATCCTGGTCTGCGCCAGCGGGGCCGGCGCTTTTGCCGGTTCGGCGACGGCGGGGCCGATCGCCAGCGTCGCGGCCAGGATCAGGAGGACGGCAAGGCGGCGGGCGAGGGTCATGGGGGCTTTCCGAATGGGACCGGCGTGTTTACCACGCATGCAATAGCGGCGGCTATCGCGTATGCTGGGTGGCATGAATGAAGCCTCAGCCGTCGACCCTGCCACCGCGACCGAACTCGCGCCCGCCGCCGCCATCGGTGTGCTGCTCATCAATCTCGGCACCCCGGACGCCGCCGACCCGCCGGCGGTGCGGCGCTATCTCAAGGAATTCCTCTCCGACCCGCGGGTGATCGAGAACCAGGGCGTGGTATGGAAGGCCGTGCTCAACGGCATCATCCTGCCGATCCGGCCGCGCATCAAAGCCAAGGACTACCAGAAGATCTGGAACGTCGAGCGCAACGAGTCGCCGCTCAAGACCATCACCCGCGCGCAGGCCGAGAAGCTCGGGCACGCGCTGGCGCCGCTCGGGCCGCACATCATCGTCGACTGGGCGATGCGCTACGGCAACCCGTCGATCGAGCAGCGGCTCGCGAGCATGATCGCGCGTGGCTGCGAACGCATCCTGATCATGCCGCTTTACCCGCAATACTCCGCCGCCACCACCGCGACCGTGTGCGACGAGGTGTTTCGCGTGCTGATGGGACTGCGGCGGCAGCCGACCATCCGCATCGCCGCGCCCTATTACGACGACAAGGTCTATATCGACGCGCTCGCGACCTCGATGCGCGACGCGCTCGGCGAGCTGTCGTTCCAGCCCGAGGTGATCCTGGCGTCGTTTCACGGCATGCCGGAGGAGTATGTCCGCAAGGGCGATCCCTACGAGAAGCAGTGCATCGAGACCACGCGGCTGTTGCGCGCCGCGCTCGGCATGACCGACGACAAGCTGATTCTGACGTTCCAGTCGCGCTTCGGGCGCGCCAAGTGGCTCGAGCCCGCCACCGACCAGACCGTCAGGGCGCTGGGCAAGCGCGGCGTCAAGTCGATCGCCGTGGCGACGCCCGGCTTCTCCGCCGATTGCCTGGAGACGCTCGAGGAGATCGCGGTCGAGAACGCGCATATCTTCCGTAAGGCCGGCGGCGAAAATTTTGCGGCGATCCCGTGTCTCAACGACAGCGCGCCGGGCATGCTGCTGCTTGAGGACATGGCGCGGCGCGAATTGAAGGGGTGGGTTTGATGTAGGATGGGTTGAGCGCAGCGAAACCCATCGCTTTGAACCGAAAAAGCAAGTGATGGGTTTCGCTGCGCTCAACCCATCCTACGGGCTACAGGCGAAAAAAAAGCAGACGCGAGGGAGGGAGTTCATGTTGTTTCCGTCATTGAGGGTGTCATTGCGATTCTTTGCTGCCGTCGCCGCAGTCGCGACCGCGGCCAACGCGCAAGGCGGCAGCTGGTCGAAGAAAGCGCCGATGGCGGCCGCGCTCAACGAGGTCGCGCTGGCGGCCGTCGGCGGCAAGATCCACGTGATCGGCGGCAGCGTGCTCGGTGTCGCCGGGCCCTATCACCAGGAATACGACATCGCGAAGGACAGCTGGCGTCCGCGCGCCTTCTTGCCGAAGGGGCTCGACCACATCGGCGTCGCCGTGCTCAACGGCAAGGTCTACGCCGTCGGCGGCTTCATCGCGTCGGTGCATCGCGACGGCCAGAACGCGGCCTATGAGTACGATCCCGCGAGCGACACCTGGCGCATCCTGCCGCTGATGAAAGCCGGCCGCGGCTCGGTCGGCGTCGCCGCGCTCGGCGGCAAGATCCACGCCGTCGGCGGGCGCAATGCGGATCAGCAGGTGGTCGCCACCCACGAGGTGTTCGATCCTGCCACCAATTCCTGGAAGGAACTCGCGCCGCTGCCGCGCGCGCGCGACCACACCGCGACGGTCGCGATCGACGGCAAGCTCCACGTCATCGGCGGACGCACCGGCGCCTCGACCGACAAGACCGATCAGCACGACATCTACGATCCCGCGAGCAACACCTGGACGTCGGGCCCGCCGCTGCCGACGGCGCGCTCCGGTCTCGCCGCCACCGTCTACAAGGACATGGCGCTGGTGATCGGCGGCGAGCTGCCGCCCAATACATTCGCGCAGAACGAAGCCTACAATCCGAAGACCAGGAGCTGGCAGGCGCTGGCGCCGATGCCGGCCGGCCGTCACGGCACCGGCGCGGCGGCGAGCGGCGGCAACGTCTACGTTGCGGCCGGTTCGCTGCGGCCCGGCTCGGGCGGCCTCACCAACGAGCTGATCGTCTTTACCTTGCCGTAGCGACGTTACGGTGCAGTAACGATACGGCGCTTCGGTAACGATGTTTGCGCGCCGCCCGTGCGTGGTTTGAACCAGCCGCGTGCGGTGCGCGACCAATCCGGAATGTGCCGTTTGCAGTGCGATGCAATACTTTTGCACTGCCGTGGACGGCCCTTGCGCGCCATCGCGAAGCCCGCCACATTTCAGCCGCGCGCTGTGAGCGCGTATTGAGGGAGAACGTCCATGTTCGGCTTCGATATCTTCGCGATCGTTTTCGTCGCGTTGGTCGTTCTTACGCTGATCGCCGGCGTCAAGACCGTGTCGCAAGGCTACAACTGGACGGTCGAACGGTTCGGCCGCTACATGCGCACGCTGCCGCCCGGCCTGAACCTCATCGTTCCGTTCATCGACCGCATCGGCCGCAAGATGAACATGATGGAGCAGGTGATCGACATTCCGCAGCAGGAGGTGATCACCAAGGACAACGCGACCGTCACCGTCGATGGTGTCGCCTTCTTCCAGGTGTTCGACGCCGCCAAGGCCAGCTACGAGGTCGCGAACCTGCATCAGGCGATCATCACGCTGAACATGACCAACATCCGTTCGGTGATGGGCTCGATGGACCTCGATCAGGTGCTGTCGCATCGCGACGAGATCAACGAGAAGCTGTTGCGGGTGGTCGACGCCGCGGTGGCGCCGTGGGGCGTCAAGGTCAACCGCATCGAGATCAGGGACATTGTGCCGCCGGCCGACCTTGTCGCCGCGATGGGCCGCCAGATGAAGGCGGAACGCGAGAAGCGCGCGGTGGTGCTCGAGGCCGAAGGCCAGCGCCAGTCGGCAATCCTGAAGGCCGAAGGCCAGAAGCAGTCGCAGATCCTCGAGGCCGAGGGCCGCAAGGAAGCCGCCTTCCGCGATGCCGAGGCGCGCGAACGGACCGCCGAGGCCGAAGCCAAGGCCACCAGCATGGTCAGCGATGCTGTCGCCAAGGGCGATATTGCTGCGCTGAACTACTTCGTCGCCGAGAAGTACCTGCACGCCTTCACCGCGCTCGCGGAATCGCCCAACCAGAAAACGCTGATCCTGCCGATGGAGGCGACCAACGTGCTCGGCTCGCTCGCCGGCATCGCCGAAATCGCCAAGGCGGCGTTCGGCAGCGATCCGAAGGGCGGCGACGGCAAGTCGCCGCCGGCGCCGCCGGCGCGGCGTCCGACCGGGCCGGTGCCCGGCATTCCGAGCTGAGCCGCCATTGCGGGCTGAGGAGAAGAAACGATGGATAGCAGCGTGATCTGGTCCTGGATTGCCGCGCTGGGCGGCTGGGTCTGGTTCGTGGCGGCGGCGATTTTCTTCGTGCTCGAGCTGACCGCGCCCGGCGTGTTCATGCTGTGGCTCGGGTTCGCCGCGATCCTCATCGGCATCATCTCGCTCGCGATGGTGCTGTCGTGGCAGGCGCAGCTCATCATCTTCGCCGTGCTGTCGATCGCCTGCATCCCGGCCTATCGCTATTTCGCGCGCAAGATCGAGAAGCCGGTCGACCGGCCGTTCCTCAACCGCCGTGCCGAGGGCTATGTCGGGCGCGTGTTCACGCTGGACAAGCCGATTGTCGACGGCGTCGGCACCGTCCGGATCGAGGACACGGTCTGGCGCGTGAGCGGGCCCGATCTGCCGGCCGGCAGCCGCGTCAAGGTCGCGAGCGCCGACGGCGCGCAGCTCGCCGTCGAGGCGGCGTGATCGGGAGTTTTCGTAGGATGGGTTGAGCGTCAGCGAAACCCATCATCTCTGTGCGACAAGCGGTGGGTATCGCTTCGCTCAACCCACCCTACGAGCTACGCCACGCCCGCGCGCAACAAATCGTGCACGTGCACGATGCCGATCGGCTTGCCGCGTTCGGCGACGATCAGCTGGGTCTTCTTCGAGGCGTTGAGGATCTCGAGCGCCTCGCTGGCGAGCTGATCCGGCCGCACCGTCTTCGGCTCGCGCGTCATGATCGCCTCGACCGGCTGGTCGACCAGATTGGCGCTCATGTGCCGGCGCAGGTCGCCGTCGGTGATGATGCCGGTCAGGCGGCCTTCCGCATTGACGATCACGACGCAGCCGAGGCTCTTCGCCGTCATCACCACAAGCGCGTCCGCCATCCGCGTGCCGGCCATGACCAGCGGCACGTCGTCGCCCGCGCGCATGATGTCGCGCACGAATTTCAGCATCGCGCCGAGCTTGCCGCCCGGATGCAGCTCGGCGAATTTCAGCGCGGTGAAGCCGCGGCTTTCCAAGAGCGCGATCGCGAGCGCGTCGCCGAGCGCCTGCTGCATCAGCGTCGACGTCGTCGGCGCGAGATTGTGCGGGCAGGCCTCGCGCGCGAGCGGCAGCGCCAGCACGATGTCGGCCGCGGCCGCGAGCGTACTCTCGCGGTTCGAGGTCACGGCGATCAGCCCGATCTTGAAGCGGCGCGAATAGTCGGTGAGGTCTTTCAGCTCGGCGGTCTCGCCCGACCAGGAGATCGCCATGATCACGTCGTCCGCGGTGATCATGCCGAGATCGCCGTGGCTCGCCTCGCTCGGGTGCACGAAATAGGCCGGCGTGCCGGTCGACGCCAGGGTCGCCGCGATCTTGCGTCCGACATGCCCGGACTTGCCCATGCCGGTCACGATCAGCCGGCCGCGCACGCTGCGGATCAGGTCGACGGCGGCGACGAAGGCCTGCCCGAGTCCGTCATGGATCGCGTCCGACAGCGCGGTCACCCCGGCGGCCTCGGTTTCGAGCGTGCGCACCGCCGATGCGATCAGGGTGCGGGCGCGCTCGTGCTCAGGCGCGGCGGTGAGTGGCGTCGGTTTGGCCATGGACGGCGTCGGCGGCTCCAGGTCGGGAAGGGAAGAGTGTACACGAATGATGTCGGCGTGTGACTCCGAAGGAGCAGCGGACTCGGTCGGATTCCCTCTCCCCAAAGGGGAGAGGGTTAGGGTGAGGGGTTCGAACCTATCGATGGACCTAGACCCCCCCCCCCCCCCCCACACCCCCACCGGGGGAGGGGGCAGAACCAGTGTGGCGCACCCCCCGGGCAACGTCCCGTTAACCATATCCGTTTTAGCTTCGTTAACCAAAGCGCCCGGGCGCCACGGACCGCCCAGAAGGGCGGGCCGCCGGGCGCTGTGGATATCCGTCGAACGCTCTGGTCGTAAACACATTTCTCGGCACGCGCGGGGCAGGCAGCACGCGGCAAGCGCGCACGGCCGGGATCACGGGGTAACGGGGTGCCGCGCCTTCGCCTTTCGCCACTGCCGGTCGCGCTTCGCGTCGGGGCGCTCGCGGCGCTGCTGGCCGGCTCGATCGCAGGTGCGTTCGCCGAGAGCAGTTCGCCGTCGCTGCTGCGTCCGGAGCTATATGGCGATCCGAAAGGCCCGGCCGCGCGATTCCAGAAGGCCAAGACCAAAGACACGCGCGGCGACATCTTGTCGATCTCGACGTTCCAGCCCGCGTCCGGCGCCGGCACCACCGGCTTCGACTCCTCCGGCAAGCGCAAGGCCAAGGGCAAGGCGAGGAGCCGGGCGCCGAAGTTCGTCGCCGGGAAGGACAGGGAAAAAGACAAAGGCAGGGACCAGGGCAGCGAAAAAGCCAAGGCGCAGATGCCAGCCGCGCCGCCGCCGCCGCTGCCGTCGCCGGTCTCGCGCTACGGCTCGCCCGATCCCAATCCTTACGCGCCGACCAGGCTCGCGGTGCCGCGTCCGGCCGGCGGCGTCGCACGCAAGGGCGCCTCGCCGTACTACGTCGCGCCCGATCCGCCCCCGGACGCGCCGCCGCCGCGTCGCCGCGCGATACCGGACGATACCCCGTTCGATCCGATCGGCGTGCAGGTCGGCGCCTTCAACTTCAAGCCGGCGATCGAATTGAGCGGCGGCTACGACACCAATCCCGCGCGCACCCAGCAAGCCACGCCGTCATGGTACTCGGTGGTCGCGCCCGAGCTGAAGTTCAACTCCAACTGGTCGCGCCATGAATTCACCGGCGATCTGCGCGGCAGCTACTACAGCTATGAAAACCTGCCGACGCAGAACCGCCCGAACCTCGACGGCAAGCTCACCGGCCGCATCGACGTGACGCGCGACACCCGCGTCGATCTCGAAACCAAATACCTGATCGGCACCGACAATCCCGGCAGCCCGAACATCCAGGCCGGCCTCGCCAAGCTGCCGATCTTCCAGACCTTCGGCGGCACCGCCGGGCTCGGCCATCGCTCCAACCGCTTCGACATCGCTGCCAAGAGCGGCGTCGATCGCACGATCTATCAGGACTCGACCTTCACCGACGGCTCGACCGCGAGCAACGAGGATCGCAACTACAATCGCTACAACGCGCAACTGCGCGGCAGCTACGAGCTCACGCCGGGCATGAAGCCGTTCCTCGAGGTCGGCGGCGACAGGCGCGTGCACGATCTTGAGGTCGATTTCTCCGGCTTCCGGCGCAATTCGGACGGCCGCTACGTCAAGGGGGGCACCACCTTCGAGTTCACCCGCATCCTCACCGGCGACGTCGCGGTCGGATGGCTCACCCGCCACTACGAGGATGCAACTTTGCTCTCGATCAAGGGGCTCACGTTCGACGCCTCGCTCACCTGGGCGATGAGCGCGCTCACCGCCGCCAAGCTCACCGCGGTGACGCGTGCCGATGAATCGCGCGTGCCCGGCGTCTCCGGCGTATTCACCCGCGAGGTCACGTTGCAGGTCGATCACGCGTTCCGGCGCTGGCTGCTCGCCACCGGCAAGCTCGTCTACGGCAACGACGACTACGTCGGTTCGGATCGCGACGACAACCGCTACTCGGCGTCGGCCGCGATCACCTACAAGCTCACCCGCGACCTGTGGCTCAAGTCGGAGTACCGCCACGACTGGCTGCGCTCGTCGGTGGCCGGCAGCAACTACGACGCCGACGTGATCCTGTTCACGCTGCGCGCGCAGCGGTGAGGACGCGCAAGTCGCGTGGTCAGCGCCGCTGCCGGTCGGTGAGGGCCAGGATCGGCATCCGCCGACCCTGACGCGCGGCCTCTACCGGCGCTTTGTGTTCACCGGTCGCGGCTCGCACATCCGCATCCAGATGCCGCTCCAAACAATGAACGGGAAGTAGAGGAGTAGAGGCATGGTCGTCCTTTCCGGCCAGACAACGGACGGGAGCATGCCCGGTTCCACGGGGAAAGAGACGCCGTGCGGCGGCTCATCCACAAGAACTTGTGATCGAACGGCGGGAACGATCGCAACGAGTCAGGAAAGCGACCGGAGGGGGCGCAGTCATGCGCGACGCGTTCGCGGCCCAATGCGATAGCCCTGCCGCAAGCGGGGCGAGGAAGCAATCGTCAGCACAAATTTTTCTTATGATAGCGAAAGCGCCGACAACGATCGGTGCCGGTGCGCTTTCTGAACATCCGCCTCAATTCGCGCTCGCGTTATCATAAGACTTCTGATGATAGCGCGTTTGACACAGCGGCGCTCGTCCCTATCTTCCCCGCGTCCCGCTCACCGAGGGCGTTTCCGGAGACGAGCCGGAGCCGGAACGGGATGCGGCGCCCTGCGGGGTGGCTCGTGACCGTGCGCCCGCGGCGGCGCCCGAGCGACGCCGCCCATCCGCCGTTACGAGCGGGTCTTGCGAACGCACCAATGCCAAGCCGAGGGGCACATAGTGGTAAGAGCCGTAAGAATGAAAGAATCGAACCTAAGCCAATGATCCCTTTCAGGAATAAATCTTACACCTCGATCTTGCACCCGACGCCGGTGATGAAAGAAGAAGCCGCCGGCCCGCCGCGCCCGCACCTTCGGGATGACGGGGGGAGAGCTGGCGCGCAGTAGAGCGACAAAGAGATGCGCTTACCCCATCAACCGCTCGATCTCCGCGCGCAAGGCCGGCGCGAGGTCGGGACGATCGAGCGCATACGCGACATTGGCGGCGAGGAAGCCGATCTTCGAGCCGCAGTCGTAACTCTCGCCGGCGAATTTCAGGCCATAGAACGTCTGCGATTTCGCGAGCGTGATCATCGCGTCGGTGAGCTGGATCTCATTGCCGGCGCCACGGCTCTGCGAGGCGAGGATGTCGAAGATCTCCGGCTGGAGGATGTAGCGGCCGGTGATGATCAGGTTCGAGGGCGCCTTCTCGCGCGGCGGCTTCTCGACCATCTCGGTGACGGTGAACATCTTGCCCTTGGCCGCGCCCACGCCGACGACGCCGTAGCTGTGGATGCGCTCCATCGGCACTTCCTCGACCGCGATCACATTGGCGCGGTCGAGCCCCTGCGCGGCGTCGATCATCTGCGCGAGGCAGCCGCGCTCGTGCTTCACGAGCACGTCGGGCAGGAGCAGGGCGAACGGCTCGTTGCCGACCAGTTCGCGCGCGCACCACACCGCATGGCCGAGCCCGAGCGGCTCCTGCTGGCGCGTGAAGCTCGCGGTGCCGGCGCCGGGCAGGTGCTGCGCGAGCAGCTCCAGGTCGTTGGTGCGATTCCTTTCCTGCAAGGTGACCTCGAGCTCGAACTGGCGGTCGAAATGATCCTCGATCACGCCTTTGTTCCGCCCGGTGACGAAGATGAAATGCTCGATGCCGGCCTGGCGCGCTTCGTCGACCACATGCTGGATCAGCGGCCGGTCGACGACCGGCAGCATCTCTTTCGGCATGGCTTTGGTCGCGGGCAGGAAGCGTGTGCCGAGACCGGCGACAGGAAATACGGCTTTGCGAATCGGCTTCATGATGGGACGGGTTCTATCCGAAGAAGTGGGCGGTGCGTGAATGCTGCTGTTGGTAGATTGTGACGCTATGGCTGGACGCCCATATAACACGGGAAGCAGGGCAATAGTTGCGATGGGGGCCGGAGAGGCGCCGATGACTGTTGCGATGGGGCGCCCGACGCCCAAGTGCTTGACGCCCAAGTGCTTGACGCCCAAGTGCTTGACGCCCAAGTGCTTGGTGCCCATGAGCGCGGCCGTGGCGGTGCTGTTGGCCTCGGCCGTTCCCGCTGCGGCGCAGTTCGATCTCCGCTCGCTGTTCTCGACGCCGAAGACCGCCACCCAGACGCCGCCGCAGGTGCCGGGCCAGGCGGCGCGCGAATGGACCGGCGAAGACGGCGCCTCCGGTCATCCGCTGATGCGGGCCGCCGCGATCCGGGGGGCGGCGGCGAATTTCGCCACCTGCCTCGAAGGCCTCTGGCCGCTGGCGCACCGCCGCAACGTCCCGCGCGCCGTGTTCGACAAGCTCATGGCGGGCGTCACGCCCGACCTGCGGATCATGGACCTCGTCGACGCGCAGCCCGAGTTCACCAAGGCGCCGTGGGAGTATCTCGACATTCTGGTCACCGACGCGCGCATCGCCGACGGCCGCGCGATCCTGGCGAAGCACCGCGCGGCCTTCGACGGAATGGAGAAAGCCTATGGCGTCGACCGCCATGTCATCGCGGCGATCTGGGGCATCGAGTCCAATTACGGCACGCAGATCGGCGACCGCTCGGTGATCCGCTCGACCGCGACGCTGGCCTGCATCGGCCGCCGGCAGGATTTCTTCCGCGACGAGTTGCTCGCCGCGCTCGAGATCGTCGCGCGCGGCGACGTGCGCGAGGAGCACCTGCGCGGCTCCTGGGCCGGCGCATTCGGGCCGACGCAGTTCATGCCGACCACCTATCGCCGGTTTGCGGTCGACGCCGACGGCGACGGGCGCCGCGACGTGGTCGAGTCGGTGCCCGATCTCGTCGCCTCCACCGCCAATCATCTCAAGCGCGAAGGCTGGCTGAGCGGCCAGAACTGGGGCTACGAGGTCGTCGTTCCCAAGGGCTTCAACTATCTGCTCGCCGACCGCAGCGAGATGAAGACGATGAGAGAATGGGAAAAGGTCGGCATCCGCCGCGCCGGCGGCAAGCAATTCCCGCGCGCCAATGATCGCGCCTTCCTGCTGGTGCCCGCGGGTGCGCAGGGGCCGTCATTCCTGATGCTGCAGAATTTCCGCTCGATCATGAAGTACAACCCGTCGGAGGCCTACGCGCTCGCGATCGGGCATCTCGCCGACCGGCTGCGCGGCGGCGAGCCGTTCATCCAGGCCTGGCCGCGGCACGAGCGCATGCTCTCGCATGCCGAACGTCTTGAGCTTCAACAACTCCTTGCACGCGGCGGCTACGATGTCGGCGAGCCCGACGGCCGTTTCGGTCCGCGCACCCGAAACGCGCTGCGGAGCTTCCAGAAGGCGGTCGGCGCGACCCCGGACGGCTTTGCCACCGTCGCCATCCTCGAGCGCCTGCGCGGCCGCTAGTTCCATGCACCGGTCGCGAAAATAGCTGTCGATTCCGACCCTTGCAGGTAACCAGCGTGTGATCTTCCAATTGACATTTTTCTCGTAGTATTGGCCGATAACGAAGTGTGCTTCGAGGTGAGCCTAGTGCACCTGACAAGCTTCCACTCCCGCAAGACCATCGCCGTGCTCGCCCGCGCGAGCGCGACCGCGGTGATCAGCGTGGCGTTGCTTGCGCCCGCGGCCGCGCAGTTCTGGCCGTTCGGTGGTTTCGGCGGACAGCGCCCGCCGCAGCGCGTGCCGCAACAGCAGCCGCAGCAGTACAATCCGTTCGGCGGCCTCTTCGGCGGCCACGAGCGCAAGCCGCAGCCGAAGGCCGCCGATTCTTCCTCGGCGCCGCCGGCGCCGCGCCGGTCGCAGGAATCGGCCGCACAGATCACGTCGCCGATCCTGGTGCTGGGCGACGCGATGGCGGAGTGGCTCGCCTATGGACTGGAAGACGCCTTCTCCGAGAAGCCCGAGTTCGGCGTCGTGCGCAAGCATCGCAGCTTCGCGGGCTTGGTGCGCTACGATCCGCGACGCGACGTGGAATGGCCGCAGATCGTGCGCGAGGCGATCGCGGCGGACAAGCCCAAATTCATCGTGATGATGGTCGGCTTCCACGACCGCCAGCAGATCCGCGAACAACGCGGGCCGGCGGCACCGGTGCGCGGTTCGTCGCAGCCGTCGCCGCGGGACGATCCGGAACATCAGGCCGATCCGGATTCGCCCGAGGCCCGCGCCAAGGCGAGCGCCGCCCAGCAGAACGCGGAGATGGAAAAGGCCAAGCAGGCGGAAAAGGGCAAACAAGCGACTGCCACCGCCGCCGAGAAGAAGGCGCAGGCGCCGGCCGGGCCGCTCGAATTCCAGACCGAAGCCTGGCAGGCCGCCTATGTGCAGCGGATCGACGCGACTATTGCCGCGCTGAAGGCCGCGAACGTGCCGGTGTTCTGGGTCGGGTTGCCGCCGCAGCGGGACACGCGCCAGTCCGCCGCCGCGGTCTATCTCAACGAGCTCTACCGGACCCGCGCCGAGCGCGCCGGCATCACCTATGTCGACATCTGGGACGGTTTCGTCGACGAAGCCGGCCGCTACGTGCTGCAGGGTCCCGACTTCGAGGGCCAGACCCGGCGGCTACGCTCCGGCGACACCATCTACTTCACCCGCGCCGGCGCCCGTAAGCTCGCGCACTATGTCGAGCGTGAGATTCTGCGCAGCCTGGTTGCGCGCCAAGGCCCGGTCGCGCTGCCGGCGCCGGAGCCGGCGGTGGTCGCGCCCGGACGCGGCACGCGTCCGCTCGCCGGGCCGGTGGTTCCGCTGACGGCGTCGATCGGCGGCGGTAACGAGCTCCTTGGCGGCGGTCCGACACGGCCGGCCGGCAACGATCCGCTCGCGACCCGCGTGCTGATCCGCGGCGAACCGGTCACCGCGCCGGCCGGGCGGGCCGACAATTTCGCCTGGCCGCGCAGCGGCGTCGCCACCATCCGCGAAGGCGAGCCG
>JAIESR010000042.1 GCA_019745775.1 Xanthobacteraceae bacterium | reverse complement strand
CCGATTAAAGTGGTACGTGAGCTGGGTTCAGAACGTCGTGAGACAGTTCGGTCCCTATCTGCCGTGGGTGTCGGAGAATTGAGAGGATTTGTCCCTAGTACGAGAGGACCGGGATGAACGCACCTCTGGTGGAGCAGTTGTGGCGCCAGCCGCAGTGCTGCGTAGCTATGTGCGGACGGGATAATCGCTGAAGGCATCTAAGCGAGAAACCCACCTCGAAACGAGTTCTCCCTTAAGAGCCGTAGTAGACCACTACGTTGATAGGCCGGGTGTGTAAGCGCGAACCTACGGACGCGTTTAGCTTACCGGTACTAATCGCTCGTGTGAGCTTGATCGTCTCTCATCTTCAATGCGCATCATGCGTTGATTTGAAAACCAGCTTGTCTTCATTCGTCCTTCGCCGACCTGGTGGTATTAGCGGGGAGCCTGTACCCGATCCCATTCCGAACTCGGCCGTTAAACTCCCCTGCGCCGATGGTACTAAGTCTCAAGGCTTGGAAGAGTAGGTCGCTGCCAGGTCTGCCAAGGACGAACGAAACCTCATCACGATGACGAATACGAACAACCCGCCGCGGGAAACCACGGCGGGTTTTCTCTTGTGGCGCGCGCGGCGGAAGCGATTGCACGCGGCTGCAATCTGCCGCCGGGGGCGCATCCGCTGACCCGAGCGTGCAAGACCTTGCATCGTACAAATTCAGCGGTTCAGCCACCACAGTGTCGCATTCAAGATCGCTGCGTATCCGACCCAGCCAGCCAGCGGTACCAGGCACCACGCCGCAACGATATCGACGCGAGCAAAGCGAACGATCGTTGCGACGATGACTGCCAGTTGCGGGACAATATTGGCCAGTCCCAGCAGCGGGCTGTTGGCTGCAAAGAACATCCACGACCATGCCGCATTCAACGCAAGTTGCACAAAAAATAGCGCGAGCGCGACGGAGCGGCCGGAGATGTCTTTGGGCAGCCGAAGAATGCGCCACAGCGCGAACGCCATCAGGAGATAAAGGCTGGTCCAAACCGGAGCGAAGATCCAGTTGGGCGGAGTGAAGGCCGGTTTCGCCAAGCCCGCATACCAAGTCGCGATGTTGGGATAGGTTGCGAACTGGCCCAGGAGGGAGGCTGCCGTGACGCAGCCAATCGCCACAATGGCCCACCGGACATCGCTCCAAGCCCGACGGTTTTCACGCATGCCCGATCGATACCAAGTTTGGCCCCGTTCTCAGCGCCGATACTCCGGCAGCCGGTTGAGCAGATCCGCGATCGGATTGTCGGTCCAGGCCCTGGTGACGTAGCTGTGGTGGTTCTCGCCGTTGCGTCCGGGCAGGAAGGTGACGCTGCCGGGCCTGATCCGCTCGTCAAGGTTCATGCGATATTTGATGCCGCGGTTGTCGAGCATCTGCTGGAGCTGGAGATTGCGCGCGCGGGTCGAGCCGAGATAGCCGCTGACGAAGAAGCGGCGGTAGCGGTCGCCGACGATCCATTTCTCGAATTTGTCGAGGTCGCCGTAGAGCGCGTCGAGCAGGACCACGCCGCGCATGCGTTCGTTCGAGCCGCCGTGATGGATCGCCCAGGCCACCGGCGCGAAGCCGCCCGAATAGCCGACGATCACGACGTTGAGCTTGTCGAAGTCGCGCGCCATGCCGAGAAAGCCGTGCAGAATGGCGAGCTGCTCCGAAGCCTCGTTGAGGAACAGCGTGAACAGCCCGGGTGTCCAGAAATTGCCGGCGCTCGAGTCCGATGCGTTGACGGCGAACTGCGGCGCCACCAGCACCGCGTTCGCCTTCGACAGCGAGATCTGGTCCGCGACCCGCTGTCTTGCGAGCACGTCGCGCGAGAGGTTGGCGCGGTGACCGTGGAAGAAGATCACGATGACGCCGGGCTTGCGGATGTCGAAGCCCTGCGGAATGTGCAGCAGGACGCGCGGGTCGTTGTAGCGATCGTTTTCGAGCGAGGCGGTCCGGCGGCCGCGCGGATCAGTGCCACTGTCGAACGGGAACGGCGCGTTCTCGAACTCGACGAGCTTGGTCTTCGGCTCCAGGGCGACCGGCGACGGATTCGGCCGGCTCGGGCGCTTGGGCTGGGCCTGCTCGGCTTGTTGGGCCGGAACGGAAAAGAGCGATTGGGCAAATAGCGATTGGGCCTGGGCCCCCCGCATGGCTGGCGCGGCGTCCAACGCGATCGCGGCGACCGCAACCAGCGCCGCCGTCGCGGTTGACCACAAAACGGGCGGCCGCTTTTCCCTCAGTTCATCCGTCACTTTGGGCGCAGCTCCGTGACGCGTCGATCAGCGGGCGGAAGCGAACCGCCGACGTTACCAAAGTATGAATCAGACCATGATGAACAATCGGTAAACGCGGAACATGGTCGGATCGTGGTAATCGGGGCATTAAAGCTGATGCCGCAATGACGCAGCCGTGATAAGTGATTCACGCCTCCAGGCGCCCCTCGGGCCTGTAGGGCCGGAATTCCTCTAAAGTGTGGCACCAGGCAGGGGTCTAATGTCTCATTTCAAGAAGTTTGCCGCGCTCGTCGCAGGCGCGGTCATGGTTGCGGGCGCGCACGGCCTCGCGCAGGCCCAGAGCGCGAGCCCGGATGACGTCGCGAAATTCCTCGCCGGCATGCAGCCGTCCGCCGGTTCGCCGATCGCGCCGCTGACGCGCAGTCAGGGCTGGCAGCGGCACGCGAAATGGTTCGATTCGAACTGGGACATGCTCGACAAGCGCCAGCTCTCCAAGATCCGTGCCTGGTCGGCGCGCAATCTGAAGGACCGGACCAATACGCTGTACTACATGTTCAGCGGTCCGGACTTCCTCTACGCCAACGCGTTCTTTCCCGAGGCCAACACCTATCTGATGGCCGGCCTCGAGCCGGTCGGTGCGATCCCGGTGGTATCCGAGCGCACGATCGCGTCGCTGCCGCGTATCCAGCAATCGATCGGCACGTCGCTGCGTTTCAGCTTCTTCATCACCAACCAGATGCGCCAGCAGCTCACCGGCGGCGATCTCGCCGGCACGCTGCCGATCCTCTATGCCTACATCGCGCGCTCCGGCAAGACGATCCGCGAGGTGACGCTCGTCAATCTCGACAGAGACGGCAATCTCCAGTCGGCCAAGGGCGAAGCGCGCAACATGCAGCCCGGCGTCAAGATCGTGCTCCAGAGTGGCGGCGGCCCGGTGCAGACCCTCTACTATTTCCGCACCGACGTATCGAACAGCGGCGTGCAGGCCTCAGGCTTTCTGAAGTTCGCCGCCACCTTGGGCAACGGCAACGGCCTGCTCAAGAGCGCGTCCTACCTGATGCACAGCGGCAACTTCACCCAGGTTCGCGATTTCGTGCTGAACCATTCGCAATACATCGTGCAGGACGACTCCGGCATCCCGTTCGCGGCGTTCGGTCCCGATGTCTGGAACTTCCAGCCGTTCGGCGCCTATCTCGGACCGATCGCGATATTCCCCGGACGTAGCCAGCCGAAGCTCGGCGAGCTGTTCAAGAGGGCGAAAGCGCCGCCCCTCGATTTCGGCATCGGCTATCGCCACCGCGGGCACGACTCCAATCTGCTGCTGGCAGTGCGCAAGGAGCCGCTGAAGGTCGGCTTGCCGCAGACGACCCAATCCGCCCCGGCGACAACCCAAGCCGCGCCCGTGCCTCCTGCGTCCATCCCCGACGCTCCTGTGACCACGCAGACAACGCCGCCGCCGCTGCGCGGCATGGCGTCGGACGACCGCGCCCCGGCGCCGTCCGAGAAGCAGGAATAGAAGGCGCCCGCGCGACGCGACAGCAGCGATCCGGCCATTCTTGCGTTTGGCGTCACGAGCGCGTGGCGCTCCATTCGGTGCCGCCGGCGCTGCGGCCTTGCATGCGGTCGCCAATGACGACGCCACGCAGCGTCGCGGCCTGTCCATCGATGTCGACGGTGAACTCGACGGTAGCGGCGCGCAGCCTGGTGTTGCGCAGCGTCTGCGTGCGGCCGTCCATGCTCGCGGTGCCGCGGAACTCCTGGTAGGTCTGCTCGATCGTCACGTCGAAGGCCCGATTGCCGGCGCGCACCTGCCATTTGCCTGCGACGCGCGCGGGCACGATCCACATATGGATGCGCCAATTGGTGGTCTCGGTCAGGTCCGACTTCCAGTCATCCATGGTGAAGTCGTGCGACACCACCCGCGTGCCCGGGCGCAGGTCGAGGATCTTCGGCCGCAGCTTCACGTTGATGCTCGGCAACAGGTACATGGTCAGCACGGTGGCGGGACTGAGGTCGGTCTCGAACAGGTTCTGCTGCCGGAAGCTGACACGATCGGTGACGCCGGCGCGCTTGGCGTTCGCCTGCGCATCCTGGATACGCGCCGGATCGAGATCGACGCCGAGCGCCTTGGCGCCGAGGCGCCCCGCGGCGATGGCGATGCGGCCGTCGCCGGAACCGAGGTCGATCACGTAATCCTGGGAGCCGACCTCCGTGACCTGCAGCATGCGGTCCACCGTTTCGCGTGGGGTCGGCACGAACACGACGTCCAGGTTCTGCGCGTTGCAATAGGCGACCGTGAGGATGCCGACGCAGACGAGGCACGTGGCCGTGAGCATTCGCCCGGCGATGGTCGAAGTTGCGGTCTGGCGCATGCGTTCCCCGTGACTTTTGCGGCTAGGTCTATTATCAGATTTTGGCAAATTGCTCCCTGCATATCCACGATTGACGGCGCCTATGGCAGATCCGTTTCGCATCTATATCGGCTGGGACCAGCGTGAGCCCATCGCCTATGACGTTGCGAAATTCTCGCTCGAGCGGCGGGCCTCGATTCCCGTTGCCGTGGCGCCGATCAAGCTCGACGACCTGCGCGCCAAGGGCATGTATCGGCGCACAGCGGACCCGCTCGCTTCGACCGAGTTCACCTATTCGCGGTTCCTGACGCCGGCGCTGGCCGGCTTCCAGGGCTGGGCGCTGTTCTGTGACTGCGATTTTCTCTGGCTCGGCGACGTCGCGGGGCTTGCGGCCTATGCCAAAGGCGACAAGGCGGTCTACTGCGTGCAGCACGACTACCGTCCGAAGGAAAAGACCAAGATGGACGGCGCGGTACAGACCGTCTATCCGCGCAAGAACTGGTCGTCGCTGATGCTGTTCAATTGCGATCATCCTGCGGTCCGCTCCCTCACGCTCGACGTCGTCAACCGCGAAAGCGGTGCGTATCTGCATCGCATGCAGTGGGTGGCGGACGGGGACATCGGCGAGCTCCCGGTCACGTGGAACTGGCTTGAGGGCTGGAACGAAAAGCCGACGAGCGGTACGCCCAATGCGGTGCATTTCACCCGCGGCGGCCCGTGGTTCGAGCAATGGCAGAACGTCGACTACGGCGACCTCTGGTGCGCGGAGCGTGACGAAATGCTACGTGCGAGACGGCTTTGAGCGCTGCAATGGCGGACGCCGCCGACGCGCTCTATCGCGAGGCGCTCGCGGCCTGCGAGCGGGGCCGGGTGGCGGAGGGCGTCGCCATCCTGGAGCAGGCGCGCGCGCTGGCACCGGCTGAGCCGCGCATCCATGCCTTGCTCGGCCAGGCGCTGATCCATCTCGGCCGCTACGAAGACGCGCTGGGAAGTCTCGACCGCGCGCTCGCGGTCGGGGTGTCGAACGCCAGCCTGCACGGCAACCGCGCCGATGCGCTGGCGGCGCTCGGCCGGCGCGAGGAGGCGGTGCAGGGTTACGATCGCGCGCTCGCCATCAAGCCAGACTCCGTGAACGAGTGGTGCAATCGCGGTGCCACCCTGCAGGAGCTCGGCCGCCACGAAGAGGCCGCCGAAAGTTTCGGCCGCGCCGCCGCACTCGCGCCTGGCTTCGCGCCGGCGCACTACAACCGCGGCATCGCACTCGCCGCACTCAAGCGCCACGAGCCGGCGCTCGTGAGTCTTGACCGCGCGCTCGCGCTCGCGCCGGATTATGCCGACGCCCACAACAACCGCGCCAATTCGCTCGATCAGCTTGGCCGGCTGGTCGAGGCGCTGGCAGCGGTGGAGCGCGCGCTCGCGCTCGCGCCCGACCATCGCGCGGCGCTGGTGACCCGCGCCGTGATCCTGCGCAAGCTCGGCCGCGCCGGCGAAGCGGTCGCGAGCTGCGACCGGGCGCTGACGCTCGAGGCGGACGACGCCGAGGCCTTGATCGTGCGCGGCGACGCGCTGGTCGATCTCGAGCGTTTCGAAGACGCCGCAGCGAACTTCGAGCGGATGATCGCACTCGATCCGCAGGCGGCGCTTCCGAAGTGGAACAAGAGCTTCATCTGTCTCGGGCTCGGTTACTTCGCGGAAGGCTGGCGGCTCTACGAGCATCGCTGGGCCGGTGCCAAGGGCCTGGTGCCGCGCGCTTATCCGCAGCCGCGCTGGAGCGGCGGCCGCGTCGACGGCACGCTCCTGGTGTGGGGCGAGCAGGGGCTCGGCGACGAAATCCTCCACGCCAGCATGATCCCCGACCTGATGCAGCGTACGGGATCGGTGACGCTCGAAGTCGAGTCGCGACTGGTGCCATTGTTTGCGCGCTCGTTTCCCGGCGCGAACGTGATTCCGCTCGGCCCGTCGCTCAGCGCGGGACCATTTGCGGCACAAACGCCCATCGCGAGCCTCGGCCGCCATTTCCGCCCCAGCTTCGAGGCGTTTCCGAAACGCGACCGCGGCTATCTCGTCGCCGATGGCGCGCGGAGCAGGGCACTGCGGCAGCGGCTCGACGATGGGCGCCGGGTGATCGGCCTGTCATGGGTCAGCAAGGCGCCGATCGGCGGAGCGCAGAAGAGCGCGCGCCTCGTCGACTTTGCGCCGTTGCTGCGTGCGGGAGGCTATCGCTTTGTCGATCTGCAATACGGCGACACCCATGCTGAGCGTGAGGTGGTCGAGCGCGAGCTCGGCGTCCGCGTCGAACGGCTCGCGGATATCGACAACACCAACGATCTCGACGGCCTGGCGGCGCTGATGAGCGCCTGCGATGCGGTCGTGACCGTCAGCAACACCACGGCGCACCTTGCAGGCGCACTCGGGCGGCCTACCATCGTGATGGTGCCGCATGGCCATGCCAGGATCTGGTACTGGTTCCGCGACCGCGACGAGAGCCCGTGGTATCCGCGCGTGCGCGTACGGCGCCAGCAGCGCGGTCAGGCGTGGTCTGAATTGATTGCGGCCGTCGCTGCGGAACTGCCAGAGCGCTGAAACTGCCTTCTAACCCGTCTTCCACATCACGATCAGCCGGCGGCGGAACGCGCCGGGCTTGTCGACGAACATGCGCGTTGCAACCTTCTTGGCCGCCGCGACGAGGCGGCGCTTGCGCGCGTCGATCGGCCTATCGAATTTTGAATGCCAGAAGGCGAGCGGCTGGCCGGGCTCGGTCAGCGCCCGCAGCACCTCGAGGTCCTGGTGCTCGCCGAGCCGCTCGCGCAGCTTCTGCGCCTCCGCGATCCACATCTTGGTGAAGCGCTTCCACAAGGGCTGTACGACCTGCATCTGGTAGCGATGGATGACGACGAGCTTGCGCAGCTCGTGCAGGGCCTCGGGGCCGGCATGCGACCAGCGCTCCGGAACCGCGTCGCGCGCTTCGCGGTAGCTTGCGGCCAGCTGCTTGGCCACGTCGTGAAACCTGAGGTCACGGATTGGCCAGCGGTTGATCGCTACTTCTGCGTCGGCAAGCGCTTGTGCAATACGCAGCCGCATGTCGGCGTTGAGCGCATTCATCTCGCCGGCGGTGCGCAGGTCGTTGATGCGCTTGCGCACCGTCTTGAGCGAGCGGTCCGGCAGCGGCAAATCGTGCTCCTCGAGGTCTTGAAGCGCTTCCAGCGCCGATTGCAGGTCGCGCGCCCCGCCGAGGTCGCGGGCGAGATCGCGCGCCGCGGCCTGCAGACCCTCGGATTCGTCTCCCAGGAACGGCGCCAGGAGCCGCAACAGCGCGCGCCAGTGCTTCATCGCCCGACGGAACTCGTGGACCGCGACGGCGTCGGAATTGTCGGGACTGTCGATGGCCTTGCGCGCGTCGGCAAGGATCGCATGCGCAACCTCGCGCATGGCTTCGCCGACCGCGAAATCCGGGCGCAGAGCAGGCTTATGGCTCATATGACAGTTTTGTGACAACGCAACGACAACGATCGACCCACGCGGATCAAAGCCCGCGCCGCGGGTCTTGGCAAGGGGCCTCAAGCGCGCGCCGGCTGCTATTTCTTCTTCAGCGAGTCCGCCAACAGCGCCACCGTCTCCGGCGATTGCCTAAGCGCCTCCTTGATCATCTGCAGCACGGTGTCGCCGTAGGCCGGTTCGATCGGAAGCCCGATCTTCTCGGCCTTCGCGAGCAGCTCCTTGTCTTCCATCGCCATGCGGAACGCGGTGCGCAGCGCCGCGAGGCGGTCGGGCGGAATGTCGGGGGGGCCAGCGGTGAGGCGCGCCACGTCGCATTGCGTCTGGATCAGCGCGATCAGTGCTTTCGCGCCGGGGTCGTCGACCATGGCCGCGAGCTGCGGGACGTCCTTCTGCTCGCCGCCGATCTGCGCGATGTAGCGCGCATAGCCGTTGCGCACGAACGGGTCCCAGGTCGAGCGCGCCGAAATCGTGCCGATGATTTCGCCGCGCCGCATCGCCAGCATGTCGTCATTGCCGTTGTAGCCCGTGAGGATCTTGATCGGCAGCTTGAGCGCGGCGGTCAGCATCACGGTCTCGACATAGGCGGCGCTGCCGATGCCGGCGGCCGCAAAGTTCACCGGCTGCTTCTGGGCGACCAGGTCCTGGTAGGTCTTGATCGGCGATTGCTGCGCAATCGCCATGACGCGGCCCTCGGTGGCGGCCTTGCCGACCCACGACATCTTCTCGAGATCGAAGCGCACGCCGCTGTGGCGGATGAGCTGGTTGTAGATCAGCCCGGTGTTGAAGGTGCCGATGGTCAACCCGTCGGGCTTCGCCGAGTAGATCGCGTTGGTGCCGACGAGGTGCCCGGCGCCGGGCATGTTCTTCACCACCACCGTCGCGCCCGGCAGATAACGCTGCATGTATTCGGCGACCAGCCGGCCGTAGGTGTCGTAGCCGCCGCCGGGCGAGGTGGCGACGATGTAGGTGATGGTCTTGCCCTTGAAGTAGTCGGCGCCCGTCTGGGCCGATGCCGCTGCGGACGATATCGCAACCGCGGCGAATGCGCCGGCCAAAGTGAGCAACCGCGACATCCGAGACATCACGACCTCCCTTGCACTGCGAGCGCCCGTCCGTGTCACCGGACGGGTCGCTGCCAGGAAGGGTACCCGCTTATCGCGACGGCGTCCCCGGCAGAATCGGGAGGCGCAGCACGCGGTGGTTGCCGGGTGCTACTTCTTCTTCAGCGCCGCGGAGAGCAGCGCGATCGTCTCCGGCGGCTGCTTGAGCGCGGTGACGACGGCGTTGAGCACGTCGTCGCCGTAGCCGGGCTCGACCGGTCGCTCGAGCTTCGCCGCCTTCTCCTGCAATTCCTTGTCCTCGAGGGCTTTCCGATAAGCCTGGCGCAGCGCTTCCAGCACATCGGGCGGGATGCCTGGCGGGCCGGCGGTCAGCCGCGAGATGTCGCCCTGCGATTGCACCAGCGCGATCAGCGACAGCGCCGCGGGGTCCTTCACCAGGTCGCGCAGCTGCGGCACGTCGGTGTCCTTGCCGCCGATCTGGGCCACGAACCGGCCGTAGCCGTTGCGCACGAACTGATCGAACGACGAGCGCGAGCCGATGGTGGCGGCAACTTCGCCGCGCCGCATCGCAAGCTGGTCGTCATTGCCGTTGTAGCCGGTCAGCACCTTCGCCGGCAGCTTCAGCGCGGCGGTCAGCATCGTGGTCTCGACATAGTTGGCGCTGCCGACGCCCGAGGTCGCGAAATTGAGCGGCTCCTTCGCCGCCTGCAGGTCGGCGAAGGTCTTGATCGGCGACTGCTGCGCGATCGTGATGGTGCGGGGCTCGGTGGTGGCCTTGCCGATCCACGACATCTTGGTGAGGTCGAACTTCATGCCCGGCAGGCCGACCAGCTGATTATAAATGAGACCGGTGTTGAAGGTGCCGATGGTCAACCCGTCGGGGCGCGACGCGTAGATCGTGTTGGCGCCGACCAGGTGACCGGCGCCCGGCATGTTGCGCACGATGAAGGTCGAGCCCGGCAGGTAGCGTTGCATGTATTCCGCGACCAGCCGGCCGTAGAGGTCGTAGCCGCCGCCCGCCGCCGTGGCGACGATGTAGGTGACGGTCTTGCCCTTGAAATAGTCCGCGTTGCCCTGCGCCTGCGCCTGCGCCGCGAGCGCGGCGATCAAGCCGCCGGCCAGCAACAGGCCCGTTGCCGTTCTTGCTGCACTTTTAAGCATGGCATTACTCCCGCGCGAACGCCTTGTTATCCCTTGGTTACCCCTTGCCGACTAGGTAATTCACCCGGAAATGCCGTGCAAGCCGCACTCAGGAGGCGAGGCGTGCGACAAAGAAGTCCGTCAGAACGCCGGCGTGCAGCGACACCTTGAGCACCCTTTCGAACAGCACATGCATCACGATTGCGCCCAGGCCGCCGTAGACCAGGGCGTTGCGCCAGCCGGCGCCGGCCTGGAACCGCAGGAAGGCGATCAGGAAGACCGGTACCGTGATGCGGAAGCCGAACAGCAGGATGCCGGCGATCAGGGACAGGAAGTAGCCCCAGACGATGAGCTCGCGGCGCACCTTCTCGCGCGCGTCGAACGTGGTATCGGTGAATATCGCGTTCTCCGAGGGCATGTCGAAGTGCACGCGGCGGCCGGCCATGCGCGAGACCCGGTCTTCCGCCTGCTTCAATGCGTCTTCCGGCCCTTCGGTCTCGGGATGGCGCTGCCGGTAGAAGTCGAGCGCCAGCTGGAGGAGGCAGAGCGCGATCGCGGGGATGCCGATCGTGAACGGCATGAAGCGCGCCGCCGGCGGATAGGTGGCGGCGACGCCGACCATGACCGTGAAGATCGCCAGCATCGTCAGCGTCATCGGGGCGGGGATCGCTTTCATGGCGCCACCGTCTCCTGCGCTCTGGTGCTCGGCGGGCGCACGTTGCGATAGACCGCATAGGCGATGGTGAGCACGATCAGGCCGATGAGAATGAGCGACAGCGGCCGCGTGAAGAAGCGCAGCCCCCACAGCTCCAGCGCCTTGTGCAGCGATTCTTCCGCGATCTTGCCGAGCACGATGCCGATCACGAAAGGCGCGCGCGGCCAGTTGAAGCGCAGCAGCCCGTAGCCGATGGCGCTCAGCACCACGAGCACGATGAGGTTCTGCCACTGGCCTTCGCTCACATAGGAGCCGACCACCGCCATCACCACGATGAACGGCACCAGCATGGCGCCGTTGACGAAGGTCAGCAGCGCCACCCAGCGCATGATGAACAGAAGAAACGTCACCGCGATCAGGTTGCCGACGACGAGCGCCCAGATCAGCGTCCAGACCAGATCGAGCCGCTCGGTGAGCATGGTCGGGCCGGGCTGGATGCCGAGGATCAGGAACGCGCCCATCAGCACCGCCATGCCGGACGACGCCGGGATGCCGAAGAACAGCGTCGGAAGCAGCGCGCCGCCCTCGCGTGCGTTGCTGCCGGTCTCCGGCGCGATCACGCCCTCGACCGCGCCCTTGCCGAAGCGCTCCGGCGTCTTCGAGGTCTGCACGGCGTGGCCGTAGCAGAACCAGGCGGCGGCCGAGGAGCCGAGCCCCGGGATCATCCCGACCACGGCGCCGATGATCGAGGTGCGGATCGCGAGCCACCAGTGCCGCGGCACCTCCATGACGCCCTCGAACAGCTGCCGGTAGGAATATTTCGCGGTCTCCGCCGACACCGTCGAGATCGCTCCGCCCTTCACCGCCAGCGCGATCATCTCGGGGATCGCGAACAGCGCGAGCACCGTGGTGATCAGCGAGAGCCCGTCCCACAGGAACAGGAAGTCGCCGGCGAAGCGCGGCGTGCCGGTGTAGGGGTCCATGCCGACGGTCGCGAGCATCATGCCGAACAGGCCGACGATCAGCCCCTTGAAGATCTGCTCGCGGCCGGCGAGGAAGGCGATGAAGGTGATGCCGAGCAGCGCCAGCAGGAAGAACTCCGCCGGGCTGAACGCCATCACCACCGGCTCGAGCACCGGGATCATCACCGCAAACACGATCGCGCCGATGATGCCGCCGACGCCGGAGGCGGTGACGCTGGCGCCGAGCGCGCGGCCGGCCTCGCCCTTCTTGGCCATCGGGTAGCCGTCGATGGTGGTGGCGGCGTCGTCGCCGTCGCCGGGCACGCCGAACATGATCGAGGAGATCTGCCCGCTGGTGCCGTTCACCGCATGCATGGTGAGCAGGAACACCGCGCCCGGGATCATCTCCATGCCGAACACGAACGGGATCGCGAGCGCGATCGACAGGCGTCCGCCGATGCCGGGCGTCACGCCGACCACGAGGCCGATCGCCACCGCGAGCAGCATCAGCCCCATCATGTAGGGGGAGGTCAGCATCGCGGTGAGCGAGCTGAACATGGTCTCGAGCATGCGAAAGTCCGATTCCCTGGGCCCGGGCGCGCCGTCCCGGCCATCCCGGACTCTCCCAAGTCCGAGGCCCCGTCCCCTCGGCATGTTTCAAAGCAACGGCCGCCGGCCGGGTCAAGCCCCGGGGCCGGGCCGCCGCCCGCAGCCGCGGCCAGGAATCGCGACAAGCGCGCGGGAATCCAGGTGAAAAAGGCCCAATCCCGCTCTTTCAATTGTGTGACGCTGTTGCTACATAAGCCACCCGCGCGGGCTCGATCCCGCGCTTCCAATCGCCGGTTAAGGAATTGACGCGGGGTGGAGCAGCCCGGTAGCTCGTCAGGCTCATAACCTGAAGGTCATAGGTTCAAATCCTATCCCCGCAACCAAATTGAAGCCCGGCCATCATGCGCAGCGCGCGGTGGCCGGGCTTTTTCGTGCGTGGCCCTCGCAGCCGCCGTCACCGTACCTATTGCCGGATCGTCTGCCGTATCCGTTCGATCAGCTCTGGCGTCAGGTTCATCGACTGATCGACCATGGCCTGCAACGCGCCGCCCGCCAGCGGCTCGAGCGCGACGTTGCGCCGTTGGACTCCCGGATGAAATCGGGGTCGGCGACGAGCGCGTCGAAAGCCTTCCTGAGCGCCGCGACGCGCTCGGCCGGCACGTTCGGCGGTGCCAGGATCGATCGCCCGATATCGGAGGCGTTCGCGACCGCGTTCAGCACGGTCCGATCGGCGTCGGTGGATGCAAGCTCCGCCAGCGTCCGCGCTTGGGGAATCTTGGGGCTTCTCGTCATGCCTATCACGTAGATGACCGTGACGTTGTTGCCGCTGATCCAGCCCTTGCCTTCGAGAACCTCCAAGGACGCCGAGCTGATGCCCTGGACTTCGCCGCGCTCCATGGCGAGGCTCGACTCGCCGCCCGACTTGTAGCCCTTCACCAGCTTGAACTTCGTGCCGACCAGCCGGTTGAGCGCCAGGATGACGTTGGACCCCGTGCCGGGGCCTTGCGCCGCCGCCATGGCCAGCTCGATCCGCTTCGCGTCCTCGACGGATTGTGCGGGAGCCGTGTGCCACACCACGCCCAGCGTCTGCAGCGCCCCGAGCCGGCCGATCCAGTTGAAGCCTTGCGGCTCGTAGCGGGCGGCGGGGTCGACGATCTTGTTCAACAGCAAGGTCGGTTGCGGGATGGAGATGACGGTCCCGTCCTGGGCCGCGACATTGTACATGTAGTCCGCGGCCCGCATGCCGGACGCACCCGGCATGTTGCGGGCGATGATCGTCGGTCGGCCCGGGATGTATTTCGAGAGGAATTCCGCTGTCAGCCGGCCGCTGATGTCGTAGCCGCCGCCTTCGCCCGAGGCGATGATGAGGTTGATGCTCTTGCCCTTATAGAACTCGGCGACCGGATCGGCGCACGCCGCGCCGGCCATCGCTCCGAGCAGCATTGTCGCAACTGTACAGCCGATGACCGCCGCACGGACAGAGCGGTGAGACATTCCGTCCTCCGACCCAAGCTTTGCCTGGGGCAAATTGTTGTCTGGAGCACGTTATATGCGACGGTTGAGCCGCCCTGGTAAACGGCTTTCGCAGATCGCCTCTGCGCAAATGACTGCTTGGCGCTGAACGCGCAACCTCTCATAGTCGTTGCGCCGGCCCGCTCTTGCGTGCGCTGGCGGGACTTTACCAGGGATTCCATGCCAGCCATCGCCGCGCTGCTCGCACCGAAAAGTATCGCTGTGGTCGGTGCGTCGCAGCGTCGCGGCCGCGGCAACGGCGTGATCGCCAATCTCAAGAGCACCGGCTTCAAGGGATCCCTCTACGGGGTCAATCCGCGCTACGAGGAGGTCCTCGGCTACAAGTGCGTCCCGTCGATCGCCGATCTTCCGGAGGCGGTCGACTGTATCGTCGTCGCGACGGCGGCCGATACCGCGTGCGACGTTCTGGACCAGGCCTATGCGCACGGCATTCGCGCGGCGGTCGTGCTTTCCGCGGGCTTCGGCGAGGGCGGCCATGGTCCGGGCCAGGAGCGCGCGCGCCGCGTGCGCGCGCTGGCGGAACGCGGCATGAGCATCTGCGGTCCCAATTGCATGGGGATCATCAATCTCGTCGCCGGCGCCGCGCCGTTCAGCAGCGGGATGCCGAAGCCGCTGCGGCGCGGGCCGGTGGCGCTGGTCTCGCAGAGCGGCGGGCTGGGGATGACCGCGCTCACCCCGCTGATGACGGACCGCGAGCTCGGCTTCGCCTATTTCGTCTCCTGTGGCAATCAGCTCGGCGCGACGGTCGAGGATTTCGTCGAGGTCTTCGCGCGCGATCCCGAAGTGGGCGTCATCGCGATCGTCATCGAGTCGCTCAAGAACCCGCAGAAGCTCAAGGCCGCGTCCCGCGTCGCCCTGGAGAACGGGAAGTCGCTGGTTCTCTACCAGTCCGGGCAATCCGCGGCCGGGCAGATCATGATCCAGTCGCACACCGGCGCGCTCGCGAGCGACGCCGCGGTCCTCGCCGCATTCCTGCGGCGCTGCGGCATCGTCCAGGTCGACAACTTCGATCATTTCGTCGAGACGATCGAGCTGTTCGCGCAGGTGCCGCTGTCTGCGGATATCGGCGATGAGGTCGTGGTCATCTCCGGCAGCGGCGGCGGAGCGGCGAATGCCGCCGATGCCCTTGCGCGCGCGGGGACACCTTTGGCCGCGCTCGAGCCCGCGACCCGGGAGCAGCTGGCGTCAATCATGCCCGAATTCGGCAGCGTGACGAATCCGATCGACGGCACCGGTGCGATCTACGACGATCCGACATTGCTGCCCAGGATATTCGAGGCGCTGCGCCACGAGACGGAACGCCCGGCGATCGCTGCGAGCGTCAGCGCGCGCCCGGTCGGTCGCGAGAACATGCAGCGGCTTGCGCGCGTCATCGCGGACGCCGCGCGCAAGACCGAGCGCACCATCGTCGCCTATTCCTACAGCCCGCTGGGCGGGCCGCTCGACCCGGAGATCGTCAACGCGCTGCATTCCGCCGGCATTCCCTACCTTCTGGGCATCACCAATGCGATGAGCGTGCTGAAGAACCTCAGGATACGGCGGGAGCTTCGGCGTCAGTTGGCGCAGGATGACGCCCGCCGGATGCCGGCGTCGCGCGTCCCGGCCGGCGACTGGAGCGCAATGGGTGCTTACGAGGCCCTCGTGGCGCATGGCGTCTCCATGGCCAAGCTTCGCCTCGCCAAATCCGAAGCCGACGCGGTCGCGGCCTATCGGGAGTTCGGAGGCGCCGTTGCGGTCAAGGCGGAGGCGCCTGGCCTTCTGCACAAGAGCGATCTCGGATGCGTGCGCCTCAATTGCGACAGCGAGCAGGCGGTCGTCGAGGCGTACCGTTCGGTCGTCGGCAATGCGCGCAAGGCGGGTTTCGCCGACGTCAGCGTCCTGGTCCAGCCGATGGAGAGCGGCGTCGCCGAGGCCTATGCCGGCATCGTCAACGACCCGACATGCGGGCCGGCGATCTGCTTTGGCCTCGGCGGAATCTTCATCGAAATCTTCAAGGACACCACGACCGAGATGGCGCCGCTGTCCTACGACGACGCGTTGCGCGCCATCCGCCGCATCCAGGGCCTGCCGATTCTGCAAGGCGCGCGCGGCCGCCAGCCCGGCGACATCGACGCGCTGGCGAAATTTCTCGTCCGGCTCGGCGACTTCGCGGTTGCCCACGCCGGACAATTCCGGGCGCTCGATCTCAACCCCATCATCGTCAAGCCGGCCGGCCAGGGCGTCGTCGCCGTCGATATCGCAGTGGAAGATTTTCCGGAAGCGCAGCCGGCAAATCCGGCAAAGAGGACGGCATGACCTACAAGGACCTGATCTACAGCGTCGAAGAGCAGATCGCGACGATCACCCTCAATCGTCCGGACCGGATGAACTCGCTGTCGCGCAGCCTTGAAGCGGAATTGCATGGCGCCTTCGACGAGGCGGACGCCGATCGTTCGGTTAAGGTCATCATCCTGACCGGTAACGGGCGCGCCTTCTGCGCCGGCCGAGACCAGGGGGTCGCGCTGCCGAATGGCGGGCGCAGCTCGGACCCGAAGGGACGAACGCACGCCGAATTCATCGAGTACTGGCACCGCCGGGACTCGCACAAGATCGAGGAATGGAGCCACATGTGGCGGCTCGGCAAGCCGATCATCGCCGCGGTGAACGGCTGGGCGCTCGGCGCCGGCTTCTGGTATCAGCTCGCCGCCGACATCACGATCGCATCGGATCAGGCCGTCTTCGCGCAACCCGAGGTGCGGCATATCTCGGCCACCAGCTTCATGTTCACCTACCTGTGCGGATGGAAAGCCGCGAACCGCTGGGCTCTGACGGGCGATCATTTCGATGCGCAGGAGGCGCTTCGCATCGGCATGGTCAACGAAGTCGTTCCGCACGACGAGCTGATGACGAGAACGCGGGCGCTCGCCAGACGGCTCGCGCTCGTGCCCGAGCCGTCGCTGCGCCTGAACAAGGCGATCGCCATGCAGGGCATCCAGGCCGCCGGGTTGCACGCGGGGCTGAAGCTGGAAGGCACGCTCGCCACGCTGGTTCATTCCTCACACAATGAAGAGCGGCAGCGGTTGCTCGATATCCAGAGCGCGCAGGGCACCAAGGCCTATCTTGAAGCACGCGACGGCCCGTTCCAGCCGGAGCCGATGGGGCCGCGCTCCAAGCGCCCCCCCAAATAGGAGAGAAGCACGATGACTGATTGTTTTCGCCGCTCTGCGACATGTGCACTGATTGCCGCCAGCGTTCTGGCGACTCTCGGCGTCGCCACCGTCGAACAGGCGCATGCCCAACAGTCGGTCGCCGACTTCTATCGCGGCAAGCAGCTGCGCTTCGTGATCCGGTCGGAGCCGGGCGGCGGCTATGACATCTATTCACGCTTGATCGCTTCCCACATCGTTCGCCACATCCCCGGCAATCCGACCATGGTGCCGCAGAACATGCCGGGCGCGGGCGGGTTGCAGGCGGCGAACTTCGTCGGCGAGATCGCGCCCAAGGACGGCACCGTGCTGACGATGGTCAGCCAGGCGTTGCCGATGGACCAGTCGCTCGGATTCACGCCGCAGTTCAAGGCCGACCTGAGCAGGTTCGGCTGGATCGGCAATCTCGGCGATTCGAATCTGTTGACCTACGTCTGGCACGCCTCGCCGACGAGGACGATGGACGACGCCAAGAGGCGTGAAACCACGCTCGGCGGCTCGGGCGCCGGCAGCGTCACCACCTGGCTGCCGCTCGTCTACAACAACGTACTCGGCACCAGGTTCAAGGTCATCAACGGCTACAAGGGTGCGAACGACGTGCGCATCGCCATGGAGCGGGGCGAAGTCGAGGGCTATGCGGCCAATCCCTGGAATTCGCTGCTGTCCGCCAATCCGGAGCTCGTCAAACAGAACAAGCTGACATTCCTGGTGCAGATTGGCGCCGACAAGGAGAAGGATCTACCGAACGTGCCGTTGCTCCCGGAGCTCGCTTCGAACAAGGACCAGCGCGAGATTCTCGATTTCATCTCGATGGCGTTTGCCGTCGGCCGTCCGATCGCGACCACGCCCGGCGTGCCGCCGGAACGGCTTGCCGCGCTGCGCAAGGCGTTCAACGACACCGTCGTCGATCCCGAATTCATCAAAGCGGCCGCCAAGGTCGGCGCGGAGATCAAGCCGGTCTACGGCGACAAGATGCAACGGATGGTCGATGCGGTCGTCAACGCGCCGCAGGCCATCAAGGACAAGGTGAGGGCGGCGATGCCGCCGCGCTGAGCTGGCAGTTCACCTGGGCTTGATGCCGGCCGCGACCGCGGCGGCGCGCCAGTCGGCGAAATTCTGCTCCAGGAAGGCGCGAAACTCCTGCGGCGTACTGAAATAAGGATAGTAGCCTCCGCCCTGGAGCAGCGTCTTGTAGCGCGGCACTTCGACCGCGCGCCGTATCGCGTCGCTCAGAATAGCAATGACGGGATCGGGTGTTTTCGCCGGCGCGAGGATCCCGGTCCACGGCTCCGCGATGCGGAAACCCTTCACGAAGCCGGAGACCAGCGGCACCGCGGGCATGTCGGGGTATGGCTGCGCGCCTGTGTAGCCGAGAGCGCGCAATTCGCCGGTTTGCAGCAAGCCGAGGACCGCCGGCGGCGTCGAGAACAGAAAGCTCACTTCACCCCGCACCATCGCAAGCACGGTCTCGGGTCCAGAGTTGTAGGGGATGTGTTTGAACGACGAAACGCCGGCGCGCTCGGCAAACAGCGCCGCCACCAAGTGCAGCGTGTTGCCGATTCCAGGCGACGCGTAGAAAATCTCCTGCTTCTTCGCGCCCGCAACCAGGTCCGCCATGCTCTTGAACGGCGACTTGGAGGTGACGACGAGCAGATAGCCGGCGGCGCGCGCGGTGAGCGCAACCGGTGCAAAGTCCTTCTGCGGGTCGAAGCCGGGCTGCGACGTCGTGATCTCGATGGTCGAGAACCCGCTGCTGGCCCCGAGCAATGTGTAGCCGTCGGGCGCCGCGGTTGCGACCGCCCGGGTGCCGATGATGCTGTTGGCGCCGGGGCGGTTCTCCACGCGGACGGATTGTTTGATGGTCTCCTGGAGCACCGACTGCAATGCGCGCACCGACAAATCGGGGCCGCCCGCCGGCCCGAACGGCACGATGATGCGGATGGTCTCCGAGGGGTAGTTCTGAGCCGACTGCGCAGTGGCGCAGACCGTCGAGAAAAACATCGCCGCGAGTGGCGCCAGCGTCGATATTGCAGCGTTGAACGAAAAAGTCCTGATCCACCGCAGGGGCGCCGGGCACCACGTCATTCCGCGTTTCTCCGTCCGTGCCCTGTCACGTTAGCCGCAATCGGGAGGTCTCACAATTCCGCCTGCGACCGCTAACCATGGCAGCTTTCTGCCCCTCGCGCGCCTTGCAATCGCCGTCCCCGGCCTGAAACATGGCTCACGTAAGATGAGAGAGTAACCATGTTCCGAGTACCGGGTATCGCGTTGCGCGGCGTCGTTGCGCTCGCGGGCATCGTCGCGCTGGCAGCCACGCTGCCGTCGGACGTGTCAGCGCAGAAGCGGATGAAGAAGAGCGAGCCGACGCTGATCTATGTGCCGACGCCGCAGAACGTCGTCGACAAGATGCTCGAGGTCGCCAAGGTCACCAAGGACGACTACGTGTTCGATCTCGGTTCCGGCGACGGCCGCATCCCGATCACGGCGGCGGCACGCTATGGCGCGCGTGGTTTTGGCGTCGACATCAATCCGAAGCTGATCGCGGAGGCGCGCCGCAACGCCAAGATCGCGGGCGTGTCGGACCGCGTCGAGTTCCGCCAGCAGGACCTGTTCAAGACTTCGGTGCGCGATGCGACAGTGGTCGGGCTCTATCTGTTCGTCTGGGCCAACGAGAAGCTCCGCCCGCGCCTGATCAGCGAGCTGCGCCCCGGCAGCCGCATCGTCGCGCATGATTTCCCGATCGGCGACGACTGGAAGCCGGACCTCGAGGAGGATATCGAGAACCGCACCGTCTATCTCTGGTACGTGCCGGCGCAGGTCGCCGGCCGATGGGAGATCTCAGGTGGCCCACCGGGTCTCTCGGTGCTGCTGCAACAGCGGTTCCAGATGATCGAAGGCACCGCGTCGGTGAATGGGCGCAGCGTGCCGCTCACGAATGCCAGGCTGCGTGGTGATGCGATCGAGTTCACCGTCGCGTTCGACGGCGAGAAGCCGATGCTGTTCCGCGGCCGTGTCAACGGCGGCAAGATCGAGCCGGAGGCGCCAGTAGGCGCGATGACCGGCTGGAGCGCGGTGCGTACGTCGCCGGCGACGGTGCCGGCGGTGATCCGCAGCCGGGGCTGAGTTTCAAATGGTGCCGCGCGCTCCATAACCTCTCCCCGCTTGCGGGGAGAGGTCGGATCGCGAAGCGATCCGGGTGAGGGGGACTCTCGATAGGGCGCGTTCGCGGTGAGGGCCCACCCCCCCCCCCACAACCCCCCCCCCGGGGGGGGGGGCGCGCGGGCCGCGCCGCA
>JAIESR010000114.1 GCA_019745775.1 Xanthobacteraceae bacterium | reverse complement strand
CGGTGTTGCTCGGACTCGGCGTGCTCAGCCGTCAGATCTGGGGCGCGATCGCCGACCGCATCGGTGCGCTACCAACGCTGCTGATAAGCTCGCTGCTGCAGGGCCTGGCGATGACCGGCTTCGTCGTGACGCAGGACGAGGCGGGGCTCTATGCCGTCTCGGCGGCCTTCGGCATCGGCTTCAGTGCGCTCATCCCGGCCTATGTGCTGGCGGTGCGCGAATACTTCCCTGCGCGCGAGGCGAGCTGGCGCGTGCCGGTAGTGCTGCTGCTCAGCGGCTCGGGCATGGCCACCGGCACCTGGCTCGCCGGCGCGCTCTACGACCATTTCGGCTTCTATGCGCCGGCCTTTGCCGCCGGCGTCGGCTTCAACATTCTGAATTTCATCGTGCTCGCGACGCTGTTCTTCCGGCGCCGCTACACCCTCAGAGCTATTCCGGCTTGATACCGGCCTTCTTGACGATCGGCCACCACTTGTCGATCTCGGCCTTGTGCCAGACGCCGAGCGCCTGCGGCGTCTGCTGCTCGCGCGCCGGCACCTCGAGGCCGAGATCGTTGAGTCGCTTCTGCACCGCCGGATCGGCCATCGCCGCCACCGCCGCCGTGTTGAGCCGCGCGATGGCGTCCTTTGGAGTTCCCTTCGGCGCCCAGAGCCCGTTCCAGAGCGTCATGTGGAACCCCGGCAGGCCGGCTTCCTCGGCGGTCGGAATCTCCGGTGCGGCCTTGAGCCGCTTCGTATCGGTGATGGCATAGGCGCGGATGCCGCCGGAGCGGATCTGCTGCATCGAATTCGACGCCTGGTCGACGATGATGTCGATCTGGCCGCCAACGAGATCGGTCAGCGCGGGCGCAGTGCCGCGGTAGGGCACGTATTGCAGCTTGAGGCCGGTGAGGCTTTGCAGATAGACGCCGGCAAGGTGCGAGCCCGATCCGGCGCCCGCGGTTCCCGCCGTTGCTTTGTCCTGGTTCGCCTTCAGCCAGGCGAGCAGCTCCTTGAGGGTCTTCGCCGGCAGCGCGTTCTTGCTCACCACCACCATCGGATTGCTCGGCAACAGCACCACCGGCTCGAGGTCGGCGAGCAGATCGTAGGGGAGCGTATAGATCGCACCGTTGGCGACGTGCGTGCCAAGGTGCCCGAAGCTGATGGTGTAACCGTCAGGTGCGGAACGCACCGCGCGGCCGACGGCGATCGACCCGGCGGCGCCAGTCACGTTCTCGACCACGAAGGACTGGCCCAGCGTCCCTTTCATGTGTTCGCCCATGATGCGTGCGAGCGCATCGGACGGCCCGCCGGCGGCGAACGGCACGATTATGGTGATGGATTTGTTCGGATAGGTTTGCGCGGCGGCGCCGGTGGCCGCGGCCAGGGAGGCAATCAGCGCGAACAGCAGTCTCATGTGTCCTCCTCGCACTTCGATGACGTGATCCAGGAACGTGCAGCGAACTCGATCACTTTTCTCGTTCACAACAGTCATTGATCCGGCTTGATGCCGGCGGCCTTGATGATCGGCCACCACTTGTCGGCTTCGGCGCGGCGCAGCGCCGCGAGCGCCTCCGGCGTCTGCTCCTTGCGGTCGGGGATGATCTGCCCAAGCTCGGTCAGCTTGGCGCGCACGCCCGGATCCGCCAGCGCCGCCACCACGGCTGCGTTGAGCTTGTCGACGATCTCCTTCGGCGTGCCTTTCGGCACCCAGAACGCCTGCCAGAACGAGAGATGAAAGCCCGGCAGGCCGGCTTCGTCGGCGGTTGGGATTTCCTGCGCAGACGGGAGCCGCGTCGGCGACATGATGGCGTAGGCTCGCACCTTGCCGCTGCGCGCCAAGGGCAGCGAGCTGCCGCTCGGCGCGAGGCACATGAGATCGACCTGTCCGCCGACCAGGTCCTGGATCGCGGGCGCGGCGCCGCGATATGGCACGAAAGTCCATTGGCTTTTGATGGTCTGCTGCAGATAGAGCCCGCACAGATGCGAGAGCGTGCCGGAGCCGATGAAGCCTTGCGATACCTTCTCCTGGCTGGCCTTCAGCCACGCCACCAGCTCGGTCAGCGTCTTCGCCGGCAGTGAGCTGCGAGAGAGCACCAGCAGCGGGCTTGCGACCAGCAGCGCGACCGGCTCGAAGTCCGTCATCACGTCGTAAGTCAGCGGATAGACCGCGCCGTTGAGCACCTGCGTGCCGACATCGCCGATGCCGATGGTGTAGCCGTTCGGCGCCGCGCGCGCGACACGGCCGACCCCGATCGAGCCGCCGGCGCCGCTCACGTTCTCGATCACGAACGGCTGGCCGAGGGTGCCGCGCATGTGCTCGCTCATCACCCGCGCGACCTGGTCGAGCGGTCCGCCGGCCGGATACGGCACGATCAGCGAGATCGGTCGCGACGGATAAGGTTGCGCGGTGGCGCTGACGATGCTCAACGCGAGCGCACCAACCGCAGCGGCAACCAGCCGGAACATACGACGACCTTACTTCTTTTGCGCGCTGGCGACTGCTTCGGCGACCGGCTTCCAGATCTTCTGCTGCTCGTTGATGAAGGTGGTCAGCTCCTCCGGCGTCATCGGCTGGGTGTAGGTGCCGATCGCCGCGAGCTTCGCCTGCACGCCCTTGTCTTCGAGCGCGACCCGCAGGTCCGCGCTCACCTTGCGGATGATGGCGTCCTGCGTCCCCAGCGGCGCAACCAGGACGTTCCAGCCGCCGGCGAAGAAGCCGGGCAGCGTTTCGGCCACCGTCGGCAGGTTCGGGAATTCCGGTAGCCGCTTGGTGGTCGCGACCGCGATACCCTTGGTCTGGCCGCTCTCGATGCCGGGTCCGACACCGCCATAGCCGTCGAGCACGATCTGCACGCGGCCGGCGATCAGGTCGGCAAGCGCCTGACTCGGGCCGCCGGCATACGGGATCATCTGGAGCTTGATGCCGGCGCGCATCTGCAACAGCTCCATCGTGAGATGCGTGATGCGCCCGACGCCCGTCGTTGCGTAGGAGATATCACCCGGGCTCTTCTTGGCGGCCGCGATCAGATCATTGATCGAGCCAATGCCGGACTTGGGCGAGGCCGCAATGAACATCGGCTGCTGGCTGACGAAGCCGATGGGCAGGAAATCGCGCGGCACCTGGATCGGCAGGTTCGCCGGCACGCCAGGCGCGCCGGCGAGCGCAGTGAAGGTCGAAGCCGCCGCGAACGAGAGCGTGTAGCCGTCGTTCGGCGATTGCGCCGCCACGCGCGCCGCGATCGAACCGCCGGCGCCGGGATGATTGAGCGCGACCACCTGCTGGTTCCAGATCCGGCTCAGCCGTTCGGCGACCACGCGCAAGGTGACGTCGGTAGCGCTGCCTGGCGCAGAGTCGACCACGATCCGCACCGGCTTGTTTGGATAGTCGCCCTGGGCTTGCGCACCGCCCGCCGCGACCACCGCTGCCAGCGCCGCACAGGCCGCGCGGAACCTCCGCCAACGCATTGTCATCTCCCTCGATAAGCCTCACGCTTTCGAAGGGATTTTCGGCTCAAAGGCTGGCGAAGTCGATGGGGTTATGGCGGTCCAGGGTGCGGCGTATCGGCGGCAGCGGATACTTCAGCCCCGTTGCGCAGTTGAAGAGAAGCGCCCGCTCGTCCTTGCGGATTCGGCCGTCGGCAATCCCCTGCTTCCACGCGGCATAAGTGGCCGCGCCCTCCGGGCACATCAGGAAGCCGTCCTCGCGCGCGACCTCGTCGAGCCCGGCGGTAATGGCCTCGTCGGAGACCGCAACGGCGTAGCCCTTGCTCTCGCGCACCGCGCGAAGGATGAGAAAGTCGCCGACCGCCTGCGGCACGCGGATGCCGGATGCGATGGTCGCGGCATTCTCCCAGCGCGGCGCATGCTCCTCGCCCTGCTCGAAAGCGCGCACCATCGGTGCGCAGCCACTTGCCTGCACCGCCACCATGCGCGGCCGCTTCTTGCCGATGAAGCCGATCGCTTCGAGCTCGGCGAACGCCTTCCACATGCCAATCAGGCCGGTGCCGCCACCGGTCGGATAGAGGATCACGTCGGGCACGTCCCAACCGAACTGCTCGGAGAGCTCGAGCCCCATCGTTTTCTTGCCTTCGATCCGGTACGGCTCCTTCAGCGTCGAGGTGTCGAACCAGCCGACTTTCGCTTTGCCCTCCCCGACGATTTTGCCGCAGTCGTCGATCAGCCCGTTGACGCGATAGACCGCGGCGCCCTGCAGCGCGATCTCGCTGACGTTTACCTCCGGCGTATCTTCCGGACAGAAGATCGTGGTCTTGATGCCGCAATGGCTGGCATAGGCGGCGAGTGCGGCTCCGGCATTGCCGTTGGTTGGCATCGCCATGTGCTTGATGCCGAGCGCCTTCGCCATCGACACCGCGAGCGCAAGCCCGCGCGCCTTGAACGATCCCGTCGGCAGCCGGCCCTCGTCCTTGACGATCAGCTCGGAGGCGCCCGCCCGCGCCGCAACGCGTGGCAGCGCGACTAAAGGCGTGATCGCCTCGCCGAGACTCACGATGTCCGCGGTGCGGCGCACCGGCAAGAGCTCGCGATAGCGCCAGAAATCCGGCGGGCGCTTTTCGAGCGCCTCTTTGGTCAGCGCCTTGCGTACACCTTCGAGGTCGTAGCGCACCAAGAGCGGTTTGCCGGCGCGCGAGAGGCCATGCACCTCGTCGGCCGGATAGCGCTCGCCGGTATAGGAGCATTCGAGGTGGGTGACGAAGGTCGGATGCTCGACCTTGAGATTGTCGTCGTATCGCAAAGCAGCGGTCTCCTCAGCCTTAATGCGGTGGCGTTCCCTCACGCCGTCGGAACACCAGCAGGTGCGACAGCGTGAAGTCAACCACGAAGCTCGCTCCGATCGCGAGAACTTTGGCGAGCAGCACCGGGACAAAGTAGGAGGCAACGAACACGGTGATGGTGTTTGCGATGAGCCCACCGACCTGCGTCGCTGCAAACCCCACATAGCGCGCGAAGCTCAAACGCCGCCCGGACTCCGCGGCGAAGGTGATCATCGAATTGAGCACGTAGGAATTGGTGACCGCCACGCACCAGGCGATCAGGTTGGCAGGGATGATCGGCAGACCGAAATAAAGGTGCGTGAGCGAGAACACCAGGAAATCGACCACTGCATTCGTGCAGCCGATCAGCCCGAAGCTCACGGCCTTGGCCGCGAGTTTGCGGTCGATCCAGGCTGGGAGAACGCGCTCGAGCAGGCCGTCGATCCAGGCGGGAAGCGTCATGACGGCCCCGCTTAGCATGGCGGGCCGCGAACGGCACCTCTCATTTGATTGCCAACCGGCTATCGTCCCGGCCGCATCATTGCGGAGATATGGATTTGATCACTCCCGGTTCAGCGCTGCCCCGGCGCGTACGTAGACGTTGCTCGCCTCATTTGGCCGATGGCACTTGATGAGGTCGGAGGTCCGGAAACGAACGCCTGCGGTGAACTCCGAGGGTGTCAGCGCGTCGCGGTCCAGTCGCGGCCGATGGCCGGGGGCGGCAGCCCCGCCCGCTCCCGCATCATCAATTCCATGAATCCGAGGAAGACCGCGGCCAGGGGCAGACCGAACATCCAGAGTTCGGTCCGCGTCAGCAGGTGCCCGAACGGCGTAAGGAAGTCCGCCCGGCTCTGGGTGAACATGAAGTAGTACAGCACGGTTGCCAGCCAGGAGCCCCAACGCAAGACGCGGAACGCCAGCCAGGCAGTGCTTGGTGTCATCGGGGGATGGTCTCCTGCTCCCCCCAACATTAGCCGCTTCCGGTCCGTCGAGAAAGGATCATTGCCCCGGCGCCAAGCTGCATCATTGGCGCCACGCCGCTGCGTCCGGCGCAACGTCGTGTATTGGCAGGCGTTTTCCACGGCTGTACGGTGGGCAAATGGCTACCATCGTCATTCTCGATCTGATGGGTGGCGTGGCGTTGCTGCTCTGGGGCCTGCACATGGTCCAGAGCGGCATATCGCGTGCGTTCGGCTCCGACCTGCGCTGGATCCTGTCGAAGGCGCTGCGCAACCGCCTTTCCGCGTTCGCCGCCGGCCTGGGATTGACCTCGCTGCTCCAAAGCAGCACCGCCACCGGGCTGATGACGGCGTCGTTCGCGGCGGAAGGCGCGCTGCCGCTCGCGACCGGGCTGGCGATCATGCTCGGCACCACGCTGATCGTGCAGTTGCTGTCCTTCAACATGGCGGCGATCGCACCGGTGCTGTTCGTATTCGGCCTCGCGGCCTTTCGCTTCGGCGGCAACGCCCGCTTCAAGAATGCCGGCCGCATCGCGATCGGTCTCGGGCTCATGCTGCTGGCCCTGCACATCCTGATGGTAACCAGCGCACCGGCCGAGGATGCGCCGATCGTCCGCAACCTGCTGCAGTCGATCACTGCCGATCCTGTGATGTGCATTGTGATCGCGGCCGCGGTCACCTGGGCGGCGCATTCGAGCGTCGCGACCGTGCTTCTGATCATGTCGCTCGCGTATTCACACTTCATCACGCCGGCGGCCGCCCTGGCGCTGGTGCTGGGCGCCAATCTCGGAAGCGCCATCAACCCGGTAATCGAAGGGACCAGACGCGAAGATCCGGCGAGCTACCGGCTGCCGGTCGGCAACCTGATCAACCGAATGGTCGGTATCGTGCTGGTGGTTCCATTCCTGCCGGCGCTGACCGCTTGGCTGCAGTCGATGCAGCCCAATGCCGGGATGATGACCGCGCAGTTCCACATCGCGTTCAATGTCGCGCTCGCCCTCATCTTCATCGGCCTGCTCGATCCGCTGGCCTGGCTTCTGAACAAGATGTTTCCGGCTAGACCGGCGTCGGAAAGCCCGTACGCACCACGATATCTCGACGAAAGCGCGCTCGAGACACCCAATCTGGCGCTCGCCGACGCTGCGCGCGAGACGCTGCGGATGGGCGACTTTGTCGAGAACATGCTTCGCAACGTCATGCTGGCGCTGATGACCGGCAACCGCACGCTGGTCGCCAGCGTGTCGCGGACCGACAACGTGGTCGACCACCTCAACGAGGCCATCAAGCTCTACGTCACCAAACTGACGCGCGAGAGCCTCGACGAACGCGACGGCAAGCGCGCGATGGAGATCATCTCGTTTGCGATCAATCTCGAGCACATCGGCGACATTATCGACAAGAACCTGTGCGAGCTGGCGACCAAGAAGATCAAACGCCGGATCGAGTTCTCGCCCGACGGCGCGACTGAGCTCGAGGCATTCCATAAGCGCATCGTCGACAGCCTCCGCCTCGGCTTCAGCGTCTTCATGTCCGGCGACGCCGCCGACGCACGTAAGCTGATCGCGCAGAAGGCGGAAATCCGTAGCGCCGAGCTGGCGGCGGCCGAGCGCCACTTCGAGCGGTTGCGCGAAGGCCTCTCGCAATCGATCGAGACGACATCGCTTCACCTCGACATCCTGCGGGACCTGAAGCGCATCCACTCGCATATATGCTCGGTCGCCTATCCGGTGCTGGAGGCGGCCGGCGAGACCGAAGCTGCCGCGCAGGTTGAAGAAAGCGATCCCATCACCCTGTCCCCGGCGGGCCTGAACCCCAAGAGCCGCTGAACGCAGCAGAAGCGGTCGCTGACGGTCTGAGCCTTTCAGGACCGGGGATATTCCAGTGTGAAGGATTTGTGACAGGCCCGGCGGAGCCTAAACTCCCGCGAGTCGTCAGCCAAAGCGGAGAGTGCCGTGCTCGGTTGGTTCAAGGCCATCATGCCCAGGGAGGACAGCTTCTTCCCGCTCTTTGCCCGGCATGCAGCAATCGTCGTCGCGGGCGCGGAGGCCCTCTGCGGCGTGCTCCAGGGCGGCGACGACGTCGGCCGCTACTGCAAGGAGATTTCCGACCGCGAGACCGAAGCCGACGCGGTGACCCGGGAGGTGCTCACGGCCGTGCGCCGCACCTTCATCACGCCGTTCGACCGCACCGATATCCAGGACCTGGCCTCCTCGATGGACGACGCCATCGACCAGATGAACAAGACCGCCAAGACGATCATGCTGTTCGAGCTGCGCAACTTCGAGCCGCAGATGCAGCGGATGGGCGCCATCATCCTGCAGGCGTCGAAGCTGATGGCGGAGGCCATGCCGCTGCTGCAATCGATGGGCAAGAATGCCGTCCGGCTGCAGGCGATCACCGAAGAGATCATCCGCATCGAAGACCAGGCCGACCAGTTGCACGACCAAGGCCGCAAGGCCCTCTACATGGCCAACCGCAACGGGCCCGGTAGCGCGATGCATTTCATCATCGGCACCGAGCTCTACGACCACCTGGAGTCGGTGGTCGACAAACTCGAGGACGTCTCGAACGAGATCAACGCCCTCATCATCGATCAGCTCTGACCATGGGTATGTCGCGGTGGATGCTATCATCAGCCTGCCGATCCTGGTCGCTTTGATCATCATCGCATTGGCATTCGACTTCCTGAACGGCCTGCACGATGCCGCCAATTCGATCGCGACCATCGTGTCGACCCGCGTGTTGCGGCCGCAATACGCGGTCATTTGGGCAGCGTTCTTCAATTTCATTGCGTTCATGTTCTTCGGCGCCCACGTGGCGCAGACCGTCGGCGTCGGTATCGTTGCCGCCGACGTGATCGATGCGCGCGTCATCTTCGGCGCCTTGATGGGCGCGATCTCGTGGAACCTGATCACTTGGTGGGGCGGGATTCCGTCGTCTAGCTCACACGCGTTGATCGGCGGCCTGATCGGCGCCGGCGTCGCCAAGGCCGGCGGGGTCGCCGTGGTATGGCCGGGCGTCATCAAGACCGCATCGGCGATCGTGCTGTCGCCGCTGACTGGTTTCTTCCTCGCACTCACGCTCGTGCTCATTGTGTCGTGGCTGTTCGTGCGGGCGACGCCGAGCTCTGTTGACTCCACCTTTCGCCGGATGCAATTCCTGTCCGCCTCGCTCTACTCGCTCGGCCACGGCGGCAACGATGCCCAGAAGACCATGGGCATCATCGCTGTGTTGCTCTTCTCGCAAGGCTACCTGGGAAGCGAGTTCTACGTCCCGTTCTGGGTCATGATCTCGTGCTACGCCGTGATGGGGTTGGGCACGCTGTTCGGTGGCTGGCGGATCGTGAAGACCATGGGCTCGAAAATCACGCGGCTGACGCCGATGCAGGGTTTCTGCGCAGAGACCGGCGGCGCGATGACGCTGTTCGGCGCGACCTATCTGGGTATACCGGTATCGACCACCCACACCATCACCGGATCGATCATCGGCGTCGGCGCCGCGCGCAAGGTCTCGGCGGTACGCTGGAACGTCGCCACCAGCATCGTGATGGCCTGGGTGATCACCTTACCGGCGACGGCGTTGATCGGCGCCCTCTTCTACTGGCTGTCAGGGCTCGGATCGTGAGCGCGGACAAAGTCCCGAATTTTCAGTTCGCCGCCTTGCCGTATCGGCGCCGTACCGATGACGCGGGCCTGGAGATCATGCTGATCACCTCGCGCGACACTGGCCGCTGGGTCGTGCCCAAAGGCTGGCCGACAGAGCGCGAGGCGGCCTGGGATTGTGCGGCCCGCGAAGCGCGCGAGGAAGCCGGCCTGGTCGGAGAAATCCAGAAGCGGCCGCTCGGCAGCTATCACTACAAGAAGCTGCTCGGCAACGGTATGCCAGTCTGGTGCACGGTCGAGGTGTTCGCGCTGGCGGTTGCCGGGCGGCTGGACTCATGGCCCGAACAGGCTGAACGGGTCGGCCGCTGGTTCAACCTCGACGATGCCGCCAACGCCGTGGACGAGCCCGAGCTGAGCGCGCTGATCCGCGAGCTGCCGACGCACCTCTAGCTCGCTCGCGGCGAATACGCCTCACTCCGGCATGATCGTCTCGCGCTTCGGGAAGCCTGCAAACGTCGTCTCGGGCACGCCAAAATTGACGGCGAGCAACTGCGCGGGGTTCGCGGCCATCCAGGCCGTCAGCGAGATCGATTCATAGGTTCCGTTGTTGAGCACAATCACGGTCTCGAGTTCCTCGGAGCCGAGGTTCTCGATGTAGTGCCCATAGCCCTGCGGCACATAGCCGACGTCGCCGGCGCCAAATTCTTCGGTTCGTGCGCGTCCATGCGAACCGAACACCGTCATGCGGGCGCGGCCCCGCACGTAATACTGCCACTCGTCGGCGTTCGGATGCCAGTGCAGCTCACGCAGTCCGCCCGGTTTGATCCGCAGCAATGCGCCGGTCATGGTGACGGAGATCGGAAATTCGCGCTCCGAGACGAGCCGCATCGTGCCGCCGGCATAGGTCTCGGGCCGCTGTGCGAGCAACCGATAGCGATGCGTGAGCGGGCCGGCATTCAACGATGCGGCCGCGGGATCGCTCGGCAGCGGGGGCGGCGCCGGACCCTTGGCGATGTAGACCTCCCGTTTCGGAAACGACGCGAAGGTCGCGGCCGGCGCTCCCAGGTTCTTGGCCAGCACCTCGGCCGGCGTGTGAGCGAGCCAGTCGGTGATGCTGAAGGTGCCAAACTCCGAAAAGTAGCCGTTGTCGAACACCAGGATGAACTGGCAGGCGTCGGGGCCGAGGCCCTGGATCGAGTGGCCGTGGCCGCGCGGGAAGTACCAGACGTCTCCGGCAGCAAAGTCGACGACCTCCGAACGCGCCTGCGGATCGATGGTGGTGACACGGCAGCGTCCCCTGATGACGTAGGCCCACTCGGCGGCGTTGGCGTGCCAGTGCAGCTCGCGCAGCGCGCCCGGCGAGAGCTCCATCAGCACGCCGGCGAGCTTCTCGGACACCGGGAACTCGGAGACGGTCGCTTCCTTGGCCCAGCCGCCTTCAAATTTTTTCACCGGCTGCGCGCCGAGCCGGAAGCAGAACGACGGCAGTTCCTTGCCCGCGAGCGGACGCGGCGCCGGACCGAACGGCGGCTGCCCGCCCGCCGCGAGTGCATTCGGCACGCTCGCCGCTACCGCCGCGACGCCGCCGGCGGCAACGCCGATAATGTTGCGTCGCGAGAGATCGGTCATCGGTAGCCTCTTTCGTTTGACGCCGCGCGTCACCGGCGGGCATTTGTAAACGGCCCATGGTTGAGGATGTGCAAAGGCGCCTTCGGCGGCAACGGCGCCCTCCCGTCGGAATCCAAATATCCGTTCATCTGCGGCCGGTTACCAAAGTGCCGCAGGAGCGCTCTCGCCCCATTTCATTCACGATGCCGATGACTATTTGCCAGGGCATCTCGCGACAGCCGCCCGCCGATTGCGCTATAGATGTGGCTGATATCGCGGGGCTTTGGAAGGCTCGAATGGCCACCATCAGCGCAGCAGGCGCTTCCACCACACCGATGCGGCCGCGCGGGCGCAGCGAAACCGGCCTGTCGATTGTCGTCCCCGTCTTCAACGAGGGCGCCGGGCTGGCCGCGCTTCACACCCGTATCGCCGAGATCGCCGGGCGCCTGAAGGCACGCTGGCGGCTCACCGCCGAGGTCATCTATGTCGATGACGGCAGCCGCGACAACACGCTGGCCGTCGCGCGCACGCTTCCAGCCGACGCGCTCGATGTCCAGGTCGTCTCGCTGTCGCGCAATTTCGGCAAGGAGGCCGCGCTGCTCGCGGGCCTCGATCATGCCCGCTTCGGCGCCGTGCTGTTCATGGACGGCGACGGGCAGCATCCGCCGACGCTGGTCGAGACGCTGGTCGGCCACTGGTTGGATGACGGATACGACGTCGTCTACACCGCCAAGGCGCACCGCGAGAGCGAGCCGCTGCTGCGCCGGCTGTCAGTGCGCGGATTCTACACGCTGCTGAACTGGGGCGCCCGCCACAAGATCCCGGAGGATGCCGGCGACTTTCGCCTGCTCTCGCCGCGCGCGACCGCGGCGCTCAAGCAGATGCCGGAGCGCAACCGCTTCTTCAAAGGGCTGGCGAGCTGGATCGGCTTCCGCCAGATCCGCGTCGACTACGAACCGGCGGCGCGCAGCCATGGCCAGAGTACCTGGAGCGTGTTCTCGCTGATCGGTCTCTCGATCGAAGGGTTGACGTCGTTCTCGGTCGCGCCGCTGCGGGTCGCGAGCCTGCTCGGCCTGCTGCTCGCAGGCGCCGCGCTGGTCTTCGGCACGCAGATCCTGATCGAGACCTTCGTCTACGGACAATCGGTGCCGGGCTATCCGTCGGTGGTGGTGGGCTTGATGGTGCTCGGCGGCGTGCAGCTGATCATGATCGGCATCATGGGCGAGTACATCGGAAAGATCCTCTCGGAGCTGAAGGCGCGGCCGGTCTATTTCGTCGCCGAGCACAGCCTGAAGACGGCCGACGACGCGGATCGCGCCAAAGATCGCCACGAGGATCCGCCAGCGCGGTCGGCGGCCGAGTAACGCACGCGGGGGCGAGCGTGTCTGTCGAACGGACAGTGGAGACGGCCAGTGCCGCGCCTGCACCGGCGCCGCGCAAGATTTGGCTATGCGCCGACGACTACGGCATCTCGCCGGGAGTTTCGGGTGCAATCCGCGACCTGATCGGCAAAGGCCGCATCAATGCGACCTCGGTGATGGTGGTCGCGCCAAGCTTTCACCGCTCCGAAGCGATCACACTCAATGCTTTGCGCGTTCATGGCGCGCGCGCCGCCATCGGACTGCACCTGACGCTATCGGCGCCGTTCCAACCGCTGACCGACGGCTTCAAACCGCTCGTCAACAAGGCGTTCCCGGCCGTGGGATCGATGCTCGTGCGCGCGCTGTTGGGCCAGCTCGACCGCAAGGCGCTGCAAGCGGAGATCGCCGCGCAGATCCGGATGTTCGGCTACGAATTCGGCCGCGCGCCGGATTTCATCGATGGCCATCAGCACGCGCACATCTTCCCGCAAGTGCGGGACGTGCTGTTCAAGCTCGCCCGCGAGATGGCGCCGAATGCCTGGATCAGGCAGTGCGGCGGTGTCGGCGGCGTCGCCACCCGCATCGGCGATCCCAAAGGGCTCGTCCTCGACCTGCTCAGCAAGCGCTTTCGCGAACGCGCCGCGGCGATGGACGTGCGCACCAATCCGGCCTTCGCCGGCACCTACTCGTTCAAGGAAAGTGTCGACTTCGCGGCGTTGTTTCCGCGCTTTCTCGAGCACCTGCCCGATGGCGGACTGGTCATGTGCCATCCCGGCGTAGTCGATGCCGAGCTGCGACGGCTCGACCCGCTGACCACGTTGCGCGAGAAGGAATACGCCTATTTTTCCGGCGAAGCCTTCCCGAAGCTCTTGGCGGACAAGGACATTACCCTTGCGTAATGCGCGAGAGGTTCAACGGCCGAGCGAATAAATATTTGTTCCCGAAGCCATTCCCGTGCCATGCGGCCTGCTTAAATGGGTCCCGAAAGCTATCCTGGGAGGATACGGACATGACCCCCGCCGAACGCCAGCTCGTCACCGAACTGTTCGACCGTCTTGCCACCTTGGAAGATGCGCCGCGCGATCCCGACGCCGAGCGCGCAATCCGCGACGGGCTCGCGCAGGCACCCAATGCGGTTTATGCGCTGGTGCAGACCGCACTGGTGCAGGACGAGGCGCTCAAGGGCGCCAGCGCCCGCATCGAGGAGCTCGAGGCCGAACTCGCGCGCCTCAACCCGCCGCAACGCCAAGGCGGTTTCCTCGACAACATGCGCGACAGCATCTGGGGCCGGCAGGAGCAGCCACGCGGCTCCGTGCCGAATGTGCGTCCGGGCGAAGGGCCGATGGGCGTGCCACCGGGATTTGGCGGCCAGTCCGGCCCGCAGATGAGCGGGCCGCAGGGTGGCCCAGGTTACGGCGGCCCCGGCTATGGGCCGCAAGGCCAGATGCAGCCGCCGCCCGAGCCAGGCCGCGGCGGCTCCTTCCTTGGCACCGCGGCAGCGGCTGCTGCCGGCGTGATCGGTGGCTCGCTGCTACTTGATTCCATCCGCGGCATGACCGGTGGCAGCGGTGGCCGCTCGGGTCATGCGCTCGCCGACACCGGCCAGGGCGGAGGCGGTGGCGGCGGCCTGCCTTGGGGCAGAAGCGGCGGTGGTGACGAGCTTTCGCGCCAAGCCGGCCTCGACGACATCGGCCGCAGTTCCGGCGCGGGGCCGTTCGGCCAGAGCCAGGGCATGCTCAATGAGAGCCGCGGCGGCAAGGGCGGCGACACCGACACTTATCGCGACAGCAATACCGACGACGAGAACTTCGCTGACGAGGACGACGGCTTCGACGACGGCGGTGATGATTTCGACAGCGGCGACCAATAGCGCCACGCTCGCGCGTTTCTGGAAATCAAAGGCCGCCCGACAATGGCGGCCTTTCGCGTTTAGGTGAGGTGGCAGCGCTCAGATCACGACCACCCGCGTGCCGACGCGGACGCGACTATAGAGATCGATGACGTCCTCATTGCGCATGCGGATACAGCCGGACGAAACCTGCGTACCGATGGTCCAGGGCTCGTTCGAGCCGTGGATGCGGTAGAGCGTCGATCCAAGATACATCGCGCGCGCACCGAGCGGATTGTCGGGACCGCCGCGCATGTAGCGGGGAAGGTGCGGTTGCCGGCGCAGCATCTCCGCCGGCGGGCGCCAATCCGGCCACTCGCGCATGTTGGTGATCGAGTGGGTGCCGGCCCAGGTGAAACCGGGGCGGCCGACACCGATACCGTAGCGGAGGGCGCGGCCGTTGCCCTGCACCAAGTAGAGCATCCGTTCGCGGGTGTTGATGACGATAGTGCCGGCGGCCTCGCGGCCGTCGTAGCTCACTTCCTGACGCCGGAAGCGCGGATCGACCTGCCGCAACCGGGGATCGTCGACGTCCTGGTCGTTGCTGGGCGCCCGGCCGTAGATCGGATTGGACTCCGGCTCCGATTGATACTGGCGCTGCGGCGCCGAGCCCGGCCGGAACAGGAACTCGAGGAAGCCGCCACCATAGCTCGGTTCGGTGGCGGCGTAGCTCATGCGCGGCGCCGGCTCAGCAGCCGGCGGTGCCGCGAAGATCGAACCGATGCCCGACGGGGCGGAAGCCGCCGCCGGCTGCGTCGTCTGGGAATTGAGATTGAGCGGGCCGGCGAAGGCCGGGCCGAGGGCGAGCAAAGTCGTCACGAGGGCGGGGAACGCGATACGCTGCATTTGCACACTCTGTACTGGGGGACCAACACGTCGTACTGGGGGACCAACACGTCGCGACCGCCACACACAAAGCAGCCGCGCACGCGCCACAGTAAGCCCACAACCGGGGCGGTTTGGTAAATTGCGACGCGAGAATTTTAACTAAGGCTGCAAGAAACGCTTGATTCATCGAGTTATAGTTTCTTTTGAGTAAAACGCGACGCGCTATGGTTAATCGAACGTGTCTCGCTGCGCTGTGCGATGAACCCGACGTTAAGCGCACGCATTTACATTCACCGACGTAGGGGCGCGCAAAATGCCGGTCCGGCGCAAGGTTTTTCGCATCGAGGAGACGACGCCGGTCAACGTGACCGCCGCGATGCTCGACGGCACCTCGCCGGTCGACCGCAATGAAATTCTAGCCGAGCTGCAGGCGCTGCACGATCGCATGGATCGCCACGTCCCACGACCGAATGGCGATATCGAAACCGCCAACGCCGACGAGCTGCGCCGCCTCAAGGCAGAGACCGAGGCCATCCATGTCGCCCTCAACCGCACCAAACAGGAGATCGCGGCGCTGCATGTGAACGCATTCGGGTCGACGCCGGTGCAGGTGACGCGCGAGCTCGATGCGGTCGTCGAAAGCGCCGAGCGCGCGACCCAGCAGATCCTGGGTGCCGCCGAGCAAATCGAAGACGCCGCCAACACCTTGTCCGCGAGCCTCAAGAACCAGCAGGAAAAGGCGCTCGCGCTCGACATCCAGGACAGCGTGCTGCGCATCTTCGAGGCCTGCAATTTCCAGGACCTCACGGGGCAGCGCATCGCCAAGGTGCTGACCACGCTGAAGTTCGTCGAAGAACGCGTCGCCACCATGATCGAGATCTGGGGCGGCATCGACGCCTTCAGGACCTACGCTGCACAGGCGAGAGGCGAGATCGATCGCAACAGCATGCTGCACGGCCCGAAGCTCGACGGGGACGAAGGGCACGTGTCGCAGGAGGACGTCGACGCGATCTTCGCCGCCGGTTAGAGCATGATCCCGAAAAGTAGACACCGGTTGTCGGAAAAGATCATGCTCAAAGCAAACAACTAAGGTTTCGGCGCCCGCAGGATCACCAGACAGACGAACGACACCAGCGCGAGGCCTGCGACCATCGCAAGCGCCGCCGGATCGGACGTGCGCTCGATGATAAAGGCGAGCACCAGCGGCGCGATCGCCTGCATCACCAGCCAGGGGCCGGCGATCCGCCCGATCGTCGCGCCGTAGCCGACCGGCCCGAACAACACCAACGGAACCGCGCCACGTGCGATGGTGATCAAGCCATTGGCCATACCGAACATCATCATGAAGCAAGCAGCGACCAGCGGCGACACGCCAAGCGCAACCATCAGCGCGAAAGCCGCAAGCAAGGTGCCGACCGCGAGCCGCGCGACCACAAGCGGATGAACGCCGCCCGCGAAGGCGAGCTCGCAGATCCGCGCCAACACCTGCGCGGGACCGAACAGCGCGCCGATCGTGACCACGGTGGCGGCGTCGATGCCGGCCCGCTTGAAGATCGCAAGCAGGTGCGCCGACAGCCCGGAGGGTACGAAGGCGTAAGCCGCGAATGCAGTAACCACCATGATGAAGGCCCACCCATGCGGCGGCAGCACCTGCGCGGATGGGGTCGCCAATGCTGCCGCGGGCAACGGCGGCTCAGCGCGCGTGCGCGGCAACGCGAAGGCATGCAGCGGCGCGGCGACCAGGGCGAGCACGGCGGCATAGACCACATAGGTGCCGCGCCAGCCGACGGTCTGGATCAGGAGATGTGTTGCCGGCCAGCTCACGGTCGAGGCGAAACCGCCAGCCAGTGTGAGCGTCGTGATCGGCTGGCGCGCAGCCGCGCCGAAGATTCGGCCGAGCGTCGCGAATGCCGGATCGTAGAGCGACGCCGCAATCGCGAGGCCGATCACCATCCAAGCCGCGAGATACGCCGCCGGATGCTCCGCATACATGAGTGACAACAGGCCGAGCGCGGCAAGCAGCGAACCGATGGGCATCACCCGATGGCCGCCGTGGCGATCGATCATGCGGCCGACATGGGGCGAGACGAGACCGCCGGCGAGCAGCGCCAGCGAGAAGCCGCCCATCGCGAACGTCATCGACCAGCCGCGCTCCGCCGCCATGAGCGGTACCGTGAGCACCGGCGAATAGAACAGCGTGCCCCAGCAGATGATCTGCGTCACCCCGAGCACAAGCACGGCGCGCCAGGGGCCTGCGATGACGTTGCGGGATTGGGGCATGGAAGAACTGTTGCGCGAACGCGCGCAACGTAGCACAGCAGCAGCTCGTGCGGCCCGCCGGTCAGCGCGCAGCGGTCATCCGCTCAGCTATTTCTTCTTCTGCGCGACGCCGCCGGCGGCGGGCGCACAGCGCACATAGATGCCCGTGCCGTATCGGCCGTCGATCTCGGGATTGGTGAACTTCAGCAGCATGACGCGGCCGTCGAAGCTCACAATCTCACGATCCTGCGGGCCACCCGCGGGCTCACCGGCGGGGCCGATGAAGTTGCGGTTGTTGGGCGCGCCCTTCAGCCGCAGCTCCTGCAGCTCGGACTGGTCGGCGAGATACATCATCACGCCGCCGCCTGGACCCTGGTTGATGACGACGGCCTGCCGGCATTGGCCGCGCGCAGCGGTCTCGGTACGCGCCCGGTCCTCCGGCCGGTGGAAGGCGGCGTAGCCCCACCGGCCGACGATCTCCGACGAGCGGATGGTGGCCGGCATCTCCGGAACCGCCTGCGGCTGTGCGACGGCAGGTTCCGGCTGTGAACTCCCGCCGAACCAGCTTCCACCGCCGCCAGAACCTTGGCAGCCCGCGAGCGCAAGCGCTGAAACGATAGCCGCGACCGGCGGCGAAAGGCGCCCGAAGGTCCCCATGAGATGCCCCTCCTCTACTCAGACTTCGGCGGCGATGGAGGCTGAAACACCGCGCCCGCCGGTATTAACCTTTGGATGTCTCTACAGTACCACGGTTAACAGGTTAGCAACCAACCGGGCAGCGCCGGTTTCCCCGCCCACGCCCAATCAAGACACCCAATACAGCCCCAGACACCCTCCACTATAGACCGGCCAAGGCGGATATGGGGCGGCGGCTTATTAAGAATTACGTGGCCGCGTGGCGGATAGATGCGGGCCGGTTCCAGCAAGAACGCGCCGTCTTTACTTCGATAGCTTGCGCGGGTCCTTGAGTGGCGGGTCGACCTTGATGTTGAGGCGCTTCGCGTCCTTGGCGTCGAAGTCGGCATCGGCGCGGTAGCCGCCCGCGTGGATGCCGTCGATGGCGCAGAGATCATCGACTTCGTTGACATCGCCGGTCACGCCGAGCGCGCCGACGATCTCACCGGACGGATCGCGGATCAACTGGCCGCCACCTTCCATGAACAGAGGACCGTCGGCGAGTTCGTGCAGGTCGCTCATGAAGTACGGCTTGTCGCGGAACTTCTGCAGCACCTGGCGCGACGAGCGGTTGAGCGAGAGCGCGCCGAACGCTTTGCCATAGGCGATCTCGAAGCGCATCAGCGACGCGCCGTCCTGCTTCTGGAACGCCTTGACCCGGCCGCCGGCGTCGAGCACGCACGCCGCCAGCGCGTAGGCTTTGCGCTTCTTGGCCGACTTGAAAGTGCCCTCGATGATCTTGTTGGCCTCGGCCAGGCTCAGCGCGCGCATGATCTTCCTATCCCGCCGTCGCGGTGTGATGTTGAAACCTGACCGTTAGTGGGTGCGGTCGCGGGTAAGCATCTCGCGACTCGGGATCAGCGGCTCGCCCCAGTCCTCCGGCAGCACGCCCTCGGTGATGCCCTTGCGGACGTAGTAATTCCAGAGCTTCTTGATGTGCCAGTCGCGCATTTCCATCTTCTCGATCTGCTCGATCTCGGCATCGGTCAGCGGCAGGGGCTTCGCGCCGGCCTGCAATGCCTGCATCTGCGCGGTCGCATTCTCCTTGAAATGCACGGCATCGATGAACAGCGCCTGCGCCGATTCCGCGACCAGCGTCAACCCGTGCGCGCGCATCAGCACAGCATGATGCGGACCGAGCGTCTTGGCGAGCGCGCGGCCCTGCTCCTCGGTCTTGATGTGGCTCGGATCGGGATCGGTCGGGATGCCGCTCTTCCAGCGCGAGGCGCGCGCCCGCATCGGCACGAGCTTGACGCCTTCCATCATGGTGAAGGCGATCGCAAGCTCCATGTGCGAATGAAGGATGGCCTGCACGTCGGGCCGCGCTTTCAGGATCTCGATGTGGATCGGGATTTCGCTCGGCGGCTGGCCATCGCCCTCCAGCACGTTGCCGTTGTAGTCGACAACCAGCATCGAACCCGGCTCGACCTCGGCGCGCGAATTTGAGCCGATCTGGATCACGAACGCGTCCTGCCCGGGGATCCGGATCGACACATGGCCGCTGTAGTCGAGGATGCGTTCAGCCACCAGGAGCCGCGTCGCCGCGGCGGCTTCCAATGCCCGCAGGTCATTGGCCTGTGGCGTGATGCCGGTTCTTTTTGCTTGGGCGGACATCCCGATCTCCTGTGGGCGTTGTTCGCTCCCATCCAGCATGAATCGCACGGCAGGGAAAGCCGCCGAGCCACGCCTCGCGCACCTCCTCGCCTTGACTTGCCGCACAGGAAAACCTATGTCCGCACAAGCCTTTGGCACTCGTGTGACCTGAGTGCTAAGCGCCTCCGGAAACATCTTTGAATCTCAAACAGTTACGTTCGAGTCACGAGGACCCCCAGATGGCCAAGACCAAGTTTCGCCCGCTCCACGACCGTGTCGTCGTGCGCCGCATCACCGCCGATGAGAAGACCAAAGGCGGCATCATCATTCCCGACACCGCGCAGGAGAAGCCGAGCCAGGGCGAGATCATCGCCGTCGGCCCGGGCGGCCGCGACGAGAGCGGCAAGCTGATCCCGATCGATCTCAGGAATGGCGACAAGGTCCTGTTCGGCAAGTGGTCGGGAACCGAAGTCAAGATCGATGGCGAAGAACTCCTGATCATGAAGGAGTCCGACGTCATGGGCGTGATCGCCTAGGCACCGCTCGAGCCCCTTATCCTGAGGAGCGGCCGGAGGCCGCGTCTCGAAGGACGAGGCCCCAAAATCCCTGCTCTCACCCTTCGAGACGCGCACTTCGTGCGCTCCTCAGGGTGAGGCGCGAGAATCCCAATCCCTAAGGAGCATTATTCAAATGGCTGCCAAGGACGTGAAATTCTCCACCGACGCGCGAGACCGCATGTTGCGCGGCGTCGACACCCTCGCCAATGCGGTGAAGGTGACGCTCGGCCCGAAGGGTCGCAATGTCGTGATCGAAAAGTCGTTCGGCGCTCCGCGCATCACCAAGGACGGCGTCACCGTCGCCAAGGAGATCGAGCTCGAGGACAAGTTCGA
>JAIESR010000076.1 GCA_019745775.1 Xanthobacteraceae bacterium | reverse complement strand
TTTCGTCTCTCCATGACCCACCTCCAGCTCCATCAAAACACCTAACTCGGTGTCTTCGGAACCGGGTGCAGGCCAGAACAAAAACGTTATCATCAAGATGGGAATTACGGTGACGATGGGAATTACAGTTACAAATTACGGGGACACTTTACTCAATTCACCCGCGCAGTACTTGGAATTACCGAGACGGATTAGCCGTTACCATAATTCAAACATCAGTTTGGCAGTGGGCTCGGCTCGGACACCTCGGTGAGCACGCGGTTCTTGAGCCGGAAGTGGAACTTGGCCACCGCGGGCGCCATGAACAAATCCTTGTCCTTGGGCGACCGGCCGAATGTCGGCGCGTGGATCGTGATGGTTGCCGTGTATCCGCCATCGCCGAGCAGCGCGCTGTTCATCGCATAGTGAAGACCGCTGCTGCCCCACATGGGATGCAGCTCGCCCTTCAGCGACTTTCCGGTGTCGTTGTTGGTCGCTTCGAAGACGACATGGGCGTAGGAAATCCGCGTCTTCGACCGCGGGTCGATCGGCTTCACCTCCACATGGTAGACCTCGCCGGCGGCAGGGGCGTGCTCCATCGGCCTCGGCGGCGTTCCGGCAAGCATGATCATCGTTGTGGCCGGTTCGAGCTCAAACTGAATGACCATTCCGCTCGCCTCGGAGCGGCCCACCAAGATGGTGTTCCTGGTCGGGTCTGCCGGCGTTGCGAGGAGCTTTGCCTTCGGTGCCTGCTGCGACCACGCCAACGACGACGAGGCGATGACGGCCAGCACTGCCAGTTTGAGGGCGTTCATGATCATTAGTCCCTCCAAGGGTCCGATCAGGAAGATATGGCTTGGGCATGCCGCGCTGCTGCATTGAGACGCAGGCCCGCGTGAGACGCCGCGCTCACGCGCCGGTCAGGAGCTTCTTGCGTTCCTCATATTCCGTGCGATCGATCTCCCCACGCGCGAAACGGTGCTTGAGCGTGTCGAGCGGGGTATTGTCCGGCGAGTTCGATTGCGAGCCAAGACCGAGGGCGCGCAACGCCCAGGCGATGATGAGTACGGTCAGGACAATGAACCCGATCATCATGATCGGACCAAGAATCATGCCGTACCAGGGTGCTGAACCATCCCACCAACCGTACATCATGGTATCGCTCCGCATTTCTGGCCTGTTTCGACCGGTTGCAGACTAAACCTTCACCTGTCTGCCTGTTTTGATGTGGATCAAAATTACGATTCACAGCTTGCCGGGTGCGCGCATCACGTGACCCGGCGCGGCAATCGCCGCCAGTCGATATTCTTCGAGCCGTCCGATTACGCGCTCTATCGCGACCTGCCCGCGGAGCGGTGCCGCAAGGCTGCGGCCGGCCGTTCCGCAGCGACGATTTCGTGACGAAGATCGAGCAGACGCTCGGGCGTCCGCTGCAGCGGCGCAAGCCGGGCCGCAAGCCGCGCGCCAGCGGGTGATCAACTGAGATTGGATATGGGAATGAGTAAGGTGTCGCCGTAATTCCTATACGTCCTCACATGAAGGCGGCGCAATCCCGTGTTGCCAACCTGTCACCTAATTTCGTGTCTCAGTCGAGGGGTGCAGTGCAGTAAGGTGTCGCCGTAATTCCCGAGGAAGGACTCGGCTGGGATTCGAGCCCGTCGGCACACATGTGGCGCACGCTGATGCGGCCGACGCGGTTCTTGTAGGCGTCGCGACGATCACGAGCGAAGGGCCGGCGGATCGCTCCACCGGCCCTTTGTTCTGCTACAGGTTCGCCGCGATCGAGCGAAGCGACGCAGGGCCACTGTTGTAGCGCTCGATCAATACGGCCGCACTGTTCCCTGCACCGTGGTGCGCAGCATCAGCCGCCGCTGATCCGCGGGGAAATCGTCGCGCGCGTGCATCGAGCAGCGGTTGTCCCACACGATCAGATCGCCGACGCGCCAGACGTGCCGGTAGACGAATTCCGGCTTTTCGGCGTGGTCGAACACCGCGTCGAGCAGTGCGTCACTCTCCGCCTGCGGCATGCCCTCAATCGACTGCGTCATCAGCCGGTCGACATAGATCGCCCTCCGGCCGGTCTCTTCGTGGGTGCGGAACACCGGGTGGACGGCCTGGTTGGTCGCGCCGACGCCGCGCGTGTCGCCACGCAAGGTCGAGCCGTAATTGTAGAAGTTGAGCGCCTGGCGGCCTTCAAGCTTGGACTTCAGTGTCGGATCGAGCGTGTCGTAGGCGGCATAGCCGTCGGCGAACAGCGTGTCGCCGCCGTAGGTCGGAATTTCCACCGAATAGAGGAGAGTCCCGGCATGAGGAACCTCCGAATGGATCTGATCGTGATGGAAGTGCATTTCTCCGTCGGGCAGTGCTCCGATCGTCTCGCCGTTCTCGCGGATATTGGAGATCATCATGATGTTCGGATGCAGCCGGTCAAATCCGGGCGGACGAAACTTCGGCGGCCGCGTCAGCGGGGCAAGCGCGCCAAAATAACCCGTCACCCGGACGTGGTCGTCCTGCGAGAGCTTCTGGCCCCGGAACAGCAGCACCGCATGGTCGAGCCAAGCTTGGCGAATCTCGGCGACAGTATCCGGATCGAGCATTTTGCTCAGGTCGACGCCGCGGATTTCGGCGCCGATATGCCGGGTCAGCCGAACCACGTCGATCCTGGTTTTGGTTGCCACGGTCATGGTATCCCTCAACGTTCTGCTACCTGGTCGTGATTCTTCGCAGCTTTCTGAGGCAGCGAAAACCGGCGTCAACGCATACCGCTACTGCATCTTGATATCGGCAGCGCGGATCACGTCGCCCCAGAACGGGATCTCGCTCTTGATGCGCGCGGCGAAATCCTCGGACGTGCTTGCGACCGCGTCGCAGCCAAGCGCCAGCAGCCGTTCCTTCATGTCCGGCCGCCCCAGCGCAGCGGCGATCTCGCGCTGCAGCAGCGCGATGATGTCCTTCGGGGTACCGGCCGGCGCCAGCACGCCGACCCAGCTATCGCCCCTGATGCCGGGGAATCCCGCTTCCGCGATGGTCGGAATCTCCGGCATGGCCGCGGTCCGTGCCTCGCTGTTCACCGCCAGCACGCGTATCTTGCCGTCCCTGGCATGGGGAAGGATCGCAGTCGGCGAATTGAACGTCACCGGCGTATGCCCGCCCACCACCGAGGCGGCGGCGGGGCCGCCGCCGTTGAACGGCACCGGCACCAGATCGAGCTTCAGCTTCAGGCGGAACTGCTCACCGGCGAGATGTGACTGCGTGCCGGTGCCGGCGTGCGAATAACTGTACTTGCCGGGATTGGCTCGGATCAGCGCGACCAGATCCTTGACGCTATGGGCCGGCACCGAGGGATTGACGCCGACCGCCGTCGTCGACGTGACCGCGAGCGTGACCGGGTCGAAGTCCTTGTAGGGATCATAAGGAATTCTGTCGAACAGCGTCGGGTTGACCACGAACGAGCTGAACACGACCAGGATGGTGTAGCCATCTGCCGGCGCCTTGGCGACTTGCGCGGTGCCGATGTTGCCGGTTGCGCCGGGCACGTTCTCGATGACGAACTGCCTGCCGAGCTGTTCGCTCAATTTCAGCGCGATCAGCCGCCCGACCACGTCGGTGACCCCGGCCGGCGCATAGGGCAGAACCATCCGCACCGTACGCGTGGGATAGCTTTGCGCCGATGCGATCCGCGCCAGCAGGGGAACTGAAGCCGCCGCGCCTAATGTCCGCAGGAATCGACGACGCGCGATGATCTGCATGAAAGCTCTCCGGACGCTTCGAGCGGAAGTCTATCCCACCTTGCCGGCCCGGATAAAGTGTCCGGCAGCGACCAGACAAGCGCCGTCGAGTCATGTCTTCGAGCGCGGCATGCGCAGCGCGCGCCCAACAAAGAGGGCCAGTGGATCGCTCCGCCGGCCTTCATCGTTTTGCACCCGTCACGCGATCAGATGCGGTCCGGGAACCGGATGATGAACTTGCCGGCGTTCGGCATCTTCACCTTCGGCAGCGACTGCGCGTTCATCACCTCCTTCTCGTCGATCAGCTTGTTGATCGCGAGCAGGTAGGCGGTGATGGCGTAGACCTGGTCGTCGCTCAAGGTGCGCGGCGCCATGAACGGCATGCCGCGGCGCACGATGTCGAAGATCGTGGTGGCGTGCTCGTAGTAGGTGATGGTCTTGGGCGCATCCATGCGGTCGAACTTCTGGAGGCCGACCATCGGCGAATAGCCCGGCGCCGGCTTGACGCCGTTCTCGCCGTGGCAGAGCGCGCACTGCTGCGCATAGATCGTGGCGCCCTGCGCCGCGGTCCCGCTGCCCGGGGGCAGGTTCGAGCCGTCGGGCAGCACGGCGATGTCCCAGGCGCGGATGTCGGCTTCCGAGATGGTCTTGCCGAGATTGGGCGACTGCGCGAGCGCCGCGCCGGCGGCGAGCGCGCCGGCGGCGCCGAGGGCGAGGAGGAGCTTACACGTAGACATGCTTGATCTCCCCTTTGCTGTCGATGCCCCAGCTGGTGACGCTGTTGTAGTGCTGGTTGATGAACTGGTTCGGGTTCTTCACCGGCTGCGAGCTCTGCCCGCGCGCCGCGACGATCTCGGCGCGCAGCGGCTGGACGTTGCCGGCCTCGTCCCAGGCGCGGCTGAGCAGCACCACCGGCTGGCCGTCCCACCGCCACGGCATGCGGAAGCGGGTGAAGGCCATCGGCTGCGGATCGCCTTGCAGCGCCGCCTGCGCCCAGCTCTTGCCGCCGTCGGCCGACACCATGACGCGGGCAATGCGGCCGGTGCCGGAATAGGCGACGCCGGAGATGTCGTAGTAGCCCGGGCCCTTGAGGCTGTGGCCGAACGACGGATGGGTGATGAACGACTTCACCTCCTGGAGGAAGTGGAAGCGCCAGAACCGCTCGCCCGGCAGGACCTGCGAATAGGTCTTGGCCTCGTAGAAACTCATCGCCGGCTGGTCGATCAGCTTGATGCGGCGCAGGAACTTCACGTTCATGTTGCCCTGGTAGCCGGGCAGCAGCAGGCGCATCGGATAGCCGTTGCCGGGCATCACGCGCTCGCCGTTCTGGTAGAGCGCGATCATCGCGTCGTCGAAGCCCTTCTTGACGGGCACGCTGCGGTGGAGCGCGCAGCTGTCGCCGCCTTCGGCGAGGAACCACTTGGCCTTGGGGTCGACGCCGACCTCGTCGAGCAGGGTCGAGAGCAGCACGCCGGTCCATTCCGAGTTGGAGACCAGGCCGTGCAGCTGCTGCGCGCTCACCTGCATCGGCTCCGAGGAGAACATCGGCGCGGAGTTGCCGCCGCACTCGACGAAGGCCATGCGGGTGACCATCGGATAGCGGTCGAGGTCCTCGAGCGAGAAGATCTTCGGCTGCCTCACCATGCCGTGAATCACCAGGCGGTGCTTGGCCGGGTCGATATCCGGAATGCCGGAGTGATTGATGGTGAAGTGCAGTGCCGATGGCGTGATGCTGCCCTGGATCATATGATGCGGCGTGCGGGCGTGCGAATTGCGCGGCTCATGATTGGGATTGCTGAGCAGCCGCACGACGTTCTTCTCGAACCGCGACGGCCCCTGGCGCGGGGGCGTGGGGTCGCCCATGGTCAGGCTCCACGGATCGTCCTTGAGCGGCTCGGCGGCGGCGCTGTTGCCCGACGCGCCGAAACCGGTGGCGGCGGCGCCGGCCAACAGGAAGCCTTGCCCGAGCAGGGCACGGCGGTGGAGCAGCCCGTTGCCGGCAACGGGCGGTGGCGAATCCGCAGGCGTAGTGGATCGACGCTTGGAAATACTCATGCGAGCCTCCCTAAGGCGAACGGGCGTCTGTCGCGCCCTGTCCGGAGATTTCCGACAAGCTTCGAAAGTCTGCTCCCGTCCGGAGGGGTTGTCCAGATTTGGAAGCGGGATTCTTTTGTTCGGAAATCGAAGAGATCGTAGGGTGGGTTAGCGCCGAAGGCGCGTAACCCACCGGCTGAATATGCGCGAGTCCAGCGGTGGGTTACGGCGCCTAACCCACTCTACTGGCCGGCGAGCGAAAACAGCAGCGCCAGAATCCACATGACGATCGCGACCAGCGAGGTCCAGCCGGCAAAGGCGAGGTAGGTCTCACGCATCGCGGTTGCGACCGCCCACTGGGCGTAGTGCTCCGGCGGCCGCTCTTCTTTGGGAAGATACAGCCACAGCTCGGTGCGGCGGTGGTTCTTGTTCGGCGCTTCCCAAGCCTTGTAGATCAGGATGAGCGTCATCAGCATCGTCAGAAAGCCGCCGGCCTGGAACGAGGCCCGCGCATTGAACGACAGCCCGACCATGACGCAGAAGATCGCCAGCGTGCCAAAGCCGCAAGCGCGCATCACGGTCTCGTAGGCGATGGTTCGAATGTGCTCCATGGTCAGGATGCCCCCGGCTGACAGCGGCCGGAATCGCTTCCCCGATAGGCGCCAGCTTACAGCCGGATTGTGGCGCCACAACTGCGTGCGCGGCCAGGGCAGGGTTGCGGATTTCAGGATCGGAACCGGCGCATTAGAGGCCGAGCGAGAAAAAATTGCCGATCGCCGGGAGGCTCAGGAGCGCGGTGCCCGCGAGCCAGATCCAGAGCGAGGCCTCGGTCGAATCCTCCTTGGCGCCCACGAACCGCTCATAGATCGCAGCCGGGATGCCCGCCACGATGATGGTCGCGGTCGCCAGCATCAGGGACGAGAAATAGAAGATCAGCGCTTCGCTGCCGAACAACGGGACGGTCATCAGCACGTTGGTGAGGATGAAAGTCATCACCCGCAACGGGTGGAACATGCCGTTGATCATGCCGAAAAAGGCGATGCCGATGTAATACCAGTGTCGTTCCATCGCTCAGCTCACCTTGGGCGCCACGCCTGCGATGAGGAACGCATAGAGCAGCAGCACGCGCAGCCAGAACAGCCACACTACGCCGAACAGCCATATGATGACGGGCGCGGCCGCCTTCGGCGTCACCAGCTCGATGACCCTGACGACCGGATCGGTGAGGCGGCAGAAGGCGCGCCAGATGTAGTTGGAATCGTCGGGCTGCACGATCACCCCCAGCAACGCCCGGCCGAGCAGCGTGTACATCAACGCCGCCAACACGAAGTTGGGCAGATGGTAGTACCAGTAGGTCCAGAACGGCACCGTCACCGCGGATGCTCACTCGTTTGAGGCGGGTCAAGGATGGCCGCCAGCCGCTGTGGCGGCAAGGGGCGCCCTCCCGAAAATGAAACGGGGTCCCGAAGGACCCCGCTTCGATCGTGTCGTGGAACGGTCAGGAGGTCTTTTCTTCCAGGACCGTCCTGCCGCGCGGCTTGCGGATCTCGTCGATCAGCGATTGCATCTCCGCCGACGGCTGCTTGGTGAACAGGCTGACCACGATGATCACCAGGAAGCCCAACGGCATCCCCAACAGGCCGCAGTTGATGTTGTTGAGGTTGAACCAGCCGACCTTGTTGGCGAGCGGGTGCGCCAGGGTGGGGAACATCTCCATGGCGTTGGGCATGGCCATCGCCTTGGCGATGTCGGTCACCGGTACGCCGGTGGCCGGGTTGAGCAGCGAGGTCATGCCCGCGTACTTCACGCCGAAGCCGGGGAAGTACCGTGTCGTCACCAGGTAGAACAGGCAGAGCCCGAAGCCGGCGATGATGCCGCAGATCGCGCCGGCGGTCGTGGTCTTCTTCCACCAGACGCCCATCACCAGGGCGGGGAAGTTTCCGGCCATGGCGAGCGAGAACGCCCAGCCCACCATGGCGAGGATGTCCGACGGCCTGGTCGACGCCGTCGACGCCGCTGCCACCGCCACCAGCAGGAGCAGGACGCGGGCGACGATCAGCCGCCGGGCGACGTCGTTGGCCTTGCCCCAGAACGGCCAGACCACCGCCGCCAGGATCGCCAGCCCGCCGAGCAGGAGCCAGCGCCAGGCGATGCCAAACACCGGGCTTCTTTCATCCAGCCACAAGACGATGCCGCCGACCACGACGATCACGATCACCGCGATGGTGATGTTGCGGGAGGTCTCCCGCATCTTCTGGATCATGTTGTAGTAGACGTCGTGGCTGAGCGCGTTGGCGATCGCGAGCAGCAGGCCGTCCGCCGTCGACAAGGCCGCCGCCAGGCCGCCGGCCGCGACCAGACCGGAGATCACGTAGGGAAGTCCCGCAATTTCCGGCGTCGACAGCACGATCACGTCGGTGTCGATGAAGAAGTCCTGGAATCGGACCACGCCGCCGTGTCCGGCGATCTTGCCGCACGCAGCCAATACCGCATCGAGGCTCGCGGCCGGCTGGCCGCAGATCCGGATCAGCCCGAGCTCGCCCCAGGTGAACAGCCAGGGTTTGATCGACTTCAGGTCGGAGCCGATGATGTTGGTATAGACTTCGAGCTTCGAGAACGCCGCATAGGCCGGCGCCGAGAAGTAGAGCAGGAAGATGAAGAACAGCGACCACGCCACCGACTGGCGCGCTTCGCGCACCGACGGGGTCGTGAAGTAGCGCATCAGGATGTGCGGCAGCGACGCGGTGCCGACCATCATGCAGAAGATGATGCCGAAGAAGTTGAGCGGGCTCCAGGTCAGGAACGGCTCGATGTGCGGCTTGAGCGTGCCGGGCGGGCACGCCGTTCCGGTGCACAGCGTCGCCAGCTTGTCGGCGACCAGTTGGCCTTCGCGCGCGGTGATGTCCGCGATCGCCTGGCCGTAGGTCAATTCCGGGATCGGGATGCCGTAGCGCATCGTCGACAGGATCACGATCGGCGTCAGGTAGGCGATGATCAGCACGATGTATTGCGCGATCTGCGTCCACGTCACCGCCCGCATCCCGCCGAGCATGGCGCATAGCAGGATGCCGATCAGCCCGACGAAAACCGCGACTTCGAAGTTCATGCCCAGGAAGCGCGAGGCGATGAGGCCGGTGCCGTAGATCTGCGCCGTTACGTAAGTGAACGAGCAGCACACCAGCACGATGACCGCGAGCAGGCGCGCGAACGTGCCGCCATAGCGGAACGCCATGAAGTCCGGCACGGTGTAGGCGCCAAACTTGCGCAGATACGGGCCGACCAGGATCGAGACCAGCACGAAGCCGCCGGTCCAGCCCAGCACCCAGGCAAGGCCGTCATAGCCTTGCAGGAACAGCGAGCCGGCCATGCCGACGAACGAGGCCGCCGACATCCAGTCGGCGCCGGTCGCCATGCCGTTGTAGAACGCCGGCACGCGCCGGCCTGCCACGTAGTATTCCGAGACCTGCGCGGTTCGCGTCATGATGCCGATGACGGCGTAGACCGCGAGCGTGAAGAACACGAACAGGTAGCCGAGGATGCGGTTCGGCACGCCGAACCGTTCCAGCAGCGCAAGCAGAAGAATGAATGCGATGAAGGCGCCCGTGTAGGTGCCGTACATGCGGCCGAGCTGCTTATAGAAGGCCTCGGACGAGGATGTCGTTTGCGTTGCCATGGTCCGATCCCCCTTACGCGTCGTCTTCGGCGAAGCCGAATTCACGATCGATCTTGTCCTGCTGCCTTGCGAACAAGAACAGCTGAACGACGAAGACGATCAGCGAACCCTGCGCGGCCATGTAGAAGCCGAGCGGGAAGCCCAGGATCGGAATCGTGACCTTGTTCAGCACATTGACGAACATGTGGATGATGAAACCGAAGAAGAACCAGACCCCGAGATGCGTCAACATCAGGTTGGTCGTCTTCCGCCAATGGGCGTCTTCTTTTGATTCAGCCATCGTCGCGTGTCCTCCCCAAATCGGATGATCGACGCGGACGTCTCCACGCGATCCCCGTGCTTCTTCTGGTCGATCGCCCGATGGACCCGGCGCGGTCGGCCCCCATTTCACGGAGCTGCCTGGACGCGATCAGCGTTCGCAACCGCTCCGAACGATGAATTATGGTAACAAAGGGGCGTTGGCGTCCGAATACGACTTTCGGATATCCGGGGAGAACGTCGATCATGCTGCATTGCAAAAAATCGGAGACTTGCTTGCGGTCCGGCATGTTGGCGGCGACTGCGCCTGTGACGAAAGTGCTGTAGATTGTGTCTGCTAGCGAGGCCCGTTGTCGTGACCGACGCCACCCACTATCGACTGGTGATCGCCGATGATCATCCGCTGTTCCGCGGCGCACTGCGCGAGGCGGTGACCGGACTGTTCGACCGCGCCGAGATTTCCGAGGCCGGGTCGTTCGACGAGGTCACCAAGCTGCTCGAAGGTGCGGGCGACGTCGATCTCATCATGCTCGACCTGACGATGCCGGGCGTGCGCGGCTTTTCCGGGCTGATGTATCTGCGCGCGCAGTATCCGAGCGTGCCGGTGGTCGTGGTCTCGGCCAACGACGATCCCGCGGTCATCCGCCGTTGCATGGATTTCGGCAGCGCCGGCTTCGTCCCGAAGACGCTCGGGATCGAGGTCATCCGTTCCGCCATCATGCGCGTGCTCGAGGGCGGGGTCTGGACGCCGCCCGACGTCGACCTGGGATCCGGAACGGACGCCGAGAGCGCCGATCTGCTTGCGCGATTGGCATCATTGACGCCGCAGCAGGTCCGGGTGCTGATGATGCTGTCGGGCGGCCTGCTCAACAAGCAGATCGCCTACGAGCTCGGCGTCTCCGAGGCGACCGTGAAGGCGCACGTGTCGGCGATCCTGCAGAAGCTCAATGTCGAGAGCCGCACCCAGGCGGTTATCACGGCCTCCAAGATCGAATTGGGGCAATGGCCGCAGGCGGCGCTGCTGGATAATTGACGCTGTGCGATCGTGTAGCTCTTACCCCTCATGGTGAGGAGGGAGGCCGGAGGCCGACCGTCTCGAACCATGCGGCCCGGGTTTGGCCGGCCCGCGAGCCGGCCGCCCTCGCGCTTCGAGACGCCCGCCTTGCGGCGGGCTCCTCAGCATGAGGGCGGAGACGAAGCCGTCGCGGCGCAGCGACAACTTGGCGATCACTCCGCCGCCACCGGCCGCTTGATCCGCACCTGCGTGATCAGCGCGCGCAATGCCGCCGGCTTCACCGGCTTGTGGAGCAGCGTCACGCCATGCGCCCGCGCTTCCTCGCGCACGTCGGGGCTGCGGTCGGCGGTGATCAGGATGGCGGTGAGGTCCGCGCCGTGACGCGTGCGAAGCTCGGTGATCGCTTCGATGCCGTTGCCCTCGTCGAGGTGATAGTCGATCAGCAGCACACGCGGCACGAAGCCGGTCTCGTCTATGGCCGCGACCGCGGCGGCGAGGTCGGGTGCCTTGAGCACGCGGCAGCCCCAGCCGGTGAGGACCATCTCCATGCCGTTGAGGATCGCGGCGTCGTTGTCGATGCAGACGACCTCGATGCCGTCGAGCTTCCCGCGATCGATCGTGGCGCCGCCGCGGCGCGGCTCGATGAGCGGCACCGTCGACGCGAGCGGCACCTCGATCGAAAAATGCGAGCCGCGATCGACCGTCGAAGTGACCTCGACCTTGTGATCGAGCACGCGCGCAATGCGCTCCACGATCGACAGTCCGAGGCCGAGCCCGCGCGCCACCTTGGCGCCCTGATCGAGCCGGTGAAATTCCTGGAAGATGACCTGCTGCTGGGAGGCCGGAATGCCGAGCCCGGTATCGTAGACGTCGATGCGCAGGTGCCCGTTGTGGCGGCGGCACCCGACCAGCACGCGGCCTTCCACCGTGTACTTGATCGCATTGGAGACGAGGTTCTGCAGGAGCCGCCGCAGCAGCCGGCGGTCCGACTGCACCGCGAGCGAGCAATGCACGAAATCGAGCCGCAGGCCCTTGCTGTGGGCCAAGGGCGTGAACTCGACCTCGAGCTGCCGCAGGATCTCGTCGATCCGCAGGCTGCGGAATTCCGCCTTCATCGCGCCGGTGTCGAGCCGCGAGATGTCGAGCAGCGCGCCGATGATCTCCTCGACCGCGTCGAGCGAGGCGTCGATATTGCCGACGAGCTCGGACGACTCACCGCTGCCCTGGCGCTCGATAAGGCTGGTGACATAGAGGCGCGCGGCGTTGAGCGGCTGCAGGATGTCGTGGCTGGCCGCGGCCAGGAACCGGGTCTTCGAGATGTTGGCCTGCTCGGCGCCGGCCTTGGCGCCGGCGAGCTCGGTGTTGAGGCGCGTGAGCTGCTCGGTGCGTTCATGCACGCGCCGTTCCAGCGTCTCGTTGGCGCGCTCCAATTCCTCCGCCGCCTTCACGCTGGCGGTGATGTCGGTGAAGGTCGTCACGATGCCGCCGTCCGGCATCGGATTGGCGCGCACCTCCATCACCAGGTCGCGCTCGGGTATGCGCTCCAGGAACGGAGTCGAGGACACGTATTGTTTCAGATGGTCCTGCACCAGCGCCTCGACCGCGTCCGCGTCGGCCGTGGTGCGGGCGGCAATGAAACGCAGGATCTCGTCGAGCCCGGTGCCGACGCGCGTAAGCTGCGGCGGCAAAGCCAGCATGTCGCCGAACTGCCGGTTCCAGCAGATCAGGTGCATGTCCTTGTTGAAGACCGCGATGCCCTGGCGCACATGGTCGAGCGCGGTCTGGAGGATTTCGCGGTTGTAGTGGATCGCCGCATTGGCGTCGTCGAGCAGCTTCAGCGCGGCCTTGGTCGACACCGTGCGCTTGCGCAACAGGAGCGACAGCACCAGGCGGGACGAGGCGGTGCCGATCGCCGACGCGAGCAGATGCTCGGCGTAGCGGATCAGCTGGAAGTCGGCCTCGGCCTTGGGATCGAGCACGATGCCCCGGCTCGAGGCGTAGCTGTCGAACGAGGTGCGGGTGCGTTCCTCGCCGAGATAGCGGGCGACGGTGGTGCTCAATTCATCGATCGTCACCGCCGGCCGCCATAGCCGGAACGTCGGCGAGATCGGGGTCAGCTGCGAAGGGACGAACAGGTCGCCCTGCAACCGTTCGATCGATGCCGGCGCGCGCGTCAGCGAGAAGCCGATATAGGCGATGATGTTGAGGCTGAGGCTCCACACCACGCCGTGCAGCAGCGGCGGCAGGTCGAGGCCGAACAGCGCCTGCGGCCGCAGCATCGTGATGCCCCACGGCCCTTCGCTCAGCAGCGTGAAGGCGACGAGGCCGGCGTCGGCGAAGCTCGGCAGCAGCAGCGTATAGGCCCAGGTGACGATGCCGATGGTCATGCCGGCCATGGCGCCGCGCGCGGTCGCGCGCTTCCAGAACAGCCCGCCGAAGAACGCCGGCGCGAGCTGCGCGATGGCGGCGAACGAGAGCAATCCGATCGAGGCGAGCTGCGCGGCGCCGGCCGAGCGGTAGTACAAATACGCCAGCAGCAGGATGACGATGATGGCGACGCGCCGCACCGTCAGCAGCATGCGGCCGACGTCGGCGCCCTCGGTGATCAGCCGTTCGCGCCGCTTGAGCATCAGCGGCACGACGATGTCGTTCGACACCATGATCGCCAGCGCCACCGATTCCACGATCACCATCGCGGTCGCCGCCGACAGCCCGCCGACGAAGGCGAGGAGCGTCAGCAGTTCGGATTTGGCCGCCAGCGGCAGCGCCAGCACATACATGTCGCTGTCGACGCTGCCGGCGGAGAAGGTGAGCATGCCGGCGAGCGCGATCGGCAGCACGAACAGGTTGATCAGCACGAGGTAGAGCGGGAACAGCCAGGCGGCGCGCTTGACCTCGCGCTCGTCGTGGTTCTCGACCACCGTGACGTGGAATTGCCTGGGCAGCAGCAGGATCGCGAACAGCGAGAGCAGGGTCATCGCGGCGACCGTGCCGAACGGATAATCGCGGTTGAGGATCGCGGCGGTGTCGGCCTGCTGCATGGCTTGCGAGAACAACGCCGCCGGCCCGTCGAACATGTAGAACGTCACGAACACGCCGACCGCGAGGAACGCGATCAGCTTGACCAGCGACTCGGTCGCGACCGCGAGCATCAGCCCGTCCTGGTGCTCGGTGGCGTCGATGTGGCGGGTGCCGAACAGCACCGCGAAGGCGGCCATCGACAGCGCCACGAACAGCGCGATGTCGCCGACCACCGGCATGCTGGCGGCGATGTCGGGCCGCACGTCGCCGATGATGGTGCCGAGCGAGGCCGACACCGCTTTGAGCTGCAGCGCGATGTAGGGGATGGTGCTGATGATCGCGATCAGCGCCACCGTCGCCGCCACCGCCTGCGACTTGCCGTAGCGCGCGGCGGTGAAGTCGGCGATCGAGGTGATGTTCTGCGCCTTGGCGAGGCGTACCACCCGCATGATCAGCGGGTAGCACAACCCGATCATGATGATCGGCCCGAGATAGATGGTGAGGAACTCGAAGCCGGTGCGGGTGGCGAGGCCGACCGAGCCGAAGAAGGTCCAGGAGGTGCAGTAGATCGCGAGCGAGAGCGGATAGATCAGGTGCCGGGAACGGCCGCCCGGCCGGAACCGGCGCGCGCGGTCGCCATAGCTCGCCACCACGAACAGCAGTCCGATGTAGCCGAGCGCGACCGCGATGACGACCCAGCCTTGCAGCATGATCGATCCTGCGCCACGTTGGGGGCGCGTCCTGGTTGGATGACCTTACCACCGCCGGCGCGAGGTCTGAAAGGCGATGGGATTCTTCGACATATTCCGCCGCGCCCCCGCGATCCGCGAGGCCTCCGCGCTCGCCGATTTCATCGACGACAATGCCGCCTTCCTGATCCAGAAGGGCATGTACGAGTATTCCCGCGCCCGTGCCGGCCACTATGCCAAGGTGCTGCTGCAGGAGCCGGAGTTTCTGGCCGCGATCGAGACGGCGCGCTGGCAGGGCTATCCGCTCGGCCTCGCCATGGTCGGCGAGATGGTCGAGAAGGTCGTCAACCCGGTGACCGGCGACGAGCGGCGACCCGGCATCGCGGCGCTCGCGGATCTGGTGCTGTCGGTGTTCGACCGCTATCCGGTCCCGGCGCCGATCGGCGCGCCGGCCTGGTCCAACGAACGCATCGAGCTCAGGCGCCGGCTGGAGCAGATCGGGTTGCATCCACCCAAGCTGGTGAAGGACATGCCGTCGCCGTACACGCAGACCTATTTCGACCTCATGCCGATCCACGAGAAGCTGCGCGCACCCGATTACCTGGCCATCAGCAATTATCTGCGGGTGTCGCTGATCAACATCCATGACCGGTTGATCGAGCGTCTCGACGTGCCGGCGACGGCACGGTCGCTGGCCGGTGACCAGCCCCGCTAGCGCAGTTCCCACCTAAACGGGTCTTTCCCCGCTCATTCCCGCGCAAGCGGGAATCCAGTCTTGAGCTAACCTGGGTCCCCGCTTTCGCGGGGACGAGCGTGTGAGAGCGAGCCAACTTAGCCGGGGAATGCGCTAGCGACCGCAACACACGGTTAACAATACCGCGCAATTAACTCCCGAGCCCGAGCGGGACTTCACCTTTCGATTGGAGGATGCCGCCAAGATCGCCCGGCAACGGCAAGCACGCGTGGCACTCCATGGGTTTTCGGCCATCGCTCGGCATCGGTCTCGTCTGCGCTCTGCTTGGCGCCGCGGCGGCCTATGCCGACTCCAAAGGACCGGTGCTGGTCATTCCCGGTCGGCCCGGGATTCCCGTTGTGATCAACGGCTACGACGCGTCCTACACGATCGTGGAAGGTGACTGGGGCTTGGCGCGTCCGGGCCAGGTGTCGCCGGTGATCACCAATGGCCCGCTGATCACGCCGGCACCTTATTACTCGGGGCATTACTACCCGCATCTAGGCCAGCGTCCCGGCTATGGCCGGCGCGAGTACGACCCGCCGGAACAGCGCGGGCCGCGCCCGGCGCCGAGCTTCTACCGCGCGTGGGGTGCGGAGTCGCAGCAACTGCCGGCCGACGTCGATCCCCCCGCAAATCAGACGCCGATCGTGATTGAGCCCAATGTCGGGTGGGATCCGCGCCGCCGGCATCGCCCCCTGCCACGGCCGCCACGCCCGCCACGTCACTGACAATTGTATCGCTCGGAGGACATCATGATCTCACGTTCGCTCTCGATTGCCGCGCTGGTCGCGGTATCGGCCGCCGCTTCGATACCATCGGCCGGCGCCGGCTCGCCGTGCTGCTGCTTCGCGCCGTGCGTCGTTGCCGCGCCGCCGGTGGTCGTGTACGAGCCCTACGTGATGCCGCGCATCTATATCGTCGATCAGGGCCCGGTCTATTCGGGTCCCGGCATCTACACCAATCCCACGTTGGTCGTGCCGCGCAAGCTCTCGCGCTATCCTTACGTATCGCGCGACTATCCTTACATTCGGTCGCGGTATTGATCGGCGGCGCCGTAGGATGGGTTGAGCTCTTGCGAAACCCATCGTCTCTCCGCAAGTGATGGGTTTCGCTGCGCTCTACCCATCCTACAACGATCAGCCGAGGCGCTTGCTCGCGATATAGAGCGCGAGCGCGGCCGCGTTCGACACGTTCAGCGACTTGATCTTGCCCGGCAGGTCGAGCCGGCCGACATGGTCGCAGCTTTCGCGCGTCAATTGCCGCAGGCCTTTGCCCTCGGCGCCGAGCACCAGCGCGAGCGGAGCGGTGAGCGGCAGCGCCGCGAGATCGGCATCGCCCGAGGAGTCGAGGCCGACGACGAGCGTGCCGCGCTCCTTCAGCTCCGCCATCGCGCGCGCGAGGTTCTGCACGGTGACGATCGGCACGTATTCGAGCGCGCCGGACGCGGCCTTGGCGAGCACGCCGGTGGCCTCCGGGCTGTGCCGCGCGGTGGTGACCACGGCGGCGACGTCGAAACCCGCGGCGGTGCGCAGGATCGCGCCGACATTATGCGGATCGGTGATCTGGTCGAGCAGCAGCACGGTCGAGCCGGCGACGTCGGCGAGTTCCGGCGCGGGCAGGGGATCGGTTTCGAGATAGAGTCCCTGGTGCACCGCATCGCCCGCCAGCCGCGCGTCGATCGCCCCCGGCCGCACCAGCTCCGGCGTCGCGGTGACGCCTTCCTCGGCGAGGCGGCGGGCGGCGTTCTCGGTCGCCAGGAACTTGCGGACCTTGCGTGCGGGATTCGCAAGCGCCGCCTTCACCGTGTGCCAGCCGTAGAGCACGGCGAGGTCGTCCGGCCGCAGGCTGTCGCGGCGGGCGCGCTCGAACCGCTCGCGGCGGTCGCGCTGCTCGTGGGTCGTGCCGGGCCTGCCGCCCGGCGGGGCGCCGCCCTTCGGGCCGGCGCGGCTGGGTGCGGCTTTTGGCGGTTTCGGGCGGCCTTTCGATCGATCGGGCATGGGTAAAGCCGCGGCCTCGGGGGTAAGACGCGCGCGGAGCGCGCTTGTGCGCCCCGTCAGGTACCGGCGCGGCCGGTGAACCGCAAGGCGGGCAAAATCGACGATACCGTGGTGGACGCCCTGGTTGACTTGGTCGTGGTTGACTTGGTCATGGTTGACTTGGGCAGGGTGCCTCCCCATAAAACGCGCCCGATTTGTTGCCTGTCGGCGCTTCAACGAATATCTGAAGACGGCGCCTTAAGCGGCGAGGAATTGGGAGAGTGTCCCGAGTGGCAAAGGGGGCGGACTGTAAATCCGCTGGCTTACGCCTTCGTAGGTTCGAGTCCTACCTCTCCCACCAACCTTCGCGCCTCCGGCGCTTCGGTTGGCAAGCCAGCCGACGTCGCGAAGGTTGCCCGCTGAAGCTTCAGCGAAGGCGGGCGTTGTTAATCGATTTCGCGTAGGCATTTCCCGGCGCGGGTGTAGCTCAATGGTAGAGCAACAGCCTTCCAAGCTGATGACGAGGGTTCGATTCCCTTCACCCGCTCCAAGACTTAGCCGATGTCGGCCTGAGCGTTTTGCAACTTTGGGTACTGCATGTTCACAGATGCGGAACCACAAAGGGTTGCCAAGGGTGTGCTAGATCGCCTCGACGAGGCGGTTCACGTCCCCCTCCGCGAGTTCGGGACGCAAGGGCGGCCGGAGGAGCCTGGCTGGCACCCGCAGCCCAAGTACTGCCATTACAATGTGGTGGCCTGGGTTTATCGAAACCCTCAGCACAAGCACGGCAAAGGCTATCTCGTTTTCGATTTCAGGCCGCTCCTACGCGAACGGCTAATTCAAGCGCATTCAGTAGTAGAATTGGAGGACGGCAGCTTGATCGATATCACGCCGAGTCACGCTTCGCAGTCGTATCCGTTTGTACGCCATATCGGCACCGACGAAGAATTCGTGGAGATGGCGCGGGTGATGAGCGTTAGGGTACCGACCGAGTAGTAGCAGGCTCATTCAGTTGTCGGATTACCGCCAGCATCGCGGCGTTGCGGCCAACAACATCTTCGAATGATCTTCTCGACCGTTCCTCCTCCCACGCCATGACCTCGGCGATCACGCGGACGCTGCGACCGGCCACGTAGGCTTGGTGACAGCAGCCCTGCCGCAGGTCGTGGGAGTGCGGATCGCGCTCATCCTATTTGGTCGCTTCCTTGGCAGGCTGCACGGCGCTCGATATGCCTTTGCGAACGATGCCTCCCCACCTCTGGTTGCTGACTTCGATCATGGGCCCGCGGACCGGGATATCCGGGACGCCAACGGCGGCTTGCCATATTAGGTGCGACATCACAGCGAATAGAGGACGGCCACGCCGGCTACGTCGTCGACCGCACATTGAACGAGGCACGGTGCGGTCGTCACATCGCAAAGCGCCGTCCGACTGCGGCAAAATTCCTGTTACGTGCGACGAGCATCAAAGAGCAGCGGCTTCCACTCTATTCGCTTGCCGTCAACTTCAATTGGTCCGCCTAGCCAAAAGATCGGTAGACACACCTTGGGAACGCTGTGAGCGAACATCAATGTTGAGCCAAAGCGCATCCCTCCCATCGCAAATCCTGTCCTTACGTTCTCCGGCCAATTTTTGCTGTGCTCGGTGGCATATTTGTCAACGAGTTGAGCGCCGATATGTTGACAGAGGATTTGTCCTTCTTCTTGCCGTCCGTCCCAGAGCCCTGCATTCTGGAAGGCAAGCGGAGCAACATTGGTTGACAACCACCTATCAAACTCCTCCGGCGACAGGTGCCAGTGAGTTCGAATCGCTTTCTCATCACAGTGGGGCGCCAGTACCTGCACGAACCTTTGTCGGTCGCCGGTCCACAAATCGATAAAATGCAATTTGTTGCGCTCCAGATAGTGCCGGGCGGCCAAAATTCCATAGTCACTTACGACGCAATGCCGAAACGAAAACCGCTTGTCGTGAGTGTGCGCATTTAGATCGCCGCCGGGCGCGAGCCGCTTCATAAGCTTCCGAAATTCAGCGCCTGTCCAAAGTGCGTCCTCACATACAACTATGCGACTTTGTGACAGTGCGTTCGTAAGTGAACTCACCAAGTCCTCGGTTGGACCATACATGTGGGTGAGCATGGCCCCAATTCTGTTGGAGCTCGATCCATGGTCGTCATCGAGCAAAAACGTGAAAAGCAGGTTTGATCCGAGCTTGGCCTGTGCACTGAAATCGAACGCCTGAGACAACTCATCGGGTGAAATAATATCCACCTGGCGTAAAAGTGCCTCTCCGACCCAGCGCTGGCCAAAGTGTTCGAACTGCTTCAACCATTCTTCCACGTCGCTTTTCCTCGAATCCCACTGCGCAAGCCGTTCCCGCAAAACCGTTCTCCAGCGGAGACGTCTGAGATCAAGTTCATCCTTGATTATCGTCTTTCGGAGGAGACCAACGGAAGGATACCGTATGTCGAGGTCACCACGTCTTCCCAAGATTCCTCTGTCGCAACAGACACCCTTCGCAACGATTAGGCTCGTTGCGTTCAACTCATCCGCAATTCGTATCCTCGCTGCTTCGTTTTGAGCCGTTGGTCCTTCCCCACGCCTAGGGTCCGGACTCATTAAATCCACCAAACGAGGGCGGCTGCAAGGCAGACGGACGCTAGATAGTTTCGGGCCA
>JAIESR010000009.1 GCA_019745775.1 Xanthobacteraceae bacterium | reverse complement strand
TGCGCTCCCCGCAAAAGGCCCGATTGTGTAACCCATGTCTCCGGAATGAACTGTCACCCCTCTCTCAGGAAGGGCACCGGTTGGCACGTTCGCCCACCCGTTCAGCCGCGCTCAGCCCTTGGTTTGCATGGCCGCGACCCCCCGCGCCGCCATCCAACACAAGGTGGCTGCAAGGGCACCCATGAACCCGAGGGCGACGTGGACAGGCCCGCCGACGCCGCCCATTCCGATCGCGACGCTCAAGATCGCTGAGGTCGAGCCGGCCAGCGCACAGGCAATGCCCTGCCACTGCACGTGCTGGCGCAGCAGGAAATCGAGGGCGGCAAGGAACAGGGCCGGGCCTATCATCAGCGTGTAGACAAAAAGAACGTACCGCCCGAACCCGCCCGTGGAGGCGAGGCCAAGAAACGGCACCCCCATCAGAAACGGGAACAGCGCCGCGTATACGAAAATTCGGCCCATTGGTTCCTCCCGTCGTGGGTTCGGCGGCCTGGCAACAGGGCCGGGTTCGGCCCTTCCAGCGCTGTCAGACGGACATGGCCTGGCTTTTTTTGGGGGGATTCCGCCCTGCTTTTCGGAGGGAGATTTCGCGCTGGATCCCAAGGCTTTCGCCGGCATTATCGGTTCGTTTACCAACGCTGCCGCAATACTCGGTATTCGCCCACTTATGAGCGGCTGGGATGCGTGGTCTGGCTCGCCTCGCGAGGATAGACATCGGAACGCGGCTCGGGATCTGCGTCGGGATCAGCATCGTCCTGGTTCTTGCGATGCTGATCAGCGAGCAGACCAGCAGCAATTCCATCGGACGGCTGACGGCCAGCGCCGACCGCCAGCAAGACATGATGGTCGAGCTCGATCAGATCGAGCTCCTGTTCCAGCGCGCGCAGGTGGCAGGCCGCGACATACGGATGGCGCGCACGCCCGCGCAGGTCGCCGAATCTCTCGCTGCGATCGGTCGCATCGCCGAGGTCGGCCGCGCCAAGATCCTGACACTGCAATCCCGTGCCGATGACGCCACCGCGCGCGATCTTTCGAAGGGGATCGGGGAGCAGTTCGCAGCCTATGTCGCGGCGCTCAACGAGGTGGGCGGTAAACAGATCGACATACTCGCGCTGTTCGGCAAGCGCGACGAGGTCGAGTCCAGGTGGACGCGCACCTTCAACATGGTTGTCAATTCCGGAATGTTCGGCATGACGTCGAACGCCAAGCACGTCGAGGCCTTCATCAACGAAGCCTCGTCCCTGTTCAAGGATGCGCGCACGTCCGGCTGGCGCTACTTCGTGCTCAATGAGAAATCGCAGATCAACGCCATTCAGCGCGCACTCGAGGAGGCGCTGATGCATCTGCGGTACGGGCAGCGCGATTCGCTCGAGAAAGAGATTGCCGACTTGATCGGCAGACTCATTCCGATCGTGCCCGAGTTCGCCGAGGTGCTGACAGCGACGATCGAAGCGATCGACCAGCAGAACCGGATCCAGCGCGAGCGCGCCGACACGGCGGAGGCGGAAGCGAACCGCCTGCTCACCCAGGCGAATGTGAACGCGAACGAGCGCAGCGTCGCGGCAACCAACGCCGCTGCGGCCGGTGTCGCGGACGCGGCCCGCATCCGCATGGTGGTCGGGATCATCGTTATTCTCGTTCTGATGGGCACGGCGACGTTCGCCGCCTTGACCATCGGCCGCCCGGTCCGGCGTCTCGGCGAGATCCTGATGCAGCTCGCGCACGGCAACAAGGCGGTCGAAATCCCCTACACCAACCGCACCGACGAGGTCGGCGACACCGCGCGCGCCGCGAAAAACTTCCGGGACAGCCTGATGCAGGTCGAGCGGCTCGAGGCCGAGAAACGGAGCGGAGAGGCGAGGTCGGACGCCATGCGCAAGTCCGCGATGCACCGGGTCGCCGACGAGTTCGAGATGACGGTCGGCAGCATCGTCGGCATCGTCTCATCGGCGGCGGTTCGCCTCGAGGAGTCGGCGGCGCACCTTGCCAAGGCGGCCGAAACCACCGAGCGTTTGTCCGGGATTGTCGCCAGCGCCTCGCATGAGGCATCGACCAATGTCAGCTCGGTCGCAGCGGCAGCGGATCGGCTCGCGACTTCGGTCAGCCAGGTCGGCGAGCACGTGCGCGAAAGTCGCCGCATCGGCAGCACCGCGGTGACGCAGGCCCAGGACACCGATACCCGCATCAACGAGCTCAGCGACGCCGCGCAGCGCATCGGCGACGTGGTCGAGCTGATCAATGCGATAGCCAAACAGACCAACCTGCTCGCGCTCAACGCCACCATCGAGGCCGCCCGCGCCGGCGCCGCCGGCAGGGGCTTCGCCGTGGTCGCGCAGGAGGTGAAGACTCTGGCGACCGAAACCGGCAAGGCGACCGGCGAGATCGGTGCGCAGATCGCCGGCATCCAGGCGGTGACGGCGGATTCCGTTGCGGCGATGAAAGACATCAAGAACACGATCGATCGCGTTTCGGAGATCGCGGGCGTGATTTCGCTGGCAATCGAAGAGCAGGTCGGCGCCATCGGCGAGATCGCGTCGAATGTGCATCATGCCGCCACCGGCACCAGCGACGTGGTGACCAATATCGGGGCCGTGAATCGCCAGGCATCCGTGACCGGGCACGCCTCGACCGAAGTGCTCGCGTCCGCCCGCTCGCTGTCGACGGAGAGCCAGCGCCTGAAGCTCGAGATCGAGAAGTTCGTCGCACAAGTGCGGATGCAATAGCTCCGCGTGACAAGCTGAGCACGCAATATCGCCGTCACTGCCCGCTGGACAACACGTAGTCCGACGCGATGCTGTTGGCGATGTCGTCATAGAGCGCCAGCGCGTCCATGACGTAGCCGTCGAAGCACATCATGCGCGCGTGCGCGACGTTGCGCACGGCGGCATTCATCTTGTGTGGCGGGAGCGAGCCGCCATTCAGCATCATCATGACCTGCATGTCACGCGCAGCGCAGCCGCGGGTGAAGACGTTGCCGGCGGCCATGCTGTCGGTCGCGCCGGCGAATATGGTCGCCGCGGCGACACAAAGGAAGGCGATTTTCTTGTTCATCTCGATCTCCTTTCTTGCCCGGTTGGCTCGAAAGAGAAGCGGAGGCGGGCGATCTCGCGAACGCCCGCCCCTCTGAGAGAGGCTGCCTCAGCGTGGCAACCGCTCCGGCTGTTCCGGGATCTGGAACCAGTTGCGTTCGGCTTCGGTGAACGGCGCGCCGGCGTTGGGGCGGGGCGCGCGTTGCGCATCCGCGACCGACACGAGCGACGTGGCGACGACGAGCGCGGCCACGAGTGCAGTCAGGGTCTTGCTGATCATGGTCATCCACTCCTGTTGGGATCACACCGCATTGGTGTTGGGCGCATAATCGGTCAGGCGGGCGCATTAATAAATTATCCAGACGTCCCGCCGTTATGGGACCCCCACCCGCGTGAATGACCGCAAGCGTCCTGCGCTACAGCAGAAATCGGCGAGCGGGAACAATGGCGGTGGGGGATACTCAGGTATCAGGCGATACGCTGGTATGAGCGTGCGGGAATTTGTGGGAACGCGCGCTCAGTCGCGTGAGGAGCCATCCTCAAGCCATCTTCGCTAAACGATCGGCGAGCTGGTTGAGCTGCCATTTGCGCGCGAGCGCCGATGCTTTGTCCCACGTCGGCGCCCGGTCCGGAAGACGCGGCAGCGGCGCCCTGCGATTCATGGTGGCGATCGAGCGATAGAGCCGCAGCTCCTTGGCCTGCGTCGTGAACAGGCCGGCCTTGAGCGCGCCTTCGAGCGAGCCGTGCCGGCGCAGCACGTCGGCGGCGCCCTGCGCTCCGACATGGCGCGCGCCGGGGAGCCGGTCGGACGGATCGCCGCGCAGCGCGATGAAATCCGGCACCTGCGCGGGATCGACGCCGTAGCGCGTGCGCACGTCGGCTGGCGTGATGCGTGCGACCTCGCCGGCGCGCACCGGGTAAAGGATCGTCACGGCGCCGGAGGCGAGCTGGAAGGTATCGCGGTCACCGCTCGCGACCAGCGCCGTGCCGCCGGCGCGTTCCTCGCGCGTTGCGGCGGCGGCGAGGAAATCGTCGGCCTCGTAGCCGGCCTGCTTGGCATTGACGAAGCCGCAGGCGGCGACGAATTCGGGAATGACGTCGAGCTGCTCGACGATGGCGTCGTCGAATTCCCGGCCGCTCTGATAGGCCGGGAAGGCTTCGTGCCGATAGGTCCCTTCTTCGAGCGTGTCCCAGCCGACCAGAACGGCCCGCGGCTGTTCGGCCTGGTAGAATCGGAGCAGGACGTTCGCAAAGCCGAGGATCGCGCCGGCGGGCTTGTTGCCCGCGCGCCTGATCGTCTTCGGCAGCGCGTGATAGCTGCGATGCGCGAATGAGTCGCCGTCGATAACCAGGAGCGGCCGCCGCTGATTGTTGCTGGCGCCGGGCTTGCGTGACGCCTTGATGGCGGGCCTGGCAGGTGGCTTCGCTGCGGTCGTGCCGCGTGCCTTGGCTGGCTGCCGCGCGCCGTCGCGCAACACCACCCACACCGGCGCGTGGTCGCTGGCATTCGGCTTGGCGCGCACGCCGCGGTCGACGCCGGCCTCGACGAGGCGCGCACCCAGGTCCGCGGACAGCAGGATCTGGTCGAGCCGCAGGCCGGCATCGCGTTCCCAGCGCTTGCGCATGTAGTCCCAGAACGTGAACATCGGCACATCGGGATGCAGCGCACGGATGGCGTCGACCCATCCCTGTGCGATGAGTCGCCGATAGGCGGCGCGGCTTTGCGGCTGGAGCAGCGCGTCGTCGTCATAGGATTTGGTCGGATAGATATCCTCCGCGGTCGGCACCACGTTGTAGTCGCCGGCGAGCACGACCGGGATGCCGGCTTTCTTGAGCGACGCGGCGTGGCGCGTGAGCCGTTTGAACCAAGCGAGCTTGTAGTCGAATTTCGGTCCCGGCTGCGGATTGCCGTTCGGCGCATAGAGCGAGGCGATCAGCACGCCATTGACCGCCGCCTCGATATAGCGGCCTTGGCGGTCGTCGCGATCGCCGGGCAGTTCGGTGCGGGTGACGACCGGCATCACCCCGCGCGCCAGGATCGCGACGCCGTTCCAGGTTCTCTCGCCCCGCCACACCGCCTCGTAGCCGGCCTTGCGCAGCGCATCCGCCGGAAACTCGCGGTCGGCGGCCTTCAGCTCCTGAAGGCAGGCGACGTCGGGCTTCGCGCTGCGCAGCCAAGCGACCAGGTTCGGCAGCCGCTTGCAGACATTGTTGATGTTGAAGCTCGCGATCTTCATGCGGTGCTCTTAGCGAAGAGCACCGCCCGGCGCCACCGGTGTCGGGAGAGAGAGCGCGAGACGTTGGAGGCGGCCGGCTCGCGGAAGGCCCGTCGTCGCCTAGGCGCGCTCCTCGTCCGCTTTGAGCAGCGTGTAGACCACCGAGGGCTCGATCGCGATCATGCCGTAGGGGGTCGCGACGCCCACGATCATGATCTCGGTCACATGATAGGACGCGTCCTTGCTCTGGATGCGATCGAGCTGCTTGCCGGAAATGTAGGCGATGCCCGCCACCAGGCAGGCGCTATTAGCGCCTTTCGCGTTTTTCCCGGTCGACGTCTCGTCCTTGGCGATCGCGGCCTGAACATCGTGGTGCTGGGCAGCGAAATGCTGGGCCTTTTCGGCCGACGAGCAGATCACCATGCGGGCCGCCTGGACGTTCTGCGAGCCTGCTTGGTCGGCTTTCGCTCCCAAGGCAGCGAACATCGAGAGCATGAGCCAGACGATAACCTTGGCGATCGGATTCATCGCGGCCTCCTCCGGCCGGACGGCCAGCACGATCTCAACGTCGACAGCCTGCCGAGGTTCCGCAAACGGCCGGAACCCCGCTGAATCGCCCGGGTTTGATAACTACGGTGCGCAAATGAACGGGACTGCACCGCGCGGCGCACAACTCGCCGAAAATGCCGCCTTTAATTGCCGTCAAGGCCTGGCATCGAGGCGGCCGCCGGTCGCAGGCACTTGCGCTTGATCGGCGCTGCGCGCTGAATGGGCGAAAGCGCGCGCTCGTCGCGCCGGGCCGGGGAGGGCGGATTGAAATTTGCAGCGTGCATCGCCATCGGCGTGTTAGGTACAGCAGGCCCAGCGGGAGCGCAGGACGTTGCGTCCTTCTACGCCGGCGCGACCATCCGCATGATCATCGGCTATCCGACCGGTGGCTCGAACGACATCTATGCCCGCACCGTCGCGCAGCATATCGGCAAGCACATCCCGGGCGCGCCGCGCGTCATACCTGTCAACATGCCGGGCGCAGGCAGCATGCTCGCCGCCAACCATCTTTTCACCGTGGCGCCGCGCGACGGCAGCGTGATCGGGTCGGTGTCGCAAGGCATTCCGCTGCAGGCGAAGCTCGGCTATCCGGAGGTGCGCTACGAGGCCGCGAAGTTCAACTGGATCGGCCGTATGGCGCAGTCGACCAGCGTCACCATGGTCTGGCACACGGCGAAAGCCCGGACGTTCAAGGATGCGTTCACGAGCGAGATCACGCTCAGCGCCACCGGCGCGGGCTCGACGGTGACGATCTATCCCAACGTGATGAACGAGGTGCTCAAGACCCGCTTCAAGCTGATCATGGGCTACAAGGGCTCCGCCGAGGGGATGCTGGCGATGCAGCGCGGCGAGGTCGACGGCCATTCGACCACCTGGGAAGCGGTGCAGGCGGTGCATCCCGACTGGCTGCCGAAGGGGCAGGTGCGGGTTCTGGTGCAGCACGCCATCAACCGCCACCACGATCTGCCGGACGTGCCGACCTCGGTCGAGCTCGCCGCCAATCCCGACGACCGCGCGGTGATGCGCGTGATCATGGGCGCCAACGAAGTCGGCAAATCCTACTTCACCCCGCCGGGCGTGCCAGCGGAGCGTGTCGGGGCGCTGCGGCGCGCCTTCGACGCCACCATGAAGGACCCTGCCTTCATCGAGGCGGTCAAGAAGATCCGCGGCGAGATCGGTGCGCTCACCGGCGAGCAGGTGCAGGCGCTGATCGGCGAGCTCGATACGCTGCCGCCGTCGCTGTTCGAGCGGGTGAAGGCGGTCTACAACGAACGGTAAAGCGAGAGACAAGAAACGCACAACAAGGAAAACGAACAAATGTCCCTGCAATTCCCGCCGCTCGCCACCACCCATGTCGGCTCCATGCCGCGCCCGACATGGATGGGCGACACCGAGCGCAACCGCGTTACCTTCCGCCTGGAAGGCAAGGCGCTCGATCAGGCGCAGGACGACGCCACCATCGTGACGCTGCGGGAGCAGGAGGCGCTCGGCATCGACATCGTCACCGACGGCGAACAGCGCCGCGAAGGCTTCATCTTCCATATGTGCCGCACCTGGGACGGCATCGATCTGGTCAACCAGGTGCAGAAGGAGGTCTACCGCCGCCGCAATCAGCCGCGCATGGTCCCGCGCGTGACCGGGAAGCTCAAGCGCCGGTCAGCGGCGACCGTCGACGATGTCAAGTTCGCGAAGGCCTACACCGACCGGCCGGTGAAGATGGCGCTCGCCGGGCCGATGACGGTGATCGATAGCGCGCAGAACGACGCCTACAGGGACGAGGGCGAGATGGCGATGGATATCGCCGCCGCCGTGAACGCCGAATTGCTCGATCTCCAGGCCGCCGGCTGCGACCTCCTCCAGCTCGATGAGCCGGCGATGACGCGCTACCACGAGAAGGTCGTCGACTATGGCGCCGCCGCGCTCGACCGCTGCCTGCAAGGGGTCACCGTGCCGGTCATCGTGCATCTCTGCTACGGCTATCCCGGCGGCGCGTCGCTGCAGCACCAGTACACCTATCCGGAGCTGCTCGACCGGTTGATGGAAACGCGCATTGCCGGCTTCACGGTCGAGTTCGCGCGCTCGACCTACGACCCCGCGATCCTCAAGCCGTATCGCGAGCGGCTGTTCATGTTCGGCTGCATCGATCCCGGCAACACCCCGGCGCCGAGCGTCGATGACGTGAAGCGCCGCATCGCCGGCGCGCTCGACCATCTCGACCCGGCCAAGGTGATGCTGTCGCCCGATTGCGGGCTGATGACCATCAGCCGCGAGCTCGCGCGCGAAAAGCTCAAGGTCATGGTCGCGGCAGCGGCGGATCTTCGGAGGGGGATGTAAGCTCGACCGGCGGGCACCGCACCTGAGGAACCACGCGGTCGGCGCCGGTCAGGTCGAAGTCGAGCGACACGGTGTCGTCGGGGTTCGGGAACAGCTCGATCAGCAACCGGCGCGACCGCGCGATGCGTTGCAGCGTGCTCTCGGGCTCATCGGTCCACAGCCACAGTTCGCGCCCCTTGTCGACCAGAATCGCCGTGCGCGGCACCGCGCGGGCGGAATCGAACTTGTAGGTAGCACGCAACCTGACAATGTCCGGCGGCGTGACGGCGTTGGCAAGAATGATGGCGGTGAACATGCGCCCATTGATGCATTGCATGCGCAGCCGCGCCTGGGCGCCGCTGTCGGCGAGCGTGGCGACGTTGAACAGGGTGCTGGTCTTGTTGTCGCGATACTGGGTGACATTCCATTCCGCCGCCACCGGCGCGCTGAGCGTCAAGACGGTTGCGGCCGCGACGATGGCAGGTGAATGACGCATCAACACGGGCTCGCGCTTCGCCAAAATCACTTCGCCAGGATGTATCACGGGCGGCCCCCGGAGCCGCGCCGCCAGGTCCGCCAGCGGTGAGGGCCTTAGAACTCGTCGGGGCAGGGGTCGATCATAGCCCACAGCTCGGGGCCGTTCCTCACCCGCTTCATCTCCGGCGTGAGCCCGCCCTTGCGCGCGATCCACTCTTTTACCGACGAGGGATAATACGACATCAGGTCGGCGGTGCCGGCGTAGCTCGTCACCTTTTTGCCGAAGGTATAGGCCGTGTCGTAGTAGGCGGAATGGAAGCCGAGGCTCGCCTTCGGCGTCACGCAGACCTTGTTCAGCGGCACGATCCCGAGCACCAGCGTGCAGGCGGAATTGCAGATGCCGTCGATGATGACGCGCTCGCCCTTGTCGCGGATTTTCTGGTACTTGGCCTTGTACTGGTCGACCAGCCCGCCGAAATCGCGCGTGATGCGGTAATCCGCGTGCGCAGGCGCGCTCGCCAGCACCACCAGCAGGGCGGATACCAAAAGCCGCACGGACGTGATTCCCCCGAATCTCCGGACAGTGACGGTAACTGGTGCCACATTGAAGCGGCAGAAATTTGTCCTCGTTTTCCGGGCCCTTTCTTGGCAACTCGTTAAGTTTTGCGGCCGCTTTCGGGCACCTCGGCTGCTGGCGCGGCAAACGCGCCCTTTCCGCCACTTTCTATGCACAACAAAGTTCCCTGCCCAGCGCAGGTCACCCATGCCAGCCCAACCACGAACTGTTGATGCGAACGTCACGGTCACGACACGCTCGTGCGGTCATTTGGGTTCCAGTCGAGTACAAGGGTCCGCAACCGAACACGAGGAGGGAATCATGGGCGTTCTCATGATCCAGTGTCCTTCGACCGGCCGGGAAGTCTCCACCGGCATCGAGATGATCGATGTCGATCAGCTTCCCGCGGTGAAGGCGACCACGCTGTGCCCCGCGTGCGGACAGGTTCATCAGTGGACCAAGCACGAAGCCTGGCTCGCCAACGGTGGTTGGCAGTATCGCGTCTGCGTCACGCATTAGCGCCGGCGCAATAGGAAAGGGGCCGCGCGATGGCGCGCGGCCCCTTCGCTTTTTCCGATGGCGGCTTACTTCCCCGGCTGCGGCACGATGCGGATATAGGGCTTCGGCGACTTCCAGCCTTGCGGATAGGTCTTCTTCGCGTCGTCGTCCGACACCGAGCCGGCGATGATCACGTCCTCGCCGTTCTTCCAGTTTGCCGGCGTCGCGACCTTGTGCTTCGCGGTGAGCTGCAACGAGTCAACGACACGCAGCACCTCGTCGAAATTCCGTCCCGTGGTCATCGGGTAGACCAGGATCAGCTTGATCTTCTTGTCCGGGCCGATGACGAACACGTTGCGGACGGTCTGGTTGTCCATCGCGGTGCGCTTCGAAGCGTCGCCGCCTGCCGCCGCCGGCAGCATGCCCCAGGCCTTGGCGATCGCGAGATCGGTGTCGCCGATCATCGGATAGTTCGGCGCGAAGCCGGTCGTGTCCTTGATGTCGGTCGCCCACTTCGCGTGGTTTTCGACCGGATCGACGGAGAGGCCGATGATCTTGACGCCGCGCTTGTCGAATTCCGGTTTGATGCGCGCCATGGTGCCGAGCTCGGTGGTGCACACCGGGGTGAAATCCTTCGGGTGCGAGAACAGTACCGCCCAGGAATCGCCGAGCCAGTCGTGAAAACGGATTTTGCCTTCCGTTGTTTGCGCCTCGAAATCCGGCGCCGTATCGCCGATCTGCAACGCCATGGCACACCTCCGCCTGCTGTATTGGGAAACCGGTCGAACCGGCCTGCACGGCATATAGGCGGCGGCCTGAGGCGGCAAGAAGGCCGAAAGTATCGCTATTTCCGGGCTCTCGCGGAGAACGATTGCGCCGACGAGGACGGCTCGCACGAAATCCCATGCTGCCGCAGTGCGGTATGAAGCCCTGTGGAATGCGGTAGCAATCCGCGCGTTTTGAATGTGATTCCAGCGCCTTCCCGCAATGCCCTAACTTTGCCACGTGGCCGCCGCCCGCCGGTCTACGTCCTTTGTCAGTCTGCTCCAGGTCGTTGAGCAGCAACCGTTGAACCCAATCCGCAGCTGCTGCGACTAACGCATATCCGGAACCCCGGCACACCGGGCGCGTTGGGAGTTGTGGGGCAGGACGGGAGCCGATAATGACGCGCCTCAGTCACACCGACCTCGAGTTGTTGCTCACGGCTATTGCCGCCTCTGAGATTGTCGTGCCGGCGCCAAACGCCCGCGATTTCGCCGATTGGTGTGACCGCCAGCGGCCCGCCGAAATCGACACCGTCATCCTCGATTGGCTCCGCGCGCAGGTCCCGCAGGCCGCCACCCTTTCCTGATCTCGTTGTCCGCTGGATGTGAAACCGGCGCCCCTGAGCGCCGGTTTGCGCATCTATGCCCCCGCGCCAATTACGGCTTAGAATTGCCCGGTCATTGAAGGCCGGCGCATGGACACTGACGAACTGCTGTCGCGATTTGCGGTCGCGCTGGGGATCGGGCTGCTGATCGGGCTCGAGCGCGGCTGGCGTGCCCGGGCCGACAAGCCCGGGAGCCGGACCGCCGGTTTCCGGACTTTCGCCATTTCCGGCCTGCTCGGCGGTGTCGCAGGCGCCCTCGCGCAGGCGGCCGGCGGGGTGGCGACGATCGGCGGTGGCGCTGTGATCGGCATTGCCTTCGCGGCATTCGCGGCCGTAATCACCGTGTTCTGCCTGGAAGAAAACCGTGCCGACAAGACCTTCTCGGCAACCACGGCGATCGCCGGCATTCTCACCTTCGCGCTCGGAGCCTATGCCCTCGTCGGCGACATGCTGGCTGCGGCGGCGGTTGCCGTCGCGACGGCGATTCTGCTCGCGATGCGCCAGAGCCTGCACGACTGGGTGAAATCGCTGACCTGGCCGGAACTGCGCTCCGGGCTGATCCTTCTGGCGATGACCTTCATCGCGCTGCCGGTCGTTCCCGACGATCCCATTGGCCCGTTCGGCGGCGTCAATCCGCGCGAGATCTGGCTGATCGCCATCGTGCTCGCGGGCGTTTCTTTTCTTGGCTATGCCGCCGTGAAGTATTTCGGCGAGCGCCACGGCGTGCTCCTGGCGGCGGCCGCTGGCGGGCTGGTGTCTTCGACCGCGGTGACGCTCGCCAATGCGCGGCGCGCGGCGGCAGGCGAGGGCGTGCCGCGGGTGCTGGCGGCCGGCGTGTCGCTGGCCGCTGCGGTATCGTTCATGCGCGTGTTCGCGATCGCCGCCGTGCTGCAGCCGGGCCTGCTCGTCCCGCTGGCGCCGCCGCTCATCGCGGCGACGGTCGTGGCCGTCGCGCTCGCCGTGTTCTGGGTCTATTGGCACGCCGACGGGAAAGGCGGGCACACGGCGGTGACGCTCCGCAATCCGTTCGGCTTCTGGTCAGTGATCGCACTTGCGTTCGCGATGGCCGCGATCGTCCTGCTCGGGCGCTTCCTCAACGAATATTTCGGCTCGTCGGGCGCGATCATCGGCGCGGCGACGCTTGGCCTGTTCGACGTCGATGCCGTGACGGTGTCGATATCGCGGCTGGTGCCGCAGCCGCTTGGCCTGCGCGAAGGCACCTTCGCTATCCTCGCGGCGGTGGCGAGCAATACCGTGGGCAAGGTCGCCATCGGCGCCAGCCTGGGGCGCGGGCGTTTTGCGCTGGATATCGCGCTGATGTCGGTCCTGGTGGCTGCCGCCGGCCTCGCGGCGCTATGGCTGGCGTAAATGCTGGCTGGTTGACAAAGCGCCGACCCGCCGCGACCTTGCCGGCTCAACAACCACTTCGGACGGAATGTTCAAGCGCATCCTGATCGCCAATCGCGGCGAAATCGCCTGCCGGATCATCAAGACCGCGCGCCGGCTCGGCATTGCGACCGTGGCGGTCTATTCCGACGCCGACCGCGACGCGCTGCATGTCGAGATGGCCGACCAGGCGATGCGGATCGGTCCGCCGCCCGCGGCCGAAAGCTATCTTTCGATCGACGCGATCGTCGCCGCGTGCCGCTCGGCCAAGGCCGACGCCGTGCATCCGGGCTACGGCTTCCTCTCCGAGCAGGCGGCGTTCCCACGCGCGCTGGCCAAGGCCGGCGTCGTCTTCATCGGTCCCAACCCCGACGCGATCGACGCCATGGGCGACAAGATCGCAGCCAAGAAGGCCGCCGCCAAGGCCAGGGTCTCGACCGTGCCGGGCTATCAGGGCGAGATCGCCGACGAGAAGCAGGCGCAGAAGGTCGCCGCCGAGATCGGCTATCCGGTGATGATCAAGGCGGCCGCCGGCGGCGGCGGCAAGGGCCTGCGTATCGCTTACGACACGGCGGAAGTCGCCGAAGGTTTTGCGCGCGCGCGCTCCGAAGCGAAGAACTCGTTCGGCGACGACCGCGTGTTCATCGAGAAATACATCCAGAACCCGCGCCACATCGAAATCCAGGTGCTGGGCGACAAGCACGGCAATGTCATCCATCTCGGCGAGCGCGAATGCTCGATCCAGCGCCGCAACCAGAAGATCGTGGAGGAGGCGCCGTCTCCGCTCATCGACGAGGCGACGCGCAAGAAGATGGGGGCGCAGGCGGTGGCGCTGGCCAAGGCGGTCGGCTACGACTCCGCCGGCACCGTCGAGTTCGTCGCCGCGCAGGACAAGGCGTTCTACTTTCTGGAGATGAACACCCGGCTGCAGGTCGAGCACCCAGTGACAGAACTCGTCACCGGCCTCGACCTGGTCGAGCAGATGATCCGCGTCGCCGCCGGCGAGAAGCTCGCGATCAAGCAGGCCGACGTGAAGCTTTCCGGCTCCGCGGTCGAGACGCGTATCTACGCCGAAGATCCGTACCGCAGTTTCCTGCCCTCGACCGGGCGGCTGACGCGCTATCGCCCGCCGGCCGAGACGCGCCAAGGCGGCGTCACGGTGCGCGTCGACACCGGCGTGACCGAGGGCTCGGAGATTTCGCTGTTCTACGATCCGATGATCGCCAAGCTCGTCACCCATGCGCCGACCCGCGCGCGCGCGATCGCGGCGCAGGCCGACGCGCTCGACGCGTTCGTGATCGACGGCATCCGCGACAACATCCCGTTCCTGGCGGCGCTGATGCAGCAGAAGCGCTGGCGGCAGGGCAAGCTCTCGACCGGCTATATCGCCGAGGAATTTCCCCAGGGGTTCCATCCGACCGCGCCTGAAGGCGAGGCGGGGCAGACGCTCGCCGCGGTGGCGGCGGCGATCGACCATGCGCTGGGCGAGCGCAAGCGCCGCATCTCCGGCCAGCGGCCGGATGCGGCGGTGACGCGCGAGCGCCGGCGCGTGGTGCGGCTCGGCGATGCCGAGTTCGTGCTCGACATCCACCGCGAGGACGACGGCCTCGCCGTGCGCTTCGACGGATCGCCCAAGCGCCACGTGGTTTCCTCGGATTGGCGGCCGGGCGGGGCGCTGTGGACCGGCACCGTCGATAACGACCCGGTCGTGGTGCAGGTGCGCCCGGTGCCGAACGGCTTCGACCTGATGCATCGCGGCGCCGACGTGCGGGCTTACGTCTTCACCGAGCGCGAGGCGGAGGTTGCGCGGCTCGTCCCGCCCCGCGTTGCCGCCGACGGCGGCAAGGCGGTGCGCTGTCCGATGCCGGGGCAGGTGGTCTCGATCGCCGTCCACGAAGGCCAGGAGGTCAAGGCCGGCGAGCCGCTCGCGGTGGTCGAGGCCATGAAGATGGAGAACGTGCTGCGCGCCGAGCGCGACGGCGTCGTCAAGCGCGTGCATGTGCGGCCCGGCGACAGCCTCGCGGTCGACGCGGTGATTTTGGAGTTTGCATAAAGACGGGCAGGCGGTTCGTGCCGGTCGTGAATTGTTGCGGGCCCGGTCATAAGCGGGCTGCCCCTCGCATCGGAACCTCGCTGTCGGCGCCGCGTTTTATGATGGGGGGCCAAGGAGGCCCGCATGAACAAGCGGCTGCAACCCGCGCAGAAACAAGACCGCCAGCCCGGCCGCGAAAGCGAGATGCGCCCGCAGCCGGAATATCTCCCGAAATTTCCCGGTAGCGGACGGCTGGAAGGCAAGATCGCGCTGATTACCGGCGGCGACAGCGGCATCGGCCGGGCGGTCGCGGTCGCCATGGCGCGCGAGGGCGCCAAGATCGCGATCGTCTATCTCGAAGAACACCAGGACGCGGAGGAGACCGTGCGGCTCGTCGCGGATGAAGGCGGCGAGGCGATCAAGTTCGCCGGCGATATCGGCGACGAGAGCTTTTGCGAGCAGGTCGTCGATGACACGGTGAAGACGTTCGGCAGGCTCGACGTCCTGGTGAACAACGCCGCCGAGCAGCACGAGGTCGACGACCTGCTCGAACTCACCGCCGAGCAGATCGAGCGCACCTTCCGGACCAATGTGTTCAGTTTCTTTTATCTCGCGAAGGCCGCGCTGCGGCACATGAAGAAGGGCGCGAGTATTCTCAATACCACGTCGGTCGCGGCGTTCCAGGGACACAAGACGTTGCTCGATTATTCTGCGACCAAGGGCGCGATCGTGTCGATGACCCGCTCGTTGTCGGAGGCGCTGATCGGCAAGGGCATCCGCGTCAACGCCGTGGCGCCGGGGCCGATCTGGACGCCGTTGATCCCGGCATCGTTCGACGCGGAGAAAACCGCGAAGCATGGATCGAGCGCGCCGATGGAGCGCGCCGGCCAGCCCAACGAAGTCGCGCCCTGCTACGTGTTCCTGGCAAGCGAGGACGCGTCCTACATCAGCGGCCAGGTGCTGCATCCGAATGGCGGAAACGTGGTGGGATCATGAGCGCCGCCGCCCCGAAACCGCGCCGTGCGCCCCAGGAGACGCCGGATTCGCTGCCGGCGCGCGACCACGGCAGCGATGTGGCGCCCGATCGCGTCCGCGATCCGGAGCGACCGCCGCGCCAAGACCCGCCGGACTCGCTGCCGCGTAACGAAGAGGACACTACGCGGCCGTAGACGGGGTGAAATCTCGCCAGGACCATGCCACCATGCCTTCGCATGGCCTCGCTCCCCACGTTCCTCTCATCCTCCGGGCGCCTCGCGCCGAAGCCGTTCGCGCTCGGTGCCGTTGCCGCGTACTTCGCGAGCTTCTTCTCGCAATTCCTCCTGGCCGCGCCGGTCACCGCGCGGGCGAGCGTCATCCCGTTCCTGCTGGTTCAGGTCGTCATCGCCTGGTTCTGGTACGGCCTGCATGTCCGGCGGCTGCGCGATGCGGGCCGGCCGACGGGGTCCGCGATCGCGCTCACGATCCTCTACGCGCTCGCGATCGTGCTGCTGCTGCTGGTGATGCTCGCGATCGACGCGCCGGGTCAGCCGACCGGACCGGACGAGACACCCTATCGAAGCGTGTTCCAGATCTTCCTGTTGTTTTTCCTGATCGCCACGATCCTCGGCGACCCGAACATGGGTATGTTCGGCTATGTCGTGCTCGGCGTGATCGCGCTGATGCTGCTGCCGATCCTGATCGCGATCGGCTTCACGGTCTGGGCAGGCACGCGGCCGCGCGTCGCCGAGCCGCCACCACCGCCGCCGTGACCTTGCATTTCGCCTACGGCTCGAACATGAGCCGCACCCATATGCGCGCGCGTTGCCCCGGCGCCGCGGCGCTCGGCACCGCGACGCTTGCCGGCTGGCGCTTCGTCATCAATCCCGACGGCTACGGCTCGATCGCGCCCGAGAGCGGCGGCATCGTGCACGGCGTGCTCTGGCGGCTCACCGCGCGAGACCTCGCCGCGGTCGACGCCTATGAGAATGTCGCCGGCGGCCTTTACGTACGACGCAGGCTGCCGGTGCTGCACGACGGCAAGCGGGTAACGGCGCTGACCTACATCGCGACGCGGCAGGGCGAGGGCACGCCACGCCCGGGCTATGTCGCCATCGTGCTCGCCGCGGCGCGCGACTGGGAACTGCCGGAGCCGTATATTCGTTCGCTGATGCGGTGGTCGCCGTCGGCGTTCGGCGGCACCCGTAGCAAGGAAACCGGAGAAGCCGGATGAGCACGCTCACCATCCGCCGCGTGGTGGTGCGCGGGCGCGTGCAGGGCGTCGGCTATCGCGCCTGGACCGAGGACACTGCGATCCTCAACGGCCTCGACGGCTGGGTGCGCAACCGGCGCGACGGCACCGTCGAAGCGTTGTTTGCGGGGTCGTTGGAGGCGGTCGACGCCATGATCGAGGCCTGCCGGCGCGGGCCGGAGAGCTCGCGTGTCGATGCCGTCGACGTGCATGATTCCGGGCCGGCAGAGCTGGCGATGCGGCGCGGCGATGTTGGCTTCTCGGTGCTGCCGACGACGTAACGTCATTGATCGCGACCGCTCGATGTGCGGCGTCGCGAACGAACGGCTGACGAGCGCCGACGCTCGCTGCGATCGACGCGAGTTTACGTTTCCACCAGCTTGCCCTGTGTTATCGTACCGAATAGTATTCCGGCAGGATTTTCCCGAACCGTCTATTTGGCGCTGAAAGGGGATAATCGATGCACGACGTCACCAGCGAACATTGGCACGAGCCGGAAGGCCGCAAGAACGCAGGCTATGGTGCCTGGAAGCGGCCGAACACCCCCTATGACGAGTTCATGGAAGCGCAGGGCATTCCATGCTTCCGCGGCATCGGCGTGCGGCGCGTGCAGGATTTGCCGCTCAAGCGTTGGAACCGCATGGGCGGCAACGGCTCGTTCATCCAGCTCTACGGCACCGAAGGAAAGTGGGGCTTGTACGTGATCGAGGTGCCGGGCGCCGGCGCGCTCAATCCCGAGCGGCACATGTACGAAGAGATCATGGTCGTTGTCGAAGGCCGCGGCACGACCGAAATCTGGACCGATGACCAGAAGAAGCCGCACACCTTCGAGTGGCAGCGCGGCTCGATGTTCTCGGTTCCGCTCAATTGCTGGCACCGCATTATCAACGCGGCGTCAAGCCCGGCGCTGATCCTGGTGGCGACGACCGCGCCGAATGTGATGAATCTCTTCCGCGAGACCGACTGGATCTTCAATTGTCCGGTCACCTTCCCGGAGCGGTTCGACGGCCGTGCCGATTTCTTCAAGCCGAACGACGACATCAAGCCCGATCCGCTGCGCGGGCTCGCGATGAGCAAGTCGAACCTCATTCCCGACATCATGAACGGGCAGCTCTATCTCGATAACCGCCGCTCTCCCGGCTACCTGCGGGTCGAGCCGAGCATGTCGAAGAACGTGTTCTACGGCTTCATCGGCGAGCACGAGACCGGGCGCTATTCAAAGGCGCACGCGCACATGTCCTCGGCCATTCTCGTGTGCCTCAAGGGCAAGGGCTACACCTATACGTGGCCGCGTGCCGACGGCATGACGCCGTGGAGGGACGGCAAGACCGAGAACATCTACCGCCAGGACTATGAACCGGTCGGGGTGGTCACGGCTGCGCCCTATGGCGGAATGTGGAACCACGCGCATTTCGGTGTCGGTCCGGAGCCGCTACGGCTGATCGGCTGGTACGGTCCAAACAACCACCGCAAGGACAAGGCTGGGGTTCCCGGCGAGAAGGACACCGACGAGGGCGCGATCGACGTGACCGAGGGCGGTACCGCGATCCCGTACTGGCTCGAGGATCCATTCCTGCGCAAGGAATATGAGGAGACGCTGGCGAAAGACGGCCTCACCTCGAAGATGGAGGAGGAGCTCTATCATCCGCCGCCGGGCTACAAGGCCGAGGCCGCCGAGTAATCGCGCCAGGTGCGTCGCAATAGTCCATCGTGCACGATGCGCGGGCGTCTCAAAGACCTGAGGCGCCCGCAAGCACGACGCGGTCTGCTCGGCGCGAAATCGGCGCGGCACGACAATCAGCACGTCAAGAAATCTGAAAAGTCGGGAGAAGACCAACAGAAAGCTGCTCAATGAACGCGGGGAGAGTGAGGCATGATCAGGCAGTCAACCGCTGTCGTGATTACGGCCGTTGCGCTCGTGCTGCAACCGGCGCACGCCCAGTCGGTCGCTGAATTCTACAGCGGCAAGCGGATCACCATCACCGTGGGTTACGGGCCGGGCGGCGGCTACGACGTGTTCGCCCGCCTTCTGGCCCGGCACATGGGCAAGTACATCCCGGGCAATCCGCAGATGGCGGTGCAGAACATGCCGGGCGCGGGGAGCCTCACGTCGGTGAACTACCTGTATTCGGTGGCGCCGAGGGACGGCACCACGTTCGGGACATTCGCCCGCGACATGCCGATGCTTGCCATCCTCGGCCACAACCCGAACGTCAAATTCGACGCGCACAACTTCACCTGGCTCGGGTCGTCATCGAATTTCTCCGACGACGCCTATGTCATGATCGTGCGCGACGACGCGCCGGTGAAGTCGATCGACCAGATGCGAAAGCCGGGCGGCCCCGAGCTCGTGCTCGGCGGCACCGCCGATGGCGCCACCGGCGGGGACGTGCCGCGCATCCTCCAGGCCGCGCTCGGCCTTCATAACCTGAAGCTGATCCTCGGTTACCGGGACAGTGCCGCGGTGTTTCTGGCGATGGAGCGCAACGAGGTATCCGGACGCACCACCGACCTGTCGGCGATCTACTCGACCAGGCCCCATTGGCTCAAGCCGGGCGGCGGCTATCGTGTGCTGGTGCAATACGGGCGGCGGGATCGCCATCCCGACTACCCGAACACGCCGACCGCGCGCGAGCTTGCGACCACGGCCGAAGGCCGCAGCCTCATCGAGTTCACGGAAACGGGGTTGCTCACCATGTCGCGGCCCTACGCCGCGCCGCCCGACGTGCCCGCGGACCGCGCCAAGGCTCTGCGGGAGGCGTTCGACGCGACGCACCGCGACCAAGAATTCTTGGCGGACGCAGCGAAGGCCGGCGTCTACGTCAGCCCGGTGACCGCGGCCGAGGTTGCGAGCAGTGTCGCGACCATGTCGAAAGCGTCACCGGCGCTCCTTCAACAGGTGCGTCAGATCATGGACGCGGGTCGCGGCGCCGCAAAATAGCTCCAGCTGAAACGGGTCTTTCCCCGCTCATTCCCGCGCAAGCGGGAAGGTGGATTCACAGTCGAAGTGCAACACTTTAGAGA
>JAIESR010000108.1 GCA_019745775.1 Xanthobacteraceae bacterium | reverse complement strand
GTGGCGGCATGGGTGGCGGCGGCGGCGGCATGGGTGGCGGCGGCGGCGGCATGGGTGGTGGCGGCGGCGGCATGGGTGGTGGCGGCGGCGGCATGGGTGGTGGTGGCGGCGGCATGGGCGGTGGTGGCGGCGGCATGTCCGACATCCGCGCCAAGCATGCGATCGCCTTGCTCGGCCAGCTCGACAACGGCCTCGGCCTCTATCGCTTCAGCTATCTCGGCAGCGATCAGGCCTATGTCGGCGTGATGGCGCAGGAGGTCGAAGCGGTGCGGCCGGATGCGGTCGTGCACCACAGCGACGGCTATCTGCGCGTCGACTACGACAAGCTTGGCTTCCAGATGCAGACCTACGAAGCGTGGGTTGCCGCCGGCGAGCAGATTCCGGCTCCGTCGGTCCACTAACGCGCCCGCCGGCGACGGCGTCACGTTGGACAAGAATAGAAAGGGCGGTCGGCGAGGCCGCCCTTTCACTTGAACGATTGGCCCGCATCGGGTTCCTGCCCCACGTTGATGCAGGTGGGGTTTCTGGCCGCATGTGCTTGCCAAGCGGCACGGCTTGTGGCTTTCGTGGGCAAGGGGGGAATGGTAGCGTCCGCGCCATTCTTCGATCTTGGGCGCAGCAACAGAGCGACCGGTAGCGCAAGCCGTGAAGCGACAGTGAGCATGAGTACTTCCGAGCTACCGAGCAGCGAAACATCGCAAACGCCCGCCGTGGCCTCGCCGGCCTTGCTGTTGGCAACCTTCATCGCCGCCATTTTCGTCAGCGCCGCGCTCTTGTTCGCGGTGCAGCCGATGTTCACCAAGATGGTGCTGCCGCGGCTCGGCGGCGCGGCATCGGTGTGGTCGGTGGCGATGGTGTTCTTCCAGACCACGCTGCTCGCCGGCTACGCCTACGCGCATCTGCTGACGCGCTTCCAGCCGGGCCGCAATTCCGTGATCATCCATCTGGTCGTGCTGGTCGCCGCCTGCTTCCTGCTGCCGCTGCATATCGCGAGCGGATGGGGACGGCCGCCGCAGGACGGCGAGGCGTTCTGGCTGCTCGGGCTTTTCACCGTTTCAATCGGATTGCCGTTCTTCGCGTTGTCGGCGAACGGGCCGCTGCTGCAGGCCTGGTTCGTTCGCACCGGTCACAAGGACGCGAAGGACCCGTACTTCCTCTATGCCGCGAGCAATGTCGGCAGCTTCCTCGCGCTGATCGCCTATCCGGTCGCCATCGAGCCGTTTATTCCGCTCAGCGATCAAAGATGGCTTTGGACCGTCGGCTACTACGGTCTCATCGTGCTGGCGGTCGCATGCGGCTTCCTGATGCTGCGATCACCGAACCGGGAGCCGGAAGCGACAGCGTCGGATGCCACAATCGAGGGGACGACGCCGACCTGGCGTGACACCGCGATTTGGGTCGCGCTCGCGGCGGTGCCGTCCGGTCTGCTGATCGCCGTCACCGCACACATCTCGACCGACGTCGCGGCGGTGCCGTTGTTCTGGACCATTCCGCTCGCGATCTACCTGCTGACATTCGTGATCGTGTTCCAGACCAAGCCGTTCATCCCGCACTGGCTGGTCGTGGCCGTGCAGCCGGCGTTCGTCCTGTTCCTGGTCATCGCGATCCTGATGATCCCGATCGAGTCGATCGTACTGCAGATCGTGATCCATCTCAGCGTGTTCTTCGTCTGCGCCCTGATGTGCCATGGCGAACTCGCGCGTCGCCGTCCACCGCCGCAGTTCCTGACCGGCTACTACATGTGGATCTCGTTCGGCGGCATGATCGGCGGCATCCTGGTAGGCTTGATTGCGCCGCATGTGTTCAGCCGGATCATCGAATATCCGCTGCTGGTGGTGCTCACGCTTCTGTGCCGTCCGGGCTTCACGTGGCCGACGCGCGGCAGCAGCCAATACGTCGTGCTGATATCGATCGTGATTGCCGCTTTGCTGGTGATGGGTATGGCCGCGGTCGATATCCGGCTGGAGGCGCCGCTCTACGCCGTCGTGGTCGGCTTCCTGCTCGGGCTGACGGTGCAGTTCTGGAGAACGCCGCTACCCTTCGCCGCCATCGTCGGGATGCTGTTCATCCTGAACCACTACAACAACTATACCCCCAGCAATTACCTCGTGCGCAATTTCTTCGGCGTGCTCAATGTCGTCGAGGCCACCGAGGGTCGTTTCCGGGTGCTCTATCACGGCACGACCGCGCAGGGCGCGCAACGCATCCGCGACCGCGAGGGCAACCTCCTCAAGGGACGCCCGGACATGGTCTCGGAATTCCATGACGGTGGCGGCTTCGCGCAGGTCGTCGAAGCGATGGAGAGGAAGGCGGGCGGGCCGATCAATATGGCGGTGGTCGGACTCGGCACCGGCGCGCTGGCATGCCGCGGCCGCGATGGCACAACGGTCACCTACTACGAGATCGATGCCGACATCGCGCGCATCGCCACAGATCCTACTTTGTTCAGCTACATCTCCGAGTGTGCCCCGAAGACGAAGATCATCATCGGCGACGCACGCCTGACGCTCGCGGACGCTCCCGATGGCGCCTATGATCTGCTGTTCATCGATGCGTTCATCGGCGCCGCCATCCCGATCCATCTGCTGACGAAAGAGGCGCTCGAGCTCTATTTCCGCAAGCTCAAGCCGAACGGCGTCGTGGCGATGCACGTGTCAAACCGCAACCTCGAGCTGGTCTCGGTGGTGGCGGGGATCGGCCAGTCGCTCGGCGCGATCGTCCGAGTCTATGACGGCGGCGATCTCGAAGAGGACATCGACGAGCACCGCTGGATCCCGACCATCGCCGTGGTCGCGCGCAACGAGGCCGATTTCGGCGTGCTGGCCAAATCCGAGCTGTGGCCGATCCGCGAGCGCGATCCGCGCCAGCGGGTGTGGACCGACGACTATTCCAACGTCGTCGGCGCGCTGCTGCGCCACATCCGGTCGCGGCAGTCCGGCGGCGGCGAGTAGTTCGGCTATTTCCGCGATCAGCCGACCGAAGCCTCGGCCGCGCACGCCGTCTGCGCGGCCGCGGCGGCGGCATGCTCCTGCTCGCCGCTCTCGAGCGCCGAGAGGATCGCCCGCACGAGCTCGCGCGCCGAGTCGGCGCTGATCTCGATCGCGACGCGCTCACGTCCGCCGTTCGCGGCATTGATGAAATCGATGCCGAGTGCGTGGTCGAGCGGGGCGTGGAACGGGTGATCGTAGTAGACGTGCGCGGTGTCGATCTTCATCCAGCCGCGGCCCTTGGCGCTGCCGGTGAGGGCGGCTTTCTCGACGATATATGAGCACATGCTGAGGTTCTCCTAAGCGGCTGCGGATTGGCTCGACGCCGCAAGATGTTTGCCGAAGAAGGCGAATACTTTTTGCCAGGCGTCGGCGCACTGCTCCGGCCGGTAAGCCGGACGGCCATGATCGAAGAAGGAGTGGCCCGCACCGTCGTAGCGGTGGAATTCGAACGTCTTGCCGTGCCGCTTGAGCTCCTGCTCGGTACGATTGACCTGGTCGGGGTTCGGGTTCTTGTCGTCGTTGCCGAAAATGCCGAGCAGCGGGCAGGCGAGCTTGGCGATATGCACGATGGGCGCGACCGCCCGCTGCGGGGAGAAATCCTTCGGGTCGTCGACGATCACACGGCCGCCCCAGCAATCGACGGCGGCATCGATCCCGGGGACCGTGCATGCCGCGAGAAAAGTGTGGCGGCCGCCCGAACAGAAGCCGATCACGCCGATTTTGCCGTTCGCATCCGGCAGCACGCGCAGGTGCGCGATGCAGGCGGCCACGTCGCCCATCACCTCGGCGTCGTAGGCGCCGCCCGCCGGCCGCGCCCGCGCCGCGACGTCGTCGGGCTCGCCTGGTCCGAAGCGCACGAACAGGTTGGGCGCCATGGCGGCGTAGCCGTGATGCGCGAATTTTCGAACCACCTCGGTGGTCCATTCGTCCCAGCCGGGCATGTGATGGATAACGACCACGCCGGGGACGCGTCCGGCCTTCAGCGGGCGGGAAAAATAGGCCTCGCTCTGGAAACCGTCATGGCCGCGGAAGGAAATCGTTTCGCCCTCAATCGCCCGGTACGACATCGCACTCCCCGACTGATCTGAATGGGCAATATAGCACGCGGGTCCCGGGTCGGCTCAACCGCGCCGGCGCGGATTCAAGCGGAATGGGGACCGCGACTACTCGGCGCACCGGTGCAGCGTCGCGTCCGAGGTGTGGTCCTGGTCCTCGAAATCCAGCGTCTTGTCGTCGCGGATGGTGAAGGTGACGTCGCCGAGGATCAGCTGGTCGCCGGGGATCTTGCACTCGACGTGGGCGGAGATCGCCTTGCCGACGCGCTTGCGGCTGAGAATGTTGCAGGAACCCATCGGCGATTCGATCCGCTTCGGCGTGATCGTCACCAGAAGATCGGGACGATCGGAACCGTTGCCCTTGCAGGCGATGTCGCGCATGTAGGTTCCAACGATCGGGAAATCGTCCTCGGCACGTACCGGCTGGTTGATGAGCAACAACGCGACGATGGCCAGTGCGCCACGGGCCGTCCTGATCACAAGCGAGCTCCTGGAATTGTTCGCGTCCCCGATGGCGGAGTCTAGCGAACGAGAGCCTGCTGGCAACCTTTGATCGGTCAGCGGTTGTAGAAGCCGTTTCGGATGATGTCGACGCGCGACGTCGACCAGCCCGACTCGTTGCCATAGGGGCCCCGGGCCAAGGCAACGCGGCAATCGACCGGGCCGCTGTCGCGGATGCGCCAGGTGGCATTGTCGATCAATCTCTTCCGGCAATTGTTGCCGAGGACGGGCACAAAGATGATTGAGCCCGTTGCCAGTTCGTCGTCGGCTTGGGTGAGCCCGGGTCCGTTGCCGGTAATGCGCAAGCTGCCCATAAAGTTGGCCTGCTGGATCACGGAGCCGAGGCCGATGGAGGCAGCCGCACCGAATAGCAGGCAAATCGCCAGCGCCCGCCGGTTGTCCCGGCGAAACCACCCGCGCGTCCTGCGGCCCCTCGACTTTCCTCGCGTAGGCATGACCCTGCCAACGTTTCTTGCCGACCTTTTCTAGGTTCGAGCGATCGGGAGGGTAGCCATCAAAGGTTAAAGGGATCGATCACGTCCGATCACGATTTGCCGAAAAACCGTTGAGACCCTGGGCTGCAGCGCGTGACCTGTGGTACGCGCCAAACGTAGTACGGAGCATGGCACTACCAAGCATGGCAACAAGCATGACAGCGTCGTTGGCACTCTGGCGGGACCGCCGCGGCCGCATCTCCACGCTGCGGATCGTCGTGCTGGCTTTCCTGGCGCTGCCGGTCGTCTTGGCGGCCCAGGCCTTCCTGACCGCCGGGCTGGGCGCGCGTCCGATCAACGACCTGATCCACCGGACCGGCTATTGGGCGCTGGTGTTCCTGCTGGTGACCTTGGCGGTGACGCCGCTGGCGCGGGTCGGCCGCCTCAACGGTCTGATCGATGTGCGACGCATGCTCGGCGTCGGGGCCTGCGTCTATGCCGGCGTGCACATTCTGCTGTTTGTTGCCGACCAGATGTTCGACCTGTTCAAGGTTGCAACCGAGATCGTGCTGCGGCTCTATCTGACGATCGGTTTCATCGCGCTGTTGGGCTTGATCGCGCTGGCGGCCACGTCGACCGATGCCATGGTGCGCCGATTGGGAAGCCGCCGCTGGCAGCGGCTGCACCAGCTCGTCTACGGGATCGCGCTGTTGGCGCTGATCCATTTCTTCCAGCAAACCAAGGCCGACATCTGGGTACCGACCTTTACCGCCGGCCTGTTCGTCTGGCTGATGGGTTACCGGCTGCTGATGCGCTGGCGGAAGGGCGCACCGGGCGCGCTTGCGCTTCTCGCGTTGGCTGCGCTCGCATCAGCGCTGGTGTTCGCAGCCGAGGCGATCGGCATCGGCCTCTACTACAGGGTATCGCCGCTGCTCGTCTTGCAATCGGCCTTTGAATTCGACCTCGACATGCTGCGCCCCGGCTGGCTGGTGCTCGGTGCCGGGTTGTGCGTGGTCGTGCTTCAGCTCGTGCAGGCGCGGCGGCAGAAATCGCGCCCGGCGCCAGCCAAGCCAACGCCGTCGCATGCGGTCGAAGAAGCAGCATAGGCGGACCGACCGTTTTTTCGCGATCATCGACAAACGGCTGCCATAGGCCGGCGGCAGGCTGTGGATAGGTCCGCGCCCTCCGGCGCGGTGCCTGCGCGGCTATGGCATGGTGCCGCCGTGATTATCCGGGAGACGCCCCATGAAAGCCGACGAAGCCGCCGAATTGATGGATCGGGACAAGGAAACCGACCAGTTCAAGACGCGTGCCGCCATGGTCATCGCGTTCTTCGCCATGTGCCTGGCGATCACCGGGCTCGGCGGCGCCAACGCAACCAAGGAGGCGTTCAACAGCAACATCCAGGCCGCGAACTTCTTCGCCTTCTTCCAGGCCAAGAACATCCGCCAGACCTCCTATCAGCTCGCGGCCGACGAACTGGAGCTGACCGCGCTGAGCAATCCAGCGCTCCCGGCCGATGCGCGCAAGGCGATCGAGGCCAAAGTCGCGGCCTATAAGAAAACCGTCGCCCGCTATGAATCGGAGCCCGACACCCGCGAAGGCAAGAAGGAATTGCTCGAGCGTGCTCGCTCACAGGAAGAGGCGCGCGACCGCGCGCTCAAACAGGACCCGTATTTCGACTATGGCGAGGCGTTGCTCCAGATCGCGATTGTTCTAATCTCGGTCGCGATCGTCGCCAGTGTACCGTGGTTGGCCTATATCGGCGGCGCGCTCGGCCTCGTCGGAATGCTGCTGAGCCTCAACGGCTTCCTTCTCCTGGTCGAGATCCCGGGACTGTCCTGACGGCGCCTGCGGCGGCGCTATTCCGGCATGATGCCGGCGTCTTTGGTGATCTTGAGATAGCGCGCGATGTCCTCCTTGAGGAAGGCCGCGAAGTCGGCGACGCTGCCGCCGACCATGTCGTAGCCGAACTCGGCAAACCGGCGTGAGAAGTCGGGATCGCGCACGACGTCGTTGATGGCGGCGTTCAGCGTGTGCACGACGTCGGCGGGCGTTCCGCCGGTCACCATGATGCCGACATAGCCGGTCGCGGCATAATCAGGCAGGCCGGCCTCCGAGAAGCTTGGAATGTCGGGAAGGATCGGCGCGCGTTTGACGCTGGTGATGCCGAGCGGAACGACCTTGCCGCCCTTGAGCAGATTGAGCGCACCAGGAATATCGCTGCAGTAAAGGTCGACTTCGCCGCGCGTCACCGCCAGCACCGCCGGCGCGACGCCGCGATAGGGCACGTGCAGGAGATCGATGCCGGCCTGGCTCCTCAGCAGTTCCATGCAGAAATGATGCGCGCTGCCACGGCCGACGGTCGCGTAGCTCAGCGGCTTTGCCGCCCGTGCCTTGGCAAGCGCGATGAGGTCCTTCAGCGTGGTCACGCCGAGGCTCGCTTGTGCGAGCAGCACGTTGGGGGAGGGCGACAGATAAACAACCGGCGCGAGGTCTTTGAGCGTGTCGTAGGGCAGCGACTTGAACAGGCTCGGATTGGCCGACACGCTCGTATTGGCAAACAGCAGCGTGTAGCCGTCAGGCTCGGCGCGCGCCACCGCCGAGGCGCCGATCGTGTTGCCGGCACCCGGCCGGTTTTCGACGATCACCGGCACATTCCATTTCGCATTCAGCCGGTTCGCCAGCGCCCGTGCGACGGCGTCGACGGTGCCGCCGGCATCGAACGGGACCACAATGCGGACCGTGCGCTCGGGAAATTGCGCGAAGGCGGGCGCGCTCGCATGGGCGGCCAAGGTGACGGCTGCGACAAAACAAAGAAGTACGCGCGTGTGCGTATCGCGCCTCATTGCTCGACCTTGATGCCGGTCCGCTTGATGACGTCGAGATAGCGCGCGGCATCGCTTCGGATGCGATCAACGAACGCCTTCTGACTGATGCCGGATGCTTCGGTGCCGAGCGTGTTGAGCCGCTTGCGGACGGATTCGTCTTTCAGGATGCGAGATACTTCGCTATCGAGACGATCGACGATCGGCTGCGGCGTTCCGGTCGGCGCGAACAGCGCGACCCAGAGCGCGGCATCGACGCCGTAGCCTTGTTCGGCCAGCGTCGTCCATTCGGGCGGTGCGAACGAGGGCCGCTGTTTGGTCATCAACGCGAGTACCTTGACCTTGCCGGCTTCGAGCAGCGGCTGCATGGAGGATGGCGTCAGCGCGCCGATCTGCACATCGCCGGCGGCAACCGCCACCGCCGCGGGCGCGCCGCCGCGATAGGGCACATGCAGGAATTTCAGATTGGCCTCGATCCCGAGCCATTCCACCGCGAGCTGGTTGATGGTGCCATTACCCGGTGACGAATAGGCGATCTTGCCCGGGCTTGCCTTCGCCTGTGCGACCAGTTCCTTCACCGATCCGATCGAGCCGGTGGCGTGGGCGCCAAGCGACAGCGGCGCGGTGGCCACTTGCACGATCGGGATGAGGTCCTTGTGCGGATCGAAGTTCACCTTCGGCATCAGCGTCGGCGTGGTGATGAAGTCGCCGGTGGTGAACAGCAGCGTATAGCCGTCGGGTGTCGCCTTGGTTGCGGCGTCGACGCCCAGCGTGCCGCTCGCGCCGGCGCGATTTTCGACCACGATGGTCTGGCCGAGCGTCTCGCCCAGCCGCTGCGCGATCAGCCGGGCGGTTACGTCGGCAACGCCGCCGGCCGGGAAAGGCACGATGAAGCGGATCGGTCGCGTCGGGTAGCTTTGGGCCTGCACCGCGTCGGCCCAGCAACCCATTACAATCAGGCCCAAGGTGGCGCTCAATACGCGCCTAGTGACTGTATTTTTGGTCATCACGACGTCCCCATTTTGCCCGGCTTGAGAGCGTAACGCGGATGGTGCCGGCGCTCCAACTGCCCGGCGCCAGAACGCGAGTTCCTGTTATGTTCTTTAGGGCCTATGGTGTCACGACGCCTTCAAACAGCGGGATGTAACTTTTTGTATTGGGGAGAATTGAATGCTGACGCTGTATCACGCCATTCCGTCGCGTTCGTCGATCGTACGGTGGATGCTCGAGGAAGTCGGCGAGCCCTACGATATACACCTCCTGAACTTGCAGGCCGGGGACAACCGGAAGCCGGCGTATCTTTCCGTCAACCCGATGGGCAAGGTGCCTGCGATCGATCATGACGGCGTGATCGTGACGGAAGCAGCGGCGATCTGCACGTATCTCGCCGATGCATTCCCGAAGGCAGGCCTCAACGTGCCGGTCGGCGACAAGCGGCGCGGGCAGTATCTCAAGTGGCTGTTCTTCGGCCCGAGCTGTGTCGAGCCCGCGGTTTCCGACCGCGCCTTTCCCCGCAAGGAGGAGGCACGCCGCGGCGCGCTCGGCTATGGCGACTACGATACGGTGATGACCGTGTTGGCGAAAGGCGTCAGCGATGGCCCGTATCTGCTCGGCGGGCAGTTCACCGCGGCCGACGTGGTGATCGGCTCGGGTCTGCGCTGGGGCATGATGTTCAAGCTGATCCCGGAGCGGCCGGAGTTCACGGCCTATGTCGGCCGACTGAACGAGCGTCCGGCCCTCAAGCGCGCGCAGGACAAGGACGCAGCCGCGAGCCAGCCTCCAAAGCCTAACTGAAGCACGACATCCGCCAAGTTGACGCCTGAAAGATTCCGAGCGAGCCTTCGCGATGCCATGGCCGCAGGAGCGCAGCCGCGTCGTGGCTGCGCTCGGCGTCGCGCAGCTCATCGGCTGGGGCACGTCATTCTATTTTCCCGGGGTGCTGGCCGCGCCGATCGCGGCGGACACCGGCTGGCCCCTGAGCACGATCGTCGGCGGTGTTTCGCTCGGCCTCCTCGTCGCCGGGCTTATCTCGCCGCAGGTCGGACGCATCATCGGTGCGCGCGGCGGCCGTCCGGTGCTGGCGACGAGCGCGCTGTTGTACGCGGCCGGCCTGTCCATCATCGGCCTCGCGCCGGCGCTCTGGGTCTATCTCATCGGTTGGATCGCAGTCGGTGCGGCGATGGGCACCGGCCTCTACGATGCGGCTTTCGCTGCGCTCGGCCGGCTCTATGGTGCGTCCGCGCGTGGTCCGATCACGGCGCTGACGCTGTTCGGCGGGTTTGCCAGCACGGTGTTCTGGCCGCTCGGTGCGTTTCTGGCCGCAGCCCTCGGCTGGCGCAACGCTTGCTTCGTCTACGCCGCGCTGCATCTCTTGGTCGCGCTACCGCTCGTGCTCACGTTTCCGACGGGCAAGGCGGCATCACCGGACGGCGCCGTCAAGACGGCGGCTCCGGTTGCAATTGCACCGCGTGCCGGCGAAAGCCGGATCATTGTCCTGCTTGCGTTGATTCTCACGCTGTCGGCCGGCATCGGTTCGATCGTGGTTGTGCATCTGCTGCTGATGCTGGAGGCGAGGGGGCTTGCGGTCGCGGTTGCGGTGTCGATCGGAACGCTGTTCGGGCCGGCACAGGTTGGCGCGCGCATAATCGAGGGCTTGTTCGGCGCCCGCTATCATCCGATCTGGACCATGGTCGCGTCATGCGCCGCGATGGCGCTCGGTCTTGCCGCCATGACGGCGGCAACCGGCATCGGCATCCTAACCGCGGCGATGATCGTCTACGCCGCGGGCTACGGCATCATGTGGATTGCCCGCGGTACCGTACCGCTCGCGCTGTTCGGGGCCGAGCGCTATCCGGTGCTGATGGGCAGGCTCGCCTTCCCGAGCTTGATCGTGCAGGCGCTGGCGCCGTTCGCGGCGGCGCTGGCTGTTGAACGCTACGGGATCGAGGCCATGGTCGCGGGGCTCACGGCCATCGCGGCGGTCAACGCGGTGCTGATCCTCGCATTGTTCCGCTTGTGCCGCGCCAGAGACGCAGCCTAGCGCGTCGGGATTGAGAACCGCATGCCCGGCGCGGCCTGCGGCGACTGCGTCGGGTTCTGCAGCGGCGCGGTGGTGTAAGGCGTCTGGGTGCCGCCGACGGAGCCGGATGTCACCGCGGAATTCGGCGGGATGGGGACGACCGGCGGCAGCAGCGGCTTGAAGTCGAACGGCTTGTCGGTCTGTTGCCCTTGCGCGCTCGCCGGCGTGGTCGCGCCGAGGACGGCGATGCTCAGCGCGAGCAATGCGAGTTTCGACAGGCTCATGGCGCGTCTCCCCGTGCTACCCGGAGGCTAACCCTAGCACATCCGGACAGTCGCTTCACCGCCCCTCGGGCGCGCGTTTGCCGGCTCCCGTCAGGGGCGCCGCCGTCCCCAACCCGTGAACAGCACCGAGGGGAAGTCCGCCGCATAACGCTCCTCGGTTGGACGCGGCGGCTCGGCCTCGCGCGGCGCCCGATCCGGTACCACGACTTTGCGATAGAGGTGCCAAGTCGCATGTCCGAGCACCGGCACGACCACCGCCAGCCCGACAAAGAACGGCAGCGAGCCGAGCAACAGCGCGACCGCGATGATCAGGCCCCACAGCGCCATCGTGAGCGGATTGCGCGCCACCGCCTTGATCGAGGTTGCCGCGGCGGCCGCCGCGCCGATGCGGCGGTCGAGCAGCAACGGGAACGCCACCACGCTGATGGCAAAAGCGACGACCGCGAACAGGAAGCCGACGGCGTTGCCGACCAGGATCATGCGGTGTCCGGCATCGGTGGTCAGCACCTGGCGCACGAAACCGTCGACCGATTCCGGTACGGCGTAGCCGAAATAGGCCCAGTAGATCGTCTGTGCGGTCGCGATCCAGGTGCCGAACAGCAGCAGCAGCACCAGTCCGAGCGCGGCAATCGAGCGGAACGACTTCGCTTGCAGGAGGTCGAAGGCATGACTCCAACTGGTGTCGAGGCCCTGCTCGCGCCGACGGCTCAGTTCATAGAGTCCGACGGCGGCGACCGGGCCGATCAGAGCGAAACCGGTGGCCATCGGATAGATCAGCCACAACAGATTGGTGCCCGACACAGCGATGGCAATGATCAGTCCGGCGATCGGATAGATCAGACTGACGAACAGTGCGTGCGTCGGCATCGCGGCAAAATCGTCGAAGCCCTTTGCGAGCGCGTCGACGAGGTCGCGCGGCCCGATCGCGCGTACGCGCGGCAGCCGTTGTGGTTCGGCGGAAGCGTGAATGCTGTCCTGATAGGCCATGGCCATCCTCCTGAACTTTTTTGTTCAGCGGGCACGGCGTCGCGAGCCTTCGGTTTGACGGGGCACGTCAAGCCGCGCCCATCTCTTGCAACCATACGCAAATGTGGCCCGCGGTTCCAGGCGCCCAGCGTGGGTATGGATGGGGTGCGGCGATGACGCGATTGCCGCGCGCGGTGGAACCGAGACGACCAAAGAAAGAGCCCGCCGTCGGGGGGGCGGCGGGCTCGAGGGTGCTCGGGGTGTGTCACCAGGGAGGGACGCGGTGACGTGCGCGAATTTGCACGGGCGGGCCGCCAAGGTCAGCCGTCCAGAGGTCCTGTTCCGCCGGGATAGACGTCCCGCGGCAGCCAAGGCGCAGTACTGAAGTATCGGCCCGCCGGCGCGGCCGCATGCGTCACGCTGTGGCGGCGCGCTTCCGGAGATAGGGAACCACGAACAGCGCCGCGACCGGGATGTGCAGCACCACCCCAAGCAACGCGAGGAGTGCGACCTCGCCGCCGGTAAGCAGGCCGCGCGACACTTCGTGCGCCAGCACCCAGATCGTGAATGGAAGGAACAGCACGACCGACGTGACCAGACCGGGATTGTAGCAGCGGAAGCGGATCGAGGTGACGACGTGGATCACGGCGTTGATCAGCGTCAGCGCGACCCACGCCAGGCCGAGCCAGCGCAACGCGTGCGGAAACAGCGCGGCGGCCGCGACCGGCAGCCAGACGTAGCCGATATTGACCAGCGCCACGCCGCCGGGATCGACCGGCCAGTCGCCGCGGCCGCTCTCGAACACGCGCGCATTGGTGAACTGCCGGAAGCCGCCCGGCCACAGGTGCTCTTCGATCTGGTGCAGCATGTAGATGACGAGCAGCGCCGCGAACATCGCCTGTTCGCTCGCCGGATCGCTGCGGAACAGCGCGAGCCAGAGCGCGATCCCGATGACGGCCAGGACGGGCAGGGCCTTCTGCCAGCTGTCGGCGATGAGTGTCGGCATGTGACCTCCGTTGGACGAGGAACGCACGCAACTCGACGACTCACCGGGTTACTCACCTCCTTACCACGACTTCGAGCGTCGTGCCGACTGCACGTGTCACGCGCCGCGGAGCTTGCGCTGCACGCGCGCGTCGAAGCGCGCGACGCTGACCACGACCCGCGCATGGGTGCCGCCGCCGATCCGCTCGCGCTCGTCGTTCGCGTCGACGCGGAAGTGGATGGTGCGGCCCTCGACGCGGGTGACCTCGGCGGTGGCGGTGACGCGCAGGCCGACCGGGGTGGCGGCGACATGGCTGACGTCGAGGTGGATGCCGAGGCTCTGGTGGCCGGCCGGCAGCAGGTGCTCGACCGCGGCCAGCGCGGCCGCCTCGATCACGTTGATCATGACCGGGGTGGCCAGCACGGCGATCCGCCCGGAGCCAACGAACGGGGCGGTCTTGTCCGGGGTGACGACGATCTCGGCCTGGCCGACCAGGCCGGGGGTGACGCGGGAGAGGTCAGGCATCACGTCCCTGATAGCCCAAAAGCCGCGGGATTGGCGCGAAAACCGCCCCCCGAGCCGGCCCGACCCGCCGTCTGAACCTGCCGGCCCCGCCGGCCGACCAATGCATGACAAGGGGCCGTCCGATCCGGGAGCCGATCATGCGCGCCGTCCACATCCTCGCCGCTTTTGCTGCCCTCGCACTGGGCACGGTTTTCGCCCCCACCGCGCAGGCGCAGGACGTCGTCGAGATGGCGCCGCCGGCCGACCGGTCGAGCCCGGCCGAGCCGCCGACCTTCGAAGACATCAAGCTCGACGTCGGCACCGCGCTGCCGCCCAAGGCCGGCTCCGCGGTCATCTTCAACACCGCCCCGAGCGAATGGCGCATGCCGCTGAAGGCCAAGCGCCCGACCACCCCCCTGGCCCATCCGAACCGCTGAGCCTGCCTCACGACGCGCGGCGCAGCCGGTCGCCTTCGCCCGAGAGCCCGTCGAGGATCGCGAGCGCGCGTCCCATCGTGAAGGCGCGCGTCTCCGGGCTGAACGCCTTGGGGTTCGACGGCATCATGTAGCCGTGCAGCACGCCCGGGAAGATGCGCACCTCGACGTTCGGCATGCGCCCAGGCACCTGCCGGTAGGCGTCGAGGGTTTCGGCCGGCGCGGCGTGATCCTGGTCGCCCCAGACGATGCAGACCGGCGCGGTGACGCCGGTGAGCTCGTCGATGTAATCGAGCAGCCGCGTGCCGTGGCAGGAGATGCCGGCGGCGTAGCCGAGCCGCTTCGGCCCGAGGATCGCGTAGGGGCCGCCATAGCAGAAGCCCATCGTCGCGGCGCGGCCGTTGAACCGCGGCAGCGTCTTCAGGAACGCGAGCGTGTCGACCATGTCGGGCTCGCCGGCCTTGATCTTCTCCAGCCGCGGCTGCGAACGTTCCTGCGCGCGCGGGTCGCCGGCCGCGATCGGCCCGGGGATCGAGCGCCAGAACAGGTCGGGCGCGGCGGCGATATAGCCGTGGCCGGCAAATTCGTCGGCGAGGTCGCGGATGTCCTTGTCGACGCCGTGCACGGCCGCGGCGAGCACCACCGCGGGGCGCTGGCCGTCGCCGGACGGCAGCGCGAGGTAGCAGTCGAATTCGCCGCCGCCGCTGGAGCGGATTTTCGTGCTGGTGCCGGGCATGCTGGACACTCCTTCAGTGTTCGGTTTCTCGATTTACATTGTCGCGGTGCGTGGCGCGCAAATCTTTCACCGCCGGCGCCGGGTGTAAGATCGGGTGTAAGATTTATTCTTGAAAGCGATCATGGGCTTAGGTTCGAAACTTACATTCTTACGGCTCTTACCACTATGTGTCTCTTCGACGTGACATGGCGCGTTCGCGCATTCCGTCCCGGCGATGCGATGCCGCGTAACGCGCAGCATCGGCGGATGGACCATGCGAAGGTAGGTGAGCGCGCGCAGGTGTCAAACGCGTTATCATCAGAACGCGTATGATAACCCGTCCGCGAATTGTGGCGCGCTTCGGCAGGACGTGGCGCCGTCGGTTGTTTTCGCCGCGAAGCCATGATCAGGTTTTTTTGTAGGATGGGTTGAGCGCCAGCGAAACCCATCGTCTCTCCGCACGGGCGGTTGATGGGTTTCGCTGGCGCTCAACCCATCCTACAAGCTGACCGGCGTCGTCCGCCGCAATTACCAAAGGGAGACGAGAGTTGGAAAGAGCGTTCACAGCGGCCGCGGCTTTCATCCTGTTCGCATTCGTCGGCGCGCCGGGCGCCAACGCGCAGGAGGGCTTCCGCTCGCCGACCGGCAACATCCACTGCCAGTTCTTCGCCATCGACGGCGACGCCGTGATCCGCTGCGACCTGCGGCAGGTCTCGAACCGCTCTTTCCCGCGGCCGCGCAACTGCGATCTGGAATGGGGCCAGGCGTTCGAGATCGCAGGGCGTGCCACCCGCGGCACGCCGCTCTGCTACGGCGACACGGTGCAGGACCCGCGGCTGCCGGTGCTGCCGTATGGCCAGACCTGGCAGCGCGCCGGGCTCACCTGCCTCTCGGAGCAGACCGGGGTGAGCTGCCGCAACGCCCGCGGCCACGGTTTTTCGCTTTCGCGGGCGGCGCAGAGCGTGTTCTAAGGTCTAAGGAAGGTTAGTCGTAGGGCGGGTGAGCCCGTCAGGGCCTACGCGCCAGCAAAATGGCGGATTACGCTTCGCTAATCCGGCCTACGGCCTGCTCTAAATCAGATCAGGAAGATGATCGGCGAGATCACCGCGAGCAGCGCGGCGGCTGAGAAACCGACCCAGGTTGCTGCTTCAACACCATCGCGCAGGCACATGGTCACGTCCCCTCTGTTACCGATCATATGCCCGCGGACGGCGATTCAAGGCAATCGGAAACAGCGTTTTCTGTGATCGAAAGTCCACAATCGTTGCCCGGAAGACACACTTTTCAGGACGGCCGGCCTGCCGCCTGATACGTTACGCGCGCGGGACGGACACTGAAGCAAGAACTGGGAATCCCCGGAGAAACTCGATCGATGGACCAGACCACCGGCACCAGGCCGTCCGATAAACCCTACGATCCTCAAGCCTCCGGCTGGGAGCCCTACAGCGACGACGGTTTCATCGGCCTGATCGGCCCGCTCTGGCAGAAGCCGGCGGGCGAGGGCTACCGCTACGCCTTCCTGGCGGAGCACAAGCATCACAACCGACGCGGCGTCGTGCAGGGCGGCATGCTGATGACGTTCGCCGACCGCGCGATGGGCATGACCTGCTGGTACGCCAACGAGCGCCAGCCGCAGGCGACGGTGCAGCTCGACGTGCATTTCGTCGACGCGGTGAAGGTCGGCGAGTTCGTCGAGGCGAAGTGCCAGGTCGTGCGGCGCACGCGCTCGCTGGTGTTCATGAGCGGGGAGTTGGTGGTGGGCGAGCGGGTGGTGGCTACGGCGAAGGGGGTGTGGAAGACGTTGGGGAAGAGGTGAGTGCTGGCTGTTATTGTGCCCTCGCCCCGCTTGCGGGGCGAGGGCGCAGCAATGCGCGCCTCGCTCGCGGCAGCGTGCAAGCGCCGCCTTGCTCTCGCAAACCCATGAGCGCATGCTTGCCGCCGGAAGCCGATCATCCGGAGGTGTGCAATGACTCCTCGGTGGCTGCTGATCCATTCAATGACTGCAATCGTGTGTGCCGCCGGGGCGCTGCCGGCGCAGGCGCAAGGACAGGCACAGGACTACCCGGCGCGCAGCGCCACCATCGTGGTGCCGTTCACGCCGGCGGGCTCGACCGACATCCTGGCGCGGCTCGCCGCGCAGGTGCTGGAGCAGCGCCTGGGCCGCTCCTTCCTGGTCGAGAACCGCCCGGGCGCCGGACAGCAGGTGGGAGTCGCCGCCGTCGCCAGGGCCGCGCCCGACGGCTACACGCTGCTGATGGGGACCAGCTCCGCCATGGCGGTCAACCCGACGCTCTACAAGAAGCTGAGCTATGACCCGCTGAAGGATCTGGCACCCATCGCGATGGTCGCGCACCTGCCGTTCGTGCTGGTGGTCACGCCGACGCTGCCGGTCAAGAGCGTCGCCGACCTCGTCGCACATCTGAAGGCCAATCCGGGCAAGCTCAGCTACGGATCGGGCGGCGTCGGCGCTTCGCATCATCTTTACGGCGAACTGTTCAAAAGCCTCACCGGCACGCAGATGACGCACGTGCCCTACAAGGGCACAGTGCCCGCGCTCAACGATGTGATCGCCGGCCACATCCAGGTGCTGTTCGGCGACTCGCCGCCGACGCTGCCGCAGGTCGCGGCCGGCAAGGTGCGCGGGCTCGGCGTCACCACCGCGCAGCGGATTCCGGTGGCGATGCAATTGCCGCCGATCAACGACACCGTGCCGGGCTTCGACAGCGCGGCCTGGCAGATGCTGATGGCGCCGGCCGGCACGCCCGGCCCCATCATCGACCGGCTGCACCGGGAGATCGCGGCTTATGTCGCAAGCGCCGAGGGCCAGAAGAAGCTGACCGACATGGGCCTGATCCCGGGCGCGCCGACGCCGCCGGCCGAGCTTGCGCGCTTTGTCGCGCGCGAGGTGGTGGATTGGGGGAAGGTTGTAAGGCAGGCGGGGGCGGCGGGGATTGAGTAGACCTGATTGCCAGAACGCGTCCAGGCATCGATGTGATGCCGTTCAAGAAAGGGAGAAGACAATGGCCAAGAAGCGCAGCACCGACAGCGTCTACCGGATCGTCGATGTCGTCGGCATCAGCGAGAAGTCGTGGGAGGACGCCGGCCGCCGGGCGGTGGAGACGGCCGCCAGCTCGCTGCGCGATCTGCGCGTGGCCGAAGTCACCCAGATGGACATGAAGGTGGAGAACGGAAAAGTCACGGCGTTCCGCACCCGCGTCGCGCTGTCGTTCAAGTACGAGGCGTGAGCGGGGACGTTCAGGGCCGCCTGACTTGAATTACGGCGACACCTTACTCAATCCCGCTTGATCGGCGATCAGCGCTTCTTGCGGCGCGGCCGGTTAGCGTCGCGGACGGCGTCGCCCACAATGTCGGGCAGTGCCTTGGCCAGGCCGTCGACCTTGCGCTCGATGGCTTCGATCTTGCGATCCATCGATCCGACCTTGCCCTCGAGGCGGTCAAACCGCTGATCCATCGTCTGGAGCCGCGCCTTGACCGCGGCCAGGTCGTCGCCGTTGCGGCGGGTCTGTTCGAGGATATGGCGGGTTACCATTCTCTTCTCGCCTTTGGACTCCCGTTGGCCCGCAGGTCGTAATCTGCCAGTGACCGTCATGGCGGATTACGCTTCGCTAATCCGCCCTACGCGTTCGGAGACGCTTCAACGTCATGTCCTCGATTCACCGGGAGCGTCAGCCCTTGCGATCACGCTCGTCCAAGACCTCACGCATCGTCGTTGCGACGATCTCCGGAAGATTGCGCTCAAGTGTGCCGAGTCGCTGCTCTACGGCGCCGAGCCGCTGGCCAAGCCCATCAACCTTGCCTTCAACGCGATCCAGTCTCGTCTTGACCGCCGCCAGGTCGTCGCCGTTGCGGCGGGTCTGTTCGAGGATATGGCGGGTTACCATCTTCTCGCCCTCGACCTCGCGCTCCAGCACGCCGACACGGGCCTCGAATTCTTCTCGCGTGACGTCGGACGGCATGGTGATGGATCCCCTGAGGTTCCAGTGACAGACTACCACAAGATGCAATCAGCGCCAGCAGCTACTCCGCCGCCTGAATCCCCTTCTTCTTCACCACATCCCGCCGCGCCAGCACCGGCTTCAGGAACTGCCCCGTGTAGCTGCGCTTCACCGCGGCGACGTCTTCCGGCGTGCCGGCTGCGACGATCTCGCCGCCGCCGTCGCCGCCTTCGGGGCCGAGGTCGATGATCCAGTCGGCGGTCTTGATCACCTCGAGATTGTGCTCGATCACCACCATGGTGTTGCCGCTCTCGACCAGCTCGTGCAGCACGTCGAGGAGTTTTGCGACGTCGTGGAAATGCAGCCCGGTGGTCGGCTCGTCCAGAATGTACAAAGTGCGGCCGGTCGAGCGTTTCGACAGCTCCTTGGCGAGCTTGATTCTTTGCGCCTCACCCCCCGATAGGGTGGTCGCCTGTTGCCCCACATGGATGTAGCCGAGGCCGACGCGCTGGAGCGTCTCCAGGATCGCGCGGATGCGCGGCACCGCCTTGAAGAAATCGTGCGCCTCGTCGACCGTCATGTCGAGCACGTCGGCGATCGACTTGCCCTTGAACGTCACGTCGAGGGTCTCGCGGTTGTAGCGCTTGCCCTTGCAGACGTCGCAGGTGACGTAGACGTCGGGCAGGAAGTGCATCTCGAT
>JAIESR010000027.1 GCA_019745775.1 Xanthobacteraceae bacterium | reverse complement strand
CATGACTCCGATCCCCTTCCAAAAACGAATCAGGATCGTATTGTCAGCTCGGAAAATTAATGAGTTTTGACCCTAGTGTGGTGGGCACGGCGCTGCGTCTTGCTTGTTGCGCGCTCCGAGCGCGTGGACCGCGCCTTTGTCCACCCTACAGCCGGCTACGCCGCTGACGCTACTTCTGGCACACCGGACAGAAGAACGTGGAGCGGCCGCTCTGCACGATGCGCTTGATCGTGCCCTTGCAGCCCGGCGTGACGCAGCGCTCGCCCGCGCGGTCGTAGACCCGGAAATTGTGCTGGAACATGCCGAGCGCGCCATCGGTCAGGCGGTGGTCGCGCAGCGACGAGCCGCCGGCCTTGATGGCGTCGTTGAGCACGTGGCGGATGCCCTCGACCAGCCGCTGAGCGTGGTCGTTGGGCGCGCCCGATCGCGACGCGATCGTCGCGGCGCGGCGCCGGGGCGACAGCCGCGCGCGGTGCAGCGCCTCGCAGACATAGATATTGCCGAGCCCGGCGACGACGCGCTGGTCCAGCAGCGCTGCTTTCAGCGGCGTCTTCTTGCCCCGGCAGGCCTGCGCCAGCATCGCGGCGTCGAAGGCGTTGCCGAGCGGCTCCGGCCCGAGCGCGCGCAGCAGCGGCTCGTCCTCGAGCCTGTCGCGCGCCACGAGCTTCATGCAGCCGAACCGGCGCGGATCGTTGAAGGTAACGGTCGCGCCGTTCGACATGTGAAACACGACGTGGTCGTGCGCAGCGAGCTTGCCGCGCGCGTGATAGTAGTTGCCGGGCATCGCATCGCCGCCGTTCAGTACATGGAACGAGCCCGACATGCCGAGATGCATCAGCAGCACCTCGCCGGACGAGAGGTCGGCCAGCAGATATTTGGCGCGGCGGCCGAGGCCGCTGACGGTCGCGCCCTCGATGCGCTCGACGAAATCCTTCGGCAGCGGCCAGCGCAGATCGCCGCGCCGCGCTTCCACCTCAATGAAGCGCGCGCCTTCCATCACGGGCGCCAGGCCGCGGCGGACGGTCTCGACCTCGGGGAGCTCGGGCATGGTTTAGGTTACCAACGATCGTTGGGTGAATTGTAGTCGTGTCGCGAAGGCGGTCTGTTCCCCTCCCCACCCGGGCGCGCGCAAGCGCGCCCCGAGTGCAGGCTCTTGTGGGGAGGGGTTAGGGGTGGGGGTGTTCCGATGACGGGAGGCGCCGAAGTCAAAACTTCCACCCCCCTCCCCAACCCTCCCCCACAAGGGGGGAGGGAGCGCACCGAGTTCGCGGCACTGTCAGGGAGTCATATAGCAATTCAAGTTTGACCATCTGGATCACAGCCCCGGCAGGCGCGGGGCGCCGTCGAGGTGCACGCCTTCGAGCGCGAGGAGCTTCGCTTTGGTTTTCGCGCCGCCGTGGGCGGAGAAGCCGCCGAGCTTGCCGCCGGCCGCCAGCACGCGGTGGCACGGGATCACGACCGGCACCGGGTTGCGGCCCATCGCTTCGCCGACGTCGCGTGCGCCTTCCCAATCGGTGGCGCCGAGTTTTTTCGCCAGCTCGCCATAGGTCGTGGTCTCGCCCCAGGACAGTGCGCGCATCGACGCGTAGAGCCGTTGGCGGAACGGATCGAGCGCGTCGAGATCGACGGCGACTGTGCTGAAGTCGACTTGTTCGCCGGCGAGATAGCGCATGATGCCGGCGATCGCTGCCGCCACCGCGGGCGGCGGCTCGGCCGTGCCGGCGCTGTTCGCCTTGGCGGCAAGGCGGCGCTCGGTTGCAGCGATATCCTGCTCCGGAAGCTGCACGGCCACCAGGCCGCGCGCGCTCCACGCCACGCCACACGGCCCGATCGCCGTGTCGAAGACGTGATGGTGCACGGATGCCGCTGTCATGCCGTCGATCATGTGGTGCGCCGGGCCGCCAAAACCACCCGGATTCTGATTGGTTTACCGCGTCGGCGGGCAGACATAGCCACTGCGCGGCGGGCGCGCTATGGTCCGCCGACAATCGCTTTCCATATGCAAGAGATGCCCGAGAACACCCATTTCGGTTACCGCGACGTGCCGCTTGGCGACAAGCAGGCGCTGGTCGACGACGTGTTCCATTCGGTCGCCGGCCGCTACGACCTGATGAACGACCTGATGTCCGCCGGGCTGCATCGCGCCTGGAAGGACGCGCTGGTGACGGCGGTCAATCCGCCGAGAAAAGGCGGGCGGCCGTTCGCGCTGCTCGACGTCGCGGGCGGCACCGGCGACATCGCCTTCCGCGTGGCGGACGCCGGCAACCACGCGACGCGCGTCACCGTCGCCGACATCAACCACGCCATGCTCGAGGTCGGCCGCGCGCGCGCCGCCGAGCGCGGGCTCGACGACCGCGTGACCTTCATCGAGGGCAACGCCGAAGCGCTGCCGTTCCCCGACCGGAGCTACGACGCGGTGACCATCGCGTTCGGCATCCGCAACGTGCCGCGCATCGCGCTCGCGCTGAAGGAAGCGCACCGCGTGCTCAAGCTCGGCGGGCATTTCCTCTGCCTCGAATTCTCCGCCGTCAACGTGCCCGGGCTCGACGCGCTCTATGACGCCTATTCGTTCAACGTGATCCCGGCGATCGGGCGTGCGGTGACCGGCGACGCCGAGGCTTATCGTTACCTCGTCGAATCGATCCGCCGCTTCCCGCGCCCGGAAGCGTTCGCCGGCATGATGCGCGAGGCCGGCTTCGGCCGGGTGTCGTTCGAGCGCATGAGCGGCGGTATCGTCGCGCTGCATTCGGGCTGGCGGCTGTGAGTTTGTCACCCTTGATGCCACTTTTTCTCTCCGCGAATCGATCCTCTACCGAAGCGGGACTCGCGCCGCACGGTCCCCTCCCCCCTTGCGGGGGAGGGACAGGGAGGGGGGTGGCGGCACGCGCTGAGTTTGCCGTTACCCCCCTCCCCAACCCTCCCCCGCAAGGGGGGAAGGATCAGACCGCCGATGCCTCGCTGTTGTGGTCCTTCTGCAGCATTGGATCGCCGCCGTGATCGCCGCCCTCTCCCACCTCGCCCGCCTCGGCCGCGCCGGGTTCGTGTTCGCGCGCGAAGGCGTGCTCGGCCTGATCGATCCGAAGCCGCTGCCGCTTTCGGCACGCATGGGGCTGCGGATCGCGCGGCTTTTTGAGCGGCGCACAACAGAAGGCGCCACCACGCGGCTCTCGGCCGCGCTGACGCGGCTCGGCCCGACTTACGTCAAGCTCGGGCAGTTCCTGGCGACGCGGCCGGACGTGGTCGGCCCCGTGCTCGCACGTGATCTCGAATCGCTGCAGGACAGGATGCCGCCGTTCCCGCAGGCCGAGGCCGAGGCGACCATCGAAGAAGCGCTCGGCCAGCCGCTGGAGACGATCTTCATCTCGCTCGGCACCGCGGTGGCGGCGGCGTCGATCGCGCAGGTGCACCACGCGCAAGTCGTGGCACCGGACGGACCGAAGGCGGTGGCGGTGAAGGTGCTGCGGCCGGGCATCGATCGGCGCTTCGCGGTCGACCTCGCCGCCATCGAATTCGCGGCGCGCAATGCCGAGCGCTTCTCGGCCGAGGCGCGGCGGCTGCGTCTCATCGACGTGGCCGACAACCTGCGCCGCACCTGCGTGATGGAGATGGACCTGCGGCTCGAAGCCGCCGCGCTCTCCGAGATGGCGGAGAACACCCGCAACGATCCGGACTTCCGCGTGCCGGCGGTCGACTGGGACCGCACCGCGCGCCCGGTGCTCACGCTCGACTGGATCGACGGCATTCCGCTCTCGGACCGCGCGCGGCTCGAAGCCGCCGGGCTCGACCGCAAGGCTCTATCGCGCGCGGTGATCCAGACCTTCCTGCGCCACGCGCTGCGCGACGGCTTCTTCCACGCCGACATGCATCCGGGCAATCTGTTCGTCGACACGTCCGGCAGGCTCGTCGCCGTCGACTTCGGCATCATGGGCCGGCTCGGCGTCAAGGAGCGCCGCTTCCTGGCCGAGATCCTCTACGGCTTCATCACCCGCGACTACAAGCGCACCGCCGAGGTGCATTTCGAGGCCGGCTATGTGCCGCGCCACCATTCGGTCGACGCGTTCGCGCAGGCGATCCGCGCCATCGGCGAGCCGATCCACAACCGCCCGGCCGACGAAATCTCGATGGCGAAGCTGTTGATGCTGCTGTTCGAAGTGACCGGCCTGTTCGACATGCGCACGCGGCCGGAGCTGATCCTGCTCCAGAAGACCATGGTGGTGGTCGAAGGCGTCGCGCGCTCGCTCGACCCGCATCTCGACATGTGGAAGGTCGCCGAGCCTGTGGTGCGCGAATGGATCGAGCGGCATCTCGGCGTGCCGGGCATGGTCGAGGGCGCCGGCGACGGCGTGCGCGAGGTCGGCAAGTTCTTCGGCGAGGTGCCGTCGCTGCTGACGCGCGGCGCGGCGCTGGTGGAGCACATCGACGTGATCACCCGCGACGGGCTGGTGCTGGCGCCGGAGACGGTCGCCGCGATCGGCCGCGCCGAGGCGCGCCGCAACCGCTGGACCGCAGCCGCGCTGTGGGCGATCGCCGCGCTGCTGGCCGTGCTGATCATCGCGGTGTGGTAGCGGGCGCCGGTCTCGATCGGCCTCATGGTGAGGAGGCGGCACAAGCGCGTTCACGCGCATCTTCGACGCGCTATGGCGCCGTCTCGAACCATGCGGCCGCCATGCTCGGGCCGCCCATCCTTCGAGACGCGCCTTCGGCGCTCCTCAGGATGAGGCGGATCGAGATTTCGCTTGCATTTATTCCTGGTTCGTGTTCTTGATTTGTTCTACGACATTCGTGGACGTGATCGGCGTTACGGACGAGGGTTCCGTGAGCGAAGTTGTCCCCTTGCAGGCGTGCCCGGAGATCGAAGTCTGGTGGCATCACGACGACGAACGTCGTCCGGATGCCAAGCTGAGTGCCGTGCCGGGGACCGTGTCGGCGGCCGTCGCCGCGGCGGTGCCGGCGGCGGCAATCGCCACTTTGCGCGACCGCCCGTTCGCATCGCGCCGGCAAGATCACCACGCGGCCGTCGACGCCCGCGAGCGCGGCGCGATCATCGACTCCAGCGTTGCGCCGCCGGTCAAGCGCGGCGCCGGACGCATCCTGCTGGCGCTGGTGCTCGGCTTCGTCGCGGTCGGCCTCGCGGTGGTCGGGCTCACCGTCAACACGCGCTTCGCCGCGTCGTTCGGCCAGACCGCGGAAGCCGCGATGCTGCTCGCCGCCATTGGGCTCACCATCGACCTCCTTGCGATCGCGCTGCCGAGCGCCGCGGCGCAGTTCTGGCGCGACCGCAACCTGATGGCGGCCTCGGCCGCTTGGGCGATCTGGCTCATTGCACTGGGCATGACGCTCCTGGCGGCGATCGGATTTGCCGCGACCAATATCGGCGACGGCGTCGCCGGGCGGAGCCGGCTGGCGGCCGAGACGAGCGCGCTCACCGCCGACGTGATACGCCTGCGCAGCGAGCGCGCCGCGATCGCCGAGCAGCGCTCGGTAGCGACGCTCGCGGCCGAGATCCAGCGCGCGCAACCCGCCGCCGCCGCGGTGTGGAAGCAGACGTCGGGCTGCAGCGACGTCACGCTGGCGGCGTCGGGCGCCGCCTGCGCCGAGGTGCTGAAGCTCCGCCAGGCGCTCGGCGCGGCGCAGCGGCGCGACACCCTCGACGCGGAGCTGCGCGCCGCCGAGGCACGTCTTGCGCCGTTACCGGCCATTGTCACCGCCGATCCGCAGGCGACGATGGCGGCGGATATCCTGGCCTGGATCAGCGCCGGCCGCGTCAACCTCACGCCGCACGACATCCATCGCCTGCGCATCACCGGGCTGACCGTGATCCCGGCGCTGGCCGGCATCATCTTCCTGTTCGCGACGACGCTCATGCGCGCGCCCAGGCGGCGCGCCGGCACGTGAGCGCTCGGAAATCGTGAGTGATGTGTGCAGACCGGCTCGGCGACGGCACCGGGCTCCCTCTCCCCGCTTGCGGGGAGAGGGTTGGGGTGAGGGGGAGTCGCCACGAGCGTGCCCTGTCGAGAGCCCCCCCACCCGACGCGCTTCGCGCGTCGACCTCTCCCCGCAAGCGGGGCGAGGTGAGTGCGCGGCAAGATCCTGCTTCGCAACGCTGATCCAGCCCGCGTGACGCTACTGATAGAACTCCACCGCCGCCGAACGGAACCAGATGCTGCCGTTCGGCGCCGACAGCGGCCCGTTGGCCGCGAACACCGCGAGCTGGAACTTGTCGCCGGCCTTGACCTCCCGGCCGAGCACCACGCGGTTCGGCATGTTGAGGCCCTGGATGGTCGCGGGGCTCGGATAGCCTGAGCGGCGCGGCATCTCGCCGTTGACCCAGACCTCGCCGTAGTCGTCGACCAGCACGTTGAACACCGCCTGCGCGGGCTTCGACAGGTCGACATTGCCGATCCGCGCCGGCATCGTGATCAGTGCGCGGAACCACATGAACGCGGTGAGGCCCGCGCTCCGGCGCGCGCCGAGGTCCTTGGCCTCGACCTTCTCCCACTTCGAGTCGTCGAAGTCGGCCGGCATGGCGCGCGGCTCGATCTGGTAGGTGGTCTTGTAGCGCTCCTTGTTGATGGCCGCGGGCACCTCGACGATCCTCACATCGGTGACCCGCCACTGCGCGCCGAGCGCGGCGGAGCCGTCGTTGGTCATCAGGTTGACGACGTGCGACGGCGGCAGCGACGGCGGCATCACCGGCAGCGGCGCGGGCGCCGGCTGCGCGAACGACGGCGTTGCGATTGCGAGCGCAATAAGCGAAATAAGGCCGGCAACGGACCTGGTCATTCCTCCCTCCCATTGTGTCGCCGCGTTCTTGAACGGCTGCGGCGTCCGACCAGCGGACGCCGCAGGGAGGGCGTTGTCAATGACGGTGTGAGCGGTCGCGCACTACCGCGCGTGCGCAGGCCGCAGCTTCCGCAGCGTCTCCGGGATGTTGGCCGCGATCCAGGCCGCGATCGCCGCCTGCTTCTTGTGGTAGAGCAGGCCGAGCGCGATGACCGCGATGCCGATCAGCGACAGCGCGAACGGGAACATCATCGAGTCGCGGAACACCTTGTAGGAGAGGTGGCCGAGATAGGCGGCGATGCCGAGCGTGCCGAACACCGCATAGACGCGCCGGCCGAGCAGCACCGACAGCAGGATGAGGCCGACGTTGATCAGCGCGTAGACGAGCTTGCCCAGCTCGCTGCCGCTGTCGGTGAGGCTGAGCCCGCCCCAGAACGCCAGCATGCCGAACAGGTGCAGCCAGAAGGCGAAGTCGCCGCCGCGCGGACGCCGGTCGACGAGGTAGGCGACGACCAGCACGCCGAGGCCGAAGCCAAGCGACACGATGCGGCGCTCGTCCCAGCTGAACTCGGCGCGGCCGACGATCCACGGGGTCAGGTCCATCGACATGAACCACAGCACGAACGCGACGATCATGACCAGGAACGGATACGGGTAGCGCCAGAGCGCGATCAGCGCCGCGACGATGGCGGCGATCTCCATCGGCAGCCAGCTGCCTTTGATCCAGGTGTAGAAATCGCGCACGGTGCCGCCGCGGCCGAACTGGCCCCACAGCCCGAGCGCGTCCTGGATGCCGTAGACCGCGAGCGGCACCATCGACACCGCGACGGTGATCAGCAGGCCGCCGGGCACGCGCAGGTTCTTATGGTGCCAGAGATAGTGACCGGCGGCGGTGAAGACGATCGCATAGACCATCGCGGTCGCGGCCAGCGCGGCGCCACCCATGGCGGAGAACGCCAGCGTCGAGAACAGCCCCATGGCGCTCATCACGATCAGCGCGCCGGCGTACCAGAGCAGGTGCGCGAGATCGAACCGCGGCGGCGGCGCGACTGGAGAGTCGGCGGCGCGGCCGTTGAGGAAATCGAGCAGCGGATTGAGCTTGTTGGCGTCGAGGGCGCCGGCGCTGACCGCCGCACGCAGGTCCTGGTCGGTGAAGTGCATCGGAAATCCTCCAGTGCCCGCCATGGTGCGTGGGATGATGGCGAGCGGACTGCCCCGGCCGCCGCGATGGCGGCAGGCGGGCATGGTGGGTCATCCATGGGGGGTCAGACGGACAGAGGGTGGGATTTGCACGGGGCGGCGCAGGGTCGCCTTAAGTCGTTGTCGAATAAGTCTGATTTGAATCGCAGGACGAGCCGCACACTCTGGCGCTCCCTCTCCCCGTTCTTACGGGGAGAGGGTGGGGGTGAGGGGCACGCGATTTCAGAGCCTGAGGAGACTCCCCCTCACCCGGCGCACTTCGTGCGCCGACCTCTCCCCGCAAGCGGGGCGAGGTAACTCGCGGCACGACCGTGCCCGACACACAACGCCAGCGCCGCTGCCCTGCCCTCACTTCTTGAACCAATACTCCGGGTTGGTCTTGAAAATCCGCTTCGGGATCGCGCCGTAGACCAGCTGCACCGCGTCGACCACCTCGGCGATGCGGAAGTCGATGCCGATGCTGGCGAGCGAATAGGCGTCGGCGGCCGAGAGCCCGCGCGTCTCCATCAGGTAGCGCACGGTCTCCTGGGTGGCGTTCTTCATCGCTACGTCGAGATCGAGGTCCATGCCCATGGTGTAGTAGAAGTCGGCGTCCTCGGCGCGCGGCCAGAACATGGTGCGCCCGGCGCCCTTGTGCACGATGAACTGGAACGTGCCGGTGAGCGAGGCCTCGATCGCGGTGCCGTTCACTTCGCCGTCGCCCTGCACCGCGTGCGAGTCGCCGGTGTAGAAGCGCGCGCCTTCGTGGAACACCGGCAGATAGAGCGTCGCGCCGGCGGTGAGCTTGTTGAAGTCCATGTTGCCGCCCCAGCGCCACGGCGGCCGCGACGAGATCATCCAGGATTCCTTCGACGGCGCCACCGCCATGATGCCCATGAAGGGCTTGAGCGGAATCTCGATCTCATCGGAGAACAATGCGACGTTGCGCTTGAGATCGAAACGGATCACCTTGCGCGCCGGCGTCTTGAGCAGCTCCGGCAGCACGCCGGTGCCGGGCCCGGACGAATTCACGCCATAGGGCACGCGATGCTCGAGCGCGATGATGCGCACCTCGAGCATGTCGCCGGGCTCGGCTTCGTCGACGTAGATCGGCCCGGTGAGGATATGCGCGCTGCCGCCGCGCGGGCGGTTCACCTTGGCGCGGATGTCGATGGCGTCCTGCAGGATTTCCTCGCGCGCGACGCCGTTCTTGGTGAAGAACGCGACCGGATCCTCGGGAAGATTGACGCCGCCATGAGAGACGGTGTCGATGCGAACGGTCTGCCCGGACTTGATGCGCAGCACCGGCGGAATGTCGGCGGCGAAATAGCCCCACACCACGGTGTCGGGCGTCGAGCGCACGCTGTGGTCGGGCGTGGCCTTGAGCGGCACGGTCGTCTGCGCGGACGCGGAACCGGCAAACAAGATCAGTGTGGCGATAGAATACGCGATCGAACGGAACGGCATGACGGCTCTCCCCTTCGTCACGGCCGGGTTTATCCCGGCCGTCAACGTCTTGTTTGAAAGCCTAAAGACGTGGATGCCCGGGACAAGCCCGGGCATGACGCCAGCGAGGCTATTGATTGCATTGATTGCATTGCAATCATCGGCTATGATGGGCCGTCTGCCGAGGATTTCCGATGGCCAGCCTGACGGTCCGCCAGCTCGACGAGAAGGTGAAGAAGCTGCTCCGCCTGCGCGCGGCCCGCCATGGCCGTTCGATGGAGGACGAGATCCGCACCATCCTGGGCCAGGCAGCGCAAGGGTCGGGCCGCGATCCGCCCGAGGCCATCGATCCGCCGGCACGCGCGGGCGCGCAGGCCGTGCGGCCGTCCTTCGCCACGCCGGAGCCGTCGCGCGAGCGGCCCGCAACATCGTCAGCCCGACGCGTGCTGCTGATCATCGGCGGCGGCATCGCTGCCTACAAGTCGCTCGACCTGATCCGCCGCCTCCAGGATCACGGCATCGCCGTGCGCTGCATCCTCACCAAGGCGGCGCAGGAATTCGTCACGCCGCTCGCCGCCGGCGCGCTCGCCGGCGGGCACGTCCACACCGACCTGTTCGATCCGAAATCCGAATTCGACGTCGGCCACATCCGGCTGGCGCGCGATACCGACCTCGTCGTGGTCGCACCCGCCACCGCCGACCTGATGGCGAAGATGGCGGGCGGCCACGCCGACGATCTCGCGAGCGCGGTGCTGCTCGCCACCGACCAGCCGATCCTGATCGCGCCGGCGATGAACCCGATGATGTGGTCGCACAAGGCGACGCAGCGCAACCTCGCGCGGCTCCTCGATGACGGCGTCATCACCGTCGGACCGGACGCCGGCGAGATGGCGGAGCGCGGCGAAGCCGGCACCGGCCGCATGGCGGAACCGACGGCGATCGCCGCCGCGGCGGTCACCCTGCTCGACGCGACGGCGGGACAACGGCCGCTCGCGGGCAAGCGCATCGTCATCACGTCGGGCCCGACGCACGAGCCGATCGATCCCGTGCGCTACATCGCGAACCGCTCCTCCGGCAAGCAGGGTCACGCGATTGCGGCCGCGGCGGCGGCGGCCGGCGCCGACGTCACCTTGGTCTCCGGCCCGGTCAACCTGGCCGATCCGCCGGGCGTGCGCACGGTCAAGGTCGAATCGGCGCGGCAGATGCTCGACGCCGTCGAGAAGGCATTGCCCGCGGATTGCGCGATCTTCGCCGCGGCGGTCGCGGACTGGCGCGTGGCCAATGCCACATCGGAAAAGATCAAGAAGACCAAGGCCGGGATGCCGCCATTGTCGCTGGTCGAGAACCCCGACATTCTCGCAACGATTGCGCACCGCAAGTTAGGGCGGCCCCGACTCGTGGTCGGCTTTGCCGCCGAGACCGAAAATCTCATCGCCAACGCCAAAGACAAGCTCGAGCGCAAAGGCTGCGACTGGATCATCGCCAATGATGTGTCATCAGAGAGCGGCGTGATGGGCGGTGACAGCAACAAGGTGCACATTGTGACAGCAAGCGGTGTCGAAGATTGGCCACCGCAGTCGAAGGACGGCGTCGCGCGCGCGCTGGTGGGCCGCATCGCGGCGGCGCTCGTCAAGGAACCGTCGTGAACGCGAAGGCGCCATCATGAACCGGATCGAGATCGCGCTCGCGCGCCTGCCGCACAGCGACGGATTGCCGCTGCCGCGCTATCAAAGTGCGCTCGCCGCAGGCCTCGATCTCATAGCGGCTGTTTCTGCCGATGAACCAATCGTGATGGCACCGGGAGAGCGCGCGCTCATTCCAACCGGCATCGCGATCGCGTTGCCGCCCGGATATGAAGCACAAGTGCGACCTCGCTCCGGTTTGGCGTTGCGACACGGCGTCACCGTCCTGAATGCCCCCGGCACGATCGACGCCGACTATCGGGGCGAAATACAGGTGATCCTTGTGAATCTCGGATGCGAGTCATTCACAGTCGAACGCGGCGCGCGCGTTGCGCAACTCGTCGTTGCGGCTACAATGCAAGTGACGATTTGCGAAGTTGCAAATCTCGATGAAACCACACGCGGAGTTCGGGGTTTTGGGTCTACGGGGTCTCTTTCGGGGGAAAGAAAGTAGGAACCCATCGACCCAGTCGGTAGTGGGGAACACGCTACCGTCGCCTGTCCGGCCGCCAAGAGCCGAACAAAAAGACGCAGTTCAACTGATGCTGTTATTGCCACGCAAGGGCATCCTTGCCATTGCCGCCGTCCTCGACATCGCCATGAACGCTCGTGGCAGGCCGGTGGCCGCAAAATCGCTGGCGAGCAGACATCGTCTTCCGCCGCGCCATCTCGAACCTGTTCTGCAAGCGCTCGTGCGCCACGGAATCCTGCGCGGCGTGCGCGGGCCGCGCGGCGGCTACGAGCTCGCGCGCAGCGAAGGCGATATCGCCGCCGACGAGATCCTGCATGCCGCCAGCAGCGTTGAAGACAACGACGATGCACCGCTCGCGGGTTCGGCGTTGCTGTCGGACGTGGTGGTTCCCGCCCTCGAGCGCGCGGAAGAGAAATTCTCGGAAGTCCTCTCGCGCATCACTGTCGCGGACCTTGCGAAGTCCGCCGAGAGGGGCATGAAGGCGGCCGAGTGATCGCTGGCGATCTGACGCATTCGCAGCCCCGATTGAGCCCCCGCTCGAGCCAGGCTACGGTCCTCAACCGAACGGCCGGCGATCCTTCATGCCGTCCCACCAGGGACACACGCCCGACATGCGGTTGAAGTTGCCGTCCATCACCTGCACCGGACGGCGCAGGCCCTTCGCCGCGTTGTCCAGGCGGAGATTGCGCGCGGCCTCCTGCTGCTCCGGCGGTAGCCAGGCGCGATCGTGGCCCCACATGCTCGGGCCCTCCTTGCGCTCATAGGCCTGCCAGGTCTCGGGATCGATCGAGCGCGCACCCCAGCCGTACTCGACCATGAAGCCGGATGGCGTGAAGGTGTAGAACGAGGTGATGAAGTCCGACGTGTGGCGGCCCATCGTGGTGGCGACGCGGCCGTCGCGCTGCGCGATGTCGTAGCCCTGCCCCATGTCGTCGAGCGAGAACACCTCCATCATGATGTGATGCACGGCGTTCTTGCCGGTGCGGATCATCGCCAGCGAATGATGGCGCGGATTGACGTGCATGAAATACGCCTCGAACGGATGCGAATAGTAGTCGGTGAGGCGGAAGCCGAGCAGGTCGCGATAGAACGGCAGGAGCCTCTGGATCGTCTCCGAGGTCTCGACATTGAGCACGACGTGCCCCAGCCCGAGCGGGCCGGTGCGGAAACCGGACATCGAACGGCCCGGCACGAACGGTTCGGACGCGGTCTCGGCGCCGTGGAACGCTTCGAGGCGATTGCCGAGCGGGTCGGAAAACACAATCAGGTCGCGCACGAAGCGCTCGTCGGCAAGCGCACGCGCGCCGCGCGTCACCTTCACGCCGTTCGATTCGAGCTTCGCCGCCAGCGCGTCGAGCGCGGCCGCGTCGGCGACCTCCCAGCCGAACACCGAGATGCCCTCGTCGCCGCCATTACCGTCCTGGGCGTCGACGACGATGCGCTGCTTGCGGTCGTCCATGCGGAACGCGAGCGAATTGCGGGACTTGTCGATGCGCTGGAGGCCGAGCAGGTCGGGGCCGAACGATCCCCAATCACTCAGATCCCTGGTGCGGGCGACGACATAGCCGAGCGCGGAAACGGGCATTACGATCCTCGATGACGGTCGCCTGGATATAGTATGCGCGCGCGAGCGCGTCGACCCTGTGGTGTCAGCCGCTCAATCCGCCCGGATGTTCGCCGCTTTGATCGTCTCGGTCCATTTGGCGGTCTCCGCCGCCATGAACTTCGCGAAGTCCTGCGGCGTGCCGGGGCGCGGCCGCGCGACGAGCTTCGCCAGCGTCTCCTCCATCGCCTTCGAGGTTATCACCTCGTTGATCGCGCCGTTCAGGCGGTCGACGATCGCCGCCGGCGTGCCCGCCGGCACCACCACGCCGACCCAATAGCTCGCCAGCAGCCTGCCGAAGCCGGATTCGATCGTGGTCGGCGTATCGGGAAGCTCCCGCAGGCGCCGCTCGTCGGCGACCGCGAGCACGCGCACCCTCCCGCTCTCGATATGGGGCAGCAGGAACGACGCCGAGTCGAAATACATCTGCACCTGTCCGGCGACGAGATCGGTGAGCGCCGGCGCCGAGCCCTTGTACGGCACATGCACGATGTCGGCGCCGGTCATCAGCTTGATCATCTCGCCGAGCAAGTGCGGCTGCGTGCTGAATCCGGGCGAGGCGTAGCTGACCTTGCCGGGGTTGGCCTTGGCGTAGGCGGCGAGTTCCTGCATCGACTTTGCGGGCAGGCTCGGATTGGTCACGAGCACATGCGGCGAGGAGAACACCGCCGCCACCGGCGTGAACGCCTTGAGCGGATCGTAGCCGACATTGCGGAAGATCGCGGGCGCGGTGATCAGCGGGCCGGGCGGCGTGAGCAGGATCGTATAGCCGTCGGGCTCGGCCGACGCGGCCGACTTCACGCCGACCGTGCCGCCGGCGCCGCCGGGCCGGTTCTCGACCACGACGGTCTGGCCGAACAGCGTGGAGAGGCGATCGGCAATGAGCCGCGCGGCACCGTCGGTCGGCCCGCCCGGCGGAAACGGCGCGATGATGCGGATCAGCTTGCTGGGATAGGGCTGGGCGGAAGTTGGGGCGGCGATGGCGACGAGCCCGACGCCGATGACGATGCCGAGCAACGCGCGCGCCTTGAGCATGACAGCCCTCCGCCCATCTGCTTCCGACGCATAAGCGTAGCAATGCGCAGAGCGCGCGGCTAGGCGGTCAACTGCTGAGATCGCGTGATGTTGGCGCGGCGTGCTCGCTGGGCTCCCTCTCCCCTCCGGGGAGAGGGAATCCCACCACCGTTGCCGCAAGGCTGGAACTCAATGCTCAGCCGAAGAAGCAGAAGCCCGCCGGACGGTAGGGCGAGCCGTCGATCTCCTCGTTGCCGGCGAAGCGCACCAGCGAGACGAGTTGCTGCGCCGCCGCGGCCGGGGCAAGACCCTTCTCCAGGATCATGTCGAGATAGATGAATTCGGTGAACGCGCTCATCGCCCAGTCGACGCTGGTCTTATAGCCGGACACCGGGAACGGTGCCGCGATCAGCGCCCGCTCGCTGTCCTGCCCGACCAGGCACGACGAGAAATGCAGCAGCTTGAGCCCGTCGGCATATCGCAGGCTGTCGAGAATGCGCCCTTGCGGAATGATCTTGCCGTTGACGGTGAGGCCGTTCGGTTCGCCGTGGCCGGCGAGCATCAGCACCGACGGCTCCGGCAGATAGAGAAGCTGGCGGCACCAGTGCAGCAGGCTGGTCTCGTCGTGATAGTAGCGATGCCGCACCTGCACGCGCGGCAATCGTGCGAAAAGTTCGCGCAGCATGTCGCCAAAAGCAAACTCGTTGTCGTCGAGCGCGCGCTGCCAATAGGCCTCGACCACGACCAGCCAGGTCAGGCCCGGCCGCGGCAGGATGCGCTGGCCGGCGAGCGCGCGCGTCGGCTGCCCCGGCTCGAACCATTCGCCGCTGAAGGCGTAGCCCGCGGCATCGAGGTCGGCGACGCCGCGGCCGGAATAGTTGCCGGATTCGAGCGTGAATGTGAGCCGCGCGCCGGCGAGCGTGCCTTCGACGCGCGCGGTCGCGTCGTATTCGGCGAAGCCGAACACCCGCCCGGGCGTCTCCTCGACGAAGCGCAGCCGCCCAAGCGGCGTGTCCCAGAGGCCGTCGCAGCCGCGCCAGCCCTGCCAGGGCAGCGCGCGATAGTTGCCTTCGGCGAGATACTCGCCGGCGAAATGGCCGTAGCGTTTGAGCTTGAAGCGGCCGGTGCCGTGCTCCTGCGGCTCGGTGTAGCGGAAGGTGAATTCGTCGGCGGTGGCGGTGCCTTCGATCGGATGCTCGGCGACCTCGCGACCGTAGCTGCCGCGCACGCGGCTGCCCTCCTGCGTGAGCACCATAGGCCCGAATGACGTCGACCAGCGTCCGGCAAAACTCATGCACCAAGAGATAGCACGCCACCCGCAATCATGTCGCACCCCGATCGGCGGCGCGGCGGTATAGTAAGATGCCGTTCGGGTTTGAGTTCTGGAGGACAATAGAAATGAAAAAGCTGCTCCTCGCCTGCATCGTCGCCGCGGCCTCGCTCTCTGCGGCCGACGCGCAGAACTTTCCCAACCAGACGATCAAGATCATCGTGCCGTTCACGCCCGGCGGCTCGAACGACGTGGTGGCGCGCGAGATCGCGCAAGGGCTACAGACCCGGCTTAACCAGACCGCGGTGGTCGAGAACCGTCCCGGCGGCGGCGGCACCATCGCCTATCAGTTCGTGGCGAAGTCGCCCGCCGACGGCCACACGCTGCTGATCGCGCCAGCCTCTTTCACCATGGGGCCGCATCTGTCGAAGAAGCAGCTCTATCATCCGGTGAAGGAATTCGCGGCGATCAATCTCGTCGCCGACGTGCCATTTGTGATGGTGGTGCCGGCGAGCCTGCCGGTGAAATCGGTGCAGGAGTTCATCGCGCTCGCGAAGAGCTCCCCGAAGAAGCTGACCTTCGGCTCGGTCGGCCAGGGCACGCCGCAGCACCTCGCCGGCGAGCTGTTCAAGATGAGCGCGGGTGTCGACATGATCCACGTGCCGTTTCGCGGCGCCACCGCCGTGCTGCCGGACCTGATCGCGGGGCGGATCGACATGTTCATCGGCGCCGTCAATTCGCTGCTCGAGCTGATCGCCGACGGCAAGCTCAAGGCGCTCGCTACCTCGAGCACGAAGCGCATCCTCTCATTGCCCGACGTGCCGACCATGGCCGAGGTCGGCCTGCCCGAGGTGCAGATCGGCTCCGGGGTCGGGCTCGTCGCACCCGCCGGAACGCCGGCGGAGACAATCGCGCTGCTCAACCGCGAGATCGCCGCGATCATCGCCGACAAGGGCTTCCACGAGCGCATGGCGAAGATCGGCGTCGACGTGGTCGGCACCACCGCGGCGGACTACGCGAAGTTCCTGGCCGACGATTACGCGAAGTGGGGCAAAGTGGTGAAGGCGGCGGGCATCGAGCCGCAGTAGGCGTGCAGCTAGGGCATCGTCAGCCCACTCGCTTCGATCAGCCGTTTCAGCCTGACCGTTTCGCTTGCCATGAACGACGCGAATTCGGCCGGCGTGCCGGGGGCGGGTTTAGCGCCCTGCGCCTGCAACACCGCCCGGAAGGCCGGGGTTTGCAGGACATCGACTATGTCACGATTGAGCTTGTTGACAATCGCGTGGGGTGTCCCCTCTGGGGCCAGCATGCCGATCCACTGCTCTGCATCCAGACCCGGAAGTCCGGCTTCGATTCCAGTCGGAATCGCAGGTGCGCCTTCGAAGCGCTGCGAACTGGTGAGCGCGAAGGCTTTCAACGTGCCCGCATTCACCTGGGCGAGGACGACCGGGATCGGAAAGAAGCTGAATTTGGCCTCGCCCCCGAGCAAGGCAATCGCCGCCCCGCCACCGCCCTTGTACTGAACCATCAAAAGCTTCACGCCAGCCAACTGCTCGAACAGCAGACCCGTCAGATGGGTGAACGTACCGACGCCCGACGAAGCGTAGTGAACCGGATGAGCCTGCGCGCGCAGGTAGGTGATGAATTCGTTTAGATTGCTGGCGGGAACCGATGGGTGCGCCACCAGCATGGCGGGACCGCGCGCCACCATGGTGATCGGCAAGAGATCTTTGACCGGGTCATAACGCAGGCCCTTGTAAAGGCTCGGAGCGGCTGCCAGCGATGTCCGATCGCCGAGCAGCAGCGTGTAGCCGTCGGGCGCTGCCTTTGCCGCCATGCCTGCACCGATTGTGAGTCCGGCCGCCGCTTGGTTGTCGATCACCACGGGCTGGCCCCAGCGTTCGTTCAGCCGCTGCGCTAGATTACGCGCGACAATGTCGTGAAAGGTCCCGACACCGCCGGTAATGATGCGGACATAGCGAGAAGGAAAGCTCTGTGCAAAGCTCGGCGTGGCGCAAAAGGCGACACAGGACGTAACCAGGGCATAAGCGAAAGTAGCGCGCGACCAAGTCATGACGCAGTCTCCATGCGGCAGCATGGTTGACACGCAGCGAGGAGGCTCGCAATCATCCGGTGGTCCCAGCGGCATGAATTCCGGTTATCGGATGGAATTGCGCGACATCGAATATTTCGCAGTTGTCGCCATGCACGCCCATCTAGGTCGTGCTGCGGCGGCACTCGGACTCAGTCAGCCGGCACTGAGCAAGAGCCTGCGGCGGCTTGAATCCGCATTGCAGACAAAATTGGTCAAGCGAACCCCCAAGGGTGTTGAGCTTACATTGGAAGGCTCGACACTGCTGGCACGGGTGAGCGAGCTGCGCCTATCGCTGAAAAACGTCGCGCGCGAGATTGCCGAGGTCGGCAAGGGGCGCGTCGGCCGGCTTCGCATCGGCGTGGGGCCGGCCATTTCGGAGCGGTTCCTGTCCGCAGCGTTTGCCGCCATCCTGGAAAGCGTGCCGCGGAGCAGTCTCCAGGTCATCCTGTCGGACAACGACTTGATGATCCCCGCGCTGAGCAACGGCGAACTGGATCTGATCATCAACTATCACCCGCCGCAGCTTCCGGATGGTCTCGTTTTCGAGCACCTCTTCAGCGACCGTTACGTGGTCAGCGCCGCGGCCTCGCATCCGCTGGCAAAAAAACGGCGCGTGCCGCTGGCGGACCTGGCTCATGAGCGCTGGGCATTGTCGGAACCGGCGTTGCTGCCGCAGCAAATAGTGAATGAGGCGTTTCGCGACCGCCGTCTTCCGCCACCGCAAATTGCGTTCGAGTCGCGGTCCGCAGCCTTGCGCTTGCGGACCGTTGCCTCGACGAGGCTGATCGACTTTACCTCGGAGGCCGTCATCCGGCAGGTGGGGCGCGATTCAGCGGTCAAGACCTTGCACGTCCCCGAATTGTCAATGCTCCGGCCTGTGGGTGTAATCCACAGAACACAAACCTATCGGCCGCCCATCATGCAACGCATGCTCGACGCGCTAAAAACGATCGCCAAGGGCCATAGCGACGACTTGCGCCCCTAAGCGAGGACTTGCGCCCTTATCGAAAACGCACGTACGCGGCGATCAATCTCGTCGCCGACGTGCCATTTGTGATGGTGGTGCCGGCGAGCCTGCCGGTGAAATCGGTGCAGG
>JAIESR010000014.1 GCA_019745775.1 Xanthobacteraceae bacterium | reverse complement strand
TGGCCCGAAACTATCTAGCGTCCGTCTGCCTTGCAGCCGCCCTCGTTTGGTGGATTTAATGAGTCCGGACCCTAGTCCTTCTGCTCCTCCGGCGGCTTCACGTGGCGGAACGAATAGAGCAGCGCCAGGTCGTAGACGATCTTGAGCGCGCCGCACATGATGAGCGGCAATCCTGAAAACGGCGTCGCCAGCAGGAACCCGGCAAACGCAGGGCCCAGCGAGGAGGCGAGCGAGCGCGGCACCGCGGTGACGCTTGCGGCGGCGGTGCGCTCGGCCGGCGTCACCACCGCCATGACGTAGGACGAGCGCGCCGGCACGTCCATCTGCGACAGCGCCGCGCGCACGAGCAGCAGCGCCAGCGCGACATAGAGGTTGGTCGCGAACGCCGCCGCGATCAGGAACAGGCTCGCCGGGATGTGGGTGAACACCATGGTGTTGATCAGGCCGATATGCTTGGAGAGCCGCGCCGCCACCGGATAGGAGAAGGCGGTGAAGACGCCGCTCCAGAAGAAAAATAAACTCGCCGACGCGAGCGAGAGATCGAAGCGCTCGAACAGCCACAACGCCAGCAGCGATTGCACCAGGAGCCCGCCGGCGAACGAGTCGAGGCTGAACAGCGCGGCGAGCTTGTAGACCGTAAAGCGCGACGGCCCGAGCGGCGTGCTGGCGTGGCGATCTTCGGCCTGCGCATGCGGCAGCTGCCGGTAGATGAGCGTGCCGACGACGCCGAGCGCGGCATAGGCGTAGAACATCGCCTTGAACGACACGATGCGCTCGAACCCCGCCGCGACCAGGACATCGGGCGTGGCGGCGGCGAGCGCGCCGGCGGCGGTCGCGAGCGCGCCGGTGAGCGAGTAGCGCGCGAAGGCGCGGGTGCGCTCGGCGGCGGCGACGCCGCGCGCCAGCATCGCATGCTCGAGCGGCACCAGCACGCCGGAGTCGCCGACCTGCGGGTTGATGGTGCCGACGAAGGCGACGAGCAGCACCAGCGCGAGGTGCTCGACCTGCGGGAAGACAATGCCGGTCGCGACGGCGAGGGCGGCGCCGAGCATCAGCATGGTGCGCAGATCGTGCCGCGGCGCGACGAAGCCGATGACAAGCGTCAAGAGCGACGAGCCGAGCAGCGCCGCGGTCGCGACCAAGCCGATCTCGACCGGCGTGAAGCCGATCGCCGAGAGATACGCCGGCAGGATGATGACGGCGAAGCCGTCGCCGAAGCCGCGCACCCCGCGCGCGGCATAGATGAGATTGAGTTGTGCGCGAAAGCTCACCGCGGTCGCCTCCACAAGCATCAGCCTCCTCCGCAGCGGAAGGAAACGGTGCTTGGGCTCGTAGCGCCTTGAAAGAGCAGGGCGACCGCCGAAAGCCCCGCCGATCCGTGATTATCGCAAACCGGCGGTTCGCGCAATCGTCGCGGCCGGGTAGGGTGGGCAAAGGCGCGCATCGCTCTTGATGGTGGGCAAAATCGTGCGCGCGCCGTGCCCACCATCGATGTCACGATAGACGATTTTGCCCACCCTACAACTTCACGCGCGTGAGCCGCATCAGGGCGCCGACGATGCCGCGGCGAAACAGCAGCACGCAGGCGACGAAGATCATGCCCTGCACCACCAGCACCCACTGGCCGATATGGGTGAGGTAGTTCTCTAGCGTGACGATGAAGAACGCGCCGACCACCGGCCCGAACACGGTGCCGAGCCCGCCGACCAGGGTCATCAGGATCACTTCGCCCGACATCGGCCAGTCGACGTCGGTGAGCGAGGCGAGCTGGAACACGATCGCCTTGGTCGCGCCCGCGACGCCGGCGAAGGTCGCCGACAGGACGAAGGCCAGGAGCTTGTAGCGGTCGGTGCGGTAGCCGAGCGAGATCGCGCGCGGTTCGTTCTCGCGGATCGCCTTGAGCACCTCGCCGAACGGCGAGTTGATGATGCGATAGATGATCAGGAACGAGCCGAGGAAGATCGCCAGCACGGTGAAATACATGCTGGTCTGGTCGGCGAGATCGATCAGGCCGAACAGTCTGCCGCGCGGCACGCCCTGGATGCCGTCTTCGCCGCCGGTGAACGGCGCCTGCACCGCGAAGAAGAACATCATCTGCGCGAGCGCCAGCGTGATCATGGCGAAATAGATGCCCTGGCGGCGGATCGCGAGCGCGCCGACGATCAGGCCGAAGCCGGCGGCGACCATGGCGCCAAACAGGATGGCGAGCTCCGGCGGCAGGCCCCAGACCTTCGCCGCGTGCGCGCTCGCATAGCTCGCCCAGCCGAAGAACAGCGCATGGCCGAACGAGAGCAGGCCGACATAGCCGAGCAGCAGGTTGAAGGCGCAGGCGAACAGCGCGAAGCACAAAGCCTTCATCAGGAACACCGGATAGACGATGAGCGGCGCGACCAGCAGGATCGCGGTCATCAGCACGAAGGCGACCGCCTCGCTCCGTGACGTCGCGGGCGGCGCCATGGCGGGCGGCGGATTGATCGCGGTTTTCGGAGCCGTGGCGGTGTGCTCGGTCATCTCACGCCCCCGTCCGAACAGCCCGGCCGGGCGGATCAGCAGCACGATCGCCATGATCACGAAGATCACGGTGTTCGACGCCTCCGGGAAGAACACCTTGGTGAGGCCCTCGATGACGCCGAGGCCGAAGCCCGTCACGATCGCGCCCATGATCGAGCCCATGCCGCCGATCACCACCACCGCGAACACCACGATGATGAGGTTGGCGCCCATCTGCGGGTTGACGCCGTAGATCGGCGCCGCCATCACGCCGGCGAGCGCGGCGAGCGCGACGCCGAAGCCGTAGGTCAGCGTGATCATGCGCGGCACGTTGATGCCGAAGGCGCGCACCAGCGTCGGATTCTCGGTCGCCGCGCGCAGATAGGAACCGAGCCTGGTGCGCTCGATCACGAACCAGGTGGTCAGGCAGACCGCCAGCGACGCGACGATCACCCAGGCGCGCGAGTTCGGCAGGAACATGAAGCCGAGGTTCTGTCCGCCCCGCAGCGCCTCCGGCATCGGATAGGGCAGGCCGGACGAGCCGAACTGGTTGCGGAACGTGCCCTCGATGATGAGCGCGAGGCCGAAGGTGAGGAGCAGGCCGTAGAGGTGGTCGAGCTTGTAGAGCCACTGGAGGAACAGCCGCTCGATGACGATGCCGCTCGCGCCGACGATGATCGGCGCGAGCACGAGCGCCCACCAGTAGCCGAGTCCGAGATATTGCAGGAGAAAGATCGCGACGAAGGCGCCCATCATGTATTGGGCGCCGTGCGCGAAGTTGATGATGTTGAGCATGCCGAAGATCACGGCGAGCCCGAGGCTGAGCAGCGCGTAGAACGAGCCGTTGATCAGCCCGATCAGCAATTGCCCGAACAGCGCCTGCGAGCTGATGCCGAGGATTTCGAACATTGATCTATCGCTCTCGTGTCCTCGGTATTGCACGGTCGCGCAGCGGCGGGGCTCGGCTCCCTCTCCCATGGGGAGAGGGAGTTCACCGAGTCCGCGGCAGCATCAAAGTCCCCATCACGAAGATCATGCCTCAGCTCTTCACCAGCGGGCAGCCGCCTTCGCCGAGCGGGCGCCAGGCCTGATCGGCGGGAATGGTGGCGCGGAGCTTGTAGTAGTCCCACGCGCCGCGCGATTCCTTCGGCGTCTTCACCTCGAACAGGTACATCGGATGGATCTTGCGGCCGTCGGCGCGCACGGTGCCCTGGCCGAACAGCGGGTCGTCTGTCGGCAGCTCCTTCATCTTCGCCACGATCGCCTTGCCGTCGCCGTCGCTCTTGAGCGCCTCGACGGCCTTGAGATAGTGCGTGACCGCCGAATAGACGCCGGCATGCACCATGGTCGGGTGGATGCCCTTGAACTGCGGCGCCAAGCGCTTGGCGAAAGCGCGGTTGTTGTCGTTCAGGTCCCAGTACCAGGACTCGGTCATGATCAGGCCCTGCGCGGTCTGCAGGCCGAGCGCATGCACGTCGGTGATGAAGGCGAGCAGCGCGGCGAGGTTCTGGCCGCCCTTGACGATGCCGAACTCGGACGCCTGCTTGATCGAATTGATGGTGTCGCTGCCGGCATTGGCGAGGCCGATGATCTTGGCGCGCGACGCCTGCGCCTGCAGCAGGAACGACGAGAAGTCGGTGCCGGGGAAGGGGTGGCGCACCTGGCCGAGCACCTTGCCGCCGTTCTTCACCACCACCGCGGCGGTGTCGCGCTCGAGCGCGAGGCCGAAGGCGTAGTTGGCGGTGAGGAAGAACCAGGTGTTGCCGCCGGTCTTCACGATCGCCTGGCCGGTGCCGTTGGCGAGCGCCCAGGTGTCGTAGGTCCAGTGCACGGTGTTGGGCGTACAGGCCGCGCCGGTGAGGTCGGAGGCGGCGGCGCCCGACACCAGGAACACCTTGTTCTTGTCGCGCACGATCTGGTTGACGGCGAGCGCGACCGACGAGGTCGGCACGTCGACCACCACGTCGACGCGGTCGACGTCAAGCCAGGTGCGCACGACGTTCGAGCCGACGTCCGGCTTGTTCTGGTGGTCGGCGCCGACGATCTCGACCTTCATGCCCTTCTTGGCGGCGCCGAAATCCTCCACCGCCATGCGCGCGGCGATCACCGAGCCCTGGCCGGAGAGGTCGGAATAGGTGCCCGACATGTCGTTCATGACGCCGATCCTGATGACGCCGTCGGTGTATTGGGCGTGCGCGACGGTGCAGGCGCCGATGAGCGCGAGCGCGGCCGGGCTAAGCAGTCGTTTCATCACTTCCTCCGATCATCCTTGGCGTCACGGTGGAACAGACCTTCTGTTGCGCTAACTCTATCCTCCGCTCATTCCCGCGAAAGCGGGAATCCAGAGTCTTTTTTTGGCCCTGGGTCCCCGCTTTCGCGGGGACGAGCGGGAGAAATCGCGTTCACACGCCGAGATAGTCGTGCAGCTTCGCCATGTTGGCGTCGAGGTCCGCGTTGGCGAACTGGTCGATGACGCGGCCATTCTCCATCACGTAGTGGCGGTCGGCAACGGTCGCTGCGAAGCGGAAGTTCTGTTCCACCAGCAGTATGGTGAAGCCCTGCTGCTTGAGCATGCCGATGGTTCGCCCGATCTGCTGGATGATGACCGGCGCGAGCCCTTCGGTCGGCTCGTCGAGCAGGAGAAGCCGCGCGCCGGTGCGCAGGATGCGGCCGATCGCGAGCATCTGCTGCTCGCCGCCGGAGAGCTTGGTGCCCTGGCTGCGCAGCCGCTCCTTGAGGTTCGGGAACAATTCGAAGATGCGCTCGACCGCGAGGCCGCCGGGACGCACCTGCGGCGGCAGCAAGAGATTTTCCTCGACCGTGAGGCTCGCGAAGATACCGCGCTCCTCCGGGCAGTACGCGATGCCCGCCCGCGCGATGCGATCGCTGGTCAGCGCGATCAGCTCGTTGCCTTCGTAACGCACCGAGCCGCTGCGCTTGCCGACGATGCCCATGATCGCCTTCAGCGTCGTGGTCTTGCCGGCGCCGTTGCGGCCGAGCAGGGTGACCACCTCGCCGGGCCGCACCACGAAGTTCACGCCGTGCAGCACATGCGACTCGCCGTACCACGCTTGCAGGTCGTCGACCGTGAGCAACGACATCGGGCTAAGCATAAGCGGCCCCGCATGGCTTTGAACGCGACGGCGCCGCGCGCTCGGTCTGCTCCCTCTCCCCTCCGGGGAGAGGGAACCCACCGAGTCCGCCGCCCGGCTTCTCCACATCGCGACGATCAACGGCGTTACGCATGACCGACCCCGAGATAGGCTTCGCGCACGGCGGCATTGCCCGACACCGTCGCGTAGTCGCCTTCGGCGAGGACGCGGCCGCGCGTGAGCACGGTGATATGATCGGAGAGGTCCGCGACCACGCTCAGATTGTGCTCGACCATCAGCACGGTGCGGTCGGCAGCGACGCGCTTGATCAGCGCGCTGATGCGCTCGATGTCCTCATGCCCCATGCCGGCCATCGGCTCGTCGAGCAGCAGCATGTCGGGATCGAGCGCCAGCGTGGTTGCGATCTCGAGCGCGCGTTTGCGGCCGTAGGGGAGCTCCACCGCGGTGGCGTACGCGAACGGCGCGAGGCCGACGTCAGCGATCAGCGCGAGCGCGCGGTCGTTGAGCGCATCGAGCACGCGTTTTGAACGCCAGAAGTCGAACGACGCGCCGCGCTTGCGTTGCAGCGCGACGCGCACGTTCTCGAGCACCGTGAGGTGAGGGAACACCGCCGAGATCTGGAACGAGCGCACCATGCCGAGTTGCGCCACGTCGGGCGCGGCGAGCGCCGTGATGTCGCGACCGTTGTAGACGATGCGGCCGTGGGTCGGCCGCAGGAATTTGGTGAGCAGGTTGAAGACCGTGGTCTTGCCGGCGCCGTTTGGGCCGATCAGCGCATGGATCGTGCCACGCCTGACGCGAAGGTCGACGCCGCCGACCGCGACGAAGCCGGCGAATTCCATCCTGAGATCGTGGGTTTCGAGGATGATGTCGTCAGCCACGGTGCAAACGGTCTCCGTAGGACGGATGGGTAGGATAAATCGAGCGTACCACGCTCTGCTTCGCGCCGCTGCATAGCAGCATCCCGCGATGCAGCATTGTGCTTCCGTCCTGACGGGGGCACACATTGTGCATGTTCCGATTCACACTTCGTTTGACCCTTGCGCCTGCCGCGCCGGCAGCCGCTGGCCGTTGAGGCCCGCGGATATGAGTTCCCTGCAAAAGCGCGCCGAAGCCGCCGCCGACCCGGAAAAGCTCGCGGCCTCGCCGGCGGGCCTGACCCATCCAGAGATCCGCTTCGTATTCTACGGGCTGATGCTCGGCGGCTTCCTGCAAGCGCTGAACCAGACCATCGTCGCGAGCGCGCTGCCCACCATCGGTCGCGACCTCAACGACTTCCACAATCTGTCCTGGGTGGTGATCGCGTATTTGCTGTCGTCGACCATCGTCGCGCCGCTCTACGGCAAGCTCGCCGACATCCACGGCCGCCGCGGCATGATGATGACCGCGCTCGGCCTGTTCGTCGCCGGCTCGGTGCTGTGCGCGGTCGCGCCCGACATGGCGACGCTGGTCGCCGGCCGCACGCTGCAGGGCATCGGCGGCGGCGGCATCGTGCCGATGGTGCAGATCACCGTTGCCGACATGGTGACGCCGCGCGAGCGCGGCCGCTACCAGGCCTATATGGGCACGGCCTGGATCAGCGCCGGCGTGATCGGCCCCGCGCTCGGCGGCATCATCGCGCAGAACTGGCACTGGTCGCTGATCTTCTGGCTCAACGTGCCGCTCGGCCTGCTCACCGCCGCGCTGCTCAGCCGGTCGATGAAGAAGCTGCCGCCGGCGGGCCGCAAGCACAAGCTCGACTTCCTCGGCGTCGCGCTGGTGATGGCGGCCGCGATGCTCTTCCTCCTGGCGCTCACCACCGGCGGCGTGCACGTGCCGTGGCTCTCGCCGACGATTTTCTCGCTGATCGGCGGCTCGATCGTGCTGACCGTCGTGGTCGGCTGGTGGCTCAAGCGCGCGCCGGAGCCGTTCCTGCCGCTCAACGTGCTCGCCAACCCGGTGATGAAGCTCGGCACCGCGGCGACCAGCTTCGCCATGGGCGTCATGACCGGCTTCATGATCTACATGCCGCTCTATTTCCAGACCGTGCACAAGCTCACGCCGACGCAGGCCGGCCTTTGCCTGATCCCGGTGATCGTGATGACGACGCCGGGCTCGATGGCGTCGGGCCGCGCGATGATGCATCTCAACCGCTACAAGCTCTCGCCTTACATCGGCATGGTGCTGGCGACATTGGCCGTTGCAGCGCTAGTCGTGTGGCCCGCCATGCCGGTGCTGTGGGCGGTGATCGCGACCGCGATCGTCGGCTACGGTGTCGGCACCGTGTTCCCGACCGCCACCGTCTGCGTGCAGAACGCGGTGTGGCGGCACGAGGTCGGCATCGCGACCGGCGCCATGAACTTCTTCCGCGCGCTCACCTCGGCGCTCGCGGTCGCGATCATGGGCGCGATCCTGCTGTCGGGGCTCGGCTTCGCCCCCGAGCGCGGCGGCGCCGGTGTCGAGGTGCTGGCGGCAAATGCCGGCGCCAGCGGGCTCGACGTCGCCGGCGTGTTCCAGTGGGTGTTCGTCGCCGCGCTGGTGTTCTCGGTGATCGCGCTCGTCGCCGTCGTGCTGATGGAAGAGCGGCCGCTGCACGGCGCCAAGGAAATGCCGCCGACCGAGCCGGCGGAGTAGATGCGGACGTCGAGGCCGCGGTCGGTCAGCGTCGGCCGCCCTGGCCGATCGTGGTGTCCGGAAGCTTGCGCGCGTCGCGCTTCATCTCGAGGCAAGTCAGGAATTCGGTATAGGTGCCGGGGGTGCCGGTCGTCGTCAGGCGGTAGCAGCTGCCGCGGTCGGCGGGCAGGAACGTGCTCCACTGCTTCGCCAGCGATTCCCGCGCGGCGGCTTCGCTGTTGCGGCAGCTCTCGTAGTCCTGCTGCATCCCAACGCTGCCCTTGGCCGCGGCGCGGCAGCTCGGCCCGATGTCGATGGTCGGGACGCCCTGCGCGACGGCAATGCCGGTCGAGGCGAGCAGAAGCGCGGCAAGAAGGCTCTTCATGGTGTTGCTCCCATGCTCAACTGAGGCCACGTCTACAACGCCGACCATGAAAGAAGGGTTGCAGGCGCTTGCGACGGTGAATCAACCGTTGATGCGCTCTTTCAGCCGTCTTGCGTGTCGTGCAATGTCAAATCGCCGTGAAATGTAAGCCATCGGTGGCGCCTCGACGCCCAGTAAAGCTCAAGCGGGGGCGGGAAGTCGGGATCGGCGAAACAGCCCACGGGTATGCCGGTCAGGTCTTGGAAACCTTCCGCACGGAAAGCGATGGTCGTGCCGCAGATCGGGCAAAACATGGTCTCGATCCAGCGGCCGGAGTCGCCGGTGTGGCGCCACCGTTTGTGCTCGCCGGCGATGGCAACGGCGGCGTTTGGAAACAGCGCCGCATAGCTGAAGGCGCTGCCGCCCTTGCGCTGGCAGTTGATGCAGCTGCAGCAGTAAACGGTGACCGGCTCGCCGGTGGCGGTCGCCGTGAGGGCGCCGCAGCCGCATCGCGCGATGCGCTTGTTGTTTGTGGCGGCGGCGGCGATCACTTCGTGCTCCTGAACGGCGCGTGTCCCGGATGCGGTGCAGCGAAGCATCATTGCATGCTGCCATAGCGCGTTGAAGACGCGCGTGAACGCGCTGATGGCGCCCGGGACACGAGATCGGCGCAGTCACTTCTTCAGCCGGTAGCCGGTCTTGAAGATCCACCACACCGTGACGAGACACAAGGCCAGGAAGGCGAACGTCATCGCCAGGCTGATGCCGACGCTGACGTCGGCGATGCTGTAGAAGCTCCAGCGGAAGCCCGACACGAGATAGACGATCGGATTGAACAGCGCGACCGTCTGCCAGACGGGCGGCAACACGTCGATCGAATAGAACGTGCCGCCGAGGAAGGTGAGGGGCGTGATCACCAAAAGCGGGATGAGCTGGAGCTGCTCGAAGCCGTCCGCCCAGATGCCGATGATGAAGCCGAGCAGGCTGAAGGTGATGGCCGTCAGCACCATGAACAGCAGCATGAAGCCCGGATGGTCGATCCGCAGCGGCACGAACAGCCAGGCGGTGGCGAGGATGATCAGGCCGAGGATGATCGACTTGGTGGCGGCGGCGCCGACATAGCCGATCACGATCTCCATAAACGAGACCGGCGCCGAGAGGATCTCGAAGATGGTGCCGGTGAACTTCGGGAAGTAGATGCCGAACGAGGCGTTCATGGTGCTCTGGGTGAGGATCATCAGCATGATCAGCCCCGGCACGATGAACGCACCATAGCTCACGCCCTCGATCTCCTGGATGCGGGTACCGATGGCGGCGCCGAACACGATGAAATACAGCGAGGTCGAGACCACCGGCGACACAATGCTCTGGAACAGCGTGCGGCCGGTACGCGCCATTTCGAACCCGTAGATCGCCCGGATAGCGCGCAGATTCACGGTTTGCGGCCCGACCGGCCGTATGACGTTGTCGGCTTTCATCTGTCTTTCCTTACCAGGCCGACGAAGATGTCCTCGAGCGAGCTCTGCGTGGTCTGAAGGTCGCGGAACCGGATGTTGTTGCGCGCGAGGTCGTCGAGCAGCGCGGTGATGCCGGTGCGCTCGCCCTGGGTATCGTAGGTGTAGATCAATTCCTTGCCGCTCGGCGCCAGCGTGAGCTTGTGGCGCGCGAGGTCTTCCGGGATCGCCGCGAGCTCCCGATGCAGCTGCAGCGTGAGCGCCTTCTTGCCGAGCTTCTGCATCAGCTCGGCCTTGCGTTCGGTGAGAATGATCTCGCCCTTGTTGATCACGCCGATGCGGTCGGCCATCTCCTCGGCCTCTTCAATGTAGTGGGTGGTGAGGATGATGGTGACGCCGGATGCGCGCAGCGCGCGCACCACGTTCCACATGTCCTTGCGCAGCTCGACGTCGACGCCGGCGGTCGGCTCGTCGAGGAACAGCACCTGCGGCTCATGCGCGAGCGCCTTGGCGATCAGCACGCGCCGCTTCATGCCGCCGGACAGGGTCATGATCTTGGAATCCTTCTTGTCCCACAGCGACAGCGACTTCAGCACCTGCTCGATGTGATCGGGATCGGTCGGCAGGCCGAACAGGCCGCGGCTGAACGAGACGGTCGCCCACACCGATTCGAAGGCATCGGTGTGCAGTTCCTGCGGCACCAGTCCGATCAATGATCGGGCGGCGCGATAGTCGTTCAAGATATCGTGACCGCCGACGGTGACGGTGCCGGTCGAGGGCGTCACGATCCCGCAAACGATGCTGATCAGCGTGGTCTTGCCGGCGCCGTTCGGCCCGAGCAGCGCGAATATCTCGCCTTTGTCGATAGCGAGATCGATGCGTTTGAGCGCCTGGAACCCTGAAGCATAGGTCTTGGTCAGGCTTGAAATTGAGATAATCGGCGCCATGGGGAGACGAGCTGATAGGGGACGCGGGGGGAAAGCGCTTGAGTTCCCGAAATAGATAGGTCGTGGGTCTTCAAAGTCCAGCCGAAACTCGTTCGCGCGCGTGTGGTGGCGCTCATCCAAAAGTACTGCCCGCAATGCGCATTGCGGGCAGTGATTGAGCGATAGTTCCGCTTATCCGATAGCGATCGGTTATCGCTGCGCTTGCTTGCGCAATGACTCGATGTCGGCCTCGCTGCGCAGCGTCAACACCGCGATCTTCGAGGTGCGCGCGTAGGGCAGCACGACGTTGATGCGGCCATCACGCTCGTCGATGGAGATGTAGCGCGCCTCGGTGCCGCGCGACGGCAGGTCGAAGAGCGTCCACTGTCCGGTCGCCGGACTGTAGCGCGCCACGCGGTCGGTGGTCCACATATTGGTCCAGGCCGCATGCGTGGAATCGACCGCGATCTGGTAGGGCTGCTGCGAATTCGGATCCGGCATCGGCACATAGCTCACCGCGCCGGTGTTGGTGTCGATGCGTGCGAGATTGCCGCCCCACGAATTGCCGACCCACAGCACGTCGGCGTTCTTGTCGGTGCCCATGCGGCGCGGACCCTGCTGCCACGGGATCGGCGTGTTGTAGTCGGGCTGGACCATGTTGGCGTAGTAGGCGCGCTCGTCCGGCGTTAGCCGGTCCATCTCGGCCTGCACCGGCGCAAGGCGGATTTCCCGCGACTGGCCGCTGGCAGGATCGCCCACGCCGATGGTGTCGGTCTGCATCTGCGCCCACCAGCCGTTGCCGTTGCGATCGGCGGCGAGGCCATAGGTGCGGCCGAAGGTGCCGTTGGCGAGCCTCGGTGTCGGCGACTTGAACTCGGCGAAGCGCTCATTGACCGGATCGAAGCGCAGCGCGCCGACGTCGGTCGTCACCCAGACGAAGCCCTTGCCGTCGATGTCGACGGTGGTGGCGCCGCCGGTCGGCGACATGCCCTGCGGCGGCATGTAGACGTCGATCTTCTCGGTGCGCGGATCGATCTTGGCGAGCCCGCCGCGGCCGGTGTTCACGTTGAACCAGATCACGCCGTCTTTGTCGCGCCACATGCCGTGGCTGTTGCCGGCGAAGCCGTTGCGGTTGGGCACCACAAACGGCTTGTAGGCGCCGGTCCTGGTGTCGACGCGCGCGATGGTGAGCTTGCGGTTGGGCGCGTTGGAGTTGACCCACAGGTGGCCGTCGAAGTCCATCCAGGCGTCGTGCACGATCGAGCCGCGCCGCGCCGGCGTCCCGCGCGTCCAGTCGCTGCCGTCGCCGGTGACGGTCTTGTCGTCGCCGATCTCCGGGTCGACCGGCACGTCGTATTCGCGGAACACCGCGCGCGCCGCTTCGCCTGTCGGGCGCGGGCGCAACGTGGCGAAATTCATCGAGCTGTCGCCCGGACCCCGCGCGCGGGCGAGATACGCAGCCAGCGCGTTCTCATTGGCATCGAGCACGCCGTTCGGCGCGCGCTTGGCGGCGCGCTGGTCGACCCCGGCGCCGTTGATGTTCTTCATTGTGGCGATGACCTTGCGCCAGCCGTCCTCGTCGAAGCGGTGCTGCAGCACGTAGCTCGCGCTATGACAGCCGGTGCAGTTGTTGCGCACGATGCGGTGCATGCGCGCGTCTTCCGGCGTGGTCTGCGGCAGCGCCGCCAGGAGCGCGTCGCCGGGCAGTTGCTTCACGAAATTCGCCAGCGGCTTGAGCGTGAAATCCTGCCGGCCGTTGGAATCGAGCGCGACCTCGGCGCGGGCGATGTCGAAGGTCAGCGCCTGCGCCCACACCCGGTAGCGGCCGGGCGGCAGCGGCGGGAAGTAGTAGGCGCCGCCGGCATCGGTGAACACCGTGGTGGTGATGGTGGCCCCGTCAGCCTTGGCCGAGACGGTGACGCCGCTCATCGTCTCGCCGGCGGAGGACTTGATGACGCCGGACAGCAACGCATCGGCGGCGAGCGCCGCCGGAGCCGTCATCGTGAGAGCGAACGCGGCGGCGAGACGCACCAGGGTCGGCTTGGTCATGGCGTCTTCTCCTCAATGCTTTTCCTGTTTGGCAGCTTGCGGCGGCACGGTCCTCAAATATGCGGCGATGGCGGCGATTTGCGCCGGCTCGAGCATCAGCTTGAAGCCCGGCATGTTGGGCGTGCCGTCGGCGATCACCTGGCGCAGCACGTCGTCGCGTCCGCCGGCGGTCTCGCGCGACAGGATCGGCCCGATCGTGGTGGTGGAATGCAGGTTGGTCCGGGTGTGGCAGAGTGCGCAATATTGCAGCGTGAGCAGCCAGCCCTCGCGCTCGACCGCGCTGAGATTCGCCCCCGCGGGCGCGGCACCTTGAGCGGATACGGTATCGCTGGGCGCCACTTGCGTCAGCGCAAGCAGCAACGCGGCCAGCATGGCGCGGCGTATCATTCCGGGCGACCTCCCGACATCGTTATTTTCCGGGAAGCCTACGCCCGGCCTGGAGTGAAATAAAGCAGGGCAGGGTCCGCCGGACGCCGAACGCATTGCTGCGCGGCGTCGCGCGCATATGCGAATCGGCGTCCGATGGCGGTCAAATGGAGCGCGCGCCGGATGGCGATACCGGCACGCCAGGTCGGGGAAAACAAAGCGCCAGCTGGTCCTAGGCTTGCGCGGTGGTCTTCGGCTCGGTGAGCTTCACGGCGCCGACCCAGGCCACCCACAGCACCAGGAAGAACAAGGTGAGAAAAACCAGCAGGCTCGCGGCCGGAAACATCCGCTCGACCGCCAGTCCGATGAAATAGATGATGGCATTCCCGATGAGCGCCAGCCCGATATAGGTCAGCATCAGCCACATGGTCGTCCGCCCCTGCCGTGGAAATATCGCCGTATCTCTACGGATGATAGCAGCGTCGGGCAGGTGGCAGCAATAGCCTGATCTATCGACGAATCCTGGAATCGGGAGCGCGCGACATGGCATTTCCCCTAGGTCATCGAATAAACCAGCCGGGTGACAAAGTGCGAGAATTGCGAGCCGTAATAGCCGCGGAACCGGTACTGGTCGACGATAATCAATGTCACCAGCGCAAACACCACGATCATCATGCGCATAGCCAAACCCCCGTTGACGGTTATGTCGAACCAAACAGCCGCAGCGCGGTCTTTTCGGCTTCGGCGGCGAGCGAAAGCGAGGTCACGGCGAGATCGCGCCGGGTCCTGAGCGCGAGCAGCATCGCGCTTTCCTCGTTGAGATCGGCGGCGACCAGGCGCTCGGCGCCGTCGGTCAGCAGGTTCGACAGGCCCTTGGTGAAGTTCTCGCGCACCGAAACCACCGATAGCTGCGCGCTGAAGCCCGACGACATCTGTTGCAGCGAAGCTGATGCCACGTCGAGGCCGGCGATGACGTCTTCGATGTCGCCGTCGAACTGGAAATTGCCGCCGGCGCCGCTGGCGGCGCCGATGCCGAGGTTCGACGCGCTGACCAGCGAGCCCGAGATCGTCGCGGCGGCGCTGCCGCGGTCATTCAGATCGATCGCGAGCGTGCCGCCGGCAAGCAGATTCCGTCCGTTGAAGCTCGCGTCCGAAGCGAGTTGCTCAATCTGGGTGCGGACGGAATCGAATTGCTGCGCCAACGCCTGCCGCAGGCTGTTGCTGGTGCTGGTCGTGGTGCCGGCGGCGAGCCCGAGCGCGCCGAGCTCGCCGGCCGAGGCCGATCCGCCGATCGTCACGTTGTTGACGCCGGTGGCTTCGAGCTGAATACGGCCGTCCGACGTGAGGCGGGCCTCGACGTTGAGATTAGCGGTGTTGTTCACCGCGTTGATGAAATCCTGCACGGTCTTGCCCGGCGCGTGCGTGTAGGTCGCGGTGGTGGTGCCGTCGCTGATCGTGACGGTGTCGCCGCTGTCCATCGCGATCGCGGTCGCGCCGGTCAGCCCGGTGGCGGTGCCGGTCACTTCGGCAAGCGTGCTCGGGGAGGTGAGCGCCTGGTAGGCGAGGCTGCGCATATTCTTGACCAGCGATTGGATGCCCTCGAGTCCCACGTTGGCGGCCTCGATCACTTTCTTGCCGTTGCTGATGCCGTCGAGCACGGAATTGAGCGCGGCCGCGCGCGCATTGAGCGCCGACGCGGTGAAATAGGCGGCCGGTCCATCGGACGGGCTGTTGATCCGCTTGCCGGTGGCAAGCCGGTTTTGCACGCGGTCGATATCGCCGGCGAGACGCTGCAGTGCGATCAGATTGTTGCGCACTGCGGCCATAAGGCCGTCAGCCATGGTCGCCTCCGACCCACACCTCCTCACCACAGCCCTAGGCCCAAAGCTTCGATTTTTTCCTGCGGAGTTTCCTCGAATTCGCGACTGAATTGACTCAAATGCGAGGGATCGGGGGAGAGCCCGGCGATTGCAACGGCTTAGCGCCGGCGGCTAAGGGCAAACAAAAAACTGCCCACGCGGGTCGGCGCGGGCAGCTTGGTGATCGAGCGACAAGACGCGTGTGCAGGGCGTCCCGTGTCAATCGAGCCTGATCAGTCCAATCGGCCGAATTCGCAACCCTGAGCGCTATAAGTGTAGCGCGGCATGCCGTAGCGATCCTGCCGGACCACTGGATTGCAGCGTTCGAACCAGCGGCGGTCGCGCGCTTGGGCGGCTTCATCGGCCGTTGCCGGTACGGCGATCACGTGCGGGTTGACCCGCCCGCTGTGGAATGTCTCGACGCACGAGTCGATGTTGCGTGAGAAGTAGCAATTCAAGATGCGCGCGCCTTCGCCGGTGGGCTCGGATCGCGCCGGCGCCGCCATCATGCTGAATGCCAGGAGCGCCAGCGCGGCGAGCCAGGCGAGCGGTGAAAATCGACGGGACATCGGTTTCCTCAACGTTCCAAAACGACGCGCGACCGCGGACGGCGGCGCGCTTTGGGCGAACCGTTGCAAGGGTGGGACCAGGGGATGCTGTGTCGCGCCGGCACGCCGCTGTGCCGAACGGGGATGAAATCGTTAACACGGGCGCGGATGCGTCATCGCCGTGTGGCGAATTGGGAGAAGCGCGCGCGTTGGCGTTACTGCGCGAGCGCCGAACCCATCCGCTTCGCCTGCTCGACGATCCAGGAACGGTAACGCGCGAGCGGCGTCACCCCGGTCAGCCCGCCGCAGCCGGCTGCGTTCTGCGGGCCGGTCGACCAACTCACCACGCCGATCACCGCGAGCGCGCCGCCGGCATTGGTGAACACCGGGCCGCCGGAATCGCCGACACAGGCGCCGAGACCGGCGCGCTCGTTGCGGGTCGCCGGATCCATCAGGCGGACCTGTAGCGTGCCGGGCTGGCCGGTCGCGATCAGCGTCGCGGTGCGCACCGTGCCGCCGCTCTTGGCATCGCCGGGCGCCGCGAGGCCGTAGCCCGCGACCAGGAAGGGATCGCCGACCGCAACCGTTGTGCCGGCAGGGCCGAGCGGTATCGGGGCGCTCGAGACGGCCTGCGAGAATTTCAGCAGCGCGACGTCGGCGGTCGCACGATGGCGTTGCGCGGCGCCGGCGTCGAATTGTGGATGCCGTGCGATGGTCGCGATCGGCTTGAGCGAGGGCTGGCCGCTCGTCTCGAACACCACGAGCTTGTAATCGCTGCCGGACGCCACGCAATGCGCGGCGGTGAGCACCAGGTCGCGCGCGATCGCGGTGCCGCTGCAAAAGCCGCGCTGGCCCGCCAGCATCACCACCGCATGCGCGAATTTCGGCGTGGCCTGCGCGCCGCCGACCATCGCGGCGGCGGGAGCGCAGCAGGACAACAGGACGAGGGAGGCAAGCGCGCGCGTCATTGCGGCGTGATCAGCCCATTTTGGCGCGAGCTGTCAACATCAACTCCCGCGCGAATGCGGCGTCGTCCGCGCCGATGCCGTCATTGCGAGCCATCAGCGCGGTTACGCGCGTCCTCGACGCGCCATGGCGAAGCAATGCAGAAAAGCGGCCGGAACTAAGCGCGGTCGCGCAGCTCCTTCACGCCTTCATGCTCCGCGCAGTGGACGCAGCAAAAGATCGCGTCGTCCGTCTCGACGCCATGTCCGACCACGCGGCAGCCACAATGGTCGCAAACCGGCGCCAGTGCGTGGATTGCGCATTCGAAGCTGTCGAATGTATGCATGCTTCCGTTCATCTTCACCTGGAAGGCCTTGTCATAGTCGTTGCCGCAGGTTTCGCACTGGGCCATGGCTCACCTCACTGGCTGTTGCGCAGGGTCAACGGCGGGCCGGGGCGGTAGTTCCTGGCGTGACGATCTTGGTGAGGTCGCGCCAAAGCGGCTTTGGAGGTTATCCCTTCGCCGGGAGGCTCCAGGCCGCAGCCCTTTCATTGAGACTGTTCATGATCGGTTCAGCCCCACGCGCTACCATTCCCGCCATGGTGGTTCTCAGATTGGCGCTGGTCGGGCTCGCACTCACGGTGACCGGGCCGCTGTCGGTCGTTCCGGCCGAGGCCGAATCGCGCATGCGTTGCCTGACGCGCGACCAGCAGCGCACCGCGCTCAGCGAGCGCCGTGCCGTCCCCCTGGCGGCGGCCCAGAAAGCGGCGCGCGCGCGCGTGCCTGGCGAAATCGTGCGGGCGCGGCTCTGCCAGGAGCCCGAACGCCTGATCTATCAGCTGACAGTGCTTCCCCGTGATGGCAAAGTACGCCTCGTGATTGTCGACGCGAAGAGCGGCAATGTGGTGAACGTGCGCTAGAGGTCCGGATTCGGACCCTGCGCCCCATAACGGAGAGAACCTGTGCGGCTCCTCGTCATCGAGGACGACCCCGATCTCAACCGCCAGCTGGCGACGGCCCTGACCGACGCCGGCTATGTGGTCGACCGCGCCTTCGACGGCGAGGAGGGCCACTTCCTGGGCGAGAGCGAACCCTACGACGCGGTCATCCTCGACATCGGCCTGCCCAAGATGGACGGCATCTCGGTGCTCGAAGCCTGGCGGCGGGCAGGGCGCGCCATGCCGGTGCTGATCCTGACCGCGCGCGACCGCTGGAGCGACAAGGTACAGGGCTTCGACGCCGGCGCCGACGACTACGTCGCCAAGCCGTTCCACCTCGAAGAGGTGCTGGCGCGCATCCGCGCGCTGCTGCGCCGTTCCGCCGGCCACGCCAAGAGCGAGCTCAATTGCGGGCCGGTGCGGCTCGACACGCGCACCGGCCGCGTCACGGTCGAGGGCAATCCGGTCAAGCTCACGTCGCACGAGTACCGGCTGCTGTCCTATCTCATGCATCACACCGGGCGCGTGGTGTCGCGCACCGAGCTGGTCGAGCATCTCTACGACCAGGACTTCGACCGCGACTCCAACACCATCGAAGTGTTCGTCGGCCGCATCCGCAAGAAGCTCGGCATCGACGTGATCCAAACCGTCCGCGGCCTCGGTTATCTGCTATCCCCGCCCGATGCGCGGTAGCTCATCCCGGTCGTACTCCCTCCGCTCGTCCCCGCGAAAGCGGGGACCCAGGTTGGCTCAAGACTGGATTCCCTAAGTTCACAAACGAAGTGCAACACCTTCTTAGAGAGGTGTTGCCATGGGTCGCAAGTA
>JAIESR010000142.1 GCA_019745775.1 Xanthobacteraceae bacterium | reverse complement strand
GGCCCGAAACTATCTAGCGTCCGTCTGCCTTGCAGCCGCCCTCGTTTGGTGGATTTAATGAGTCCGGACCCTAGTGCGTCGCGGCCGGCTCGTTCGGCGCGCGGTCGTAGCCGTGACGCTGCACGTTCATGTTGACAAGATCGGTCGCGCAGCTCGCGGTCTCGAGGAAGCCCCAGCTCTTCATCCAATCGTAGGTGCGTTGCAGCTCCTCCTCCGGAATCGGCGCGGGGTCGACCAGGTAGAGCCGGCTCTCGCGGAGGTCGGAGACCTTGAGCTTGGCGATCTCGGGGTCTTTGTCCTTATGGCGATCGATGAAGTAGTGCATGTAGGCGGACTTGTCGGCATTGATCCGCCGCACCGCCTCGCGCACCGCGCGGTTGAACGCACTGTACGTTTCGGCGTCGATCCGATCCGAAGCGACCTCGGTGCCATGATGGAAGCAGGCGATCACGAGCCGGCAGCCCTTTTTCTCGGCCAGCGTGATGTAGGGTTCGGTCAGCGTCGTCGCTTCGCAGAGACCGTCCATCAGTGCCTTGAAGCGATATTTCGAACCGTTCGGCAGCCGGCCGGTCTTGATCAGCTCGCGCGGGATGAAGCCTTCCAGCATTTGCAGCGCGAGGTAGTGGGTGCCGTTGTAGTATGGCAGCCCGATCAGCTTGCCGGCGAGTTGCTGCGGAGTCTGAACGTCGGAGTCAGGACGCACGACGATGGCCGCGTAGGTCACGATCGAGCGGCGGCCGATCTGGCGGCTCTTCACCTTGGTGGTCTCGACGCGCGAATAGTTGCCCCATTCGCAGGCGTTGTAGAGGTCGGCCTTGCCCTGCTCGAGCTGGCTGCCGTGGCTCGCGAAGCGCGACGCGTCACGGTGATCGGTGATGTGGAGCGTCGGCGACTTGTCGACGTGGGACTCGCGGTCGATCCACTCGATGGTGATGCCTTCCTTCTCGAACAGCCCCTCGTCATAGGCGACGAGTTCCGCAAGGCCCTGGAACGGCGAGGTATTTTCGAGGCGCAGGACTTTGTTCATTGCGTTTTCTCTCCTGTGGTCTTAGGCGAGACGGCGGCAGTGCCGGCGCGTCTCAGGTTGTCCCCTTGCAAAACGCCATGCGGGAGTATCCTCCCGCGCCGAGGGAATTGCCACGGGGTCGGCACGCAAAATTTGCGTATAAGGCGGCCGCTAGATCGGGATCGCCAGGAGTGTATCGATCACCCGGCTGTCGAGCACCACGGTCTTTTCGACGAAACGCGGTGCCTCGGGCCCCTCGAGCAGGATGCGGTCGTCATAGCGGCCGGTCACGAACATCATGGCCTCGCCGCTGTGCATGATGCGCACCACCATAAAGCTGGTCTTGGCATGCACGACACCGGCCTCGCCCGCCTCGATCACCGGCGGCGCAATCATGTGGCGGTAGCGCTGCGCCTCGTAGACATTGGCGTCGCGTAGCGAGCGCACGCGGTCGCGCAGCATCGCGCGCGAGGTGGCGTAGATCATGCCGAGCGGCATGCCTTGCGCGAGATTGTCGGCGGTGGTGACGACGTAGCGGCAGGCGTCGATGAAGAAATTCGGCCAGTCTTCGAGACGGTCGTCGTCGAGCGCCTGGACGTAGCGCGCCTGCAGCTCCTGGACCTTGAACGTGGTGGCAACGTCCACGGATCACAGACCCATTTGAGAGCGGTAAAAGGTCCAAAAGCCGCGCACCGACGCCTCGGTGACGCGGGTGTCGTCGGACTTGATGCCGCGGCCGCCCATCTCCACCACCGAGAGGATATCGGCCGCGGTGTTGACCCCGCGCTGCACGAAGCCCGGCGCGGCGCCATCCTCCATCGAGATGTACCCCGCGGGCCCGATCAGGTTCGCCTGCTGCAGGCGCCGCTCGGTCATCGATTCGTCATCGTCGGCGAAGCCGAAGATGGTCCACACGAGCTCCGTCTTCTCCAAGCCATGCGTCACCAGTCGCCGCACCGCCAGGCTGTTGCGGGTCTGCTGGAGCACGAAGGTCGGGAACACCGAGAGGATCTGCAACCCCACGCCGTCGCCGTACTCGTCGACATGATTGAGCACCTGCGGCGCTTCGAGGCCGAAACCTTCCTGGGCGGCGCGCATGCCGGCCTGCTCGTATTCCTTGCCGCCGGTGTCGGCGGCGAGCGAATAGGAAATGTGGTTGCCGCCGCTCTCGCTGATGACAAGCCCGCCCTTCTGCGTCAGGCGGTTGAGGCGGAAGGTGGTGAAGAACGTGTGCAGAAGGCTCGCGTGGTATGAGTCCTTCACGTTCTCCATGTAGAGCTTCCAGTTGCTCTGCAGCATCTGGCTGTAGCCGCCGAGCACGCGCACCGGTGCGCGCATCACGCGGCGGATGCCCTTGACGATCTCGGGGCCGAGATAGGTTTCCAGCGGCACCGCGTTCTGATCGAGCGTGCCAAACACCAGGCCGCACAGCGTCTCAACCTTGAGCTTGCGCGGCGGGTTCTCATCCGGCCGCGCATCGGCTGGCATGCCCCCCTTTCCGCCCATGCCCTTGCGGAAGGCGACCGCGGTCAGGTTGCCGGCGAGGTCGTAACTCCAGTTGTGGTAGACGCAGACGATGTCGCGCGCCTCGCCGCGCTCGTTGATGCACAAGAGCGAGCCCCGATGCGCGCAGCGGTTCTCGAACGCGTTGAGCTTGCCCTCGTTGTCGCGCGTGACCACCACCGGCATCGCGCCGACCGCCGACGTCCGATACGTGTTCGGCTTCGGCAGCTCGGCGTCGAGACAGAGGAAATTCCAGGTCGGCCCGCGGAAGACGCGCTCCTGCTCCTCGTCGAACAGGTCGCGGTCGGAATAGACCCAGTACGGGACCCGCGCCACGCCTTCGGCGGGCCATTGCCGTCCGGGGGAAAGCGTCGTCACGCAGCTGTCACTCCACTTTGATGTTCGCGGCCTTGATCACCTTGTGCCAGCGGTCGACCTCGGCGCGGAAGAATTTTGCGGTCGCCTGGGTGCTGCCGCCAACGATCTCGGCCGACATACCTGCCATGCGCTTCGCCACGCCGGGGTCGCGCAAGGCTTCGTTGATGTCGGCATTGATCTTCTCGACGATCTGCTTGGGCGTGCCGGGCGGCGCCACCACCGCAAACCAGGCCGACGATTCAAACCCCGGCAGCGTCTCGCCGATAGTCGGCACGTCCGGCAGCGATGCCATGCGCTTGGCGGTCGCGACGCCGAGCAGGTTGATCTTGCCGGCCTGCACCTGCGAGAGCGAAACGCCGAGATTGTCGAACATGATATTGGCCGTGCCGCCCACCAGGTCGGTGAGCGCCGGCGCGGCGCCACGATACGGCACGTGCGTGAGCTTGAAGCCGCCCATCATCTGGAACATCTCGGAGGTCAGATGCGATGTGGTGCCATTGCCCTGTGTCGCGGAGATGATTTTGTTTGGATTGGCCTTTCCGTAGGCGATGACTTCGGCCACCGTCTTTGGCGGGAAACCCGGATTGGTCAGCAGCGCGTTCGGCACCAGCCCCATCACGGCGATCGGCTCGAACCGGAGCGGATCGAACCCGAGCTTCGGATAGAGATTGTGGTTGACCACCAGCGGCGGCGGCGGTGCCGAGAGCAGCGTGTAGCCGTCGGCCTCCGACTTGTAGGCCGCTTCCGCACCGACATTACCGCCGGCGCCGCTGCGGTTCTCGATGACGACCGGCTGCCCCCATTTGCGCGACAGGTAGTCGGCAACGACGCGCGGCATGGCGTCGGCGGTGCCGCCGGCCGGGAACGGCACGATGATCCGCACCGCCCGGTTGGGGTAGTCCTGCGCCTGCGAGGCCGGCAGCGCCGCCATCAGCGCCGCGATGCCGGCGGCGGCCGCGAGCAGCAGGCGCCGCGCAGCGCCCCTCGAATTCATCCGGTCATTCAAATGCATGGTTCGTCTCCTTCAGTCCCTGGATGCGCGTCAATCGATGGCGATCTTCGCCGCTTCGACCACCGGCCCCCATTGCTGGGTGCTGGCGTTGATCATCTTGCGCATCCCGTCAGGCGAATTGCCGAGTGGCTCGGCTTCGAGCGCGAGGATGCGCTTGCGCAGCTCCTCGGTCTTGAAGCCCTGCCCGATCGCGTCCGACAGCCGCTGCGTGATGTCCTTCGGGGTCGCCGGCGGCGCCGCCACCGCCATCCAGGTGTCGGCATAAACATCGGGCAGCGTTTCGGCGATGGTCGCGGCCTTGGCGTAGTTCTTGATGCGCTCGCGGCTGCCGGTCGCCAAGAGCTTCAGCTTGCCGGCGTCGATGTTCTGCTTGTTCGCAAGCAGGTAGTCGGGAACGAGATCGATGTTGCCGCCCAGCAGATCGTTGATCGCGGGTGCGCTGCCCCGGTAGGGAATTTCCGCCATGCGGAATTTGCCGCGGAGCATCATCAGCTCGCCGAGCAGGTGGCCGGTATTGCCCTTGCCCTGGTGTCCATATGTGACCTTGTTCGGATTGGCTTTGGCGTAAGCGATGAAGCCCGGCAGATCGTCGGCAGGGAAGTTTCCGCGCGCAATGAGGATCAACGGGTAAGCCGCGAGCACGCTGACCGGCTCCATCGTGCGGGTATCGAGCGGCGACTTGACGAACAGCAGATGCGCGACGGTGTAGGAGAGCTGCGGCGCGCACAACACCGTGTAGCCGTCCGGCGCGGAGCGCATCACGGCCTCGATCGCGACGCGGCCGCCCGCCCCGACCGGCCGGTTCTCGACGATCACCTGTTGCTTGAGAACGGCAGCGGCCCGCTCGGCGGCAAGCCGGCAGAGGAGATCTGCCGTCCCGCCGGCCGGCAGCGGCACGACCATGGTGATCGGCCGGTTCAGGTAGCTGCCTGCTGTTTGGGCATGCGCCGGTCCAAACATCGCGCCAAGCGCAGCGGCTGCCAGGATCGACGCCGTTCTCATGGCCTTTCTCCCTCGAAGGTCATCGCTCATCCTACAGCATGGCGCTTCCGCGCGCCGAACGCGATCCGACGCCCTGTCGCGGCGCCCACAGTCCGGCGGTGGCCTGTCCCGGCTCCATGACATGACCGTGATCGTTGGCGCCATCGCGCGCCGAACGGACCCGTTGCGGCCGGCCCCGGGCGATCCCAGATGAAGAGACCAAAATGGCAGCCGCAGCCGATAAATCGCTCAGAATCATGGCGCTTTTCCCCGGATTTTCCCTGGAAAACTTGTTGATCGTTACGGCAATGTCATTCGACAGCGCCGCGGTAATCGACCACAATGGAACCGTCTTAAACGCGGCTCGAATTGCGTCCGCTCAGCCCCTCAGCCGTATCTGCGCAGGATGATGGACAAAACGCGAGCCGATAACAACGGGTCGGGGGCGACCGCGTTGATGCATCGAAGGGTCAAGTGAGAGGCCGCTCATGATCAGCCGTTTTCTTGGTGCCGGTGTTCTTGCGTTGTTGTGTGTTGCCGCGTTGCCGGACATGGCGTCCGCCCAGCGCGCGTATGACGGGAACTGGAGCGTTCTGATCGTCACCCAGAACGGCAATTGTGACCGCGCCTATCGCTATGGCGTCTCGATCCGCAACGGCGGCGTCTACTACGACGGCGGCGTAGTCAACTTTACCGGCCGTGTCGCCGCCAACGGCGCCGTGAGCGTGCGCGTGTCCTCCGGCAATGCCTTCGCCAACGGCACCGGGCGGCTGAGCCGCCGTGACGGCCAGGGCCGCTGGAGCGGTCAGTCCGGCGGCAGCCGGTGTTCCGGCTATTGGACGGCCGAACGGCGCGGCTAACGCCCTCCATAAATCCGGCAATATCGCGACCGGCGGCCAATCTGGCCGTCGGAATCCGTCCTTGTGTTTTGAGGCAAACACAATTACCTCGGCCGCGGACTTCCACTCCCCGCGACAGTTCGCATTTTGACACGCCATCAAGCGTTGATCGACCGGAGGCCTGCCCGTGAATCGCGTCGTCGCCAGTCTCGCTCTGGGCCTGATCTTCGCCTGCGTGGTGTCGTGGATGCCGACGTCCATGTCGGACTTCAGCGGCGCCGCCCACGCGCAGACGCAGAAAAAGGCCAAGGCGAAGGCCAAGCGGGCCGCGGCACCGCCGAAAGCGGAGCCCAAAGGTCCTCCGAAGCGGATCCCCTATTCAGCCGAAGATGCCGCCGCCGCGATCGTGCCCGGATTTCCGGACGTCCGGGCGTGGGGCGACACGGCCGAAGGCTTCCAGAAGATGGTGCCGTCAACCAACGGGCCGTGGCTTGCGATGTCGGGCGGCGGCGCCGACGGCGCCTTTGCCGCCGGCGTGCTCAATGGCTGGACGCAGTCGGGCAAGCGGCCCGAGTTCAGCGTCGTCACCGGCGTGAGCATCGGCGCACTGCTCGCGCCCTACGTATTCCTCGGCCCCAAGCTCGATGGCGAGCTGCGCTCAGCCATCACCCAGATCACCGGCGCCGACATCTTTGAGGACCGCCAGACTCCCGAAAGCTTCCTTGACACCTGGCCGCTGCGCCGCCTGCTCGAGAAGCGCGTGACGCCCGAACTCGTCGCGGCTGTCGCCGCCGAACACAAGAAGGGCCGCCGCCTCTGGGTCGTCACCACCAACGCCGACTCCGGCCGGCGCGTGATCTGGGACATGGGCGCGATCGCGCAGAAGGGCGACGAAGCCGCCATCAAGCTGTTCCGCGACGTGCTGCTGGCCTCGTCGGCGATCCCCGGCTTCTTCACGCCGGTGCTGATCGACGTCGAAGCTAACGGCAAGAAGTTCCAGGAGATGCACATCGACGGGTCGGTCACGTCGCCGTTCTTCGTCGGGCCTGAGGCTCTTCTTGAGCCGACCAGTAAGCTGAAGCTGCCGGCATCCGAGCTCTACATCATCCTCAACGGCCGGCTGTCGCCCGACTTCTATCCGCCGGAGCGGAACACGGTTCAGATCCTGAGCCGGCTGATCAGCGTGGTATTGCGCGCCAGCCTGCGCGCGGAATCAATGCTGTTCGGCGCCAATGCGCAACGCCTCGGCGTCCCGATGTACGTCGCGCAGGTCGCCGACAACTTCAATTTTCCGGCCTACGGACTGTTCGACGAGAAATACATGAACGCGCTTTATGAGCACGGCGTCGAGCGCGCGAAGAACGGCACCGCCTTCGAGCCGATCGGACAGGAAGCGCCGGGGCTGCGCACCGGCAATCCCTGACCTTGCAATACCGATCAGGCGTGCGGCGTGGTCTTGGGCTCGGTGAATTTCACCGACAGCCGCCAGGTCAGCCAGATCGTCGCGAACAACAGCGGGAAGAACACCACCAGACTGACGAATGGCGACGTCATCTTGTCGATGATGACGGCGATCCAAGCGAGTCCGAAGAGTGCAACGACAATGGCGATGACAAACGTGACCAGCAGGTTCACCGGCGCGCCCTCCTGAGCTGCGAAGACAATGCTCGATTTTCCAGGAGCGCGCGCAAGACTTCAAACCGTAGAACTACCGGCGCAGCTCCGCGCACGCATGTCGTGCGGAAGTCCCATGTCGCTCCTCCAGAGCAGACGGGCGCGGAGCCTCCCTCCAGCGCCCGTCCGCCGTCACCGATAATGTGCGGGTAGCCGCAGCCGACAGGTCCGGTGACCTGTCGCTCTACTGAGTCCATCCTAGCTTGCGGCTTGGAGATTGAGTCTTGCCTCCGCGATCTCGGTGAGCTTGCGGTCCGCCGCTTTTTCCTCATCAAGATTTTGTTGCAGCACGCGGGCGCAGTCGGTGCGGCCAAGCTGCTTCGCCCAGGCGACCAACGTGCCGTAGCGCGAGATCTCGTAGTGCTCCGCCGCCTGCGCTGCCGCTGCCAGCGCGGCATTGAGCACGGCCTTATCCTCGATCTCACCACCCACCTCTTCCGCCTCTTCGATTATGCCGTCGATCGCCGGGCAATCGACGCCCTTGGCTTCGACACCGTGCATCTTGAAGACCTGCTCCAGACGAACGATGTGGTTCTTGGTCTCGCCGAGATGTGACTGGAATGCCTGCTTGAGCTGCGCGTCGGTGGCCTTGTCAACCATCTCCGGCAGCGCTTTCACCAGCTGCTTCTCGGCGTAGTAGATGTCGCGCAAGGTGTGCACGAACAGTTCATCCATGTTGTGAATGTCTTTGGAGAACAGGCCCATTGGGTTCCACCCTTTCGGTCTTTTGTGTGGGTTGTTTCGCCACGGACACCTGGCCGCATGGCGAGCGTTGATATGGGTGGGCAACGATTGAATAACGCCGCGGTTCCGACTGTCGCGGGTTCCGGATGCGTCACGCGACGCCGCGTCACGTCATCTCAACTCCCCCCGCACGCGCCGCGAGGCCGATGACTCCCCGCGACTGGAGTTCGGTACCCGGAGACCATTTTTGGACGGCGAGGAACCGAAGCCGGGTGTTGACGGTTCGTTGAGCCACAAACCTGGCAGTGACGGTTCATGAACCAAAAAATGCGTCAACGGTCTTTGAACCTATTTCTGCCATAACGCAACCAACAGGGCGGGACAGGGCACGATCTCCCTTTACGAATACAGGCGAAAACCCCGCATCCGGCCCCCGCCGGCATGATAACAGGATGGACGTCATGGCTAAGTCGCAGAAAAATATCCGGAATTTCACCCTCGCCGGCGCGCTGGCGCTGTCGGTGGCCGCGATCAGTGGCGTTGCGTCACCGGCGACCTCCGCCCCGGGCCATGACGGCCTCTGGAGCGTGGTCATTGTGACCGAGCGCGGCACCTGCGACCGTGCCTATCGCTATCCGGTCCGCATTTCCCGCGGGAACGTCATCAACGCCGGGGACAGCCCGGTGACCATCAGCGGCCAGGTCCGTGACAATGGCGCCCTGACGGTGGTCGTCAGCCACGGCAACCAGCGCGCCACCGGCTCCGGGCGGCTGAGCGGCGCCAACGGCGCCGGCACCTGGAGCGGCGGCGATTGCTCCGGCACCTGGCAGGCTGAGCGCCGCGGCGCCTGATCGCCCCCTGGACACAGATTTTGGTTCGGCCTCGCCTCCCAGGCGGGGCCGAATTGCTTTGGGGACGGGCAGTGCTCAGGGCCTTGTCACCTCAGCGGCGGTGGCCCTAAACACCCAGGAACCCGCCCCCAAAGAGCACCTTCATGAACGCCCCGATCCGTGAATTGCCCCGCGCCGACGTGCCGCGACCGCTCGTGCTCGTGACCGCAACGACCTGCGGCGTCCTGGCCGCCATCGCCGCGCAGATCTTGCTCGCGCAGCGCGGCATCGAGCTCTCGGGCGTGTGGCGGGAAATCACCAGCCGCGGCTTCCACCTGCGCGCCGCGGGTGCTTGGTGGATGATGGCCGGATCGGCATTGCTGGTGGGTGCCGCGGTGGCCGCGGCGCTCAGCCGTTTCCCCCTGCCCTGGCTGGGGTTCCGGCTGCTGCGATGGATTGCCGGTGCGGCCCTCGTCGCGGTGCTCGCGCATATCGGACACGCCGCTGCGATGAAGGCGGGTGTCTCCGTCGGCATCCATTCGGCCGCGAGCGTTGCAGCGGTCTTGGCTGCGGCGGCGACCGCGCTGTTCGGCGCGTATTTCGCCGCCAAACGCTAGCGTTCGCATCGGCTTTCGCCGGCATTGCGCCCCTATCGAAAGCGGGCGGATGAACGGCGTTCACTTCGTTTTCCAGGGACTTTTCACAATCGACCGGCTTGTGACCCCTGTCACAGCGCCCCCGGCGCGATCCGCCGATACTCCCGGCCATGGTGGTTCTAGAGACCACGGGAGAGCGAGATGAACGCGACTACTGGCCGAACCTGTTTGATCCTGGGGCTGCTGTGCCTTTCGCTGGCGGCCGCTCTGTCGGTCGACCTCAAGGTCCGCCACGACGGCGAGACGGTGCAGGCCCGGATGGCCTCGACGATGCTGCTCCAGGGCAGCACGGAGGACGAAGCCTCGGCCGCGCCGGATGTCGACGAAAACGACAAGCTCGCGTCGTGCTCGGGGCGGCACTGCCAGTTGTCGAAGCATGAGTTGGCCCTCGTGCTGGCGGAAGATCGCCAGATCGAGAGCAAGCAGTTCGTGGCGCTGGACGATGAAACCCGTCCGAAACCAAAAGAGTAAGTCGAAGCGCCCGCCCAACTGTCGGCACGCCCGTTACGGGAACACAGAGAACAACATCGAAGGGCCCTCCTCCTGAATGGGCAGGAGGAGAGCCCTTCACCCGTAGTCCCCTGGAGAGACTACTGAGCCTTTGGCGCAGGGGCCGGAGCCGGTGCGCGTTCAGGCGCCGGGGCCGGCGCAGGGGCCGGGGCCGGGGCCCGCTGACCGGTGGTGGCCGGCGGCGAACCTGTGGTGGCGGTCTGCCGATCGCCGCCGGTGAACGCCCAGAACATCACGCCCAGAAACAGCAGAAGTGCCAGAGCAATGCCTGCCATCGCGCCTGCGCTCATGCCGCCGGTTTCCTGGACAACGGGTCGGCGCGGATCGTTGGGATCGTAGGTCATCGGAGCTCCTCTCAAGGTTTCACGTGACCTAACGAACGCGCAAACGTCATCCCCTGTTCCCTCCCGGCCGCGCCCGCGGCATTTCCCCGATAATTTTCCAGTTGATCGCCTCTGGGAAACATCTCGGCGTACGGTGTTGCGGCGGCCGGCACGGAACTCGACGCTTTCCAAGCGAATTGAGACCGGCGCTCCCCGGTAGCGACCTGCCATCGCTTTTGACGCAATCGATTCGAGTATTGGATTGAGCCCATGGTCACCGCCCAACGAAACTTGCGGACCGGGCGGTCGATCTGGAGCGACCGCCGCGCGCTATCGGTGGCGCACCGACGCCTCACCCGCGATGTTGAAACGGAGGTATTGATCATCGGTGCGGGCATCACCGGCGCGTTGATCGCCGACGCGCTCGCATCGGAAGGCGTCGAGGTCGTCATCGTCGATAAACGTGGCTTGGCCAAAGGCTCGACGGTCGCGAGCACCGCGCTGGTGCAATATGAAAGCGACACGCCGATCACCGTGCTTAGCCGCAAGATCGGCAAGGAGAAGGCCGTCCGCGCCTGGCGCCGCGCCCGTATGGCAGTGGGCGCGCTCGCTGCGCGACTTGCGGAACTCGGCGTGAGCGACGTGGCGCACCGCGATACGCTCTATCTCGCCGGCGATATCCTCAATGCCACGGAACTTCGGCGCGAGCATGCAGCGCGGCGCGCCGCCGGGCTGCCGAGCCGCTATCTCGACCGCACGGCGCTACGCGATCGTTTCGGGATCGGCCGTTCGGCGGCGATCCTGAGCTACGACAACCTGACGATCGACCCGCGCAAAGCCACGCGGGCGCTCCTGCATGCGGCCACAGTCAACGGTGCGCGCATCTTCGCGCCGGAAGACATGACCGATATCGCGATCCGCAAAGGCGGCGTGACAGCCACGACGGCGAACAGGCTGCACATTCGTGGCCGGCACCTCGTGTTTGCCACCGGCTACGAGCTGCCGCACGGCGTGACCTGCCGGCATCACAAGATCACTTCCACCTGGGCGATTGCGACCGTGCGTCAGCATCGCGCAGCGCTGTGGCCGGGCGAGTGCTGCCTTTGGGAGGCAGCCGATCCCTATCTCTACGTGAGGACGACGCCGGACGGCCGCGTCATCTGTGGTGGCGGCGACGAAGACATCGCGGACGAGCAAAGGCGCGACGCCCTGCTCGACCGCAAGACCGCAATGTTGCAACGCAAGCTCAAGCGACTGTTGCCGAAAATCGACACCGACGTCGACTACGCCTGGACCGGTACGTTCGGCGAAACCACCACCGGGCTACCGACCATCGACGAGGTCCCGGGTATGCCGCGCTGCTTCATCGCGCTTGGCTACGGCGGCAACGGCACCACCTACGCCGCCATCGCCGCCGACATCATCGCCGGCGCGATCGTCGGCCGGCCCGACGTCGATGCCGACCTCTATCGTTTTCCGGCACACGATGCGGCGAAGTGACCAAGCAGCGCCCGGCAGGAACCTTTGCGCCGCCCAGGCGATTGGGAATCAAACGAATCCCTCTCGTGCGGCCCCGGCATGTATCGCATTCCCATCAGCATCAGCGCCGCACTTCTCGCAGCAGTCCCGCTTGCGCTTGTGACGCCCGCATCGGCGGAGCAGGCGTTGTCGCACTGGCCGCGGCAGTGTCGCGGTGACATCAGCCGGACCTGCCGCGACCTGGCAAAGGGGGAGGACAAGATCATTCTATCCTGCCTCCAGGAAAACGAGGTCAAGCTCAGCCAGGCGTGCCGAAAATTGCTTCAAAGCTATGGCCACGTTCCCGAGAGTCCCGGTAAGCGCCGGTGACTGTGCGAGAGAACCGCATCTTTGATGGGCATGCGACGCTTCGCCATTGCGGGTCTCGTATTGGCGTGGGTGGCGCCGGCAGCGGTGCGCGCCGAGACCAGCCCCGACGCCACGCAAACCTCGATCTGCCTGATGCTGGAATCGGCGGCGCGCACCTACGAGTTGCCGCTCGAATTCTTCACGCGGCTGATCTGGCGCGAGAGCCGCTTCCGCGCCGGTGCCATCGGCCCGCGCACGCGCAGTGGCGAGCGCGCGCAGGGCATCGCGCAATTCATGCCGGGCACCGCGGCCGAGCGGCAGCTGCTCGATCCGTTCGATCCGGTGCAGGCGCTGCCGAAGTCGGCCGAGTTCCTGCAGGAACTGCGCCGACGCTTCGGCAATCTCGGCCTCGCTGCCGCCGCCTACAATGCCGGGCCGCGACGCGTTCAGGACTGGCTCCACGGCGCCAGCGGCATGCCGCAGGAGACGCGCGACTACGTCATCGCCATCACCGGTCGCACGGTCGATGACTGGATCGGATTGGCGGACAGCTCGCCCGCTCGGGACATCGGCTGCGGCGAGATGATGGCGTTGCTGAGAGCGGAGCCGACGCCCTACATCGCGGCGCTCGAGCAGCGCATCGTAGCCGGCGCGGCGCGACCTTGGGGCGTGCAACTGGCGGCGGGATTCTCGCGTGACAACGCGCTCGAAGCTTATGCGCGGATGGTCAAGCGCTTCGGCGGCATGGCCGACGACCACGATCCGATCGTCTCAAGCTCGCTGTTGCGCAGCCGCGGCACGCGGCCGTTCTACCAGATCCGCATCGGCACCGACACGCGGGCGGAAGCGAACGCGCTCTGCTCGCGCATCCGCAAGACCGGCGGCGCCTGCCTGGTGCTGCGCCAGGGCCGCACGACGAAAGGCTAGGCGGCCCCTGAAAATCGGGTGGCCGCGAACATGAGAAGGGTCGCCCTTGCGGACGACCCTTCCATTGTCAGGCCGTGGTCCGGCCCCTCATTCAGTCTGAGGTGACGCCAAGCGTCAAACGGAAACCTCGTGATAACCGAGGATCCAGCTTGCCGGCGACCGCGGCGATAGACAATGAGACACTGGATCACCTCCTTTCGGTTGTTAACGACAGCCCCAATGTAAGGGTGATTCCCCGAATGTCAAAGCGAGGCATTTGGCGCAAAATCACCGCGATTTCGCCGCGTTTAGCCCCCGCGAAACAGCAACGCCGCCATCGGCGTTGCAGCCTCTGCACGACGACAGGAGCGTCACATGCGCTATTTCTTTCGCCTGACCGACGGCACCAACGAGCTCAATCCACATGAGGGCATCGACCTGCTCGGCAACGCCGCCGCGCGCGAAGAGGCCGTGAAGTTTGCGCGCGATCTCAAGAGCCAGAAGACTCTGCCGGATCACAAGTGGGAGGGCTGGTTCGTCCGAATCATGGACCAGCATGGCAAGGAGGTCGACACCGTGCCGTTCGATGCGGTGCCGGACGAGCCGGTGCCCTAGCGTTAGTCCGGACGCCCCTCCGTCGTACGGATATTTACCTCCGAATGCAGCGTCCGATGCACGGGGCACTTGTCGGCGATCTCGAGCAGCCGCGCGCGCTGCTCATCGCTGAGATCCCCAGTCATCGTGATCAAGCGATCGATGCGATCGATCTTGCCTTCTTTGGTTTCGCACTCCTCGCAATCCTGCGCGTGGATCTTGGCGTACGAGAGCGTCACCGACACGCGTTCGAGCGGCAGCTTCTTGTGGTCGGCATAGAGCCGCATCGTCATCGACGTGCAGGCGCCGAGCGCCGACAGCAGCAAGTCGTAAGGACCCGGCCCTGAATCGAGGCCGCCGGCCGCCAACGGTTCGTCGGCGGTCAGGCGGTGCCGGCCGATCACGACGCTCTGCTGGAATTTTCCGCCGCCGGTCTCGGTCACCACGACTGCGCGCAGCGGCGCCTCGCTCGCGGCCGTCATCGGCGCCACGTCGATATAGCGCTCGGCCCAGGCCGCCAGCACGTTGGCAACATAGACCGCATCGCTGCGCATGGTCAGCAGATGATCGGCGCCGGCGAGCGAGATGAAGCTCTTGGGATGTTTCGCGGCGGCGAAGATCTGCGAGGCGTTCTCGATGCCGACCGTATCGTCGGTCGGCGCGTGGAAAATCAGGAGCGCCTTGTGTAGCTTGCCGATGTGGTCGGTGAGCTTGTGCTGCGCGACATCGTCCAGGAACTCACGGCGAATGCGGAACGGACGGCCGGCGAGCGCGACCTCGACCTCACCGTCCGTGCCGATAGCGTCGAGCTTGTCCTTGAACAGATGCGCGACATGCGCCGGATCGAACGGCGCGGCAATGGTCACCACTGCCCTCGCCTCCGCGATCGACGACGCTGCCGCCAGCACCGCGGCGCCGCCGAGGCTGTGGCCGATCAGGAGCGCCGGCGCCTGCCGCATCTTGCGCAGGTGATCGGCGGCGGCGACGAGATCGTCGACATTGGATGAAAACGTCGTGTTGGAGAATTCGCCCTCGCTCGAACCGATGCCGGTAAAGTCAAACCGCAACACCGCTATGCCGAGCGCCGTGAGCGCATCCGCGATCCGCTTTGCCGCCACCACGTTCTTGCCGCAGGTGAAGCAGTGCGCGAATAGCGCATAGGCGCGGGGGGCGCCATCCGGCAGGTCGAGCACGGCGGCGAGCTTCTCGCCCTTGGCATTGGGGAAATCGAACCGCTCGGCGGGCATGGCTAGGCTCCCTGCGTGATGGCCGCAGGGAGCTTAGCGCAGGCGGGCGTGCACGCCCCATCAATTGCTAGCGAGCATCGCGTTATAGGTAGCTCAGCCACCAGTCGTTGCGGCGCTGCTTCAACGCCGCAAACCAGCGGCACAACGGATAGAGCGCGACGAGGACCAGCAGCCAGACCGCATAGACGCCGGCGAGGCTGAGCCCGTAACCGGCGGGCTTCTCCGGCGGGAAGACGCCCATCAGCCAGGCGGTATCGATGCCGATCGACCAGGCATACGCAATCGCCAGGGCGTGGATCAGGTAGATGTGCGCGATATAGTAGGCGAACGGCACGCGGCCAAAGGTGACGATGGTATCGACGACGCGCCCGCGCGCGGTCTCGAACGCCGCAAGCAGCAGCAGACCCGGGCCAAGCGTCATCATCAGGTAGAGCAGCGACGGCGGATACTTCTCGGTGTTGACGAACGAGAGCGCGGTCGCGAGCGCGGTGTCATGCGCGACCCACGGCTGCGGATCGCCGTAGAGATTGGTGGAGCGGATGATGACGAAGCCCGCGGTCACCGCGACGCCGAGCAGCACAAGCCACGACACGCGCACCTTCCGCTCCGCTTTGAACAGCGGGCCGAGCGCGTAGCCCGCCGCTATCACGCCGATCCACGGAATGAGAGGATACAGCGCGAAGAGCCGCGTGCCCTCGTTGGAGACCAGCAGCGCCGGCACGTGCAGGATATTCCACGCCCAGCCGAGCGCGTCGAGGTCTTCGGCCTTGATGCCATCGAGCAGGTTGTGGCCGGCGATCAGGCCGACACCGATCGTCGCGATCGCCCAGCGCGGCAGATGCACGAGGCCGGCGAGCACCACCATCGACGCGCCGATGGCGAAGATCACCTGCATGATGAAGTAGTCGAGATTGAACGCGAACATCCAGCCGAAGCGGACGACCGTGAATTCGATCGCGATCAGCCAGAAACCGCGGGTGAGCAGGAAGCGCGACAGCTCGCCGGTGGTGCGGCCGCGCGCGCCGTAGAGCCAGGCCGACACGCCGGCCAGCAGCACGAAGACCGGCGCACAAAAATGCGTGATCCAGCGCGTCATGAACAGCGCCGGCTCGGCGACGTCGCGCGGATTCATTGCGCTCGCGCCGAAGAAGTCGCGGGTGTGGTCGAGCGCCATCACCATCAGCACGAGGCCGCGCAGCAGGTCGATGGAATTGAGCCGCGGCCGCGCGCCGGCGGCGACAGCGCGATCCAGGCCAAAAGTATTGGCCGATGACGGCGACAGCCGCGTATCGTAAAAAGTTAGGCTCATGTCGTCCCTCTTGTTCGGTTACCGCGAGCCGAGGCCCGCCAAGCATCGGGGATTGGCCCCCTTGGTCGCAGGAGGCCGCGAAAGGTTCAGCCGCGATGACAGGCGGGTCGGACGCGGCGGATGCGCCCGCTAGAGGCCTGAAGCGGCGTCATGCGGCTGTGACGGCCATCACGAATTTTCGACTTCCGAGGTCACGAAAGCGCTATGGTGCCGCCCGCAAACGACAGGGAGCCTGTGATGTTGACCTACAAGGATATGATCGCCGCCGCCGACACCGTGGTGCCGCGGCTCAAGCCGGACGAGGCCAAGAAGATGTTGGACGCAGGCAATGTGCTGATCGTCGATGTGCGCGACGGCACCGAGGTGGCGCAGACCGGCAAGCTGTGTTGCGCGGTGCACGTGGCGCGCGGCTCGCTCGAAGGCCGCGCCGACCCGACGTCGCCCACCTACAATCCAGCGTTCAAGCACGACCTCACCGTGATCGTGCATTGCGCCGGCGGCGGCCGCGCCGCGCTCGCCGGCAAGACGCTCAAGGACATGGGCTATAGCAAGGTGTTCAACGGCGGCGGCTTCAAGGACCTCGCCGGCGCCGGCATCGAGGTGGAGAAATAGCCGCCGTCAATCGTAGAACGCCGGCGACTTCTTCTGCTGGTCGGCCTGCGGCTTGTCGTGGTGGATCCAGAGCTGCGCCCTGGTGTTCGCCACGATCGCCGCGATCCGCTCCATCGATTGCAGCGACTGCTCGCGGTTGGTGTTGAACGACGGCACCCGGCGGAACTCATAGTTCTCCCGGAAATGCGCCGCGTCACCGGTGAACACGATCGGCCCGGTGTTTTTCAGCCGCAGCAGAAACGATTGATGCCCGGGCGTATGGCCGGGCGTCGCGAGCAGCACCGCACTGCCGTCGCCGAACACGTCATGGTCGCCGTCGAGCTGCGTGACCGGATGCGCCGGATTGAAGCGCGGCCCGCCCTTGGGCAACGGCCACTGGTACTCGGCCTTCTGCATCAGCAGCATGGATTTCGGAAACAGGTTGACGTTGCCGATGTGATCGAAGTGGGTGTGCGAGGCGGCGATGAAGGCGATGTCGTCGGGCTTGACGCCGATCTCGGCAAGCTGCGACGCGAGCGTGCGCTTGAGCCGCCAGCGCGTGAAGCTGCCGCGGCCTTCCGGGACGTTGATGAGATCGTCGCCCGCGCCCGTCTCCCACAGCAGCCAGCCCTTGGCGTGGCGCACGAGATAGCAGTTGGTGACGTATTCCGTTTTCACGCCGACGTTCACGCCGGGCGACCAGCGCGACAGGTCCGGCACCGCGCCCTGCCCGCATTCCATCACATAGAGGCGTTCGGCGGTGCCCTGCGCTGCGGCAGGCGTGGCGAGCATAGCGACTCCGGCGGCAAGCGCAGCGGCGGAGCACAAGCGTTTCATGAGTCCCTCCCGAGCAATTTTCTTGGTGGTCGGCGTCGAGGCCGGACGGAAGAGCATAGCAGTACGTCTTCAGCGCGCCCTCAAAATAATCTGAGCAATCTTGTGTTGTGCCAGTCTTGCAAATTGGACAGTATCTGATAGCTGCTCAAGTTCACCGCGATCAAAAATCAAGAGACGGATGTTGTCCATTACAAAGGCAAGATCAACATGTTGGTACGCGGCGTTTAGGTCGATCTGATTTCCAGTAATCCCTTTTGCTGCGATCAAAAACCCACATTCAAGATGGCGTGTGCGCACCTTGTTGGCAAAAAAAGAAACCGCGGCACTGTCCACTGGTGCTGCCCAATTCTTGCATTTGGCCTGCACCCGGTTTGGATGACACGCAGTTAAGCGAATCCAGCTTTCCGCTCGAACTCCATAGGGCTCAGA
>JAIESR010000039.1 GCA_019745775.1 Xanthobacteraceae bacterium | reverse complement strand
GCTGTTCGTACTTGCGACCCATGGCAACACCTCTCTAAGAAGGTGTTGCACTTCGTTTGTGAACTTAGGGGACCCAGGAGTCAAATCGGGACTCTGGATGCCCGCTTGCGCGGGCATGAGCGGGAGAGAACTCGATCGCTAGGAGGCTTCCAGCAGCGCGGTCAGCCGCTGCCTGATCTCCGCCTTGCCGCTCTCGCACACGCGCAGGATCGCGCTCGCCTGGAAGAAGTCGAGGGTGCGGAACAGTCCGACATTGGGACGGATGATCAGGTCGGGCGCGCCGTGCTTGAGCTTCTCGGTGGTGATCGCCTGACCCATCACCAGGATGGTTGCCAGGATCGCCTCCCACGGAGTGGGAATGTCGCGGCGCGTGTCGTTCGGCTCGCCTGAGATGTCGACCGCGACCACGACGTCGGCGCGGTCGCGCAGATGATCGAACGGCAGCGGATTGGTGGCGCCGCCGTCGACCAACACCTTGTCGTCGATGACGATCGGCCGCACCAAGGTCGGCAGCGCCATCGACGCCGCGACCGCGCGGCGCAACGAGCCCGACGACAGCACCACCTGCCGGCGCCGATAGAGATCGGACGCGATCACCAGCAGCGGAATCTGGAGCGCGCTGAAATCGTCCGGCATCGCCGCCGGCAGAAAATGCTCGCAGAATTTTTCTCCATCGACCTGGGCGGCGCTGCCGAAGCCGCCCGAGAACAGGCTCGCGAAGCTGCCGGCGCGCGCCGCCACCAGCCGGCGCAGCACCTCGCTGCGGTTGTGCGCAAGCGCGATCACGTGGCGGCGGATGTCGCGGCCCGACATGCCGCCGGCATAGGCGGCGCCGATCATGGCGCCGGCCGAGGTGCCGGCGATGGCGGTCGGCCGCACGCCCATCTCGTCGAGCACTTCCAAGACCGCGATATGCGCGATGCCGCGCGCACCGCCGCCGCCGAGCGCAATCGCGAGCGATTTGGTCATGTTATGCGCGTCTGCTCCCGCGCCACCGCGCGCCAGCCGATGTCGCGGCGGCAGAATCCCTCCGGCCAGCGGATCCGGTCGACCGCTTCATAGGCGCGCCGCTGCGCCTCGACCGCGCTCTTGCCCAGCGCGCAGACATTGAGCACGCGCCCGCCGTTGGCGACGATGCGCCCGTCCTTCTCCGCGGTGCCGGCGTGGAAGATCTCGACGTCCGCCACCGCGGCGGCCTCATCGAGCCCTTCGATCACCGAGCCCTTGCCGTAGCTGCCGGGATAGCCTTTGCTCGCCATCACCACCGTCAGCGCGGTGTCGGGAAACCAGCGCAGGTCGAAATTGCGCAGCTGTCCCTGCGCCGACGCGAGCAACGCCGGCACGATGTCCGACATCAGGCGCAGCATCAGCACCTGGCATTCGGGATCGCCGAAGCGGACATTGTATTCGATCAGCTTCGGCCCGGAGGCCGTGATCATCAGCCCGAGATAGAGCACGCCGGTGAACGGCATGCCCATCTCCTTCATCGCCGCAACCGTCGGCAGCACGAATTCATCCATCGCGCGGCGTTCCATCGCCGGCGTCATGATCGGAACCGGAGAATAGGCACCCATGCCGCCGGTGTTCGGCCCCCGGTCGCCGTCGAACACGCGCTTGTGGTCCTGCGCCGAGACCAGCGGGATCGCGGTCTCGCCGTCGCAGAGCGCGAAGAACGACGCCTCCTCGCCGTCGAGGAATTCCTCGATCACCACCTCGGCCCCGGCATCGCCAAGCCCGCCGCCGAACATCATGTCGATCGCGGCCTCCGCCTCCGCGACCGTCTGTGCCACCACCACGCCCTTGCCGGCGGCGAGGCCGTCGGCCTTCACGACGATCGGCGCGCCTTTGGCGCGCACGTAGTCCTTGGCTGGCACCGCCGCCGCGAAGCGCTCGTAGGCGGCGGTCGGGATTCCATATTTGCGGCAGAGGTCCTTGGTGAAGCCCTTGGAGGTCTCGAGCCGGGCGGCGGCCCGGCGCGCCCCGAACGCCTTGATTCCGGCCGCCGCGAGGGCATCAACGATGCCCTCGCCCATCGGCCCCTCCGGGCCGACCACCACCAGGTCGATCTTGCGGGCGCGGCAGAACGCGATCACCGCCCCGTGGTCGGCGGGATCGAGCGCGACCAGTTCCCCGTCGCGCGCCATGCCGGCGTTGCCGGGGGCACAATAGAGCCGTTCGACCAGGGGGCTCGCGGCGATTTTCCAGGCCAGCGCGTGCTCGCGGCCGCCGGAGCCGATCAGAAGGATGTTCATTGCCTAAAGTCGGATGCAATTTCGGGTCGGCGGTGGTGTATCATTCCAGGGGGCGGCGCAACAGCCTGAGGGAGCGAACAGGTCCTAATTCCATGAGCCGTTTGGCACGCACATTCATCGCCGGCCTTCTGGTCATCCTGCCCATCGTCCTGACCATCGTGCTGGTGGTCTGGGTGGCCAATATCGTCATCAACTTCGTCGGGCCCAACAGCGTGGTCGGCTCGATCCTGATCACGCTCGGATTTGGATTCTCCGCCTCGACCTGGGTCGCCTACCTGGCCGGCGTGCTGATCGTGGCGCTCTGCATCTACCTGCTCGGCCTGATCGTCCAGTCGCGGTTGGAGCACAGCGTCCACAACATCATCGGCAACGTGATGCAGCGCATCCCGTTGATCGGCTACATCTACGACATGGCCAAGCGCCTGATCGCCATCGTCGAGCGCAAGGACGACGGCGCCTTCGGTGGCATGCGTCCGGTCTGGTGCTTCTTCGGCGGCGACGGCGGTGCAGCGGTGCTGGCGCTGCTGCCATCGACCGACATCGTCACGCTGAACGGCGAGCCCTATCATGTCGTGCTGGTGCCCTCGGCGCCGGTCCCGGTCGGCGGCGCGCTGGTCTACGTCCCGGCCAAATGGGTGAAGCCCGCCGACATCGGGATCGAAGGGCTGATGAGCATCTATGTCGCGATGGGCGTTTCGCCGCGGCAGCCGGGTATTCCATCCGGGGTGATCAAGCCGCCGCCGGTGGTCGCCTCCGGCCCCACCGCACCGGCCGAGCCGACCCCCGCGAAGCAGCAATAAGCCGCACTGGCGTGTCCTTTACCGCCCGGGGATAATGGCGCCTGACAAGCGGTGGCAAGCCGCATGCGGGAGAAGAAGCCGATGCTGACAATCGCCCGGACGATCCTGGCCACGCTGGCATGCGCGGTGCTGTACGCGAGCGCAGCGCAGGCGCAGCCCTTTCCCAACCGACCGGTCCGCGTGCTGGTGACGATCCCGCCGGGCGGCGCGCCCGACATCTCCGCGCGATTGCTGGCGCAACATCTGAACGAGAAGCTCGGCTGGTCGGTGGTGATCGAGAACCGTCCTGGCGCGAACGGCAACATCGCCGCCGAGCAGGTCGCGAAGTCCGACCCCGACGGCTACACGCTGCTGCTGCACGCCGACTCCGGCATCACCATCAATCCGCACGTCTACGGCAAGCTGCCGTTCGATCCGCTGAAGGATCTGATCCCGGTCGCGAGCGTGGCCACCAACCAGTTCATGCTGTCGCTCAACCCGCAGGTGCCGGCGAACACGTTCCAGGAATTCATCGAATACGCGCGCAAGACCACGCCGCCGCTGCCCTATGCATCCGGCGGCAACGGCAGCCAGCATCAATTGATGATGGAGATGCTGAAGGAGCGCGCCAAGATCGACCTGCTGCACGTGCCGTTTCGCGGCGCCGCGCCGGCCACCACCGCAACCGTGGCGGGCGACACCAAGGTGCTGTTCTCGGGGTCGGCGAGCGCGTCGCTGATCCAGTCCGGCTCGCTGCGGGCGGTCGCGACCAGCGGCAAGAAGCGCGCCCCACGCTTCCCCGATCTCCCCACCATCGGCGAGTTCTATCCGGGCTACGCCGTCGACATCTGGCTCGGGCTGTTCGCGCCGGCAGGAACGCCGGAGCCGGTCGTGACGCGGCTGCGGACCGAAGTTCACAAGCTCCTGTCCGACGCCGAGTTCGCCAAGAAGCTCAATGTCTCCGGCAGCCTCGAGCCGCTGGTGCTGTCGCCCGCGGATTTCTCCAAGCTGATCCGCGAGGACTACGAGAAGTACGGCAAGATCGTCCGGGCGCTCGGGATCAAGATCAACTGACGTAATACCGATTCAATATCGCGCGTCGGTGTTAACCCGCCCGCAGCCCTGACGAGTTCCCTTGTCATGGATCGTGCGAGTTTTAAGCACGCGCGCGAGATTCCGTTCAGGAACTCCGCAATAGGTTCGCTCCGTGCAGAACGCACAGCCACGCACGGGGCGAACCATGTCGCTGTTCCGCTTGGAAGAAAGATTCTGCGACCTCCGCAAGAGTCAGCGCTTCGAGGTCCACTATCTGGGCCAGATCGATGCCGGGGCTGCCGCTGCCCCGATCAACTGCATCATCTGCGACATCTCCGCGACCGGCGCCAAGCTCACGGTCGGCGCCCACGAGGTCCCCGATGAGTTCATGCTGGTGCTCAGGCGCCGCTGCCGGGTGATCCGACGCGCCGACGGCCAGGTCGGGGTCAAGTTCGTCCAGTCCTAGGGCATTCCCCGGTTAAGTTGACTCGCTCTCTCCCCGCTCGTCCCCGCGGAAGCGGGGACCCAGGTTAGCCAAGACTGGATTCCCGCTGGAGTTTACCCCCGACCACGATCGGGGGCGGGAATGAGCGGGGAAAGACCCGTTTCAGGTGGGAACCGCTCCAGCAATCACCCCCGCCAAACGAGCCCTTCAAGACTCCCGCCTGGGCGGCATCCGGTAACCTCTGTGCCCGCCCTGCCACGACTTTGGCACAAGGTCGCCATCTCCCCAGCAAGAAATGGCCGAAACCCCTTGCTGTGGTCCCGTCGTCAGTAGTCTTTTTGGGGCATCCGTGGGGGATGTCAGGGAGCGCGCTCGGGGGCGCGTAACAGGCGGATGCGGCGGACGCTGATCGTCGTCATCATCAACATCATCTTTGTCGTCACCGATCTCTGGCCGGCGGCCGCAGCCAGGCAGCAGCTGAAGATGATCGACCTGATGACCCCGGAAGCCGTGCTGCGCTGGGTCAACAGCTATCGGCAGAGCCCCGATCCGTCGAGCGTTCCCGACGTGGTCAAGGCCTTGAGCCGCATGAACGCGTTCAAGGACCCCGAGAGCTCGGGCCCCTATATCGGCTTCATCGCCGGCGTGATCGGGTCGAACCCGGAGCGCGCGGAAGAGCTGATCGGCAAGATGTTTCCGCTGCCGGAGGAGAACCACTGGGTGATCGTGCGCGCGATCGCCTATTCGGCGCACCCGGACTGGAAACATTTGTTGCGGGTGTTCGCGCCGCGCATGCCGACGCGCAGCGTGTTGATCACGAGCTATCTGCGCAACCAGTCGCCGACGCTGTTCCAGGTCGCGCCGCATCGGACGGTGACCAGCGCGCAGAAATTCCGCTCCTACTTCTCCTATGACACCTATTTCGGCGACGGGAAGAAGAAAGGCTCCCGCGAGGAGCTCGAGCCGTCGCCGGAGCTGCTCGACACCTATTGGGGCTATTACTTCGCGAGCGGCCGCTATCGTCCGGTCTCGCGCATCGTCGCGATGCTGCCGTACTCGAACGACGCCAACAATGTCGAGCTGCTCACGCTCGGCAACATGGCGAAGTTCACGCTGGCGAGCAACGCGGTGCGCGACATGAAGCTTCTGGCGATGTTGCGGCAGGCGCAGGCCGGAGGCCCGCCGAAGCCGATCGCGACGCCGCTCAAGGAAGTCATCACCGCCGCCGAGACGGTCGAGACCGGGCGGCTGCGCAAGGAGGCGATGGCCTCGATCGAGGACTTGCGACGCAAGGGCCCGCAGTCGCGGCGCGAAATCTCAAAGTGGGGTCATGTCGGCACCGGCGCGCTGGCGCTCGGCTGCATCGGCGCCGCCGCCCTGGGTCAGGTCTATCTTGGCCTGCCCTGCGTGGTCGGCGGCGCGCTCTCCTCGGCCGGGCTGAAGTACTACGACTCGCAGGGGCAGTAGGTTAGTCTTCGCCATCCCAATGAGCGCGCGAGACCAATGACGCGTGCGCGGTCGTAGCCCGGCTTGAGCGTAGCGAAAGCCGGGATAGCCGGACGACTCGATAAGCCGCTCCCGGATGTCGCTTCGTCGGGCGTCCCGCCGGAATCCCGCCCCGGGTCAGTTCGTCCAGACCGATGATGCCGGTGGAACTTTCATCAAACTCTGTCAGCACAGTCGAGCCGCCGCACGCAAACGACAACTACCGACCAGTTTGATAACTGAATTTCCGTACCCTTTTTAACTGGACAAATAGAGGTTCCAACGGCTTCGAGAGATGAGAGCCTGATCTGCTATTTTGCTGGGTTGGACGTGGAATGCCGATTTGGACATCCGCTTGGCGGCAAGCGGAAATCCTTCAGGCGAGCACCGGGGGTCTGCTTCTAGCACTTCTCAGAAGACAACGTTGCGTTGATGTACACGCCGTAGGTCTGTATGACCGGCTCCATAACATAGATTAATGCCCCCCATGCTTGTGAATCTGCGACAAAGGACGCGCGGGCAGAAAAGTTGTCACAAGCAAAATCGTCTTATAAATCACATCATGAAAATGGGACATTCGGGGCCGACGATTAGGTTGCTTTTTTGGCGCTAGAGTCCGGTCGGTTTCCCCTTCCCCCGTGACGTCGTGCTGTTCGATGTGGCGTATGGACCGTACAAGAGCTGCTATCGCGATCTGCGGGTTGGTCAGCCTCGCGATCGTGGCGCTCATCGCAACGCAGGATTACCTGTCCGCTCGGGCTGGTGAGCGCCAACGCGTCGAAGCTCTGATCGAGCAGCACTTCCTCTCGCTGTCCAACCATCTGCGCGATCGCGTCGGCATCGCGCGCAGCGTCGGTGCCGTTTTCAAGCCGTCTTCGCGACTGGGACCGCACAGCCTTGGCGGGATCGACGAAGATTTCCTGGCTGGAGTTCCTGACATCACGTCCATCGTCTGGGTGCCTGCGGTCGCGCGCCATGAGCTTGCCGAGGTGCGGAAAGCGCTGAGCGCAAGCGGCGTCGATAGCCCGGCCCTGATCGGGGCCGGCCGCCGGCCGATCGGAGAATCCGACCTTGGCGAGACGTTCCATCCAGTGATGGACATCGCGCCCAGGACGAAATCGAATCTGAGCTCTCTCGGCCTGGTCCTGAGCGCCCTGCCGATGCCGCGCGAGGCACTGGATCGCGCGGCGACATCTCAAAGGCCATCGGCCACCGCTCCGCTCACCTTGGTGCAATTGCCCGGCGTCCCGGCCTTCGTGATCTATGTGCCGGTCCGGCACCTGGACGGCAAAGCGGAACAGAGGCTCGAAGGTTTCCTTGGATTCAGCTACCGCTACCATCGCCTGGTCGAGGAGGCCGTGTCGGCGCGGCCGGACTGGCCTTTTTTCGTGCGTCTCCTGGACGCCGACGCGCCGCATATCGATCTTTATCGCAGCGCCGATCAGCCGCCAGCAGCGACCGCCGCTCCGCTGGCGCAGACCCGCACCATCGAATTTGCCGGCCGTACCTGGCAGGTGGAGTACCGGGCGCCGGTACCGACGCCTGTCGCGGGCACGCTCCAGGTCGCAACCCTCGGGTCCATCAGCGTCCTCACGATGACCTTCGCCGCGCTTTTCATTGCCGGTGCCTATCGCAAACTCGAGGTGGCGCTCGGCGACCTGACGCGTGCGGACGCCAGTCTACAGGTCGTCGTTCGTGAGCTGAACCACCGGCTCAAGAATGTCCTTACCGTCGTCCAATCGGTCGCGCACCGGACGTTTCGAAATGCCGACCCCCAGGCAGCGTGTCCAGCCTTTCTCGGACGGATCGCCGCGATGGCCCATTCCGCCGACCTGCTGGTGAAGTCGCAAAGCGGAGGGGTTTCCCTGCGCGAGCTGATCGCCGCGATCGACGGCTGCGACGATCGGGTGGCGACGGTCGGACCTGACATGGCCTTGACGCCCGTCGGCGCGCAGAACATGGCGCTGATGATCTACGAGCTGTGGACCAACGCGGTCAAATATGGGGCGTTATCGGCAGAGCAGGGCAAGGTACTCCTGCGGTGGAGCGAGACAGGCGACCGGTTCGTGCTCGACTGGATCGAGCTGGACGGACCGCCGGCTCAGCGGCCGCAGCCGGACGAAGCAGGGTTTGGCAAGCAATTGCTCAACGAACTGGTACCGCGAGCGTTCGGCGGCAGCGCTTCCTTGGAATTCCTTGCGGAAGGCTTCCGATACCACCTGGAGGCCGATGCCGCGCTCGTCAGCATCCGGACTGACGCGCGCGGCCCCGAGGACGGCGAAAGCGCAGGTCCTTCGCTCCGTGGTGACAGTCCCGGCGGGGAACGGGACAAGGGATCGACTGTCCCGGCGGGCGGCGCAGGGTGACGGGCTTCGTTCCGAGATTATTTGAGCTGCGCCGCGAGCGCCTGGTCACGACCCAGAACCCATACCAACCTCGTCGACCTCAACCTGTCCAGCGTCATTGCCGGCTTGACCCGGCAGTCCATCCTCGGAAATCGACTCTCTTCGTTTCACGATGGATGGGCAGGTCAACAGTGCTTCCGCGGTCACGAACCGGTCAACGAGCAAAAAAAAGCTTGTGATAGCGCGGCGGTGGAAACGGTCGATGCCGCCGCGCCTTGTCGAAGAGCGCCACATTTCACGGCCGAGATATCATACGATTCCTGACGATAACGCGTTTGACACTTCCGCGCGCTCACCTACCTTCGCCGTGTCCCGTTCGACTGAAAGCGCGCGTCGCGAGGCACCGCATGGGTAGAACGGGATGCAGGGTCCCGACGCCACCCATCCGCCACGACGAGCGGAATGCGCGAACGCGCGCATGTCACGTCGGAGAGCACACAGTGGTAAGAGCCGTAAGAATGTAAGTTTCGAACCTAAGCCGATGATCGCTTTCAATAATAAATCTTACACCCCGATCTTACACCCTGCGCCGGCAGTGAAAGAAGAAGCCGCTGGCCCGCCGCAAACAGGTGCCGATGCACCCAAGCGCTCGTCGGCGCTCCGCTTCCCTCTTTTTGCGCGAGGGAAAAATTGCAAACTCGGAGGGAGATATGCCTCGCGAAACGATGACGTTTGCGCGGATGCCGTAGGATGGGTTGAGCGAAGCGATACCCATCATCTTCGTGCAACACCGTGCCGATGGGTTTCGCTGCGCTCAACCCATCCTACAAAAGAACCCGCCTCACCGCGCCAGCGGATCGGGCCGCAGCTGGAACTTCACCACCTTCGGCCGCTCGCGATCGCCTTCGATGTGCCAGGTGGCACGGCCGGCATAGGCCGACCACAGCCCCCGGCCCTTCCATCCCGCGTTGGGATCGTCGATGCGGCCGTCGAGCCCCTTGGCGTGGAAGCCCATCGGATACGGCACCCGCAGCGTGACCCACTTGCCGTCGACCAGCGCTTCCAGCGAGTCGGTGAAATTGCCGGTGGCGACCGGCACGTTGCGGCCGAGGCCGAACGTGTCGAACTGATCGACCCAGGTGTAGTAGCTCGCCTGCGCGCTGCCGCTGTCGGTCACCGTTTCGAATTGCGGGCCCGGGAACGGATACAGCGTCCAGCCCTCCGGGCAGTGCTTGCCGGTCGCGGTCGGGCCGTTGAGCGGGCCCTTGCATTTGCGCCGGTCGAACTTCCCGAGATGGCCGCTGGCGAGCGAGGCCCAGTAGACGCCGTCGCGGTCGATGTCGCCGCCGCGCGGGCCGTAGCCCGGGAACGGCACCTCGTAGTATTCCGCGAGCACGGTCGCCGGCGGATTGTCGCCCGGCATGATGCGCACGATCGCGCCCGGATAGACCTGCACCGTACCCCAGATCGACTTGTCGACCGGGTTGTAGGCGATGGCGTAGAGCCCGGCGACGATGCGCTTGTCCTTGGTCGGATCGACCGGGTCGTTCGGCCCGACATAGCCCTCGTCGCGCCGGCCGTTGCCGTTGGTGTCGAGAATGATCGGCGACCAGCCCTGCGCGCGCTGCTCGTCGCCGGTCTCGTCGAACAGCCTGGTGTTGAACCAGCCGACATAGCCGGCGCGGAAGCCGCCGGCGCTGAGCCAGAGCGTGTGGTTCCCGTCCTCGGCGAAGTTGAGGTGATGCGTGGTGAAGCAGGTGTCGATCAGCGTCAGCTTGTCGGTCTTGGGATCGTAGACCGAGAGCTGCCGTCCGGCCTGCTCGATCGGAAACAGCTTCGCCGATGGATGCTCGGAGCCCTTGCGACAGAACGCGGGCGTGTTGGCTTCGCGGATCCGGCTGGTGAACCAGACCCGCCCGATGTGATCGAACATCGGATTGTGCGGCGTCGTCTGCGAACCCCACAGCGGCTTGTCGCCCCAATAGGGCGACGGCTGATTGAGGAATTCGTCATGGGCCGAGATGAACATGCCGCGCGGCTTGACCGGTGTGCGAGTGACGAGCTTCACCTGGCTGGTCGTGTGCGTGACCGGGTCGAGCACCGGCACGAGGTCGGTCGAATCCTCGGTGGCGCCATAGATCCTGCCGTTGGCGTTGACCGTCGGGTCGCGCCGGTCGGTGGCGACCTCGTCGTGCAGGTAGTCCGTCGGCGTGCCCCAGTCCCACAGCGTGATAACCACGTTGCGCTCGACTCCGGTCGGCCGCGCCGGCTGCGTTTTCGGCAGCTCGCCGGCGGCAATCCGGTCGCTCCAGTCGGCGAAATTCTTCAGCGCGTGCTGCGAATCGAGCTGCCCGATGTTGCGGATCATGATCTCGGCGGCCGGGCCGACCTGCATGCGGTAGGCCCAGGCCGAGAGCGAACTGTCGAATTTTCCGAGCTTGGCATCGATGATGCGGGTCGGCTTGTTGCCGAGCTGGTGGCAGGAGCCGCAGCCCTGCGACTTGATGTTGGCGAGCCACATCGCCTGGCTGCGCATGTTGGTGGCCATGCCGTTGCCTTTCGGCCCGGTGCCGGGGAACAGGCTCTTGTCGGGGATCTTCATCATCGAATACCACCACTGCGCCGGGTAGTACTCGGCCGCCGCGGCGGCGGTCGGCGCCGTCACCGCGGTGAGATCGAGGATTTTTCCGGGCGTCGCGCGCACCTTGGGCGAATCGATGAGGCCGTAGCCCCGCACCCAGACGCTGTAGGCCGCCTTCGGCAGCTCCGGCAGCACGTAGCGTCCCTGGTCGTCGGTGACGACGATCTTGGCGAATTTGGTGGGAAGGTCGGTGGTTTCCGCGATCACCCAGACCCCGGCCTCAGGGCCCTTGGCGCTGCGCACGACCCCGCCGAGATCGCCGGCGCCGACGGTGATGCCGCCGGCACTCTGTTGCGCGCAGGTGACGGATGGTGCCGCCAGCAGAGCGGCTGCAACGGCTATCGCCAGGCTCAAGCAGAATCGCGCACCCATCGCCCACTCCTCTCGTCTCATCCCACCAGACGCCTCTGCGGGCGTCTTTGCCTTATCAGTGCATACTCCCTTAACGGCCGCAACGAGGGTCGCAGCCGCAAAACGCGTGACGAAATTGCGCAGGCGCCACCGCGGCAGGATCAGGAGTTGCGCCAGGGCAACGGCGATCGATGCTTTTCTTGCTTTTCGCGCGCGTCGTCGAACCTTGCCTTGAACTTTTCCGACACATCTGACACAAGCACCACCCGCTGGGCGCTGCGCGCCTGGCGATCAACGCGCCGACACACCATGTGTGGAGGCATGACGAGGAACCCGATGCGCCTAACAGGCACCATCAACGCGCTCAGCGCCGACGTCCGGTCGATCACTCGACTGGGCTACGGCCGCGTCATGCGCGCGTTCAAGCCGGGTTGCTCCTTCCAGCGGCAATCCGGAACGAGACAACCGGATTAACCGGCGGCGGGCCGCATCCCTCCGCCGCAAGGCAGGAGGGACAGCAATGGCCCGCAATGACTTCAGACGTTTCAGACACCCATCCGTCGACCGTGCGCCATCGCGCGCGGGCGACGACTTGCCGGCCGACGCTGCGGCAGAGTCCTGGCGCGCGCTCGCCAGCGTCACCGTCGCATCGACCCTGGTCGTCGCGGCCGTCGTCAGCGCCTTGGCGCTGGTCGAGGCGGTGTTCTCGACCTCGACGGTAAAGCTGGCGCGGCAGGTTCCGGCTCCGTCGGAGCCGCAAAGCCGGCACGCGCGCTCGCAACCGGGCGAGCCCTTCTTGCCGACTCCGGTGCAGGCCGAGCCTGCGCTGCACGTTGCTGACTAAGTACTACGCTGTTTGACATCGTGAACGTCCAGAATAGGCCAGCGGCGTCCGCTTCGCGAGGAGCGGAAGTCCCTGTTGCAAGGTCGCTACCTTTGTCAGGCATGATCGATTGCGATCATGCCGGCGAGAGCGGCGCCGCTGGCCCTTTGTCCATTTTTCTCTTTTTCTTCCTTGCCGGCTTAGCTCAACGGGAAGAGCGCCGCCCTCGTAACGCGGAGGCCGCGTGTTCGAGTCACGCAGCCGGCACCATTTTTGCGCCAGTAGCCCAACCGGCAGGAGGCGGCTCTCTCAGAAAGAGCACAGTGCAGGTTCGAATCCTGCCTGGCGCACCATTTTCTCTTCGCATGCACGCGTGCGCGAGGTCGGGCGCCTGCCCGCTTCCGCATGGCCGATCCGCATGCGACAGTCGCGGCGAAACAATATCCGACGACAAGGGAGAGACACTGGTGCCCGTCATGTCCGGCAAGCACGCGTTCCTCGAACTGCTCAAGCAGGAGGGCGTCGAAGTCGTCTTCGGTAATCCCGGCACCACCGAATTGCCGCTCATGGACGCGTTCGCGACCGAGAACGATATCCGTTACGTTCTCGGTCTCCAGGAAGCCGCGGTCATGGCGATGGCGGACGGCTATGCCCAGGCCTCCGGAAAGCTGACGGTGTGCAACTTCCACACCACGCCGGGCCTCGGCAACGCCATGGGCATGCTCTACGACGCGCAGAAGGCTGGCGCGCCGATCCTGATCACGGCGGGCCAGCACGAGCAGGTCTTCAACGTGACCGAGCCGATCCTGATGGCGGACCTGCCGCCGATCGCACGGCCGCTGGTGAAATGGTCGACCGAGGTGCACCGCCTCGCCGACCTGCCGCGCATCGTGCACCGCGCCGCCAAGACCGCGCTCGCGCCGCCGACCGGCCCGGTCTTCCTATCGCTGCCGGGCGACATCCTGCGCGCCGACGGCGACATCGACCTGCTCGCGCCGACGCGTATTGCCCCGCATATTCGCGGTGACCGCGCCGCCGTCGAGGCGGCGGCCGCGATCCTGGCGCAGGCCGAGCGTCCGGTCATCATGGCCGGCGATATCGTCGCGCAAAGCCGCGCGCATGCGGAGCTGATCGAATTCGCCGAGCTCCTCGGCGCGCCGGTCTATCTCGAATTCATTCCGAATACGGCGTCCTTTCCGAGCTCGCATCCCCTCTTCCGCGGGCAGATGACACGCACTGCGCCGGCGGTGCGGCAATTGCTCGATCAGCACGACGTGCTGTTCTCGGTCGGCGCCGACCTGTTCACGCTGTCGCTGCCGTCCGACACCGACCCGATGCCGCCCGGCATCGCGCTGATCCATCTCGACGTCGATCCCTGGGAGATCGGCAAGAACTATCCGCCCAAGGTGGCGATCCTCGGCGATCCGAAGGGCACGCTGCCGGACCTGACCGCCGCGTTGCGCGAGCGCATGTCGAGCGGCGCCAAGGGCGCGGCGCGCGACCGGCTCAAGACCGCGAGCGACGCCGGAGCCGCCGAACGCGCGGCGCTGCATGCCCAGGCGCGCGCGCTTGCGGACGCAGTACCGGTACAGCCGCTGGCGCTGCTGCACGCGATCGGCGAAACGCTGCCGAAGGACGCGGTCGTGATCGAGGAATCGCTGTCATCGAACCGCGGCATCCGCCAGCTCATCCGCGCCGACGATCCGCAGAGCTATTTCGGCTTGCGCGGCGGCGGCATCGGCTGGGGCGTGCCGGCGACCGTGGGCGCCAAGCTCGCGCTGCCGGACCGGCCGGTGGTCGGGATCATCGGCGACGGCTCATCGCTCTATACCATCCAGGCGCTTTGGACGGCGGCGCGCTACCGTATCGCCGCGGTCATCGTGATCCTCAACAACACGTCGTACCGCATCCTCAAGCAGCGCCTGCACGCCATGCGCGGGATATCGCATCAGGCCGACACCTATGTCGGCATGGAGCTCACCGACCCGGCGGTCGATTTCGTCTCGCTGTCGCGCTCGTTCGGCGTCCCGGCGGAGCGCGCCAGGACCGTGCACGAGGCGACCGATCTGCTGCGCAAGGCCATCGCGAGCGGCGCACCGATGCTGATCGACGTCGTGCTCGATCGCGAATTCAAATAGCCGGCACGTCATTCGTCCGGCGTGAGCGCCCGCAAGCGCGGGCGACGATACCCGGAACGATGCCTCCTTAGCTTAGCGGCCAAAGCTCCGCGCTTACATCGCGGGATCCGGGGTTCGATTCCCTGAGGAGGTACCAACTTGCGGCATGCTGCCGCGCAACCGCGTCCCTGGCACTCCGCGCGCTTCTCCCCCGGAAGCGGCGCCCGACCAAACGGACGAACGACGGCTGCGTGGCCGGCGCGGATGGAGCAAATCCCAAGAGTGCCTGCTCCATCCACTCTTTCAATGAGACGCGTCCTTAGCTCAGAAGGTCAGAGCGTCTGCGCGACATGCAGAAGGCCCGCGGTTCAAGTCCGTGAGGACGCACCAATGCCCCGTCGTCTAGTGGCTAAGGCGCTCGGCCGATAACCGAGAAAACGCGGATCAAAACCGCGCGGGGCGACCATTCGATCCAAGACGGACGCGTAGCCTTAAACCCGAATGGAGAGGGAGCGGACTTTTAACCCGTCGGCATGTGGATCGTAACCACACGCGTCCGCCACCCGCCTTCGCTGACGCTTCGGCGGGCGAGGCCGCCGGATGGCGGGGGCCCTTCGAAGCTCCTAAAGCGCGTTTACGCGCGTCTTCGACGCGCTATGGAGCGAAGAAGGGCTCCAGAAAGATCGGATCAGTGACCCGAGTGGCAAAGGGAGCGGCCTCTTAAGCCGCTGCGCAAGCTTCGTGGGTTCGAGTCCCACCTGATCCTCCATGTTCGCATTACCGCTCCGTTACGCATCTGGTGAGGCGGCCCGACTGTCCATCGGGCGAGAGGGATTCGATCTCCCTGCGGAGCGCCAGCTTCTTTGAAGACAGGGTGTAGCTCAGCCCGGCGAGAGCGCCTGCCTCGGACGCAGGAGGCCGTTGGTTCGAATCCAACTACCCTGACCATCCTGCTTCGCGCTACCGCGCTTCGCAGGATTGTAACGCCGCGGCGCGCGAAGCAGGCTGCCCTCCGAAGCTATAGCGAAGGAGGGCTGCTCTCCATGCACTACGTCTACCTTATCGAAAGCACTGCTTTTCCTGGCGAGCGATACGTGGGTCTGACCACCGATCTCAAACGCCGATTTCGGAATCATAACGACGGTGAGTCTCCTCACGCGTCTAAGTTCAAACCTTGGCGTCTTATCACCTACACCGCATTTTCTGATCAGGCGAAAGCTGAAGCGTTCGAGCGGTATCTCAAATCTGGCTCAGGCCACGCTTTCGCTCGCAACCGACTGTGGTGACCATACAAAGATTGTCCCGTAGCTCAGTGGATCAGAGCACCGCGTTCCGACCGCGGAGGCCGCGCGTTCAAATCGCGCCGGGACATCCATCTTCGGAAGGTGGTGCGCGGTGGCGCGCAACCGGTTTCGAAAACCGGGCCGACCCAAGGGTCGAGGGTTCGACTCCTTCACCTTCCGCCATCCCGCTTCGCGCTTCAGACGCGCGCTCCTCTCCTGCTGCCGGTCTGTAAAACCGGTGTCTGTGAAACAAGCAGGTCGGACGACGAGAGGTTCGAATCCTCGGGAGCGCACCAACTATGCGGACGTGGCTCAAAGGCAGAGTCCCTGAGCGCCACTCAGGGGGCGCGGGTTCGATTCCCGCCGTCCGCACCAGCTGCCTGGGAAGCTGATCTGGTGAAAGCACCGCACTGAAAATGCGGGGAGGTTGGCTCGAAACCAACCCCAGGCACCAATTTGCGGGCAATTCGGGTCGCAGGACTGCGTCTTGCCCGCCAAACCGAGGAATTCAGGCCGGGACGAAAAAGTTCAGCCTCAGCCGCAAAATGATGAAGGTGTCCGTCTGAGGGGGCATGTGGATGGATTTCCCATACCACCCTCAATCAGGAGCTACCAAAATGAACGTCAAATCGATCGCCGCCGCCCTTGGCTTCGTTGCGGCTCTGACCGCGTTCTCGGCGGCGCCCGCCCGCGCCAACGTTTCGACCGACACGGTCACCCAAGGCGCCGCGGCCCTGGACGATTTGAACCTTAGCGGCCACTGCACCTGCGGCTACGTCCGTTACTACCGCGTCTATCGCGTCTACCGCGTGCAGCCGGTCTATCGCGTCTACCGCGTCCGCTACTACATCTGATCAGCGCGACGATTTGCGGCTCTCTTGGCTCACGCTGCGCGCGGTGTGAGCCAAAGCCTTTCATGGCCGGTTTTTGGGACGATGGCTCCGGCCGGCCAGCTACTTCATTCCTGGATGGCGGAATCGGTAAACGCGTCTGACTGTTAATCAGGTGCCGCAAGGCCTGCAGGTTCGAGCCCTGCTCCAGGAGCCATTTTTGCGCGCGCAGCGCCGGCTATTTCGCGATCTTGATTCCGGTCTCCCGGATCACGCGCCGCCATTTCTCGTGGTCACGACGGATCCAGGCATCGAACTCCTGCGGCGTATTGATCGTCGCCGCGACCGCGCCGAGCTCCTGCATGCGCTTCACGATCGCGGGCTCCTTGACGAAGCTGACCAGCGGCGCCGCAATCCTGGCCCGGACATCGGCGCTCACGCCCGACGGCACCATGATGCCAAGCCATGAAGTGACGTCGAATTCGGGCAGCGTTTCGGCGATCGCCGGAATGTCCGGCAGGAACGGCACGCGTTCGGCCGTGGTGACGCCAAGCGCGCGGAGCTTGCCCTGCTGCACCAGCGGCAGCACCGACGGCAAGGTGTCGAACATCATGTCGACATGGCCGCCGAGCAGCGCCGGCAATGCCGGGCCGCTGCCGGTATAGGGCACGTGCAGGATGTCGGTCATGGTCAGGCGCTTGAACCATTCGGCCGAGAGATGCGGCGACGCCCCGAAGCCGGAGCTCGCATAGCTGAGCTTGCCCGGCGACGCGCGCACGAGTTCGATCAGCGACTTCACGTCCGTCGCCGGAATGCCGGGGCGCACGACCAGAAGATTGGGGAAGCTTGCGATCAACGTGACCGCGGCGAAGTCGCGCTCCGGATCGTAGGGAAGATCGCCGCGCAGATGCGGCAGCAGCGTGGTGGTAGTACCGGTGCCCATGAGCAGGGCGTGACCGTCGGGGACCGCCTTGGCGGCGGCCGCGGTGCCGGTCGCACCGGCGGCGCCGGATATGTTCTCCACCACCACCGCCCGGCCGAGGGCGCCGCTCAACCGCTCAGCGACCAGCCGCGCCAGGATGTCGGTAGCGCCACCGGCCGGAAACGGCACGATGATGCGGACGGTCTTTTCCGGAAACGAAGAGGCCGGCTGCTGCGCCGAAACATGAGACACGACAAGCAAGAACGCGAACAGCGCCGCTGTCGTTCCGGTCCGGCAAGCCTTCATTGCGTTCGCTCCCCGCCCCCGCGCCTCAATGTGCTGCGCCCGTCGCGAACGATGCTAGCACCATTCCACCCATAGCTCAGCGGAAGAGAGCACCGGTTTGCGGAGCCGGAGGCCGCAGGTTCGAATCCTGCTGGGTGGTCCAGTTCATTCAGGGTCCGTTCCGGACACATAGGTTACGTTTCATACCGGAGACATGGGTAACACTTTTGGACCGAAGGGGTTCTCCAA
>JAIESR010000058.1 GCA_019745775.1 Xanthobacteraceae bacterium | reverse complement strand
CCGGAGCTCGTTAGGGCTGCTTCCTTCCGGACCTGACCCGGTTGGCGAGTGGCTCGTCCACCGCCAACCTCCCGGCCTCTATATCGGCGGAACGGAACGGGAATGCAAGCCGGCCTTTGGGCGCCCTCGGGCGGGCCATGCTACCGTTCCCCGGAACGCACAAAACCGACGGAATTCCTGAGAATGATCGAGGCCCCGCCGCAATGGTCGCTGCATCCGCAGCTCGCCAAGGACACCATCAATATCGGCGACCTGCCGTTGTCGCGCCTGCTGCTCATCAACGACGCCAATTATCCTTGGCTGCTGCTGGTGCCGCGCCGGCTCGGCGTGTCGGAGATGATCGACCTCGACGAGGTCGAGCAGGCGCAATTGTGGACCGAGATCGCCCGCACCGGCCGCGCGCTCAAGACCGTCACCGAATGCGACAAGCTCAACATCGCGGCGCTCGGCAACGTGGTGCCGCAGCTGCATGTGCACGTCATCGCGCGCCGGCAGGGCGACGCCGCCTGGCCGAAGCCGGTGTGGGGCGCGGTGCCGCCGATCAATCACGACCAATACGAGGCCGACCGCTTCATCGCGGAGCTGCGGCGAAGGTTGTGGCTGGTTGACCCGGCGGCCTAACCACCGATGCGCCCGGCCATGATCGCCGGCTCCGCGTGGCCGGGGGCGTTGAGCGGCAGCGTCATCGAAACGGTGGTGCCTTTGCCGGTCGTAGAGGCGAGCGCGATGGTGCCGCCGAGATGCTGCGTCACCAGATTGTAGACGATGTAGAGGCCGAGCCCGGTATTGCCCTGCCCGCGATTGGTGGTGAAGAACGGATCGAAGACGTGACGCTGCACGTCGCCCGGAATACCGACGCCATTGTCGGCGAACGTGATCTCGACCTGGTCGGCGCCGACCTCGCGCGCCTTGATCAACACCCGGCCGTCGCGTCCGTCGAGGAAGCCGTGCGTGAAGGCGTTGAAGATGAGATTGGTCAACACCTGCCCGTAGGCGCCGGGATAGCTGTACAGCGTGATCTGGGCGGGGATCTCGATCGCGATCGAGTCGCGGCGCGGCCTCGGCAGGCCCGGCCGGACGCTGGCGACGATCTGCTCGGTGACAACCTTCAGATCGAAGGTACGCCGGTCGGCATGGCTGCGATCGACGGCCACCTGCTTGAACGACTGAATGAGCTCGGCCGCGCGCTGAAGATTGGCGACGAGCTGGCTCGAGGCGTCGCGGCAACCGTCGGCGAACTCCTCGAGCTGGGAGCGGCGCACTTCGCCGGAGCCGATCTGGCCGGCGAACGTCGCGCAGCGGTGCGCGAGCGATGACGCGACCGTCAGGCTGGTGCCGACCGGCGTGTTGATCTCGTGAGAAACGCCCGCGACCAGACCGCCGAGCGCGGCCAGCCGCTCGGTCTCGATGAGATAGCGCTGGGTCTCGCTGGCCTGCAGCGCGATCTCGGCGAGCCGCCGCTTGTCGCGGATCTCGGCGAACAGGGCGGCGAGCACCAGCGCGCTGAGCGTTACCAGCAGGATGCTGGCCTGCGCGCCGAAGACGCGATCGGTCATCGACAGCCCCGGATTGCCGAAATAGCCGATGCCGAAGGTCGTCGTCCAGACGATCGAGAGGCTGACGATGAAGGCGGCGGTCGCTGCGAATACCGGGCGGCAGCGCGCCGCGAGCCACAGGAGCGGTGCGAACAGGAGTGCGACCGGTCCGATGGTCGCCAACAGCTCCCAGCGCTCGAACACCGCCAGCGCACAGACCAGCGCCAGCGACGCGACCGCAAGCACACCCTCGATGATCTCGCTGCGGGACGGGCGGTCGCGCGGCAGCGCCGCAAGCTCGATCAGGAGCGGCGCGACGGTGACGATGCCGAGCGTGTCCGACGCGAACCACTGCTGCCAGGTCGCGAGCAGCGGCGCGTCCGCGTTATGGAACAACCGGATGCCGGCGGTGCCGCCGATCGCGGCGAGCGCCGTTCCGACCATCGCCGCGGCGAACAGCCCGAGCACATTGCGCAACCGGCCCAGCCGAAAGCCCGTGCCGTAAACCCGCTCGATGATCCATGCCGCCAGCACCGCTTCACCCGCATTGCAGACGGCGAACAGAAACGCGCTCGGGAGATTCCGGTCGCCGAAGAGGTTGGCCACGATCGTCGCGGCCATCGTTCCGGCGACGACCGGCCAGCGTGCGCGCGGCCCGAGCGCGATCAATACGCCCGCCGCCACGCCGGCGGCCGGCCAGAACACGGCGACGCCTTCGGGCTTGGTCAGCAGCGCAAGGCTCAGGCGCGCGGCGAGAAAATAGGCGATGCTGACCACAACAGCGAGCAAGACCGGACCAGCCCATCGTGGAAGGTTGGCCCGCGCGAGCAGTGGCTCCTGCGCGACCGGCTTTGGTAGGTTCTGCAGCACCCCCTGCTCCTTCCCCCGTACCCTCAACCTAGCACAGCCCGCAACAGCGACCCATGACGCCGCCGCCACCCACCGGTATCTTCTTGAATTAGTACTAAATACGCGTTTCCGAGGGTGCGTTCGACCGCCTGTCAGCCGGCCTGGTCAGCCGATCTGACCGAGCGCGGCGCGGACCTTCTGCTCGAGCGCGGCCTCGGTCAGCGGCTTGTGCAGCAGCTCGATGTCGCCATCGATCGACACTTGCTGCGCGAGCACGCCGGGCGAGTAGCCGGTCATGAACAGCACGCGCGCTTCCGGCCGGCGCGCCTTCACTTCCTTGGCGAGCTGACCGCCGTCCATGCCCGGCAACACCAGGTCGGTCAGCAGCAGATCCACGCGGATGTCGTTGCGCTCGATCAGCCCGAGCGCCGAGCCCGCGTCATGCGCTTCCAACACCCGGTAGTGCAGGTCGCGCAGGATCTCGACCACATAGGCGCGAACGTCGTGATCGTCCTCGACCAGCAGGATCGTCTCGGCGGCATCGGCGATGGGCGCTTCGCGCTCGACGACGTGCTCGATGCGGCGGCTGTCCGGCAGCGCCGGAAGGTACATCCGCACGGTCGTGCCCTTGCCCGGCTCGCTGTCGACCTCGATGTGCCCGTTCGACTGTTTGACGAAGGCGTAGACCTGGCCCAGGCCCAGGCCGGTGCCCTTGCCAGCCTTCTTGGTCGTGAAGAAGGGCTCGAACACCCGTTCCAGAACTTCTTTCGGCATGCCGGTGCCGGTGTCGGTGATGGCAATCTCGACATAGGGTCCGGCAACGAGCTCGTCGTGCTGCCGGCAAAACCGCTCGTCGAGGATGACGTTCTCGGTGGTGATCGTCACCTTGCCGCCCGCCGCCATCGCGTCGCGCGCGTTCACGACGAGATTGAGGATCGCAGCCTCGAGCTGGAATGGATCGGCTTCCGCCTGCCACAGGCCGTTGGCGCCGGCGATATCGAGCGTGATGGTCTCGCCCAGCGAGCGGCGCAGGAAGTCGGAGAAGCCATGCAACAGCTCGTTGACGTCGAGCGGCCGGGGATCGAGCGGCTCCTTGCGCGAGAACGCCAGCAATTGCCGGGTGATGGTCGTTGCCCGTTCGGCGCCCCGCAGTGCGTTGTTGATGACGCGGCGCAGCCGCTCCGCCGGTCCGTCGGTCCATGACTCGAGTTGACGCTGCGCGAGGTTGAGGTTTCCGACGATGACGGTCAAAAGATTGTTGAAGTCGTGCGCCACCCCACCGGTGAGCTGGCCGACCGCTTCGAGCTTCTGCGATTGCGCAAATTGCTCGCGGGCCTCGCCAAGCTCGCGGCGGGTGTCGCGGAGAACGCGCTCGCTGCGCATGCGCTGGGTCGAGCCGGCCGCCAGGATCAGGCTCGGCGTCGCGATGCCGATCATGAACACGAGGATCAGGGTCGAGGACTCCTCGCGCACGCTTCCTGCCAACGGACTGCCGGCGACGATGGTACCCCACGCCGCAAAGCAAAACAGAATGAGCCCCGCGGTGGCGGTATCGCGCGGACCGCGGCGCAGCGCCGCCCAGATCGGCGGCAGCACCGCAAGAATGGAGAGCGGCGCCGCGCTCGGGATATTGGCCGTCAGGGGGCCGAAGGCGAGTGCGCCGAAGGCGGCCGCCGTCGCAAAGATTGCGGTCGATTCCAAGGCCGGGCGAAGCTCGAACGACCGGGGGAAATCGGTCATCCACAAGACCAGCGGCGGCGTAATCATCAGAAGCGCGGCCAAGTCCCCCAGCCACCATGGGAACCAGATGGCGACGAACCGTCCCCAATCGACCTGCTCGACCCCGCTCCCGGCTTCGAGGCCGAGCTTCACACCGGAGCCGATGCTGGCGCAGACGGCCGCGGCCACGATCGCGATCAATACGAATCTGGCGATGCCGGCCGACGTCTCAAAGACATTGCGGCCGCCCGCCCACCAGTTGATCAGAAATCCGGCTGCGAGTGCTTCAAGCGCGTTGCCCGCCGCGATTGCAGCCACGGCGTAGGGCTGATCCGACCAGGCGGCGTAGGCGACATAGGCCGCGGCAAAGATCGCCGGTACTACCCGGTAACCACCAAGCAGCACGGCGGCCAGCGCAAAGGCCGCCGGCGGCCAAATCAATGCCGCACTCGGGTAAGCCGACGCAAGCTCGAGACCAAACCGCACGAGCAGGAAATAGATCGTGCCGACAACCAAGAGCTGGATGACGTATTTCAGGGCGCGAGCCAAGGCAGTCGATCCCGCACTTTCATGAAACGAGGGCTGTCGCGATGCCGAGTCCAACGTTGCCGGTCTCCGAAAAGAGTAACAACCCACAAAAACGACGGTCAATCGATTCAGCGTACCGTGAACGACGCTGCTGAACACGAACAGCACCGATATCAACGCAAATGATCCCCCATTCTGCTTGCTGTCGATGTCCGCTCTCCAGGCGGGCTTGACGCCCTCCCCTGAACGGCGATCATGTTGTGGCAGGAGGACCGCGCCATGACCTTTCGCATCGCCGTCGTGCAACCGATCTGTCATCGTCCCGGCACCGACGAGAAGAACGTGGCCGGAGCGGTGGCGACGGTCGCCGCGGCAGCCGCGCAGGGTGCGCATTTCGTCTGCTTCCCGGAGACCTATCCCGGGCCGTGGCGGATGCCGATGACATTCGACCCTACCGCCGCGATGGTCGCGGCCGCCGAGCAGCACGGCGTGCATGTGGTGTTCGGCACGCTGGAGCCGATCGATGAGCAGGCCGCCACCGCCTACAACCTGATCTGCATGGCCTATCCCGACGGCCGCGCGCCGGCGCGCTACCGCCGCACCCATCCGAACGGGCCGTGGATCTACACCGGCGGCACCGCCTGGGAGTTCCAATACGTGCCGGGCGACGAATTCCCGGTGTTCGACACCGTGCATGGCAAGGTCGGGCTCGCGATGTGCAGCGAGGTCTATGTGCCGGAGGTGGCGCGGGCGCTGGCGCTGCGCGGCGCCGAGCTGATCTTCATGCCCGCCGGCAAGGACAAGAACACGCTGTGGGCGACCTGGCGCACGCTGATCTGGGCGCGCGCGATAGAGAACCTCGCGCTGGTCGTCACCACGCAGAACCTGTTCGATCATTCCGAACGCGGGCTCGCGATGGTCGCGGCGCCGGAGGAGATCCTATTCGAGAGCACCGCCGCCGGCATGACTGTGGTCGACGTCGATCTCGCGCGCTTGCGCTACTTGCGTGCAACACGCGACGAAGTCGGCTCGTCCGACGCCTGCGCCGCCAAGCAGGGCCTGCTCGGCCCGCAATGGCAGCGCCCCGAGCTCTACGACGCGATCCATCCGCGGCCGTTGCGCGAAGCGGCGGAGTAAACTCCCCGCGCATGTCCCCTCGCCCCGATCTTGGTCTCTGGCCGCACCTCGGCTACGCGGCAAGCCGTATCGAGCGCGCCGCCGAGAAGCGCACCGACGCCGACGCATTGCGCGCGCTCGAGGCGGATTTGGCGGCGCGTTGGTACGTGGTCGGCGGCGAGCTCGTCGCCATGCGCAAGAGTATCACAGGCTGCGATCCGCTGTTCGAGCGCCGCGAGGCGGAGTCGCTCGGCGTCGCGACCCACTCGGTGTTCCTCGGCCTCATGGACGGCGCGCCGCGCTTTGCGCTGGCGATCGAGCCGGCGGCGATAGAAGCGCTCAAGACCCGCGACGGCTTCGAGGTGTCGGATCTGCGCACCATCGCCGTGCGCGGCATGGTGGAAGAAGCGCATCTGCCGCCGCTCGCCGAAGGCAAGTCGCTCCTGATCTGGAATTCGCGGCGGCGCTTCTGCTCCAATTGCGGCGGCGAGACCCGCGTGGTCGAGGCCGGCTGGCGGCGCGACTGCCCGAACTGCAAGATGCAGCACTTCCCGCGCACCGATCCGGTGGTGATCATGCTGGCGATCGACGGCGACCGCTGCCTGCTCGGCCGCTCCGGGCGATTCGCGACCAACTCCTGGTCCTGCCTGGCGGGCTTCGTCGAGCCCGGCGAAACAATCGAGGAAGCGGTGCGCCGCGAAGTGCGCGAGGAGGCCGGGGTCATTGTCGGCGAGGTGAAATATTTCTGCTCGCAGCCGTGGCCGTTCCCCTCCTCGCTGATGATTGGCTGCCATGCAAAGGCGCTGTCGCGCGAGCTGGTGGTCGATCACAACGAGCTCGAAAGCGCGCGCTGGTTCGACCGCGAAGAGGTGGCGTCGATGCTGGCGCGGCAGCATCCGGAAGGGCTGATCACGCCGGTGCCGATCGCGATCGCCTACCACATCATCCGTTCGTGGGTGGAGAACGGCGTTGAATTCACCTAGCGCACGCCAGCCAATCGTGTTGTGCGCCGGCATCGCGGTGGAAGATTTCCTGTTCAAGGTCGACGCGTTTCCGGCACCGGGCACAAAGATGCGCGCCTCCGACCTCGTCGCCACCACCGGCGGCTGCGCCGCCAATGCGGCGGTGGCGGTGGCGCGGCTCGGCGGACGCGCGCGCTTCTCCGGACCGGTGGGCACCGACGATGCGAGCCGCCGCTTTCTCGACGCGCTGGCGAAGACCGGCGTCGATGCCTCGGGCGTGCTCGCCGTCGAGGGCGGCTCGATCTCGGTCTCCGGCATCTTCATCGACCGCACCGGCGAGAAGATGGTGTCGACCATGCACGGCCGCGGCCTCGACAACGCGACGCCGCCCGACGCTCAAGCGCTCGTCGCCGACATCGACGTGCTGCTGGTCGACAACCGCTTTCCTGCGTTCGTCACCCCGATCTGCCGCGCCGCCGCCGCGCGCGGCATCCCGGTGGTGCTCGACGTCGACAAGGCGACGCGGCTCGACGATCCGCTGTTCGCGACCGCCTCGCATCTCATATTCTCCTCGGAGGCGCTGGTGGCGAGCGTCGGCGCCGCCGACCTCGGCGCGGCGCTGGCGCGCGTCGCCGTCCAACTGTCAGCCACCAATGCGCGCGGCTTTCTCGCGGTCACCAACGGCCCCGACGACGTGCTCTGGCTGGACCACGGCGTCGTCAGGCGGTTGCCGGTGTTCAAAATCGAGGCCATCGACACCCTGGGCGCCGGCGATACGTTCCACGGCGGCTTCGCCCTGGCGCTGGCCGAGGGCCGGGAAGAAGTCGCCGCCATGCGATTCGGGGCGGCCGCGGCGGCGCTCAAATGCACCCGTTTTGGTGGTGTTTCGGGCACCCCTGGGCGAAAAGAGGTGGATACCCTGCTGGCCGAGCACCCCGCTTGAAATAGCAAGAAATTCTCTGTAGGTAATTTCGATCGCCACTTAAGGAAATAACTTTCCCCAAGGGGTCTCCTCTACCATGAATGCGCCTGTCAAAGAACGTCTCCCCAAGATGGACGTCACCGACCGCAAGATTCTCTCCCTCCTGCAGGGCGACGCCTCGCTCTCGGTGGCCGAGATCGGCAGCCGGGTTGGCCTGTCATCGACCCCGTGCTGGAAGCGCATCCAGCGGCTCGAGGCCGACGGCGTGATCCAGCGCCGGGTCGCGCTGGTCGATCAGGACAAGATCGGGCTCGGGATCACGGTCTTCGTCTCGATCGAGACCGGCGACCATTCGCAGGACTGGCTGGGGAAATTCGCCGACATGGTCGGCGCCATGCCGGAGGTGATGGAATTCTACCGGATGGCCGGCGACGTCGATTACATGCTGCGGGTGGTGGTGCCCGACATCCAGGGCTACGACACCTTCTACAAGAAGCTGATCGCCTCGATCCCGCTCAAGAACGTCACCTCGCGCTTCGCGATGGAGAAGATCAAGGCGACCACGGTGCTGCCGATTCCGTAAGCCGCGCGCTCGCGAAGATGGCCGCCATGGCGTCTCCTGCCAAGCCGAACGGCCGATCGCTCCTTACGACGTACGGGCGACCGTCTCGGAGAGCCGCGGGCGCATATAGATCTCGTCGAACAGGTTGAGCGAGCCGGTCACCACGTAGCCGATGGTCGGCGTGTAGAAGTAGTGCACCTCGCTCCAGATCAATTGCGAATTCGGGACGTTGAGCGCGGTCGGCAGCGACACGGTCGAGTTGACCGCGCGCGCGGTGCCGTTGAGCGTATCGCTCCAGGCGACCTTGGCGATGCCGTTGGCGTCGATGTTCACCGCCGACACCGTCACCTTGAGTTGTCCGGGCGCGAACGGTGCGATCACCGCCTCCGCCGCCTTCAACACGTTGGCCATATCGGCATTGTTGATGCTGGTCACCTGCGATCCGAGATCGGCGACGGTGCGGGCCGTCAAGGTGACCTTGCGGTGAATCGCGACGCCCTGCGAAATCTCCACGGCGCCGAGATAGAGCGTCAACATCAGCGGCAGCACCATCGCGAATTCGACCGCGGACACGCCGCGCTGATCGCGGCGCAGCGACGTGATCCGATGCGACAGCCTGGTCAGAAATGAAAAATTTTTCATGACGTCACTCAGCAGGTTGCACTGTAGGGCTCGTTGCGGAACGCGGCAGTCGCGATCAGGAGCCGGTTGTTGCCGGACATGTTCTGCAACAACGAAACGTAGATCGGCCACTTGTAGTACAGCCGCACCACCACGATGTCGCCGGGGCAGCCCGGCTGGTAGGTCTGGTTGTTCTGGAAGTTGCCGTTTGCATCGAGCGGCGGGCTGAGGTCGACGCTGCTGAACGAGTTGTACTTCTTGACGTCGACGTGTACCCCGTTCCCGCAGTCGAACAGGCCGTAAATCTTGTCGCAGACCGCTTGCTTGAATCCCGACTGGTTGAAGCCCTGCGTCTGCGCCTGTCCGGTCATGATCAGGCGCGCGGAGTCGGCGACCGCGGTCTCGAGCGTCTGGCCCGCGAAGAAGACCATCGCCGTCTCCATGATCGCGAACATGAGCAGCAGGAACGGCGCGGCAACCATGCCGAACTCGACCGCGGCGGCTCCGTCTTCCTTGCGCGCAAGCCGGCGCATCTCGCGAAACGCAAGCAGGAGGCGCCGCCGGGCGATACGTTTCCTCATGATCTGAAGCATCGCATTCCACCTGATCTTTGCGGGAGTCTCGCTCTACTGGCGATTGAGGAATAGCAAAGAGGTGTTGGCGAAATATTGTGGTAATCGCCTACAACGGCGAGCGCCGCGTTAACGCGGCGCTAACCAGGCAGAGCGCGAGACCGTGACTCAAACGCGCCCCGGTCTTAGCGCGACTGGACGGAGCCGGCGGCGAGGCCGTTGCGGGCGGTGATCTGGCCGGCGACCAGCTCGAAGAACGCGTTGCCGTCACCAAGCGTCAGCCGGCGCGAGCATTCCGGCGTGCAGCTATAGGTGTCGCGCTCGACGCCGCGATAGACCACCACCACGTCTTGCGGTGCCTGGACCTCGATCGACTTTTCCATCAGGACGGCGCCGCTGCGGTCGAGGGCGACGATATTGGTCAGGCCATAGCCCTTGCCGGTGATGACCATCCAGCCGCCGGACTGCACTGCGGCGTCGGCGATCACCGGGTTGCCGACCACGATGGTCGCAACGCGGTCGGGCAGCTTCACCAGCCGCGCCTGGTCGAGGACGACGGTGATATCGGCAGCCTGGACGGTGCCGGAGGGCCCGGAGATAGCCGCGGCCGCGAGAAAGCAGAGCGCAAACAGACGCACGCTGAACAGACGCATTTGTACTCTCCCGCTCTACGCATCGGGCCCGGCCAACACGCGGCCGCCGAATGGGCAGGTCTTTCAGACCCCTAGATGACGCGAAATTGGTGAATCAACTGCAAATGCTTATCTGGCGCTTGTCTGAGCTTCAGGCGACCGCACCCCGGCAGCTTCAGAACCGGACCGGCGGAACGGATAGGCCATCTGGCCCATGAACGACGCCGGAATGGGGTCGGACACCCCATAGGCATCGGGCATCTTGTCCTTCGGCATGTAGTAGGTGCCGAACATCAGATCGAGCACCGGAAAGGTCGAAGCAAAATTCCTGTCGCCGCCGAGGTCGGCCGCGGTGTGGTGCCAGCGGTGGAAGACCGGGCCGGCGATCAGGTATTTGAACGGCCCGAGCGTCCAGTTCAGGTTGGCGTGCACGAAGGCGGAATGCGCGATCGTGAACGGCCCAAGGAAGACCAGGACGTGCGGTGAAATCCCGGCGAGCAGCATCACGACGTCGGCGAGCACGCTGCCGAAGAAGATATTGATCGGATGGAAGCGCGCGGCCGAGATCCAATCGAGGTCCTCGGACGAGTGATGCACCGCGTGGTAACGCCACATCGTCGGACGATGAAAGGCGCGGTGCAGCCAGTACATGATGAAGTCCGACGCGATCAGGAAGATTGCTGCCTGCGCCCACATCGGCAGCTGCGCCAGCGGCCCATGGCCGTTGTCGTAGAATTCGATCAGGCCTTGCGGGGTGTTGATGCCGAACAACCACGCCGCGCCCATCACCAAAAGGCCGATGCGGGCGTAGCGCGCAAACAGCGGGATCACGAACCAGTAGACGAGATCGGTGACGAGTTCGCGCTTGCACCACCAGGGGCGGCCCGGATTGCACGCCCAGAAGTAACTCAGCACGGCGAAGACGGCACCGAGGATCAACAGGACCGGCAGAAGCCTCATCACCGTCAGGCCGATGGAGTCAATGACTGCAACGATCTCTGCCAACATGGCGCCGACACCTGGATACTGAAGCACTTGCACAACAGCACTTGCGCACGTCGCTCGCGCGATTGCGATTTTCGAGATATCGCGCCGGCGCAGTTAAGATGCTGTGAACGCTGCGATACCGCACGATCTCCTCAAGTTGATGCGCGCTCCGGGTGGTTGTTTCGCGCCGGCGACCTTGCCCGCGGCTGTCGTTCCCATCCAGATTGCGATTTCGTCTTCGCCCTCCGTGCGGAAGTTGCTGTACTTTGTTCAAGAAGTTCTATGGTCTCGGAAAGATTACAATCTCAAATCATCTGTTGAAAACCAGAATAAGCAACCTGTTAACCACCAACAACTTCGATAAATTTGTTATTAACTACAGAGGCTATTCTATCTAAAACTCTAATTTTATTTGATTAGATTAACTCCGATGCAAGAGGGCTCTCAGTAAGTTCCACGCCACGGTGCCGGACCGGTCCAGCCAAACAAGGACCGCCGACCGCGCTCAGACAGCCACGTGTGGACCTTATGGAGTTGAAGATGACGAACCTAGTTACGCGCTTTGTGAAGGACGAGTCGGGCGCGACGGCCATCGAATACGGCCTCATCGCCGCAGGCATCTCGGTCGCGATCATCGCGGTCGTACAAGGCCTCGGCTCGAAGCTGAACACGACCTTCACCAGCGTTCAGGGCGCGCTGAAATAAGGCACCCGGTCTGGAGAGTTTGCAAAAGGCCCCGGCGGTGCGCCGGGGCCTTTTCGTTTCTTGGGCGCCTGCTAAATGCGTTGAGAGATAAGTAATTATACGGAGCCTTTCGATACGATTTGAATCATTCGGCACACAAAGCGTTCAGCCGTAGGGGGTTACAAACCTCGCGTGCAGGGCACGTTGTGTCAAACCAGAGTGAGGAGTCTTGAATGTCGACGATTAAGCGTTTCTTCCGCGACGAAAAGGGTGCGACCGCTATCGAATACGGCCTGATCGCCGCTGGCATCTCTGTTGCGATCATCGGCGTGGTTGTGGGCGTTGGTTCGGGCCTGAACACGACGTTCACGTCGGTTCAAAACGCCCTTAAGTAAGCGACGCCGTCTGCGTCCACACGTGCATCGGCTGAAGATTCAGCGTTTGCGCCCGCCGAGGTCCACTTCGGCGGGCGCTGCCTTTCCGGGCGATGCTAACTGAACCGCAAGGAGACGCAGCCTAGAATCCGGGTGCAAGCCGCCGCTGCGCGGCCCGTCATCGAGTTCGTACCGTCATGCTCGCGAATGCCGCAACGCTGATCCTGTTTCCCGCGCTCATGTCGTTCGCGGCTTCCAGCGATCTCCTGACCATGACGATCTCGAACCGCGTCTCGCTGGTCCTGATCGCCGGCTTCGGCGTCATGGCCTTCGTGATCGGCATGAGCCCGGCCGCGGTCATGATGCATGTCGGCGCGGCCGCTCTCGTGCTGGTCGTGGCCTTCGTGTTCTTTGCGATGGGCTGGATCGGCGGCGGCGACGCCAAGCTTGCAGCCGCAACCGCGCTCTGGTTCGGGTTCGACCATCTGCTGCCGTATCTGATCAATGCATCGCTGTTCGGCGGCTTGTTGACTTTCCTGCTGCTGCAGGTGCGCGGCATACCGCTGCCCCGCTTCCTGAGCGGCCAGCCATGGGCCGAACGCCTGCATCGCAGGGACACCGGCGTGCCCTACGGGATCGCGCTCGCGGCGGCCGCCCTCGCCGTCTATCCGGACACCATCTGGATGAAAGCGATCGCCGGCTAGCGTCGCGACGCGCTCTTCGCCGACTGCAAGTGTTGGACTGTGATCGGCCGCGCCGTCGTGCGCCGATCTTCATGATGCGTTTACGAATGTCGCGGCATGTGCGTGATCAACCAAGCATTAATTCTATTTAGATACCGGTCATTAACCATGCTTTGACGTTTAGCTGCTGAAATCCGGAGTGCGCAAACCACCTATCAGGTGGGGGGCATCGTGTCGAAGAGTCGGCGAGAGTCAGTCGCCGCGTATCGTGGAAAGTGAAGCGTATGAAACCCGCGCGTATCGTTGTTCTGCTTGTTGCGCTCGCTGCCGGCGGCATTGCCGCTCTCTTGGCCGGGCGCTCGGATCGGCCCGCACAGATCGTGCAGGCGCCGGTCGCACCGCTCCAGACCGTCGACGTGCTGGTCGCCAGCGGCGACATCGGTCTTGGACAACCCATTTCGGCCGCCAACTTGCGGTGGCAGACCTGGCCGGCGGAAGCCGCCAGCAACGGACAATTCGTCACCCGCAACGACAAGCCCGACGCGATGAATCAGGTCGCCGGCTCGATCGCGCGCTCGCCGTTCTTCTCCGGCGAACCGATCCGTGAAGCGCGCCTGATCAAGGGCCAGGGCTCGGGCTACATGGCCGCGATCCTGCCGGCGGGCATGCGCGCGATCTCGACCGACGTTACGCCCGAGACTGGCGCAGCCGGCTTCATCCTGCCGAATGATCGCGTCGACGTGATCCTCTCCCGGCGAGACAAGGAAGCCGAGAAGGCCGCCGGCGTCGAGGTCCATACCAGCGAAACCATCCTGTCCAACGTACGCGTCCTGGCGATCGATCAGACCGTCGAGGAGAAGGGCGGCCAGCGCGTCGTGGTCGGCAGGACCGTGACGCTCGAGCTCACGCAACCTCAGGCAGAGCGGCTCGTGATGTCGCGCACGCAAGGCCAGCTCTCGCTGGCGTTGCGCAGCCTGGCCGACGCGGGCGGCGACAAGGGCGAAGCCACCGGAGACCGCGGCGGGCGCCGCAACGGCGTGAATATCGTTCGCTACGGCGTCACCACGATCCAGACGCCGAAATAACGGGAAAGACGAGGGGACCTGACATGGCCGAAATGCCGCTGATCCGCACCACGTTGCTGCTGGCCTCGATCGCCGCCTTCGGGCTCGCTGCCGCCGGCAGCGCGCCCGCGGCCGACCGGGTTCAGCAGACGGTCAACGTGGCGGCAAGCGACTCCGGCTCGCGTTTCGTCCCGCTCGGCATCGGCAAGTCGGTCGTCATCGATCTGCCGCGCGACGTCAAGGACGTGCTGGTGGCCGACCCGAAGATCGCCAATGCGGTGATCCGTTCGGCGCGGCGCGCCTATATCATCGGGTCGACGGTCGGCCAGACCAACGTGTTCTTCTTCGATCACAGCGGCCAGCAGATCATCGGCCTCGACATCGCGGTCACGCGCGACCTCAACGGGCTGCGCGCCGCGATCCGGCAGGCGCTGCCGCACGTCGACATCAGGGTCGAGGGGCTGGGCGAGGGCGTCGTCCTGACCGGCGTCGTGACGAGCCCGCTCGAGGCGCAGACCGCCTACGACATCGCCTCGCGCCTGGTCGATGACGGCCGCAAGGTTGTGAACAGCATCACCGTCTCGGGCCGCGATCAGGTCATGCTGAAGGTCACGGTCGCCGAGATGCAGCGCGACGTGATCAAGCAGCTCGGCATCGACCTCAACGGCTCGATCGGATCCGGCACGTCGGTGCTCAGCTTCAACAACACCAACCCGTTTCCGGTCTACGGGTCGGCGCTGGTCACGGGTAACGGCATCACCTCACGCTTCAACAACGTCAACGCGACCCTGCGCGCGATGGAGCGCGCGGGCGTGATCCGCACGCTCGCTGAGCCGAACCTGACCGCGATCTCCGGTGAAAGCGCGAACTTCCTGGCCGGCGGCGAATTCCCGGTGCCCGCAGGCTATACCTGCGACCCCGTCACCCGGAACTGCCAATACCAGATCCAATACAAGAAGTTCGGCGTCGGCCTGAACTTCACACCGGTGGTGCTGGGCGAGGGCCGCATCAGCCTCAAGGTGATGAGCGAAGTGTCGGAACTCTCGACCGATAACCAGCTCACGCTGACGCAGCAGGTCAGCGCCACCGAGACCACGACGCTGACCATTCCGTCGATCCGCACCCGCCGCGCCGAGACCACGGTCGAGCTTCCCTCCGGCGGCGCACTCGCCATGGCCGGCATGATTCAGGAACAGACCAAACAGCAGATCAACGGCATCCCGGGCATGATGCAGGTCCCGATCCTCGGGCAGCTGTTCCGCAGCCGCGACTTCATCAACCGGCAGACCGAGCTCGTGATCATCGTCACGCCGTACACCGTCCGTGCGACGGCGCAGAAGAATCTGTCGCGGCCGAACGACGGCTTCGCCGACGCAGCCGACCCCCAGACCTATCTGCTCGGCCGGCTCAATCGCCTCTACGGCGTGCCGTCGCCGAAGCCGCAGGACAAGATTTCCTACACCGGCAAGTACGGCTTCATTCTCGACTGAGCGACGTAACGTGGGGGACCCGCACATGAACTCTACACCAGCGCACCACGCTAGGGCCTACGTCGCCATCGGGCTGCGAACGCTCGTGCTCGGGACCGCGGCAGCGATCCTCGCCGGCTGCTACACCGCCTCTGAGGCGCTGCTCGACTCTATCCCGGAGGACTACCGGCAGCGCCATCCGATCGTGCTCAAGGAAGCGCCGCGCACCGTCGAGCTGTTCATCGGCAACCGCCGCGGCACGCTCACCGCCACCCAGCGCGCGGACGTGCTCGCCTTCGCGCAGACCTGGCGGAACGAAGGCACCGGCGGCCTCATCATCGACGTGCCGGCCGGCACGCCCAACGAGCGCAGCGCCGCGGCCGCCTTGCAGGAGGTCCGCTCGATCCTCGCCGCCGCCGGCGTTCCGCCGGATGCGGTAGCGACGCGCCCGAACACCGCCGGCGGCGATCCGCGCAAGCTCGCCACCATGCGGCTGCATTATCCGAGGGTGACGGCGGATGCCGGCCCGTGCGGGCTGTGGCCGTACGACCTCGGCCCGACCTATCACCGCGAGCACTACGAGAACCGGCAGTTCTACAATCTCGGCTGCTCCACCCAGCGCAACATGGCGGCGATGGTCGAGAACCCGTCCGACCTCGTGCAGCCGCGCAGCGAAATCCCGACCTACACCGCTCGCCGCACCGTCGTTCTCGACAAGTATCGCAAGGGCGAATCCACCGCCACCGTGTACCCCGATGCCGCCAAGGGCAAGATCAGCGACGTGGGCAACTAGGCTCGCAGGCAATCAGACCGTTAGGCAAATCAGACTGGGCAGCTAATGACATACGAAGCAACCCGGACCAGGCAATCCGCAGCCGACGGCGAACACATCGCGCCGGCGCCGCGCGTTTCCGTGCAGGCCTTCTGCGAAACGGTCGAAACCGCCGCAGCCATCCAGGCCGCCGGCGAAGACCGGCGTCTCGGCAAGGCGCATCTGAAGATCCAGATGGGCGGCATCGCGGCGGCCGTCGAAGCCTATCGCACGGCGGCGACGCCGAACGTCATCATCATCGAGACCGAAGGCCGCAACGACGACATTCTGACCGGCCTCGATACGCTCGCCGAGGTTTGCGACAGCGGCACCCGCGTGGTCGTGATTGGCCACCAGAATGACGTGCTGCTCTATCGTGAGCTCACCCGTCGCGGCGTCAGCGACTACCTGATCTCGCCGGTCGGCACGCTTGACGTGGTGCGCGCAGTCTGCGGCCTGTTCTCGGCCCCGGACGCCAAGCCGGTCGGCCGCGTCATCGCCGTGGTCGGCGCCAAAGGCGGCGTCGGCGCATCCACCATCGCCCACAACATCGCCTTTGCCATCGGCCGCGACCTGCAGCTCGACACGGTGGTCGCCGATCTCGATCTCGGTTTCGGCACCGCCGGCCTCGACTTCAACCAGGATCCGCCGCAAGGCATTGCTGATGCGGTGTTCTCGCCCGATCGCATCGACACCAATTTCGTCGACCGCCTGTTGTCGAAGTGCGCCGACCACCTGAGCCTGTTGACGGCGCCGGCGACACTCGACCGAGTCTACGACTTCTCCACCGAGTCCTTCGATTCGATCATCGATGCGCTGCGCGCGTCCATGCCGTTTGTCGTGCTCGACCTGCCGCACCAGTGGACCGGCTGGACCCGCCGCACGCTGATGGCCGCCGACGACATCCTGATCGTCGCGATGCCCGACCTTGCCAATCTGCGCAATGCCAAGAACATGCTCGACCTGCTCAAGGCGGCGCGTCCGAACGATCATCGTCCCTATTATCTGCTCAACAATGTCGGCGTTCCCAAGCGTCCGGAGATCTCGAGCGCCGATTTCGCCAAGGCGCTCGGCGACCAGCCGGTCGCCATCATTCCGTTCGAGCCGCAGGTGTTCGGCGCCGCGGCCAACAACGGACAGATGATCGCGGAACTGTCGGCCAGCCATCGCACCGCCGAGTCGTTCCGCCAGCTGGCGCAGTTGCTGACCGGACGCTCGGAATCGAAGAAGTCGAAGCCAAGCCTGTTCTCGCCGCTGTTCGACAAGCTGCTGAAACGGGCGTGAGATCACGCAAGACGCTGACGTGTCTGGAGTAACGTAACGTGTTCGGAAAGCGTAACGCCGCCGAAAACCGCGTCCCCGACGCCGCACCCGCCGCCCGTCCGGCGCCAGCGGCCCCGCAGCCCGCGCCCTCGCTGCAGCCTTCATTGCAACCCGCGCCACCCCCGGCGCCGGAACCCGCCCCGCGCTCGGCGCCCATGCCCGGCGGCGCCGTC
>JAIESR010000033.1 GCA_019745775.1 Xanthobacteraceae bacterium | reverse complement strand
GAGCCTGTGCGGGAAAAGCGCGCGCCGGCCGAGCGCCGCGCGGGCACTCAAGCGCGGGCCAAGACCGCCGTCGCCGTGGGCCAGGACTGGGACGAGTTCTGAGGAACACGTGCCTCTGCCACCATCCTGGTCGAATGGTGGCGTCGCGCGCGAGAGCTCGAGGAAGACTGCCGGCGCCATTGCGCCGGCAGTTGCCGGGAAGCCCGAGCAAGTCGCGGCGTCCGACGGCATGCTCGTTCTTGATTCATATGGTCAAGCAAGCTTGCGCAACAAGTGCGCCGACGATCTCTTGTTCTTACGGCGGCACCCGGGCAGCGCGCTCGTGCCGCGACCAGTTGGCGGCACGCAAAAGCTTCATCACAAATGATGCGACGGCGGTGCGCTGCCGCCCGGCCACGCCATACAGGTGGACCGAGCGGCTCAACGCGAGCCCGTTGATCGAGACGCGCGCCAGCGTGGCAGGGCTCGCCGTGCCGCGCGGCACGATCGCGACCCCGAGATCCGATGCCAGCATCGACATCAGGTCGCTCTCGGAGGTGATCTGGAACGAGTGCTCGATGTCGAGGCCGTGGCCGCGCAGCAGGGCCGCGGTCGGCGCGGCGTGCTCGCAATAAGCTCCGCAGCAGCAGCCGCTCCTGCCGCAGCTCCGTGAGCTCGATCGCCGGCACGCGTGCCAGCCGGTGCTGCGCATTGACCAGGAGGACGAAGTCTTCGGTGAACAGCAGCCAATGATCGAGGCGGTCCCAGCTTTCGCCGACGTCCGACGCGATCCCGAGCTCGGCCTCGCCGCTCTTGAGCAGCGCGACCACCTCCGCCGCCGTCCCGCGCAGCAGCTTGCACTCCAGCCGCTCGAACCGTTTCCTGACCTCGTTCAGGTGCGGCAGCAGCAGGTTGATGTCGAAGGTGTGCGACAGCGCGAGCCGCAGCGAGGCGACCTCGCCCTTCTTCATCGAGAGCGCCAGCTCGCGCGCGCTCATTGCGCTGTCGTAGCATTGCTTGAGCAGCGGCAGCATGCGCTCGCCGAGCGCGGTGAGCTGCGCCTGCGGGCGCTCGCGCCGGAACAGGTCGCCGCCGAACTCGCCTTCAAGCTGCTTGATCGCGCGCGTCAGCGAGGGCTGGCTGACGTTGCACTCCTCGGCGCCGCGAGTGAAATTGCGGGCCTTCGCGACCGCAAGGAAATACCTCACCTGATGCATTTCCATCAGTCAGGCGCCTGGAGCCGTGGCGTGCCTTGGATGGCCGCGATCGCGAACAGGCGGCCGGCGAGACCTATCCGCGTTAGACTTATGTAGTTTATCGAGAGTGCTTGCAGGGCCGCAAGCTGGCGCCCCCGCGAGCCGGACGTCGCTCACAGCCCTTCACATTTGAGTTAACGAGGGTGGTCGACGACAGCCGGTCCCCCGGGCTGGATAGCGCGGGCGTATCGGCACCATAGACCATCGATATTTCAGTCCGGATCGAGTCTGCCGCAACTTCGCGATCGAAAGGCCGGCTTTCCAGTGCCGGAGCGCGCCCGCTCCCGGCCGGCCCCCGAGGATGTGATGGACAAGATGATCGCGACCCACCCGGCGGAAGCCACTCATCATCCGATCCGATGGGCGCCCGCCGCGCACCAGACCCTCTCCAGGCAAGCCCTGATTTCCAAGGACCGCGCGCTGGCGGCGCTGATGCAGCGCGCCCAACGCGGCAGCGAGGGCGCCTATGCACAGCTTCTCCAGGAGCTGCCGCCGGTGCTCGGTCGGATGATCTGCCGGCAGATGGCCTATGCCTCGCCCAGCGACCGGGAGGACGTTCTGCAGGAGGTGCTGCTCAGCATCCACGCGGCACGGGCGACCTACGATCCCGCACGCCCGTTCATCCCCTGGCTCAAGGCGATCGTGATCAGCCGCGCGATCGATTTCATGCGCCGGCAGAAACGCCACGCCGCCGGCCAGCTGCTGACCGACGAGATGGCCGACGGCATCGCCGACGAAGCGGCTGGCGAGGCCGTGGCCCGCTATGACGCGATTGATGCGCTGCAAAAGGCGATCCGGGCGCTCCCGGCCGGCCAACGCTCGGCCATAGAGCTCCTAAAGCTCAAGGAAATGAGCCTGCGCGAGGCGGCCGCCGCGAGCGGCATGAGCATCGGCGCGCTCAAGGCATCGGTGCATCGGGCGGTCAGGACCTTGCGCATGTCGCTCGCGCCCCATCAGGCCGCATAGGCCGCACTGGCAAGACTCAGGCGGACGCGATATTCATGGTGTGCGCCTAGACCCGATCGAAGCTTCGGTTCCGAATGAACGAGACGCAGACCCGCCAGGAGCTCAAGCAGGCCTTCGAACGCCTGAACGCGTCGAATTTGTCGCTCACCGAGCAGCTCGACGCGGCCGCGCGTTCGGTCAAGGAGCGGCGTCCGGACTTCGCGGCCGCTATCGACCGCTTGGTCGGACGCCTCACGGAGAGCAGCGCGGGTTCGCAGGCGCCGCAGGTCGGCGACGAGATGCCGCCTTTCTACCTGCCGGACGAGAACGGCCGCGTCGTCAGCCTCGGCGATCTGATCGCGCGCGGTCCGGTGGCGGTGACGTTTCATCGCGGACACTGGTGCCCATTCTGCCGCATCAGCATCAACGCGTTGGTGCGCGCGCACGCGCAGGTCGCCGCGGTCGGCGGGCAGATCGTCGCGGTGATGCCGGAGCGCGAACAGTTCGTCTCCGATCTCAGGGCGACATCGAACGCGCCGTTCCTGGTGCTGACCGACATGGACAATGGCTACGCCATGGCGCTCGGGCTCGCGATCTGGGTCGGCGACGAGATGCAGAAGATCATCGCGGAACGGCACGACCTTGCCAAATACCATGGCAACGACACCTGGATGCTGCCGATTCCGGCGACGTTCGTGGTAGGGCAGGACGGCCGCGTCAAGGCACGCTTTGTCGATCCCGACTATCGCAAGCGCATGGCGATCGATGATCTGCTCGCCGCCATGCGCGCGTGAGCGCGCTCGCTTCAATAGGCGCGTGAGCGCGCTCGCTTCAATAGGCGCGTGAGCGCGCTCGCTTCAATAGGCGCGTAGCGCGCTCGCTTCAACAACGACCAAAAAAGAACACGGCCCGCTTCTCTCGAAGGGGCCGTGCCTCGCTTTGGTCGCTGGAAACGGGGCGTCAGCGCCTGCTGCCCATCGCGATGCAGCCGCTGATGAAATTCATCAGCGCGCGACCGTCGTGCTCCCGATCATGGGTGCTGTAGCCGCGTTGAACTGCGAGAGAGTGGCAGGTGTCGAAGCCGGCCGGATTCGACGCACGCATCTTGGCCATTTCCGAACGGGTCGATGCGCTCATCTGCGCGCTCGCCGGGGCGGCGACGCTGAGGGTGGCCAAAGCGGCCGCGAGGACTGCAATCATTCGCATGGTGGTTCTCCCTTGGGGCGGTCGCAGACCATCTGCGATCCTCTCGTCCCGCGATGTCCGAAGCTTCGGGGGGCTCGCTTGAGACGTTCGAACTTTGTCGGGAGACGGCGCGCAACGGAAATGCCTAACAGGCATGATGTCCATTGCTGTCGGCTATCCAGGTCTTCACCTTCTGGAATCTTCAACAATGGCAGTGCGATGGCTCACGCCGTTGCGATCAGCGGCGCACGTTCGTGACACGCCGCTGTGATGCGTCGGTGTGTAACTTTGCGGCTGCCGTCTCCGAACTTAGGGGCAGATGAGCAGCGACGCTCATCGTCACCAACCCCCCGAAGGAGACTGCACGATGAACATCAAGACCAAGCTGATCCTCTCCGCCGCGCTCGTTGCCCTGCTCTCGGCGCCCGCTTCCGCGCGCTACGACGGCGACGAAGGCGGCTTGAGCGCCTATCCGCGCTTCAGCAAGGAGCGTACCCAGATGTCGTTCACCGGCCCGCTGGTCAATCGGCCGTTCGTTCGCTAAGCGTCTGACGGAACTCTTGCATATAATTCTGACGGCGGGCCTCGGCCCGCCGTCACAATTTTTTGCGGTCAGCTCTGCTCTCCCGGCGCCGAGGCGTGGATCGCCAGCGCGTGCACGCCGCCGGCCAATTCCTGCGCCAGCGCGGTGTTGACCATGCGATGGCGCTCGATCCGGCTCTTCCCCTGGAAGGCCTTCGACACGATATGAACGCGGTAGTGGGTTTCGCCGCCCGGGCGGCTGCCGGCATGGCCGGCGTGCTGGTGCGATTCGTCCTGCACGTCGAGGGTGACCGGCGCAAACGCCGCCGAGAGCTTCTCCATCATGCGATCGCGAGTGTTCATGCCGTGCGCATACGGCCGTCACACCTGCGGGTCAAGCTGGGACCGGCGCGCGGCGTCCAATTCGCCAAAGTCAAGACTTGAAGGTTTCCGCGCCGCGCCCGCATAATGATCGGTCATGTCCAGCGACTCGCCCTTGTTCGATCGTATCCGGGTGAAACCCGACCAGGACCGGCGGCTGCGCCAGCAGCATCCGCCGTGCGAATGGCCGGGCTGCGCCGGCGCCGCGACCCATCGCGCGCCGAAAGGGCGCGACCGCGAGAACGAGTATTGGCGGTTCTGTCTCGACCACGTGCGCGAGTACAACCACAACTACAATTTCTTCGCCGGCATGAGCACCGACGACATCGCGCGCTACCAGCGCGAGGCGGTGATCGGCCATCGTCCGACCTGGAAGATGGGCATGAACGGCGGCAAGCCGACCGGCCGGTCGCGCGCGGCGCGGTTCGGGCCGGCGTTCGAGGGTGCCAACGATCCGTTCGAACTGTTCGGCGACGCGCAGAACGGCGACCACCTCAAGCGCCGCGAGACCCGCGTCATCCGCAATGCCGAGCGCAAGGCGCTCGACACGCTGGGCCTCGAAGGCGAGGCGACCACGGCGCAGATCAAGGTCCGATTCAAGGAACTGGTGAAGCGCCACCATCCCGACGCCAATGGCGGCGACCGCTCGAGCGAGGAGCGGCTGCGGGAGATCATCCAGGCCTACAATTATCTGAAGTCGGTCGGCTTCAAGTAAAGGATGACTACGGCGGCCGCGAGCTCGAGCGCCATGCAGAGCGCGAACGAGGCGCCGTAGCCGCCGGTGAGGTCGCGCAACACGCCGAGCAGGCCCGCCCGATCACGCAGGTGAACTGGCCGATCGCGGTCGAGAGGGCGACCAGGACACCGAACGATGCCGCCTCGAACTCGCGCTGGATCACCACCGCCGGCAGCGTGATCAGGTTGCCCACCGTCAGGCCGAACACCGCGCAGGCGAGGAAGAGGAGCGTCACGTCGGTGGTCAGCGTCATCGCGAACAAGGCGGCGGCCTGGCTGGCGACTGAGAGGGCGGTCACGCGCCGCGCATCGAGCCGTGCGATGAAGAGGCCGAGCAGGACGCGTCCGACGACGGCAGCGATCGTCATGACGCCGATTGCGAGACCGGCGAGCGGGCGCCCCATCGCGGGCTCCAGCAATGCAATCTGGTGCACGATGAAGCCGATCTGCGCCATCAGCGCCACCGCGAACGGCCCGGCGACGCTCCAGAACGCCGGACTGCGCAGCGCCTTCGCGCGCGTCCACGCTGGCGCCGTCTGCTGAGACGGCGCGGGCGTCGCGGGCGCCGGCGGCCGGCCGATCCAGGCGAGGGCGGCCGGGACCACCGTCATCGCCACGAGCACGGCGGCGCCGGCCAGGGCGCTGGCGAAGCCGAACCGCTCGATCGCGAGCACCAGCGCGGGGGTGATGAGGATGCCGCCAAAGCTTGCGCCGTTGAGCGCGAGGCTGATCGCCAGCCCGCGCTGGCGGTCGAACCACAGGCCGACGATGGTGCTGATCGCGCCGGTATGCATCGCCGCCGCGCCGGTCGCGAGGATGAGATAGGCGGCGAACAGTTGCCAGGGTGTTGTGATCACCGCGAGCAGTGCGACAGCCGTGCTCATGCAGGCGGTGCCGGTCAGCACGACGGCGCGCGGGCCAAGCCGCGTGATGGCGGCACTGATGAAAATCACCAGCGTCGCGCTCAGGAGGTAGTAGGTCGAGGACGCGCTCGCGATCAGCGAGGCCGGCCAGCCGTGCAGGCGCTGCAGCTCGACGAGATAGACGCCGTGGCCGTAGAGCCCGAAGCCCCAGCAGAACACCGCCACGATGAAACAGGCGGCGACGACCCGCCAGCCGGGGTAGTGCGGCGAGGATTCATCGACGACGTTGGGCGTGGCGGCATGGGCGGTCATGGTTCGCGAGAGAGGATGCCACATTGACCCGCATCCATACTTCGGAAATACTCAAACTATGAAAGACGGACCCGACATCTCTCAGATCGCCGCGCTGATCGGCAACCCGGCCAATGCCAATATGCTGATGGCATTGATGGCCGGGCCGGCGCTGACCGCGACCGAGCTGGCGCAAGAGGCGGGCTTGGTGCTGTCGACGGTCAGCGGAAACCTGGCACGACTGGAGAAGGCCGGCCTGGTCGCGACCGCGCGGCAGGGGCGGCATCGCTATTTCCGCCTCGCCGATCGCGATGTCGTCGCCGCGCTGGAAGCGTTGATGCCGGTCGCCGCGCGCGCCGGGCACATGAGGGTGCGCACCGGTCCTCGCGATCCGGAATTGCGTCGCGCGCGCTCCTGCTACGATCACTTGGCCGGCGATCTGGCGGTGAAGACGTTCGACCGCTTTGTCGACCGCAAGCTGCTCACGCGCCGCGACGAGGAACTGAGCCTCACGCCGAACGGTCGACGGTTCTTCGAGCGGCGCGACATTGACATCGATGCGCTCGCGCGTGGCGGCCGGCGGGCGCTGTGCCGCTGCTGCCTCGACTGGAGCGAGCGCCGCTACCACCTCGGCGGTGCGCTCGGTGCCGCGATCCTCGACGAGATCGTGGCGCAGGGCTGGGCGGTGCGGGAGCCGAAATCCCGGATCGTGCGGTTCTCGCCGGCCGGGGAGCGCAAGCTCCAGGCGTGGTGGCCGCGCTAGCGGTTGCTACCCATATAAGAGCAGGCGCCATGCGGCCGGCGCAGGCCGGCTAGGCCGGTGGGATTTCCCCTGATTTACTTGAGTTTTCGGCCGTTCTGGCTGATGACTGGGCCGCTTCCGGACCGCTGCCGCATTTGCTACGTTCGCCCCGATTTCCGGCCGCATTCTCGAACGATTCGGGTCTCGCGAGTTCCGAGACCACGGAGGACCAATGACTGTTGCAACACCAGAAGTCGCCGGCCTGCCGGACATGAAAGTGTCGATCCGTCAACTGTTTGGCATCGATAGCGACATGGAGGTGCCGGCCTATTCCGAGCCCGACGATCATGTGCCGGACGTCGACCAGGACTACCGCTTCGACCGCGCCACCACGCTCGCGATCCTGGCCGGCTTCGCCCACAACCGCCGCGTCATCGTGTCCGGGTACCATGGCACCGGTAAGTCGACCCACGTCGAGCAGGTTGCGGCCCGGTTGAATTGGCCGTGCGTGCGCGTCAACCTCGACAGCCACATCAGCCGTATCGACCTGATCGGCAAGGACGCGATCGTCATCCGCGACGGCCAGCAGGTGACCGAGTTCCGCGACGGCATCCTGCCTTGGGCGTACCAGCACAACGTCGCGCTCTGCTTCGACGAGTACGACGCCGGCCGTCCGGACGTCATGTTCGTGATCCAGCGCGTGCTCGAGTCCTCCGGCCGGTTGACGCTGCTCGACCAGTCGCGCGTGATCAAGCCGCATCCGGCGTTCCGGCTGTTCGCCACCGCCAACACCATCGGTCTCGGCGACACCTCGGGCCTCTATCACGGCACCCAGCAGATCAACCAGGCGCAGATGGACCGCTGGTCGATCGTGACCACGCTCAACTATCTGCCGCACGACAACGAGGTCGAGATCGTGCTCGCCAAGGCGAAGCACTATCGCACCAATGAGGGGCGCGACATCGTCAACAAGATGGTGCGCGTCGCCGACCTGACCCGCAACGCGTTCATGAACGGCGACATCTCGACCGTCATGAGCCCGCGTACGGTGATCACCTGGGCGGAGAATGCCGACATCTTCAAGGACGTCGGCTTTGCGTTCCGGCTCACGTTCCTCAACAAGAGCGACGAGCTGGAGCGGCCGATCATCGCCGAGTTCTATCAGCGCTGCTTCGGCGTCGAGCTGCCGGAAAGCTCGGTCAACGTAGCGCTGAGTTGAGGGATTCGTCATGCGCGGGCTTGACCCGCGCATCCATCGTCTTCGCATCTTTTCCTTCGAAGAAGATGAATTGCCGGGTCGAGCCCGGCAATGACGGACGAGAGGTCGAGGGTAATGTCGTCTAACTTCAAACCCAAGACGCCGACCCGGGAATCGCCGACCGAGCCGTTCAAGCGCGCGGTTACCGGATGCCTGCGCGCGATCGCGCGCAAGGGCGAGCTCGAGGTCGCCTTCGCCGCCGAGCGCCCCGGCGTGGTCGGCGGCAAGGTCCGGCTGCCCGAGCCCGCGCGCAAGCTCTCGGCCGGCGAGGCTGCGATCGTGCGCGGCCATGCCGACTCGATCGCGCTCAAGCTCGCCTGTCACGATCCGGGCGTGCACCGCAAGCTGGTGCCGGGCGGCCAGACCGCGCGCGCGGTGTTCGACGCCGTCGAGCAGGCCCGGGTCGAGGCGATCGGCGCGCGCCGCATGTCCGGCGTCGCCAAGAACCTCACCGCGATGCTCGACGACCGCTTCCACCGCGGCAAGTTCGACGAGGTCACCGACCGCGCCGACGCGCCGATCGAGGACGCCCTTGCGATGCTGGTTCGCGAGAGACTCACCGGGCAGGCGCCGCCGGCGGCGGCGAAGCGTCTGGTCGAGTTGTGGCGCCCGCTGATCGAGGACCGTGCCGGCAAGGACCTCAACCGGCTGGAAAAGCTGATCGACAACCAGGCGCTGTTCGGCGACGTGGTGCACGACCTGCTCGACTCGCTCGACATGGGCGAGGACCGCACCTCCGACTCCGACGAGGAGGAGGGCGAGGAGGGCGATCAGGACAAGCAGAAGGACGAAACCGGCGAGGAAGGCGAGGGCGCCGAAACCGACGACGCCGAGGCCTCGACCGACGACAGCGCGGCGGCCGGCGAGGACATGTCGGAATCGACCTCCGAGGCATCGGAGGCGATGACGGCGGAGATGTCCGACGACGCCGAGATGGGCGACAGCGAAGCGCCGGCGGAGGCACGGCGCCCGGGCCGGCGCGGCCAGAACGAGCCGCGCGGGCCGGAATACCGCCCGTTCGTGACCCGCTTCGACGAGACCGTGGACGCCGCCGACCTGTGCGAGGCCGAGGAGCTCGACCGCCTGCGCGGCTATCTCGACAAGCAGCTTTCGCACCTCCAGGGCGCGGTGGCGCGGCTCGCCAACCGGCTGCAGCGCCGCTTGATGGCGCAGCAGAACCGTGCCTGGGAGTTCGACCTCGAAGAAGGCCTGCTCGACACCGCGCGGCTGCCGCGCGTGGTGATCGATCCGCTGCACGCGCTGTCGTTCAAGCGCGAGAAGGACACCACCTTCCGCGACACCGTGGTCACGCTGCTGCTCGACAATTCCGGCTCGATGCGCGGCCGCCCGATCACGGTGGCGGCGACCTGCGCCGATATCCTGGCACGCACGCTCGAGCGCTGCGGCGTCAAGGTCGAGATCCTCGGCTTCACCACCCGCGCCTGGAAGGGCGGGCAGTCGCGCGAATCCTGGCTCGCCGCCGGCAAGCCGGCCAATCCGGGCCGCCTCAACGACATCCGCCACATCATCTACAAGTCGGCGGATGCGCCGTGGCGGCGCGCGCGCAAGAATCTCGGCCTGATGATGCGCGAGGGCCTGCTCAAGGAGAATATCGACGGCGAGGCGCTCGATTGGGCGCACAAGCGCCTGCTGGCGCGCACCGAGCAGCGCAAGATCCTGATGATGATCTCCGACGGTGCGCCGGTCGACGACTCGACGCTGTCGGTCAATCCCGGCAACTACCTCGAGCGTCACCTGCGCTGGGTGATCGAGGAGATCGAGCTGCGCTCGCCGGTCGAGCTGATTGCGATCGGCATCGGCCACGACGTGACGCGCTACTACCGCCGCGCCGTCACCATCGTCGACGCCGAGGAACTGGGCGGCGCGATGACCGAGAATCTCGCCGAACTGTTCGACGAGCACGCGGCGCAGGAGATGGTCGCCGCGTCGCGGCCGAAGCCGAGCGCCTGGTCGCGCGCCTCCGCGCGCTTCCTCGATCCGGCCCCGCGGCCCGGGGGACGGGGATAGGCAATACCCACATGCCGACGGAAAGCCTGGCGACGCGAAGCCTGCGCTGCGCCGTCGTTGCGCTGATCGCGACGCTCGCGGTCGCGCTGCCGGCGATCGTGCCGCCGGCGACAGCGCAGATGTCGTCGAAGCGGGACGAGCCGCCGGTGCCGCCCGCTGCGATCGAGATCAAGTCGGAGCCGATCGCCGCGTTCGACCACCGCGAGCCGGACCGCCGGCGCTTCGGCATGCTCGATTTCCGCGGCGGGCTGGTGCTGACCTCGCCGGGTCGAGAATTCGGCGGCATCTCCGCGATCAACATGGCGGCCGACGGCGCGAACTTCCTGGCCGTCACCGACCGCAGCTGGTGGCTGCGCGGGCGCATCACCTATTCCGGCACGCGGCCGACCGGCATCACCGGCGCCGAGATGGCGCCGATGCTCGGGCCCGACGGGCGGACGCTGCGCGCGCGGGGCTGGTACGATACCGAGGCAATCGCGCGCGACGGCAACACCGTCTATGTCGGCATCGAGCGCGTGCACCGCATCCTGCGTTTCGACTACGGCAAGGAAGGGCTGCTGGCGCGCGGCCGGGCGATCGAGGTGCCGGCGGCGTTCCGCTCGTTCCCGAGCAACGGCTCGATCGAGGCGCTCGCCTTCGTGCCGCGCGGCGCGGGTCCGCTCTCCGGCGCGTTGATCGCGATCGCCGAGCGCGGCCGCGACCGCAACGGCGACCATCTCGCCTTCCTGGTCGGCGGGGCGCGCCCGGGCCAGTTCGCGATCAAGCGCCGGAACGACTACGACGTCAGCGACGCGACGATCCTGCCGGGCGGCGACCTCGTCGTCCTCGAGCGCAAGTTCGGCTGGACCACCGGGCTCTACATCCGCATGCGCCGCATTCCGATCGCATCCATCGCGCCGGGCGCGCTGGTCGACGGACCGGTGCTGATGGAGGCCGACCTCGGCCAGCAGATCGACAACATGGAAGGGCTCGGCGTGCACCGCGCCGGCGCCGAGACCGTGCTGACGCTGATCTCGGACAACAATTTTTCGATGCTGCAACGGACGATGCTGCTGCAATTTTCGCTGGTGGGGGAGTGAGCAAGTCGACTGCCGTCATGATTCGTAGGGTGGGCAAAGGCGCGAAGCGCCGTGCCCACGCGGGCCGAACGAAGTCATGCTTTCTGAATGTCCTGGTATCGGCGCGCGCCGTCGATTGGCCACACAGCAGTTTTCACCGCTACGTCGCGCGTCGAGATTGACCGGCAGATGGGGAGGTGATGTCCGGGAATCGCCTGCCACGTTCGGTGAATGAACACGTGGGCACGGCGCTTCGCGCCTTTGCCCACCCTACGTCGCTGCCATCAAAGATGCGCACCGCCTGCCACGAGGCACCGTCCGCTCGAAACTTTAACGAACTGGCGTCAGCCCGCCGCGGCGGCCTTCTTCTTGGCGATCTGGCGCTTGATATCGAGCGCCTTGGGCGACAGCTCGGTATCCTTGGCCTTCGCCAGGAAGGCGTCGAGCCCGCCGCGATGGTCGACCGACTTGAAGGCGTTGGCCGAGACCCGCAACCGCACCGAGCGCCCGAGCGTGTCGGAGATCAGCGTGACGTTGAGCAGGTTCGGCAGGAACCGGCGCTTGGTCTTGATGTTCGAATGGGAGACCTTGTGGCCCGTCTGGGCGCCCTTGCCGGTCAGTTCGCAGCGTCGCGACATCACAAAACCCTTGAATCGGTGCTCTTTGCGAGCGGTTGCCGCGGCCCAGGCAGGCGCAAGGCCGTTTGGCGGGTCTGAAGGCTCGCTTGAAGACCGCCGAGGTATAGGAACGGGGCCGCAAGGTCAAGCAAACGGTGGCATCCCGGCACCCTGGGGGCCCCGTGGAATCGCAGGATTCCCGGATTTGCCTTGATCGGGTCACGATGAGAAGGCAAACCGGGGGCCGGGGTGCGGATCCAAAGGACGCGATGGTTTGACGCCCCGGGCCACGCCCGGCCTTTCCCCGCATTGTTTCCTACATGGGGGTCAGGGGCCGGCGCGACCGCAAGACCTGAAGACCGCAAAACCTGAAAATGGGGCGCGTGAACGAGGCGCGGAATGCAGGGGTCGTCGCTTTGAAGTCGCCAAGTATCGTCCAGCGCAGTCTCGTCCAGCGCGCGGTGCTCGCGGGCACGGCGGCCTTGTCGGCGCTCGCCCTCGGCGAGGGCGCCGCGCACGCGCAAGGCACCCTCGACGCGCGCTACGAGGTGACGCTCGGCGGCGTGCCGTTCGGCCGCGGCGCCTGGCACATCAACGTCGCCGACGATCAGTTCACCTCGGCGGTGTCGGGAACCACCACCGGCCTCCTGAGCATGTTCTCGACCGGTCGCGGCACCAGCGCCTCGCGCGGCGCGGTGGCCAAGGGCGGCGCGCTCAACGCATCGTCCTATTCGTCGAGCATCGCGACCACGCAGAAATACGATGAAGTGCGGATGCAGCTCTCGTCCGGCACCGTGAAGGACTACTTGGCGGAGCCGCCGGTGAGCCCGGATCCGGAACGCGTGCCGGTCGAGGCCGCGCACCGGCGCAACGTGCTCGACCCGATGACCGCGGCGATCCTGCGCGTGCCCGGCAATGGCGACACCTTCGTGCCGGAGGCCTGCAACCGCAAGGTCGCGGTGTTCGATGGCCGCATGCGTTACGACGTGCAGCTTGGGTTCAAGCGCCTGGACCGGGTCAGGTCGGACAAGGGCTACCAGGGTACGGTCGTGGTCTGCTCGGTCGTGTTCGCGCCGGTCGCCGGGCATATCCCGAGCCGGCCGGTGATCAAGTACCTCACGCAGCTGCGCCAAACCGAAGCGTGGCTGGCGCCGATCGCCGGTACCCGGTTCATGGTGCCGTACAAGGCGACCATGCCGACGCCGCTGGGCATGGGCGTGCTTCAGGCGACGCAGTTCGTCACGGTTCCGCAGCAGGCGGCGCGGCCGACGCCGACCAGCGCCAGGCAGTGACGCGGGAACAGCGCCAGGTCAGCAATGCACAGGCAGCGGAACAGGGGTTAGGCGGGGTTAATAGCGTCGGTCAAATGCGCCAGATCATCTGGAACGCATTTACTCGATTTAGTGGCCCCCAGAAGGGTGGGCGCGACATATGGCCGTGAACGAAATCAAACTCTGCGCGAGTCAGCGATTCGGCCGCGATTCGTTCGAGACTCGTTCCACAGCTTAACCACAGGCTTTTCCCGCGTCACATTGTGGTACAGAACAGGCTTGGAAAGGGTGGCGGCCCTTTCCCTTCTCCCGGAACCGAAATGGCAATTTCTTTTTCTTCGCCGAGCAACCGGGACGCCCGTGCCCGCGGCGCCGGCGTCACTGCGGTGCTCGGCCCGACCAACACCGGCAAGACCCATCTCGCGATCGAGCGCATGCTCGCGCATTCGTCCGGCATGATCGGGCTACCGCTGCGGCTGCTCGCGCGCGAGGTCTACAACAAGTGCGTCGACCGGGTCGGGGCGGAGAACGTCGCGCTGATCACCGGCGAAGAGAAGATCAAGCCGCCGAACCCGCGCTTCTGGGTCGCGACTGTCGAGGCGATGCCGCGCGACATCGACGTCGCCTTCGTCGCCCTCGACGAGGCGCAGCTCGGCGCCGATCTCGAGCGCGGCCATGTGTTCACCGACCGCATGCTCAACCGGCGCGGCCGCGAGGAGACGCTGGTGCTCGGCGCCGCGACCTTGCGCCCGATGGTCGAGAAGCTCCTGCCCGGTGCGCACGTGCTCACCCGGCCGCGGCTGTCGACGCTCTCCTTCACCGGCGAGAAGAAGCTCACGCGCCTGCCGCGCCGCTCGGCGGTGGTCGCGTTCTCCGCCGAAGAAGTCTACGCCATTGCCGAGCTGATCCGCCGCCAGCGCGGCGGCGCCGCCGTCGTGCTCGGTTCGCTCTCGCCGCGCACGCGCAATGCGCAGGTCGCGCTCTATCAGTCCGGCGACGTCGAATACATGGTGGCGACCGACGCCATCGGCATGGGGCTCAATCTCGACGTCGATCATCTGGCGTTCGCCTCCGACCGCAAGTTCGACGGCTATCAGTTCCGCAAGCTCAACCCGTCCGAGCTCGCGCAGATCGCCGGCCGCGCCGGGCGTGCAACGCGCGACGGCACGTTCGGCACGACCGGCCGCTGCCCGCCGTTCGAGACCGAAATCGTGCAGGCGCTGGAGAGCCATTCGTTCGAGCCGCTCAGGCAATTGCAGTGGCGCAACACCGCGCTCGACTTCATTTCGGTCGGCGCGCTGCAGGCGTCGCTCTCGGAAGTGCCGAAGGAGGCCGGGCTCACCCGCGCGCCGGTGGCCGAGGATATTCTGGTGCTCGACCATGCCTCGCGCGACGACGACGTGCGCCAAATGGCGACCACGCCGGAGGCGGTGGCGCGGCTGTGGGAGGTCTGCCAGGTTCCCGACTACCGCAAGATCTCGCCCGCCGCCCATGCCGAGCTTGCGATGACGCTGTTCGGCTTCCTGATGCGCGAAACCAAGATCCCGACCGACTGGTTCGCCCGTCAGGTCGAGCTCGCCGACAACGACACCGGCGACATCGACACGCTGTCGAATCGCATTGCCCATATCCGGACCTGGACCTTCGCCGCCAACCGGCCCGACTGGCTCGCCGATCCCGAGCACTGGCAGGGCGTGACGCGCGGCGTCGAAGACAAGCTCTCGGACGCGCTGCATGAGCGGCTGACCGAGCGCTTCGTCGATCGCCGCACCTCGGTGCTGATGCGGCGCATGCGCGAGAACACCGCGCTCGAGAGCGACATCGGCAAGACCGGCGAGGTCGTGGTCGAAGGCCACCTGCTCGGCCGTCTCGACGGCTTCACCTTCACGCCCGACGCCTCCGCCGCCGGCTCCGAGGCCAAGGCGCTTCAGGGCGCGGCGCAGAAGGTGCTCGCCGGCGAGATCGACGCCCGCGCCGGCAAGCTCGCGCGCGCCAATGACGACCAGTTCGTGCTGGCGACCGACGGCATCATCCGCTGGCAGGGCCAGCCGGTCGGCAAGCTCGTCGCCGCCGACGAGGCGCTCAAGCCGCGCGTGCGCATCATCGCCGACGAGCAGCTCACCGGCGCGCCGCGCGACGGCGTGCAGGAGCGGCTCGACCGCTGGCTCAAGGCGCATATCGAGAAGCTGCTCGGCCCGCTGTTCCAGCTCGCCAACACCGAGGACGTCACCGGGCTCGCGCGCGGCGTCGCGTTCCGGCTCGCCGAGGCGCTCGGCGTGATCGAGCGCGGCCAGATCGCCGACGACGTCAAGACGCTCGACCAGCCGGCGCGCGCGTCGTTGCGCAAATACGGCGTACGCTTCGGCGCCTATCACATCTACGTGCCGGCGCTGCTCAAGCCGGCGCCGCGCGTGCTCGCGACCCAGCTCTACGCGCTCAAGCACGACGAGACCCAAGGGCTCGACGTCATCCAGAACCTCGCGGCGTCCGGGCGCACCTCGATCGCCGCCGACAAGTCGATCAACACCGATCTCTATCGCATCGCCGGCTTCAAGGTCTGCGGCGAGCGCGCGGTGCGCGTCGACATCCTGGAGCGGCTCGCCGACCTGATCCGCCCGGCGCTCGCCTGGCGTCCGGGTTCGCCCGGCCCGCGGCCGGCCGCGGCCGCCGATAAGTTCGGCTTCATCGTAACGACCGCGATGACATCGCTCGCCGGATGCTCGGGCGACGATTTTGCGTCGGTGCTGCGCGCGCTCGGCTATCGCATGGAGAAGCGGCCGAAGCCGCCGCCGGAACCGGTTGCCGCGCCCGCGCCCGCCGACATGGCTGCGGCCGAGACGCCAGCTGCTGACGCGCAAGCGACTGACGTTGCTGCGGGCGACGTGACGCCGGTGGATGCTGACGCATCGGAGTCCGCACCGGCTGAAGCTGCCGCCACCGAGACGCCGGCGACCGATGCCGCCGCGGTCGATGTCACGCCGATTGTCGCCGATGTCGCGCCCGAAGCGGCGCCGACGGTCGAAACCGCGGAAACGCCGCCGGAAGCCGCCCCTGCTGCCGAAGCGGCGCCGGCCGCGGAAGCAACGACGGACGCCACCGCCGCGGCGCCCGCCGAACCCGCGGCTGAGGCTGCGGCTGCCGCCGCCCCGGCCGAGCCCGAGATGATCGAGGTCTGGCGGCCCGGCCGTCCGGAGGGTCAGCGTCGTCCGCCGCGTCCGCCACGCGAAGCGCGTCCGCCGCGCCGCGATCGCCGTCCGCGGCCCGCGCCGCATGCTGCTGCCGCCAACGGCGCACCCGCCGAAGGCGTCGCCGCTGCGCCAGTCGAAGGCGGAGCCGCCACCGAAGGTGCGCCCGCCG
>JAIESR010000140.1 GCA_019745775.1 Xanthobacteraceae bacterium | reverse complement strand
GCCGCAGGCGGCCCCCGCACCGGTGCGCCCGCCGCAGCAGAAGGCCGCAACGCCGCCGCGCGAGCCCGTCGCCCAGGAGGTCGCCGGTGACAACGCCGTCCGCGCCGTGCTCAAGCGCAACGGCGAGAACCTCAGCATCACGTTCCCGTTCGCGGCGCCAACGCCGGCGGCCGTGTTCCGCCGCGCCGACACGGTATGGATGGTGTTCGATACCGAGGCGACGATCGGAATGCCGGCGCTCAACGCCGACCAGGGCAAGGCGATCCGCAGCGCCGCGGCCAAGCGCCTGCGCGACATCGCGCTGGTTCAAGTGAAGCTTGAACGTCCGCAGCTCATCAGCGTGGCGGCCGACGGGAACAGCTGGGTGGTCACGCTCGGCAACGAGGTCGTCGAGCCCACGCGCCCGCTGGTCATCAGCCGCCACATCATTCAGTCGGTGCGCTCGACCGTCACCGTCGCGATCGACGATCCGCGCAGCCTGCATCGCATCGAGGATCCCGACGTAGGCGATCTGCTCTATGTGATCACGGCGATGGCGCCGGCGCGGGGTTTCCTGAAGTCGCAGGATTTCGTCGAATTCCGCGCGCTCGCATCGTCCCACGGCATCGCCTTGCAGCCGGTGGCCGACGACATTGCCGCCGACCTGTCGGCCGACAAGATCGTGATATCGCGGCCGTCCGGGCTGACGCTGTCGGCGGTGGCGCGCACCACCATGCAGGATCTCTATCAGCGTCACGTCCTCGACGTGCAGTCCTGGGGATTCGACCGGCAGGCCGATTTCACCCAACGCAAGATGGACCTCATCCTAACCGCCGCGGACGCGCCGGAGGCCAAGCGTCTGGCGGCGCGCAGCGACCTCGCGCGTTTCTTCCTCGCCCGCGACATGTATGTCGAGGCGAAGGCGGTGCTCGACGTCACCATCGCCGACAATCCACCGTCGGCCGAGGATTCGACTGCGATCGTGCTGCGGGCCATCGCCAACATCATGATCGGGCGCGCCGACGCGGCCATGAAGGACCTGTCGAACCCGTTTGTCGGCAACCAGCATGATGCGCCGCTGTGGCGGGCGCTGGCCAATGCCCGGCTCGGCAAATGGGCGGAGGCGCGCGACGGTTTCCGCGGCGCCGAGGCGGCGATGACGACGCTGCCGCTCGAATTCCAGCGCACGATCCTCAAGGACATGGTGCGCGCCTCGCTCGAGGTCGGCGATGTCACCGGCGCCACTACCCGTCTCAACGAATTCGAAGTGATCGGCGTCCCGCGCGAGCTCGAGCCGACCATCGCGGTGCTGACCGGCCGCCTCGCCGAGGGGCTGGGCAAGGTCGAAGACGCACTGAAGGCCTACCGCGCCGCCACCGATTCCTGGGATCGCCCTGCGGCGGCGGAGGGCAGGCTTCGGGAGATTCTGCTGCAATACGGCCGCGGTGCCCAGGATCGGCCGGCAGCCGTCGGCGATCTCGAGACGCTGACCACGGTCTGGCGCGGCGACGTCACCGAGATCGAGGCGCTGCAATTGCTCGGACGGCTCTATACCGAAGAGAACCGTTACCGCGACGCCTTCAATGTCATGCGCACGGCGTTGCGCGCGCATCCGAATTCGGACATGACCCGCCGCATCCAGGAAGAGGCGATGTCGACCTTCGACAGCCTTTTCCTGGCGGGCAAGGGCGATGCGCTGCCGGCGATCGATGCGCTGGCGCTGTTCTACGATTTCCGCGAGCTGACCCCGATCGGACGGCGCGGCGACGAGATGATCCGGCGGCTCGCCGACCGGCTGGTTTCGGTCGATCTGCTCTACCAGGCGAGCGAGTTGCTGCAGCACCAGATCGACCACCGGCTGCAGGGCGCGGCGCGCGCGCAAGTGGCTTCGCGGTTGGCGGTGATCTACATGATGGACCGCAAGCCCAAGAATGCGCTGGCCGCGCTGCGGGCGACGCGCATCTCCGACCTCAACAACGACCTGCGCAACCAGCGCCTGCTGCTTGAGGCGCGGGCGCTTTCCGATCTCGGCCGCCACGACGTCGCCTACGAGGTGGTCGCCAATATCGAGGGTCGCGAGGCGGTCCGGCTGCGGTCCGACATCCAGTGGGCGGCGAAGAAATGGGGGCAGGCGGCGGAGTACCTCGAACAGTTGCTGGGCGATCGCTGGCAGGAGTTCGCGCCACTCGCCGATGCCGAGCGTGCCGATGTCATGCGCACTGCGGTCGGCTATGCCATGGGCGAGGACGCCATCGGTCTCGCGCGCTTCCGCGAACGCTATCTCACGAAGATGAGCGACGGCCCGGATGCCCGCGCCTTCGAGGTGGTGACGGCGCCGATCGATGCCACCGGCAACGAATTCAACGCCATCGCCCGCTCGGTCGCGGCGGTCGACACGCTGGAAGCGTTCCTGCGCGACCTGCGCGCGCGCTATCCGGAGACCGGCGCCGCGCCCTCGGCGCAACGGCGCACGACCCAGCCGCCGGCAACGCCGGCGCCGACCGCGGGCTAATCGAGCGGGCGTGGGTGGGGTCCCTACGGGCTCATACGTCAGGCGCACGCCTGCACGCGGCCGTCGGTGATTGTCCGGCCCGCCCGTCCATGCCATTGCTGGAGGGGGAATGCATGATGGTGCAGGATGATGTCGCGCGGATACTGGCCAAAAGCCCTTGCCATTCTCTTCGTCGCGGCGGCGGTCGCGAGCGCAAGTGCCACGGGTGCAGGCGCCCAGGATAATTGGTCGTTCAAGAACCGCACCATCACCATCTACTCCGCGGGGACCGCCGGCGGCGGTTACGACTTCTATTCGCGTCTGCTCGCGCGCCACATCGGCCGCCATCTGCCTGGCAATCCGACCGTGGTGGTCAAGAATATGCCGGGGGCCGGCGGCGTCGTCCTCGCCAACTATCTCCAGGGCCGGGCGGCGCGGGACGGCACCGAATTCGCGGCGCTCGAGCACGGCACCGCGTTCACCTCACTGCTCACACGTGCGCAAGTCGATTTCGACCCGGCCAAATTCGGCTGGCTCGGCAGCATGGAGCAATTCACGCCGATCGCGGCGGTATGGCACACGGTGCCGATCTATTCGGCCGACGACCTGCTGGTGAAGCCGATGACGGTGGGCACGTCCGGTGCCGGTTCTACCACCTCGGGGTATCCGCATTCGCTGAACGCCATACTTGGCACCAAGATGAGGGTGATTGCCGGATACCCCGGCAGCGCCGAGATAAATCTTGCGATCGAGCGTGGCGAACTCGACGGCGTTGCGAGCTGGTGCTGGACCTGTCTGAAAGGGCAGAAGCCGCACTGGGTAACTGAGAAGAAACTGCGCGTGGTCATGCAGCTGGCGCCCGTCGGCGATCCGGAACTCACCAAGATGAACATCCCGACGGTGTTCGAGCGCGCCAAGACCGACGAGCAGCGTCAGATGCTCAATATCGTGTTCGGCAGCGTCGCGCTGTCACGACCGTACGTCGCGCCGCCCGGCCTTCCGCCCGAGCGTCTCGCGCTGCTGCGCAGGGGGTTCGAGGCGGCGGTAAGGGATCCGGCCCTGGTCGCCGACGCGAACTCGAAGAACTTTGTTGTCGAGTTCATCCCGGCGGAATTCGTCGAGGGTATCGTCAGGAAGGCATTTGCCGCCAACCCGGCGCTCATCGAGAAGGTGCGCGCGGCCTATTCCGGCAAGTGATCTTGCAAGTGACCACCACGCCAACAACAAGACCAGGAACGTCCATCGTGGACTTTCGCACCCTTCGGATCGATCAGATCGGCAGCCTGAGCGGGCCGTCCGCATTGTACGAGGTGTTCGCTCGCTACAAGCAGGGTGTGGCAACCGACCAGGAACTCGACCGCGCCAAGGACGCCGCCGTACGCCATGTCGTTGCCAGGCAGGTGGCGCTGGGTTTGCCTTTTGTTACGGACGGCGAGCTTCGCCGGCGCAATTTCCAGGAGAGCTTCGGCTCGTCGGTGAGCGGATTTGACGTTGCCGCCGAAGACAAAGCAATGGAGGGGGTTACGACCGCGCCGCTCGCGCGCGCTGAACAGAATTTCAGCGCACCTGGCCCGGCGATCGTCACCCGCCGCAAAGCCGTGGCGCGGCTGGCGCTCGCGCGCAACGTGCCGCTCTCCGAGTACCAGTTTGCCAGTTCACTGACCGACACACCCGTCAAGATGACCGTGCTGAGCCCGGATCGCATCTCGCAGCGGTTCGACTGGCAAAACTCGGCCGCGGTCTACCGCGACATGGATGAATTCGTCGCCGACGTGGTCTCGATCACGCGCCGGATTATTCGTGAGCTTGTCGATGCAGGCTGCCGCTACATCCAGGTCGACGCCCCTGGCTACACCGCCTATGTCGACCAGGTCTCGCTCGACCGCATGCGCTCGCGCGGTGAAGACCCCAAGCGGAACCTCGAGCGTTCGATTGCCGCCGACAACGCCGTGATCGAAGGCTTCGACGGCGTGACGTTCGGTATACACCTTTGCAAGGGCAATGCCCGGACCATCGATCCCGCCACCGGCAAGGTCACGCCGCAGTGGCATCGGGAAGGGCACTATGACGGCATCGCCGAGCAGGTGTTCTCGCAACTCAAGCACGACCGTTTCTTGCTGGAATATGATGACGAGCGCTCGGGCAGCTTCGCACCGCTCAAGCATATTCGAAAGCAAGCCATCGCTGTCCTCGGCCTTGTCACCACCAAACGACCGGACCTGGAGCCCTACGACCTGCTCAGGCGGCGCCTCGATGCGGCAAGCCGTCATTTGCCGCTCGCACAGCTTGCGCTGAGTCCGCAATGCGGCTTCGGCGGCCTCGATCACCTGGTGATCCCGGAGGACGATCAGTGGCGGAAGCTCAAGCGCATCATGGAAGTTGCGAGCGACGTGTGGGGCCAGTATTGACAGAGCAGAAACAGGAGGCGGCGCAATGCGGTCGGCGGCGGCAATCCTCGGGTTCGCGGTGGCGTTCACTGTCCCGTCCGTGCTGGTCGCGCAGGACGATGCCTATCCCGCTCGTGCGGTGCGGTTGATCGCCGCGGCAGGCCCCGGCGGCAATCCGGACGTTCTGGCGCGGTTGCTGGCGCAGAAGCTGACCGACGCCTGGGGCAAGCCGTTCGTGGTCGAGAATATGCCTGGCGCCGGCGGCGTCGTCGCCGCCAATCTCGTCGCCAAGGCGCGGCCCGACGGCCACGTGCTGATGCTCGGCGATTCAGGCGCGCTTGCCATCAACCTCGCGCTCAATCCGAACCTCTCCTACCATCCGGTCAAGGACTTCACGCCGGTCACGGCGCTGGCGACCGTTCCCACGGTTCTGGTGGTCAACCCGTCGGTGCCGGCCAAGACGCTCGCGGAGTTCGTCGCGCTCGCCAAGTCGAGGCCCGATCAACTGAGCTACGGCTCGGCCGGTCCCGGCTCGATCCATCACCTGACGATGGCGATCTTCGCCGAGCGTGCCGGCATCAACTTGCAGCATGTGCCCTATCGCGGCGGGTCGGCCATGGTGAACGGCCTGCTCACCGGCGAGATCCAGGCCGGCTGGTCGGGCTTTCCCAACGTCATGCCGCTGATCGACGGTGGAAAGCTGCGCGCCTTTTGCGTCAGCATCCCGGAACGGTCTAAATCGATGCCGGCGGTACCGACCTGCGCGGAGCTCGGCTTTCCGGGCTTCGACATCGCCACCATGATCGGGCTGCAAGGGCCGGCCGGCCTGCCGGAGAAGGTGGTGGCGCGCCTTCAGGCCGAGGCCGCGAAGGCCATGCGCGATCCGGGCATGGTCGAGCGCATGACACAGCTCGGCATGGTCGTTCAGGAAAATGGCACCGCGCACTATCGAAAATTCATGCAGGACGACATCGACCTCTATGCCAACGCGGTCCGAAAACTGAACTTGTGAGGCGGGAAGCAGGATCGTCGCGGACGGCCGTCTCCAATCGACGGGCCAACCGCATCGATCGCAAAAACGAGCAAGCGAGGACGTTGTTGATGGCCAATCTCAAGACAATCCGCACGGACGTGGTCGGCAGCCTGCTCAGGCCGCCCGGCCTGCGGGAGGAGCGCATCCGCTTCGACGAAGGTCAGATGAGCGCCGAAGCGCTGCGCGAACGCGAGAACGAGGCGGTGCGCGGCGCGGTGCGGCTGCAGGAAAGCGTCGGCCTCGACGTGATCACCGACGGCGAGGTGCGCCGGCTCAATTTCCAGGACAGTTTCGGTGCCGCGGTCGAAGGGTTCGACGCCAACCGCTCCACCATCAAGAGCAACGAGCGGCGGGTCGAAGGCGCGGCGCCGGGCCAGCGCTGGGAGATCAAGGAGATGCACAATTCCGGCACGGCGATCTCCCACCGCCGGCCGGTCAAGGCGCGGCTCAAGCTCGCACGCAACGTGCCGCTCGAGGAATACGCGTACGTCGCTTCGGTCGCGAAGACGCCGGCCAAGGTCTCGCTGATCGGGCCCGACCGCATCTCGCAGCGCTTCGACTACGAGGGCTCGAAGGGCGTCTACCAGGGCCTCGACGATTTCGTCGACGACGTGGTCAGGATCGAGCGCGAGATCGTGGACAGCCTGGTCAAGGCCGGCTGCCGCTACATCCATATCGACGCACCGGGCTTCACCGCCTATGTCGACAAGCCCACCATGGAGCAGATGAAGGCGCGCGGCGAGGACCCGATGGCGAATTTCTCCCGCTCGCTCAAGGCCGAATCCAGGGTCGTTGAGAATCTGGGCGACGTCGCGTCCGGCATCCATCTCTGCCGCGGCAACCAGCGCAGCATGTGGCACCGCGAAGGCACCTACGACGCCATCGCCGAGCGGCTGTTCAACGAGCTCGCCCACGACCGCTTCATGCTCGAATACGACACCCCGCGCGCCGGCGGTTTCGAGCCGCTGCGCTTCGTTCCGAAGGGCAAGGTGGTGGTGCTCGGCCTCGTCAGCACCAAGACCTCGGAGATGGAGACCGTCGACGGCCTCAAGCGGCGGATCGACGAAGCCGCCAGGTTCATCCCGCTCGACCAGCTCGCGATCAGCCCGCAATGCGGCTTCGCCTCAGACGTGGTGGGCAACCTGATCAGCGCCGACGACCAGAAGCGCAAGCTCGAATTGGTGGTCGAGACCGCGCGGCAGGTGTGGGGATAGGATAGGGGCGCCGGCGAGTAGGAGCTTAGCGCGATGCGTTGTTTGGTTGTTATAGCGGCGGTGTCGGGGCTGGCCACGGCGCCCGCGGCGGCCCAATCAGCCGCCGAATTCTATGGCGGCAAGCAGATCACCTTGATCGTCGGCTCGACGCCGGGCGGCGGCTACGACACCCAGGCGCGGCTGGTGGCGCGCCACATCGGCCGGCACATTCCGGGCAACCCGACCGTCGTCGTGCAGAACATGCCGGCGGCGGGCAGCCTCGCCGCCACCAACCACCTGTTCAACATCGCGCCCAAGGACGGCGCCACCATCGCCCTGGTCCAGCGCGGCATGCTGCTGGTCAAGCATTGGAATCCGTCGCAGGTCCGGTTCGACCTCGGCAAGTTCGGTTTCCTCGGCAGCATCAACCGCGAGGTCGCGGTCTCGGTGTCGCGTGCCGACGCGCCGGTGAAGACCTTGGAGCAGCTGTTCAAGACCGAGCTGATCGTCGGCGCCACGTCAGGCATCGATCCCGAGATCACGCCGCGCCTGCTCAACCACCTGATCGGTACCAGGTTCAAATTGGTGATGGGCTATCCGGGCGTGACCGAGATCGTGCTGGCCATGGAGCGCAACGAGGTGCAGGGCCTCGGCGACTGGTCGATATCGTCCCTGAAGACCGCGCGGCCGACCTGGCTCGCGGAGAAGAAGATCAACCTGTTGATGCAGATCGCGCTCGAGAAGGATCCGGAGTTCGCGCAGGTGCCGTTTGCGCTCGATTTCGTGAAGAATGACGCCGACCGTGCCGTGTTGCAGCTCTATCTGACGCAGAAGACTGTGGCGCGCCCGGTGATCGCGCCGCCCGGCGTGCCCGCCGACCGGCTCGCCGCGTTGCGCACGGCGTTCGCGGCGCTCGCGACCGACCCGCAGTTCCTCGCCGACGGCGCCAAGGCCAAGCTCGACGTCGCGCCGGTGACGGGCCCGGAGGTCGACAAGGTGATCGGCCTGATTACGTCGGCATCGCCGGAAACCGGCGAGCGCCTTCAGAAGGCGATCGCCGCCGAGCGGTGAGGGTTTGGGCATCTCGGCTTGAGCCGCGACCAGCGGACGCTCAGCGGCTGAGGCCAGGCTTCCAAAGGTCTAACGCCAACCCGTGAAGCGGTAGTTGATGCCAACCAGGACGACCTCGAGGCGCTCGTCGATATTTTGCGCGAAGACCCCGGGCGTGAACGCTACCCGCTTGGTGCCGAAGTCCATGAAATTGTATTCGGCGAACACCGACCAGTTGGGCGCGAACATCCATTCAAGCCCGCCGCCGACGGTCCATCCGCTGCGATTTGATTTCGCGGACAAGACGACCCCGCCATTGTTCAACGTACGGGTGTATTCGTTCTGCATCCATGCAGCGCCGCCCTTGACATAGACGAGCCAGCTCGGCGCGAGTGTCACGCCCAAACGTCCCGTTGCCGTCGCAAACCAGGAGGTGTCGGTCGCCTCAGTCCACGGAGCCAGGAGGGCGCTGTGCGAGCCATTCAGGTTCGCCCAGTTCCCCATGCCTTGGACGCCGATCACAAAGTTGCCGGCGAACTGATAGTCGCATCCAATCTGTCCGCCGCCGACGAACCCATCCGCTGTGTGGAATCCGTCATTGGCGCCATCCGATGGACGGAAATATTTCGCTTTCGCCCGGCCGTAACCAACGTTGCCGCCGAGGTAGCATCCGGTCCAGGTTGATGGGACGACTGGCGCGACCGGCGCTTTGACGACCGGTGCACGCCTGGCGAGATCGGCCGCCGAAGCGTTTTGGCCGACGAAGCCGAGCGTTGTGGACGCAAGCAACGCAAGAGCTAGCGCGCGCATTTGGCCCCCGAATCCCCGAGAAGCACGTCATGCCGAAATTAGCGCGGATTGGCTTGGAATTGGTGGGACGCTATGAGGATTTTTGGCACTTGCGGCAATAATGCAACAGCTGGCTGATGGCTTTTTTCTCCAGATTTTCCAATAGCTTGTGTCGGCCTACGGCGCCCGTGCCTTGGCTGGGATGGTCCGCGCCGTCAGGTGGGTGGAGTCGGCGGCACCAGACTGACGCACTCCTCGTATTTGCCGGTGGTGGCGCGTTCGATACGGTCCACGCTGCGGACCGATACCTCGACTGGATGCCGGAGGATTCTTCGGACGCGCTCGGTCAACGTCGGCAGGTCGATCGGTGCGGCCAGGCCATCAGGCACGTACCTGATTTCGACGTGGTCCAGGTCCGTCTGCACGATCTGGAACTGCTTGAGCGCTAGGAAGCTGTCGAGCCGGAAGGCACTGGACATCGGCCACAGCGTGCTGCCGTCTCGAAACCGGAACATGTTGCGTGTACGGCCCAAAATGCGTCGTAACGCGGGAAGCCCGCGGCCGCAGCGGGAGGGCACCGACCCCGCCACCGCCATGTCACCGAGTTCGTAGCGGATCAGAGGCATTGCAAGATTGTAGAGCGGTGTCACCACGACCCGACCGGTCTCCCCCGGCGCTGCCGCGGTGTTGTCGGCGCGGAGCACCTCGACGATCGCGGCCTCGGCGCTCGCGTGGTACTCGCCGCAGCCGTGACACTGCGCTGCGATGTGATCGACCTCCTGCGCGCCATAGGTATCGGCAATCTCGGCACCGAATGCCGACTTGCAGAGTTCGCGCGTCTCGTCATCGACGGCAGTGCCGAACGATAGCAATCGTGAGAAACCAAGCTCGACGCCGCGCTTCTGTACGGTCAGCGCCAGTTCCTTCAGGATCGGCGCGTAAGTGGCCAGATAGTCGGGGCGACGGCCAAGCAGCCATTGCAGGTGCGCGTCGATGTCGGCCTGGACGGAAATGAAATGCTTGATGCCGTCGGGATGCTGCGAGTGCCATCCACGTAGCGTACGTCCGTCAGGCGGTGGTGCCTCTTTCTTCCCATCGGGCGCAATGTGTGCATAGGCCTTTTGTCCGTCGATTGACCACCAGCCAAACATGCGCTCCAGCAACGTCGTGGCAGCGACGACGGAGATATTGCTTTTCTTGAATGCGACGGGCACGCCAGTCGAGCCTGATGTTTGCCCCGTGATAACCGGGCCGCTATCGCGCGGAACTTTCCGGCTTGTCAGCGCCTCATGATGCTTCACGACGTCGGCGCGCGTCAGTATCGGAAGCTGCATCCAGGATTTGTGGATGCTATCAGGGGAACTCAGATCGACGTCCAGCCGCTCCTTGTAATAGGGCGTCGTGTTGCGGGCATGGAGCAACAGCTTCGAGATGAGAGGCGCTTGATACGATCGAAGCTCCTGCGGTGATAGCCACTGCGTCATGGCCAGGGTCTGGCCGAAGTCACGAATCTCGGCCGTCGCGTCTGAGGCTTTGACTGCTGGCCTGCGCGTCATGCGTAGATTCGCTACTCGGGCCCGGCCGACCGCTTCCGGACAAGCGTTACCCCCTGATCGAAGGGCAGGTCGAAGACCTGGAGCGTAGCGTCCTGCTGGAGTTGGTCCACGAAAACCTTGACGCGGCGCTGATACGCGCGGTCGTGCCCATATACCCGCGACACCTCGCAGTTGGCGGTGTCATGGAGCAGGACGACGCCGTCAGGGGAAAGCAGATGCTGGAAGGTCTCATAGTCGAAGCGTGCTTGCTCTTCGGAGTGATACCCGTCGACAAACACCAACCCGAGTTGAGAAAGCGAACGATAGTCGGCGGTTTGAGCGAATTGCTGGGTCGTCATCAGGAAATGTTTGACGTTCGTGACCCCGAAGCGCGCAAAGTGTGCGGACACATTGCCGGGGTCTTTCCAGAAATCGTCGATCATCGACGGGTCGATGAAAATAACCTGACCCCCGTTGCGATTGTCGGTCAGCGCCTTGCCGAGCACCAAGGGCGCGAATCCCCGATAGGATCCGATGACGACGGCGGTCGTCGGCCGGATGAGCCGTGCCAGCCCGTAATAAATCCAGCCCAATCCGAGATTGGCATCCTCGACTGATTGCCCGTGCCCCCATTTGGTGAGCGCGGGCAACTCGAAGAGCCTGGAAACCCAGTTTTCCATCTTGCTATCCGAACGAGCAGGCTGGCGGCCGGTCCGACAGGTCAGTCGGAGAAGCGGCCCAATGATTCTATCGCGCGTTGCTGAAAACGAAAGTCGACCCACTGGGCGAGCGGAACGGCTCGGTCGATCTGGCGGTTCTGCAGCGCCAGATCGTGAGCGACCTTCAGGCTGGACTCCGTCATCCCGCCATCCAATCCGAACCCCCGGAGGCTTATCAGTTCGTCATAGGCGCGCGTGAGCACCGCCATGTTGGCCCCGGGGATGTATTTGCGGACGACGTCGAGGGTGCCGTCCTTGTCGCGCACGATATAGCGGCACGCCTGGATGACGGCTCGCACGATTGCGGTGGCCGCTTCCGGGTTTTTGTCGAGCATGTCTTTGCGCAGCACCAGCATCTCAACCGGATATTCCGGCAACAGCTCGGCCACCGATTTGATGAGCCAGATGTTTGGATCGTTGGCCGCTTCCATCGCAAAATCGATGTGCAGCAAAGCGCCCTTCACGCGGTCGGCGCGGAGCGCGAGCATGCGCTCGAGTGCGCCTCCGACGCCAAGCCACTGCACGGATTCCCGCGGAACGCCGGCACCATCGAGGAACGGATACATCAGGTATTGCGAAATGGCGCCGGGACGCGAAATCGCAAACGGCTTGCCGCGCAGATCATCGATCGATTTGATGTCCTTGCGGACGGCTACTTTGTACGACAAGCGCGCGCCTGGCGCGCTTACGCCGCGCAGCGGGTGACCGCTCGCGACGGCCGCCAGCAAGCCCTCCGGATCGGCGGGCGCGACGTCGACCTGCCGAGAGGCGATGGCCTGAAGCGCCAGCGGCCCACCCCTGAGCTGGATGAATTCGACGACGTTGATTCCGTTGTCGCGGAAAAATCCGCGTTCGTAGGCGACATGCAGGAAGATATTGTGAATAGACGGAGGCGTGACGCCTGTCGCAACCCTAACCGAAGCCAAGGTTTGAGCGCGAGTGGCGCGCGGCGCAGCAAGCGCGGCGGCTGCCGCCGCCGCTGAAGCTAGCATGAGGCGGCGCGAGACGCGGGGCGAACTTGCAGGCTTCCCACTTTGGCGGATTGGGGCGTTTGGATCGTTGGCAGACATGGCGGCATCGTAGGGGGTCGACCGGCTTGAAGCAACGCGACCACGGCCGCGCGGCATGCCGGGAATCTCATTCTTGGATTGGGCGCCAAGTCTGCATCCTTTTCTCGATCCGATAGATGACGCTGGTCAGCGCGATGCTGAGCAGCGCTAGCGAGACGATGGGCACGAAAAGCTCGGCAGTTCGGAAGGTGTTGCCGTAGAAAACGACCATGTGGCCGAGGCCGGCCAGCGCGGTGAACATTTCGGCGACGACGACGCCGACCAAGGCGCGCCCGAGGCCCACGCGGATTCCCGCAACGAAAAATGGAACCGCAGCCGGCAGGACGACCCGCCGGAAGATCTGCCACCGGTTGCAACCAAACGCGCGCGCCGTTTCGACGAAAGCAGGCGGCACGTTGACCACGCCGGTCTGCGCATTGATGATCACTGGGAAAATCGACACGATCCAGGTCAGGAAAACCTTGGCCTCGAACCCGAGCCCAAGCCAGATGATGACGAGCGGAACAAGCGTCACCGTCGGCATCGCGGAGAGGGCGTTGACGTAAGGATCAAGTATCCGGCGCAGCGTCGAAAACGTGCCCATAGCGATGCCGACCGCCATGCCGGTGACGATCGACAACCCGAAGCCAACCGTCAGCACGCTGACGGTCTGCCAAAGCTGGCGTGGCAACTCGCCGGATTGCGTCGTGGTCACGAAGGCACGCAGGATGGCGCTCGGCGGCGGCAGGAACTGCGGCGGGATGACGAATTGCGACAGCAACTCCCACGCGACCAGGATGCTCATATGCGTCGCCGTCTGTAGGATGGCTGTATTCCAGCGATCATTCTTGGCTTGGGTCACAGCGCCTTTCCTCCCTGAGACAACAGAGACCAGAGGTGCTCGCGCATTTCCGCAAATTGCCGGCTCGCGCGGATCGCATTGCCTTCACGCGGCCGCGCAAAGTCGACGCGCACCTCTTCCAGGATGCGTCCCGGGCGGGGGCACATCACCAGAATGCGGTCGGAAAGTAGATCGCTTCGTCCATGTTGTGCGTGATGAAGACGACCGTCTTGGGCGAGCGCGACAAGATGCCGGCGATCTCGCGCTGCAATTGCTCGCGTGTGATGGCATCGAGCGACCCGAACGGCTCATCCAGCAGCAGGATGTCCGGATCGAGCGCCAGCGCGCGGGCGAGGCCGACGCGTTGCTGCATGCCGCCGGAGATTTCGTGCGGATAGTGTCGGCCGAAACCCTGTAGACCGACCAGGTCGATAAGGCGATCGGTGCGCAAGTTGCATTCTTCGGCCGGGAATTTCGCGATCTCCAGGCCGAAGGCGATGTTCTCGCTCACGGTCAGCCAAGGGAACAGATTGAATTGCTGAAACACAATCGCACTGAGCGGTGACGGCCGCTCGACGCGCTTGCCGGACACGAAGACCGCGCCGCCGGTGGGCGGCTCAAGCCCGTGGAGGATGCGGAGCAACGTGGTCTTGCCGCAGCCGCTGGGCCCGATGATGGAAACAAACTCGCCGTTCTCGACCTGGAAGCGAATGTCGCGCAGAACTTCGAGGTCATCGCGGCCAGGTCCGCCCGCGAACGTCTTGCATACGTCGTCGACACGCAACATTGTGCTATCAAGTCCGGAAGTTCGAGGTGTTGCGCGGCGGTCCGTGCCGAGGAGGGGCTGGTGATTGAGCGGGGGTCCAGGGTCGTCTGCGGGCTCCTGCTCCATGCACTCGGTCGGCTGACATGAGCAAGGTTGGCTTTCCCGCGCGCCGGAATGCCGATGGGCTGTGGGCGATCACAGCGTACTTTAATCCGATCCGGTATCGGCGCAAACATGCCAACTACCGCATCTTCCGCCACCATCTGGGGCTGCCACTCATCGCGGTCGAGCTGGCATACGGACCGGACTTCGAACTGGCCGATGACGATGCAGAAATCCTGATCCGGCGGCGTGGGGGCGATGTGCTTTGGCAGAAGGAGCGGCTGCTGAATCTTGCTTTGCAAGCTCTTCCGGATGATTGCAGCAAGGTCGTGTGGGTGGATTGCGACGTCGTGTTCGAATCCGCCGATTGGGCAGAGCGGACGTGCGCCTTGCTCGATAGCGCTAAGCTGGTGCAGCCGTTCAGTCACCTGCAGCGGATGCCGCCGGGCTGGTCGCCTGGTCAGGAGGCGGCATCGGAACCAGACTTGTTGCGCTCCGTCCCGTTCCTGATTGCGTCGGGCATGCCGCCAGCAACGTGTCTAGGAACGCCGGCATCGCAGATCAGGTGCTCGCCCGGCTACGTGTGGGCAGCAAACAGGCGATTGCTGCAGGATAACAAGCTCTATGATGCGTGTATCGTCGGCGGCGCCGACAGTGCGATAGCCCGCGCCGCCTACGGACGCTTCGAGGATGCGCTACGACTTCAGCATCTCGCGCGCGGCCACTATCTGGCGTGGGCCGAGCCATTCCACGAGGCCGTGAAATCAAGTGTCGCGTTTGTGGACGTCAAGCTATTCCACCTGTGGCACGGAGAGCCGCTGAATCGCCGCTACCGCGAACGAAACGACGCACTCGCCCGATTTGAATTTGACCCAACGGCCGATGTCGCTCTGGGCGAAGGTGATGTATGGCGGTGGAATTCGAAAAAGGTCGAGATGCACGCGTTCGTGCGCGACTATTTTGTCGGGCGCAAGGAAGACGGATAGGCCGGGCTAACGGCTTACTTCACGTCCGTCGACCGGAGCCACGGTCGTTTGCGCACCTTGTCGACCAGCGTCAGGTCGAGATGCGGCACGATGGTCTCGCGGAAGGCGTGCTGAATCTGCTTGTACTCGGTCGCGCAGTTCTCGGCGCGCGCCTTCGGCAGCCAGCGGAATTTGGCGACGAAATCCTCGAAGCCTTCGGGATCGCTGCCATAGGCGAGGCACAGGAACGTGTGCTGGCGCTGCAGCGCCGTCGAATGCGGTCCCCAGAACCGCGACTGGGTGCGCTGGCGCTGGTTCCAGCCGTAGGTCTCGCCCTTGATCAGGGTGCGCGCGACCGCGCGGCCAAACTGGAGCATCACGAACGCGGCGATCTGGTCGGCGGTGTCTTCCTCGCGGCCGAGCACCGGCAGCCGCAGCAGGTTCGAGATGGCGTGGCCGCCCTCATGCAGCAGCGTGCCGACGATCTGCCCGATGATCACCTCGTCGCGGGTGATACCCTCGGGCGTCGCCGCGCGCGGGGCGCGATCCTCGATGTCGGCCACGAACTCGTAGCAGAGGTTGATCGACGAATCGGAGGGATCGTAGAACGCGTTGACCTCGCCGCATTGCTGGGCGCGCAGCTTGAGCGCGATCGGCAGCTTCACCGGCGCCAGGAACTGGCTGAACTCCTCGAGCACCTGGCGCGACTTCAGCCGCTCCATGATGGCGGTGTAGCGCTTGTAGGTCTTGACGTTGACCTCATGGTCGGCGGTCTGCGCCGGATCGTCGGGGTCGGTGTAGTAGGCGAAGATCGGATGACGCGGCTCCCGGTACTCGATGTCGATCTTGTCGTTGCGCACCAGCGGCGCCGGCGCGGTCTCGGCACAAGCCGTTGCCGAGGTGAGCAGGGAGACCATCACTAGCCCTGCCGCGAGCAGACGACCTATCCGCCGCTCATTCCCGCGCAAGCGGGAA
>JAIESR010000130.1 GCA_019745775.1 Xanthobacteraceae bacterium | reverse complement strand
CATGGATTCACAATCAAAATCAGCCGGGAATCCCCAGCCCGATCACAATCGATTCATCGCAACCGGGGAATGCTCTATCGTCAAGCGCGACGAGACCGCGGGCGAGACCGCATGAATTGACCTCGCAAAATCAAAGAGCCATCGCGCGCGATGGCTCTTTGAAGATTGGGCGCATGGATACGCGCGTCGTGCTGCTACGCGGCGGTTGCGGTTTCCGCGAAGGCGACGACCGTCTCGAAGCGGTAGCCGCAGGAATCGCAAGTCCACAGGTGACGCACGCGGTGTTCGCTTAGATGTTCCGACCACTCGGGCATGAACATCACCTCGCCGCACTGGGCGCAGTAGTTGCTCAAGCGTGGATAGCTGGCGACACGGGAGCGTGTTCGTATTTCCATGGGGCGACTCTCCCTAGAGATCGTTTTCTTGTCCCCCGTCCGGTCCCCGCTAGAGCGAGACGGTAGCGGAATCTGCCAAGCTTTGAAGCAGTCACGCTGACCTAATCGAGGTTTCAAGAAACTTGTGGTGCACACGTAATCGTCTTCGATGTCGGGTCCATGTCGGGATCATGTCACTTCGGCGGCGGCGTCGGCATAACGAACCACTCGGCCGTCGATCCGATGAAAACGACGATCATCAGACCCGCGCCCACAATGGTGGTGGCCAGCGGCTTGATCGGCCGATTGGTGAAAATGCTGATGGTGTAGAGCCCAAGGAAGAACATCCAGATCAATATCATCAGTGCGATTGCGTCGGCCGCCAATGCGGAAAGACTATCCACGCGCGCCGGATCGATGACGCGGTTTGCACTGCGGTGTAACCCCGGCAGGAAAATCCGTTCCGCCACGCGTTCGCTGAACGCAAGCACGGTGCTGAGCACGAAATCACGCGGGATCATGTAGCGCCAGGGCAGGTACTGCGGCGTTCTCAGCGACACTGTTGAAGACCTTGTCCCCCTTGGCCCCCGGGTGCGGGCCGGCGCGCCCTCCATAATGCGGTACGCGCTCGGGCGCTACTGGGCTGTTTGACCCGGGGAATAGGGGCCCCGGTCTCCTCTCCATCCCCCGTTGTTTGCCTTCAGTTAAGGCTGTGCGGCGGTTGTTAGCGCCCGTTAATCCCGTGGGGACGCGGACCGATTTAGCCTTTCCCAGGGATCATGGTGGGAGTCGGCCCGTTGCTTAGGCGCTTGTTGCTGGGGCGTTGCGTGCGCCGGGACGGAAGGGGGGTTGAGGAGGCCTCTATGTCTGCGTGGCCATCGGATGCATCTCGATACAATGCGGGCCAATTCCATCCGGAATTCGGCTATTTCGCCCCCACGATGCGCTTTTGGAGCAAAGCCTGGCTGGGACTCAAGGGCGTGGCATTGGGCGCGCTCGTCGGGGCGGTCGGCGTGTTCTTTCTGACCATGGAGCGCGAGGAGAAGGCGCGCACGATGTTGGCAACGCCCGTGACGGTCGCGCCGGTGCCTGATAAGCCCGCACAAATCGCAATGCCGGGCCAGCCGCCGCGGCCCCAGATCCAGCAGGCCCAAGCCTCACAGAATCAAGCCCCAAAGCCTCAAACTGCGCAGGTTCGAGCCCCACAAACTCAAAGCCCACGGCCCCAAGCGCCGGCGACCTATACGTGGGCGCCGGTGCGCTTCCTGCCGGAATCGATAGCATTGCCGGCGGCCGCCCCGAGACCTTCAGAGGTCATGCCCCCGCTGCGGTCGACCATCGCCACGGGGCCCGCGCCAGAACCGGCTTCAACCGTCGGAGCATCGCCGGCCGCCAGCGAAGCAACGATGGTGCCGCCCGGCGCGCCCGCCGCCAAGGCGGTTGCCAAGCCCAAGAAGAAGATTGTACGCGAACCGCCGCCCGAGCCCGAGCCGCGCGCCTCTTTCGCAGGCCCGCTTTTCCCGTTCGGCCTGCCGATTTTCGGTTTCGGCTGGCAACGCTAGCCCTGCCTGCCACGAGCAGCGGTCGTCGAGGGATTGCGCCGCTGCCGTGCGCGCGCTCTATAATGGCCGCGAGTAGCAGGGGAGATCGGGTATGCCTGAAGTCTACGTTCACGTCGTCAAAGGTCGCACGTTCGAGCAGAAGAAGGCGCTGGTACAGGACATCACCAGCGCGGTCATGAAGCACATGAATGCTCCCGCCGACGCGGTGGTGGTGACGATCATCGAGGCCGAAGCCGATTCCAAGGGGAAGGGTGGCGTGATGTTCAGCGAGCGCGGCCGCTGAAGATTGCGCACGCTCGCGGGGTTGTTGCGTCGTTCGTCGCTGGCAACCGCCGAAGGTTGTTGGCGTGCTCGCAGCCACGCCCAAAGGGCTCGCCTCTCCGGCGAAAGCGACTAGACTAGCCGTCGGAAACGACAGGAGAATAAACGTGGCCAACGAAGCAGCAATCATGGCAAAAGGCGGCGATCAAGTCGCGATCAAGCCGGAAATTCTCAGTCTCCGCACCCAGCTGGTGAGCCAGGGACACACCCGTATCCTTCTGGCCGAGAGCGACAATTGTACCTTCCGCATTCATAGCTACGGACCGCAGAGCGGCGAGAATGGGCTGCATGCTCATACGGACGAGGACCACATCTTCGTGGTGCTGGAAGGCGAGGCGCAATTCTACGATCTCGACGGCGCGCTGCCGGTGCTGAAGAAGCACCAGGCGCTGATGCTGCCGAAGGGCTGCTTCTATTCGTTCAGCAACGATACCGACGGCCCGCTGATCATGCTGCGCTTCGGTGCCATGGAGAAAAACTGGAAGGGCGATCGCCTTGACCCGCAGGGCAGGCCGATCCTCGGCCGCGGCAAGGCGCCCGGCAGCAAGCCGACGATCCTGATCGAGAACGCGTTCTTCGAATAGTTGATTTGCGCTGGATCAAGGTAAGCGATCACGGCATAGGTGAGCTTCAATCGCAGGCTGGATTTTCGGAGCACTGCGATGAAACTGATATCCGCGGTAACGTTGGCATTGTTGACGGCAGTGGCCGCAGCACGTGCCCAGGAATCCGGTGAGCCCAGGCGCGGCCTGGCGGTTGCGCGAGCCAATTGCGCGCCGTGCCACGCCGTTGCGCGGGGCGACCGGGCATCCCCGAACCCGCTCGCCCCACCGTTTCAACGGGTCGCCAATACGCGCGGCATGACCGCGATGGCGCTCAACCACTTCATGCACTCCGCGCACGAAACGATGCCGCTGATCATCCTGTCGCCCGACGATCAGTGGCACCTGGTGGCGTACATCCTCAGCCTTCGCAGTCGCTAGCATTACGGCTGCTCGGCCTCGCACTCGGCGACCAGCGCGGCGCACGCCGCGACTTGGCGCGGCAGCAGCGTGCGCGCCGGAAACAGCGTGTCCGGGTCAGCGGCCGCGCGCCGGCAGTCAAGCGCCTGACCAATCAGCGCGACGTCGAGCCCCGGCGGCGCACGATCCTGGAGCCATTCGACCGCATCGTCGTTCGAGCCCATGCGGCCGGTCATGAAACTGTAAACGAAGCGCGCCGGATACAGATGCGCGCGCAAGTAGGACTTGTGCGACTGCGGTTCGAGCGTCTCGAGGGCGGCGAACTGCGCCGCGCCCTGCGACCATCCCTCAAACGGCTTGCCGGTGAGATAGGCGCGCACCTCTGCAAGGTCGGGTCGCGCCGGCGTGATCCGCTCGCGCTCGATCAGCGCGCTGCCGTGATCGAGATAGTCGGCGCGATCCAGCGGTGGGAAACGGCCGGCCGCGAATGTCCGGTCGGTCCAGAAGATCGAGAGCTTTGCCGCGAGCTCAGCCGAGACCTTGGCTGCATCGGTGCGCATCACGTCGAAATCCGCGGGTGTCAGGCCCGATTCCGTGATCACCGCCACGTCGATGTCGCTGTAGCGGCGTGAAAAGCCGCCGTGGGCGAGGCTGCCGATCAGATAGACGCCGAGCACGGAAGGGCCGAGATGCGTCCGCCATGCGGCGGCACACGTAGCTGCAAAACCGCGGGCGGCATTGGCCGCAAGGACATCGGCTTGGTCGGACATTTCATCGTTATCGCCCAAATTGTGACGGCCGTCACATCGTAGAGACGATCGTTGCCACATTTGAAGCGACCAAGAGGAGGGCGCGCACAAATTCACGCGTCACGGCAGTGTACCGCGTCTGCCGTGAAGAACCCTCTCTCGTTTGAGAGGGCGGGTGAGGGCGAGCTGGCACGACCATCCCCAGGCAAACCCTCACCCGGCTTCACTTTCCGGCGGCCCTCTCAGTCGCCGAAGACTTCCTTCAGGAAGCGCCTGTTCGCATTCAGCCCGGCGACAGGCATTTGGCCTTGATCACCGGGGCCACCTCGGGCCCGGTGACGAAGCTGAGATAGGCCCTGGCCGCCGCCGGATCGGTGGTCGCGCTCCCGACGCCGCCGATGAACACGATCGATCGCTGCAATTCCTTTGGATACTCGAGGAACGCGGCACCCGGCACGCAGCGGATCTCATGCTCGGCCTGCACCGCGAGATCGGCCTCGCCCTTGACCACGCGCACGGCGTGATGGGCGCTGCCACGGTTGGGCACGAGCCTGTCCTTGATCTCCTCGACGATGCCGAGCTTGTTCAGCACCTCCATCAGGTGCACCCCACTGATACCGCCGGTCGACGGATCGGTGATCAAGACGCGCTTCGCCGCGAGGAAGGTCTTGCGCAACGCGTCGGGCGTCGACGTGTCAGGCCGCGGCGCATCGGCACGCACGGCGAGGCCGAAATTCACGCGGATCAGCGGCGTTGTACTGCCAGCGGTGACACGGTTTGCCTTAAGAAACGCGTCGGAGACATCGCTCGGCACCATGATGACGTCGAAAGCCTCGCCGCCGAGCACGCGCTTGCGGATCGCGCCGGTCTCGACCACGGTGACGTTGAGCTTGTGGCCGGATTGGGCCTCGAACCGCGCCTGCGTCTCCGCGATGACCTCGCGCATGCCGTTCGCCGAGATCACCTTGATCTCGGCAGCGTGCGCGGCGGTTGCGACAACAAAGAGTGCGGCAACCAGCGGTGTCCTCGTCATTTCAATTCGCCTTTATTCCCGACTCGCGGATGATCTTGGCGTATTCGCCACTGAGCTTGCGCATATACTCGCCGAACGGCGCGCCGCACATGCCGACCGGAAACAGCCCCTGCTGCGCCAGGCGCGGCTGTACCTCCGGTGCCTTGAGGGCGGCGCCGAACCAGCCGGCGAGCTGCTTCAGCGCCTCCGGCGGCGTCTTCGCCGGCGCGACGATGCCGTAGAAGATGTCGGCGTCATAGGCGGTGATGCTGGCCTCTGCGAAGGTCGGCACGTCCGGCAGGTCGGGGACCCGCTTCGCCGACGCGGTGACGAGGCCGCGCAGCGTGCCGGACTTCAGGTGACCGACCACGGTCGGGTAGTCGGCGAACACCGCGGTGAGATGCCCCCCCAAGAGCGTGTTGATTGCGGGCGCGGTGCCGGGGAACGGCACGAACGTCATGTTGATGTTGGCTCCGCGCTTGATCACTTCGAACGCGACATGGAGCGAGGAGGCGGGCGCGGCGCCGAGCGACAGCGCACCGGGCTTTTCACGCGCCGCGCTGATGAGGTCGTTGAGCGAGTTGTAGGGCGAGGAGCCCTGCACCACGAGCACCATCGGCGTCGACGCAAGATAGCAGACCGGGTCGAAGCTGCCGGTGACGTCGTAGGGCTGCGGCTTCAGCGCCGGGTTGACCACGAAGGAGTTGGCCACCAGCAGCACCGTGCCGCCGTCGGGCGCGGCGCGTGCCGCCGCCTCGGTGCCGATCATGGTGCCGCCGCCGGGACGGTTCTCAATCACCACGGTCGCGCCCTGCATCTTGCCGATCTGCTCGGCCATCAGGCGTGACAGGATGTCGGGGCCGCTCGCGGGCGGATAGGGCACGACGATCTTGAAATTCTTGGGGGCCTGCGCCCGTGCGTCGTGAGCGGGCACCGACAGCAGAGCCACACAGACCGCTGCGGCCGCTGCAAGGCAGGCCGCCACCTTGAGGTTTCCCCGTCTCATCGCGTGCTCTCCGGACGCTGACCCAAACAGAGTGGGCGGTTTTGACGCGCCGGGCAAGATGCTAGATTGGCGCCATCGCGACGGCATCAGGCCGTCGAAGGCGCGCCGTCATGGCTGAGAAAACGATCGTCAAACCGAAACCGGCGGTGAAGCCGAAGACACAGCGGCCGAAGCTGTGGAAGGTGATCCTGCTCAACGACGACTACACGCCGCGCGAATTCGTCGTGCAGGTGCTCAAGGCGGTGTTCCGGATGAACGCGGAGCGGGCCTACCATGTGATGATGACCGCGCATCGGCGTGGCGCCTGTGTGATCGCGGTCTATACCAAGGACGTTGCCGATACCAAGGCGAAGGAAGCGACCGAGCTCGGGAAGGAGAACGGTTACCCGCTCTACTTCACCACCGAGCCCGAAGAGTAGGATGCGAACTACTTCCTCGCGGTCTTCGCGGCGATCATGCTCATCGCCCAGCGCATGCCGAAGTACCAGAGCACGCCGGCGATCGCGCCGCTGACCATGAGGATGATGGTATTCGCCATGCCGTTCGAGGTCTGCCAGATCATGAAGGCGGTCCAGAGGACGGCGAAGGCGATCGAAGCGAGAATCAGCGTGGTTTTCGGTGACATCGAAGTGCTCCCTTTGAGTGCGCGGCGGGGACCCGCCGCATGGGACGCACCCTGATGCAACCGCCGTCGGTCCGCTGTGACGGCGGTCACAGAACGTCGGTTGCGGCGCCTCAGCGCCCGAACAGCTCCTTGAGGTAGCGCGTCGAGGAGGCGATCGATTGGACGTTCGCGCGCTCCTCGGCCGCGTTCTGCGGCGTCGAAAAGCCGTGGTCGGCGCCGCTATAGAGCTCGTAGTGGAATTCGACCTTGGCCTTGCGCAGGGCCTCGATGATCTTGTTGACCTCGGTGAGCGGCGACACCTGATCCTCGGCGCCGTGCAGGATCAGCGCTTTGCCCTTGATGTTCTTGGCATCGTCGGCGTTATGGTCGCGGAAGGTGCCGTGGATGGTGACGGTCGCCGCCAGCGGTGCACCGGCATAGGCCATCTCGATGCCGACGGTGCCGCCGAAGCAGTAGCCGATGAGGGCCACCCGCGCGGCATCGATCAACGGATTCTTCAGCATCGCGTCGAGGCCGGCGCCGGCGCGCGCCCTCATCAGCGGGCGATCCTTGTAGTATTTCACGATCTGCGCGGTCATCTCCGGCACGGTCTTGGGCAACACGCCTTCCCCGTAACCGAACATGTCGACCGCGAACACCGCGTAGCCGAGGGCGGCATAGAGGTCGGCGCTTTTGAGCGTGTTCTCGTCCATGCCGTTGCGGCGATGCACGAGGAAGACCGCCGGACGCTTGCCGGCGGTCTTGTCGTCGTAGACCAGGTAGGACTTGAGCTTGGTCGCGCCGTGATTGTGCTCGACCCATTCCTTGCGCAGGTCGGCTTGCGCCGAGCCAGCGCCAACGAGCAATGCTGCAGCGGCGACGACCCAGCGCATCGTCAGTCTCCGAACACTTCGCGGAGATTGCGGGCGGTCGACGCGATCGACTGCGTGTTGGCGCGCTCGTTGTCGGGGCCTTTCGGCGTCGAGAAGCCGTGGCCGGCGCCGCTATAGACCTCGTATTGGAACGACACCTTGGCGGCGCGCAGGTCGTCGATCACGGTGGCGACGGTGGTGAGCGGGTAGCCCACGTCTTCGGCGCCGTGCAGGATCAGGAAGCGGCCCTTCACGTTCTTGGCCCAGCCGTCGTGATACTTCTTCTCGAACGAGCCGTGGATTGACACGTTCAGCGCCAGTGGCGCGCCGGTCGAACCGAACTCTAGGCCGACGTCGCCTCCGAAGCAGTAGCCGATGAGTGCAATGCGGCCGGCATCGACCAGCGGATGCTTCACCAGCGCGTCCCAGCCGGCCTGGGTGCGCGACCGCGTCAGCGGGCGGTCCTTGCGGAAGATCGTGGTCTGTGCCGACATCTCTTCGACATTCTTCGGCAGCACGCCTTCGCCGTAACCGAAGATGTCGGCGGCGAACGCAACGTAGCCGAGTTTCGCCCACATCTCGGTGAGCGCCTGGGTCTTCGGCGTCATCCCTTCGCGGGCGTGGATCAGGAGGATGGCGGGGCGCTTGCCGTTCCTGGCGTCGTCATAGACGGCATAGCCTTTGAGCTTCTTGGCGCCGTGGGTGTATTCGATCCACTCTTTCTTGATCTCGGCCTGCGCTGCGCCGGTGGCGAGAATGAACAGGGCGGCCAGCACGGCCGCAAGCATCCGCGTGATCGTCATGGTGCCCTCCCTAGGCGTGTTTTGGTTGCGCCAAGCTTCGCGCAGAGGGAGGGCCAAGTCCAGACGTTAGGTTTATTACCGCAGCCGCGGTCCGTTCCATCCCCAAGACATTGAGAACGCCGATGCACCGTCGCGATGGTTGCCGCCGGCGCACGCCGCGAACCACGCGACCGCCGCGCCGAGCAATGCAGCAGCGCCGGCCATGAAGGCGAGGATGACGCTTGCGCGCCGCGCCTTGCGGAGGTTATCGCGGGCCTGCGTGACGATGGTATCGACCCGTTTTTCGGCTTCCGGCGGGGCCAATCCGGTATTGGCCGCGGTCAGGCGCACCAGATAGGCGCGATCGTCGGTTGCGAGACCGCGGTGGCTGGCGGTGGTGAGCAGGATCCGCGCCGCCTCAGAACGCGCATAGGTGAGATCGGCATTCGCCGGCCGCTTGTCGGCCCGGAACAGGCGGTCGAGATCGTAGGCGATCACGTTCTCGCCGGCGACCGACTGCGCGGATGGACCGGAAGGCGCCGCGAGGCGGGTCAGCGACTGCGCCGCCGCCCAGGTCATCAGCACGGTGAGGATCATCGCGATCGCCCAGACCAGCAGGCCATGGGTGCCGTCCCGGAATTCCCCCTCGTCGGCGGATACCGCCAGCGGCGCGCGCATGCGTCCCGCGATGTAGCCACCGATCCCGAGCGAGACGATCGCCACCAGGACGAGATAGAGCCCGGACAGAAACTGCAGCATCGTCGACGCATCGCGCCAAGTCGGCGCGGTCGAACTCACCGCAAGCCCGATGGCGGCAGCAAACGAGTGCAGCACGAAGGCCAGGGCCGCAGCGGCCAGCGCTCCGGCGATCGCCGGCGCCCACTGGACATAGTTGACGTCGCCGTCTTCGACCGTGACGGCGACCGGTTCCAATACGGTGGTCATGATGGGTTCCTCGTCGGTTCCTCGTTGCGGTACGGCACGCGCTCAGCGCAAGCCGAGAAACGACAGGATGAACATGATCACGACAATCAGGCCCACGATATAAATGATGCCATGCATAGGCGCCTCCTCAAGACAGGTGATGCCGGTTGGTTTTGCGCGTCCTTGCACGCCCGGCGTTGCAAGAACCGGCAACGCAGGAGAAAGTTCCTTGTCGGACGTAAGTGCCTGAGCCATCGCGCGTTGTGTTGTCGGGCGAGCGGCCGAGGTGGAGGCTTGCCTTGCCCAGACGAAGCGCCGGATTGCTGATGTATCGCCGTCGCGGCATCGCGCTCGAACTGCTGCTCGTGCATCCGGGCGGGCCGTTCTGGGCCAAGAAGGACGATGGCGCCTGGTCGATCCCGAAAGGCGAATACGACGCGGGCGAAGAACCGCTTGACGTGGCAAAGCGCGAATTCGCGGAGGAGGTTGGCGCGGTGCCCGACGGCGATGTTGCCGATCTCGGCGACGTCGCGCAGGCGGGGCGCAAGATCGTGCGCGCGTTTGCGCTCGAAGGCGACTTCGACGTCGCGCGCCTGCAATCGAACACGTTCGAGATCGAATGGCCGCCGAAGAGCGGACGCAGGCGATCGTTTCCGGAGGTCGACCGCGCCGGGTGGTTTCCGCCCGACGAGGCGCGGCGGAAGATCGTTGCGGGACAGCGGCCGTTCATTGAACGGCTGCTGGCGATTGTGGAGAAGGGCAAGGACGTTTGATGTTCGTTATGAAGCACCGCGCCGAAACCTTTCTCCGTGATCCTGATCTGCCCGCCCACAAGCGCATTTAGGCGCGCCTTCGACGCGCTATAGGCGGGTCTCGAGGGACGACTCACCGACTCGCCGCTGCGGCGGGCCAGCGGCGCTCTTCTTTCACCGCCGGCGCAGGGTGTAAGATTGAGGTGTAAGAAATATTCTTGAAGGCGATCATCGGCTTAGGTTCGAAACTTACATTCTTACGGCTCTTACCACTATTATGCGTTTCGACGTGACGGGGGTGCGTTCGCAGGTCGCTCGGTCCCTTCTGGGCGACTGTGTGCATGCACCGACTCGCGCAACGCCGCATCCCGTCCTGCTTAAGCAATGCTTCGCGACGCACCGTCGGCGGATGGGACGGCACAACGATAGGCGGACGCGACGCGCAGTCAAAACATTTCGAGCGTTATGATCAGTTTGCTGATCATAACCCGAGCGTGAATTGTGGCAGTCGCTCGGAAAGCACGACGGCGACGCTTAAAATAAACGCTTTCGCTATCACAAGAAATCTTGCGTCATCGGCCGATCGCGGGGAGCCGCAACGCGCACGCGCGCCGGATCATGAACCGCAACACAGACGTCGATAACCACGCAAGCAAAACGAAACGGCGAGCAGTGCGACATGGCGGGCCACAATGGGGATGTCGTGGCCGGCCTGATCGTCTATCTTGCCGACGTGCAAGCCCGCAGGGGAGTTCAACCGCGTGCCGGTCCAGTGGTGCGATCATTCCGATCAGATCAACGCGGTGACGCCGAGCGCGCTCGGCTGCGAGGAGTGCCTGAAGACCGGCGACCGCTGGCTGCACCTGCGGCTGTGCCGGACCTGCGGCCATGTCGGCTGTTGCGACAGCTCGCCCAACCGCCACGCCACCAAGCACTTCGAGGCCACTGGCCATCCCATCATCGAAGGCTACGATCCGCCCGAAGGATGGGGCTGGTGCTACATCGACGAGGCATTCGTGAAGATCGGCGCCAAGACGCCGCCGCGCGAACCGATCAAGCGCTGGTACTGACGCGCAAGCGACACCTCGGCAACCGCGCGCGGTGCGGCCGAATGGTGGGGCGGCGTTCGCGTCGCGTTCTCAAAACACAGGTATCCTGTGCGGATTTCTTAAACTGGATTTGGTTAATCGTGCCGGTGTTCGCGCGGCGTTCCGCTGTGCACGTCGTATCACCACATGCGCCGACCCCGACTCGCGATGGACTGACTTTGCGAGCCGGGGTGGCGTTCATGTTGCGGGCTGATCCGCGCGAGGCGTGATCAGTAGTAGCCGCGGTACCGGTTCCAGTGCGAGAGAGCCGCGCGTCCGCCTTCGTTCGCGAGCGTCAGCTCAAGAAATGGAACCGCGCCTGGAAATTGCAGCTCATCGAGAAGATGAATCCCGCTTGGCGCGATCTGTGGGACGAACTGCGGAAGTGAAGGACTGGGTCCCCGCTTTCGCGCGCTTTCGCGGGGACGAGCGGGGAGAGGGTCGTCGAACCCACGACACCGTCCTATGCGCGGCGGCGTGCCTTGGCCGATGCCTTGGTCACAGCGTCGCCGTGGCGCGAATGCGGCCAAGACCTCGCGCTCGGCCGCCGGGAAGATCGAAGGGTCGGGCGGAGCAGGCTCCGCCTGGCGAATGCTTGGAGAGCTCCGAACGTAAGCCCGCCGCCGCCCGACCCTTCTCCGCGAGCCCTACGCGCGCCGCCCGGAGGGCAGCCGGTAGGCAAGCCGCGCATGGCCCGCGCAGTACGAAAGTCCCGCGATCGCGGCATGGCCGCAGAAGCCGAAGTCGTCCTTGCCCGGATCGCCGAGCGGCCAGCGGCAGCCGCCGCCGGCAAGCTCGAGCAGCGAGCAACGCAGCATGTTCTCGACCGCCGGCGGATCGACCGCGGACGAGGAGGAGAACGGCACCACGGTTTGCCCTGCGGCGGCCGCGCGCAGCAGGCGCGCGAGCCGCGAGCGGGGTTCGCGCGGCTCGCGCGGTTCACTTGGCCCGGCGCGCATGCGCTGGGCGAGATTGGACGGTCGCCGCCCCGGGCGGCCGCCGCTGGTCGACAGGCCGAGACGATGGACCTTGCCGATCACCGCATTGCGCGTGACGCCGATCTCGGCGGCGATCTGGCTGCAGGTCAGTCCGGCGGTGACAAAACTGCGGAGCTGCTCGACGCGCTCCGCACTCCACGTTTCTCCTGGTGCGATTGCTTGTGGTGAGATTGCTTGTGAGATTGCCTGGATGTTCATCTGTTTGTTGGCCTCCTGAAGTCCACGGCCTTTCTGGGCCGCCGACAGGGGAAGAGGCGCGCTCGACGGATTTCCCGCGGCGTCCGCAGATTCCAAAGCAGCGCGAAATCGGTGCGCGCGGTCATGACGCCGCGATCACCGAGCCGCATCCGCACTGCCGGAATGCACGCCCGCCGTTGTTGAAGACACCGGGCTCCCTAAGGGGGAGCCGACTGGGGACCGTTGGGCGAAACCCTTCGCCGGCATTAACCGTATGATGATTTGGCTCGCCTGCCAAGAGTTAAAATGGCATTATAACGATGTTTTAACCGGCAAGAATTCCTGGGGCGGTCGAGTCGTTTTCGGGAAGGTTCGTGCTGAAACAACAGGCTAGGCCTCTATCCACAAGAGTCGTGTGAGAGACGGCCTGGCGCTTTTCATTCCCAAGGAGGCTGCCCCGTGGCGCGACCTGAAAACCGATCCGAAGCGCGGGCGCTCAGCCTGACACTGCCGGTCGAGACGTTCAACTACCTCGTTTTGCTGGCCTCGCTCGGCAAGCTCGGGCGCACCGAGAACGAGGTCGCGACCCACATCCTGGTGCGCGAGGCCTATGCGATGCACGCCCGCGGCTTCCACGAGATGCGGATCGCGCCGCCGCCGGATGATGAGAGGTAGGCATGAAATTGTGCGGTCGGCGTGCCATTTTGATCGCATGAGCAAGCGCCTCAAAGATGTGCTTGAACGTGCCGCTGGCTGGCCCGAGTGGGCGCAGCGTGACTTGGTCGAACTGGCGGACGAGATCGGCCGCGAGGTCGACGCCGGCACCTATCGCCCGACCCGCGAAGAATTGCGTAAGATCGACGAAGGGCTCGCTGCCGTGCGGCGGGGCGAGATTGCGACCGACGAAGAAGTCGAGGCGGTGTTCGCCAAATATCGGCGCGCATGAAGCCGTGCTGCGCATCTTGCACGGCGCGCGCCGGGGCAGAGCAATCGCATTTGGTCCTTACAGCGGTTCGGGCGGTTGTTATTGCGCCCTCTCCCCTTGCGGGAGAGGGCAGCCGCAGCGTTGCAACAATTGGGATTGGGTGAGGGGTATCGCTCCACGGACGAATACCCCTCACCCATCCCGTTGCGCTGCCACACCTCGCCGCCCTCTCCCGCAAGGGGAGAGTACGCAATCATGCGCGCCGCGCTCGCGGCCGAATGCGATTGCCCTGCGTGGGAAGAAGAGGGGGCGTAACTACGCGCCCTGTGCGACGATCGGCACGCTGGTTTCCGGCAGGGCGAGCGCGCGCCGGCGCCATTCATTCATCAGTCCCGCCAGCGCGTCGCCGTGCAGCCGCGGCTCGCCGTAGAATTCCGGCACCATCTTCTGCTTCGCGTTGCGTCCGGTGGCGCCGTCGCGCACGGCATACATCACCGCCTCGTGCGGACCGTAGCGCCACACCTGCCGCGTCTCGACGCTGAACTCGCTCACCTGCCGCCACGACCAGCGGAAGCGGTGGAAGACATGGCTGATCGTGAAGCCCTCGGCGTCGAGCGTCAGGCTCGCGTGGCGCGGAAAGAGCAGCAGGATGACGGCGCGGATCGTGAGACCGGCGAAGAACACGATGCCGACCGGCTCCATGATCCAGCCGTACGAGCGGTAGTAACCGGGCGTCATCCAGAACCAGACGAACAGCGCCGTGCCGCTGATCCCGATGACGAGGCCGAGCAGCCGACGCCAGATCGGGACAGTGAGCATCACCGGCCCGGGAAATTTCGCGAGGATGGCGCCGCCCTGGGACATCTGGTCCTTGAGGGATTCGTAGCTTCGTAGGATGGGTAGAGCGAAGCGAAACCCATCACTTCTCGTTCGGTGCTGATGGGTTTCGCCAACGCGCGCAGGCGCGCTTATGGCTCTACCCATCCTACGCCCTGTGGCGCGCGCGCCACGACCGCATCGAAAAACGATAACCGCGGCGCGTTCGGCCGGCAATGGTAGCGCCTTACAGCGCCGACCGACGCGTTCGCTGCCACGATGCTCAAGGGTAGCGGGGGAGCGGGACGATGGCGGAATCCGCGGGCGACGTCCGGGAGCGCGTGGTGTTCGAAGGCCAGCGCGTCTTCATCATCGCCAATGCGGCGGGCGCGCTCGCGTTGCTGGTCTTCCTCAATGCGATCTGGCCGCAGGCCGGCGCGGTGACGCTGAAACGCTTCGTGCTCTACGGGATCGCGGCGTTCGCCGCGGGTGCCGGCATCGCGATGCTTGGCTATGTGGTGCGCTACTTCGCGCTGAACCGGGGGCAGGCGAGCGCGGGGCTCTTCCACCAGATCGCGCAGCTATGGATTCCGCTCATCGCGGTGGCGTGCTTCGTCGCGGGTATGGTGCTGCCGGTGCTCGGCGGGCTTGATACGCTGAGTGGGCAACCGGAGCGGCCGGGGACGACGCAGACGGTGCCGGGGAAGAAGCGGTAGGGTGTAGGTGGGTTGAGCGGAACGCGAAACGCGAAACGCATCATGCTGGAACCGATGATCCGCCATCGACAGTCGAGTGTTGCGTAGGGTGGGCAAAGGCGCGAAGCGCCGTGCCCACCGCTTTGAGCGGATCGCGGCGAAGACTAAAGCCCCTCTTGCTTAAGGGTCGGGAAAAGCTGCAAGAGCCTTAACTGAAGTTGTCGACGCAGGTCGGGGCCACCCGCGATGTCATTCGAGTACATGATGCGTCTCACGTGGCGAATGTTGAACGGGATTTCATCGTCTCGGTATCCTAACCGACAAACAATGACTATCGGTTTTTTGGCTTGAGCGAGTCCGATTTCGTGCATCACATTGGGGTTGAACTCGCTAATTTCGGCAACAACCGCCGCGCATTCGTTTAGCGCGTGTTCGATGTCAGTCGTGATCGGATTGACGCTAGGTATCTCATCTGCGCGCAGGCAACGAAGCCCCAACGCTTCGATCGCGGGCTTAAGAATTTCAAGATAGAGCCTCGTCATCTCTGACGAAAAAGCCATTGAAACGAACACAGTCAGCGTCGACAACAGATGGACTGGTGGGGCCGCTGCCTCGATAAGGCAGAATCTGGGAGTCTTGAGTAGCAGGATTTTCGACAGGTTTGGATTCGAACCGGCGCTTTCGATGAGTTGCTGCGTCCAAGCTGACTTGAAATAGGCGGCTAATGTCCCCCGCAGATAAATCAGGGTGCAAGAGATGGGTCGGAACTAGAAACTCTGAAGCAAAGAGATTTGCCTCATCCTCCAATACAGCTTGGGTCGAGCTAATCTTCTGACCTGGTCTTTCGCGCGGTTGATTGCCGGGGTGGCCTAGAAAGAGGTGGCCTAGTTCGTGACCGACAGTAAATCGTGATCGAGGGTCACCGTACGTTTTTAGTGCCTTCATGACGCCTTCGCGTACTTTCAACATAAACGCGGCGCTGTACGCCTTTGCCTCCATTTTCGGTAGGTCGGCATCAGCGACGACCTTCAATCTGAATTTAGGATAGAGATCCGCCAGCTTATTGAGGGCGTGGGCCAAATCGGGAGCATATTTGTCGTCTATGCCGAGACCTCTGCGCAGATCGCGGGCAGCAACTTTAACTTGCTCGTGCGACTTGGGTTGATAGGGTGGCCTGCACCCGGTTCCGAAGACACCGAGTTAGGTGTTTTGATGGAGCTGGAGGTGGGTCATGGAGAGACGAAAGT
>JAIESR010000046.1 GCA_019745775.1 Xanthobacteraceae bacterium | reverse complement strand
CAAGCCTAGCTGGGCCAAAAATGCATCAAAACACTTCGCACCGGCCCAAGATGTGAGTTCTTCAGCAGCCTGCTAGCCGGGCCTTGGCGTTGCAGATTGCCGTGTGCGTCGTCTGTACGCCTAACGCAAGCGCGAACTTGGTCAGAAGGTCTCGGAGCGACAGGCTCGCGCGCAATGCCCTGCGAAGATCGTCCGCCGGAATGCACTGCCCGGTCCCTGCGGCTTGAATGTAGGTCGCGTGCGGTGAGCGGTGGTTACCGAGCACGACGGCCACGCCCGTCATCCCCTCGCGACCGATCAAGCCGACCTCGACCTCCGTCTTCGAAGACTGGATGGCGACGACAGATGCGAAGCCGCTCTCCGGGAAGTACACGGCCTCGATCCGCTTGTTCGGCTTTTCGAGGCTCTTTCGAAGCCCGAGGCTGATCGCTTGGAGGTTCGGTTCCAATAATCCGAAATCCTCGGGCGTAAGCAATGCGAGCAATTTGTTGCGGTGGGTTGCCATGACGCGCTCCTCGCTTACAGGCGGGAGCGCAGTCGCGTCTCTCAGCCACCGACGCCTGCGGGCACGAGGCCGTGGCCGGTGATAGGGGTATATTTAGGCCTATTGCCGTTGCATGGCCAGACCGCGCGCCATGCGGCACATCGGTACGGATGCGGACGGAACTTTGGCTTTGAGCCATCTCCGGGGGACACCATACTAGGTCCACCAGCGATAGAGAGATGGGCTCCAGGCGTCGTTGGCTGAGAGACGAGTAGCGCTCCCGCCTGGACCGGCCAGTAGGAGCGTGCTGATGCCCATTACGCCCTTCATCAAAAATGAAGCGTTCGACCAACGCGATATCGACGCGATGTCCAAGGCGCTCGCCGAAGTCTGCAACGCTCTCGGTATCAATGGTGACGCCACGGCTCGCGAGGTCGTCGCAGTTCGAATCATCGAGCTGGCGCGGCGCGGTGAGCGGGATCCGGCCAGGCTCCGGGATCGCCTGGTCGCCGAGGCCACCGGATCGCCGAGGATCGCCTCATGAATAAGTTGCGGAGGCTATTGCCGGCGTTCAATCCGGCGGACGAGGCAGAGCTTCGTGCGTTCTACGCGAGCTGCGGCGTCAGCCTGAGCACGACCGACGCCGCCATCAAGGTGCGACGCGCCCAACCTGTCGAAAGGAAACCGTCACCGCTCAAGGGGCGGAGGCGCACGGCGGTCGGCGATAGATAAGTTCGGCAATGGCCGCGATCACGCTTTGCTCGGTGTAAGGTGTGGACAGCGCGGTCGTAGCACGACCAGGCTCCAGCCGTAACCGGCCGCCGCCGCGATCGCCACCACCGCGAGCACGATAAGCTGCGGGGCGGCAACCGCCACCCGAAGCCTCGCACTGCCGGTTGCTCGTGCTCTTCCGCTCACCGCCCCCTCACCCATCAACTGCATGCCGGACAAGATTACCATCCGGCTCCGCCACCTTGCCATAGCAAGGCGCGTTCATCCCTTTGGATGACCGCTCCGGCAGTTTGGATTGCAGCCCTGATCCATACGGATGATATCGGCGACCGGCGCATTCATGGTTTTGGCTTCGGGTCTGTTTCGGAGCGCTGCCGTGGATCATGTGGCTCTTTCCCTCGCCGTCTTCCTGGGCGGCCTCGTCTCCGGATTCTCCGGCTTCGCATTCTCGGCGGCCGCCGGCGCGATCCTGCTGCACGTTCTGCAACCGATCGAGGCGATTCCGCTGATGATGATCTGCAGCATCGCGACGCAAGCCACCTCGATGGTGATGGTGCGCAAGTTCATCGTATGGGCCGATCTGCTGCCATTGCTGTCGGGTGGGCTCGTCGGCCTGCCGATCGCGCTATTCCTCCTGACCGTGATGGAGCCGACGGCTTTTCGCGTTGCGTTCGGCATCTTTCTGGCGAGCTACGCTTTGCTCATGTGCCACCGGCCGGGGACGATCGCGGCGCCCGGCAGCGGCGGGGGCGCGCCGGCGGCGAATTCCATCGTGGGATTCGGCAGCGGTCTCGTCGGCGGACTGACCGCGATGCCCGGTGCGCTGCCGGTCATCTGGTGCCAATGGCGCAGCGTACCGAAGGAGCGACAGCGCGCGATGGTGCAGCCTTTCACTTTGCTGATGCAGATCTTCGCCGTGGCGATGCTGTCGTTGAGTCCGGGGATGATCAATCGCGAGCTTATCGTCAATATCGGCTTTGCGATCCCGGCGCTGATCGTCGGAACACACGCCGGCATGGCTCTGTTCGGCCGCGTCGACGATCGCAAATTTCGCCTGGCCATACTGGTTCTGCTGTTCGTCTCAGGCTGCCTGATGCTCCGGTGAGACATCCCCGTGTGTCCCAGAGCGCGGCGCAGCATGGGCGGTCCCGGGCTGCGGCGTATCACTCTCGCGCGTTGGATACGGCGTTGAACGCGCGATCAGATGCTGCGTCGCACCCGGGACTGGTGGTCCGATGCCAGTATTCGCATACCCGTCGCGCAACCAACACGTCAGCACCCATGCCCCGGATTCAAGCAGTCGATTCAAACAATGCTAAATAGCGAGTCCCACTATCGCGACATGAAAGTCATGGCGTTGGTCGCCGGGCTTGTGATCGGCGGCAGTGTCATCGATGCCCACTACTTCCACGGACAATATCTCCGTGCCGCCATCGCTTTGACTCAGAAGGTTGCGATCTGGTTTGGCTTGCCCCGATAGCGGTGCAAAGCTACGCGTGGGGCGCCGCCAGAGGACGATCGGGCTGGCGCACGAATTTCACGCCGAGGCGGTCGCCCGAACGCCAGACCAGCTGACAGATACGCTTCACGGCGCCTTGACCGATCAGCAGGGAAAACGCATCCGGAATGCCCTGGGCGTCGACGACCTCGATCTGGGCGCCGGTGTCGGAGATGTCGACAATGAACCCGTCCCACTGGACCGCATCGGGGCCGACAACTTTTGCCGGATACTGAAAGCCGCGGCGCCTGCTCTTGCGGCGGCCCGGCCCCAGGTCGTGGAAACGCTCTCCCGGCATGGCAGCACCTTCAAAAATCACTTGCCTCTGAAGTGATCCCGGATCGCTTCGATGCGCGCCCCGCTGGAATAGCGCGGAGGGGCCGAAAGTGTCGAAGGGGCCGGCGTGACGGAGGGCGCTTTGAGGGCATCGCCGGCCGCGTTGCCAGGCGCATTGCCAAGCATATTCCCGCACGGGACCTGCTGGCGCGAGGTGATGGCGCCGGTGACGTTGTCGATCACCAGGCGCTCGCAGGACGAGCCCTGTCTGGCGATTTGTATGGTGCCCGTCTGGTATTGCCTGGCCGTGGCTTTCCAGTCGATCAGGAAAAGGGCGCCCGCCGTCGCCGCGCCGCAGGCGGCGACCGAACAGAGAATGACTTTGCGTATGCCGCTCCCCATATGGCGAACCTCGGGGCGAACCTCGCCGCAGCGCCCATTCCCGCAGCTCTGACAATAATGACCAGATTGCGTTACCAAAGGGTGAAACCGGCCTGCCCGCGGCATCCCGGCCGCGTTGGCACCTTCGACGCTTATTGCGCTATAGTGGCGTCAGGTTATCGCACGGACCGCGCCTGCCGAGGAGGTCGTCATGTGCGTTCGGTTGATCACAGCAGCGATCCTGTTGCTCGCACTATGGGTAGGACACGGCCGGGCCGCAGAACCCTCGCTGAACGAATTTCTGAAAGACTATGACGACCCGGACCGGCGCGCCGCGGTTGTCGCGAACCTGTCCAGCATCGAAACCGCATTGGGCTGGGCCAACAGCGCACTCCGCGCGCAGAGAATGTCGAGGCGGGCGCTCTATTGCCTGCCTGACAACCTGACCATCGCGCCACACGAATTGATCAGCCTGTTGCGGGATGCGCTCTGGGACGAGCCCCGGCTCGGCGACAGACCGATTGGCTTTGTCGTGCTGGTGACGCTGCAACGCGCCTTTCCCTGCAGGTGACTTACGCACCCGCAAGACTCTACCGGGGATTGTGCGGCAGACTGTTATGAATTGCGGTTGCTGCAACGGCTGCATGCGCAGTTGCCACGCTCAGCTGGTGCAAATCGGCTACCACATCTCCGGCAGCGTACAATCCTTCGATCGTCGTGCGTTGATGGGCGTCTACTTCAAGTAGGCCGATATCGCTGCAGGCGGCTGCCAGCTGGACGGCTAGCTCCGAGCGGACTTTACAGCCCATTGCCGCATACAATACATCGACCTCCCAGCACCCGCCGTCATCCGTGGTCACTGCAACGCCTCCCGTGTGACGTACCACGCTGACAGCCCGCCCAGGCACGGTAATTCCCGCCTGGGTGAAGGCGCGCTGCCGCTCGCTGGTGGCTTTGTCCAGGTCCGTTGCGAACAATTGAACGTCACCTGAATAAGTGCGCAAGAAGATCGCTTTGGCCCCTGCCGTCTCCAACGGGCCGAGCACGCCGATGCGGCGATCCATGGCTTCGTAACCGTCGCAAATCGGGCAATATCGAAGTGTGCCGCCGTCACCACCACCGTCAAGCCCCGCGATCACCGGGGATTCATCGACCAGCCCACTCGCCAGCAGCACGCGACGCGCCCGCACCCGCCTGTTCCGTGTGGAAGCCGTGAAAGCATCGTCGGCTCGATCCAGTGTCAACACCCGGTCCGTTTCGAAAGCAACATCGTATTCCTGTGCTTGACCCCGCAAACGCTTCAGCAGTTCGGTTCCCTTGATGCCTTTGAAGCCAGGATAGTTGTGGCTTTCAGGGATAAGGGAAGCGCGACTGCGGCCGTCGTCAATCAGAAGTACCGAGCGGCGGTACCGCGCGAGATAGGTAGCGGCCGTCAGCCCTGCCGGGCCACCGCCAATGACGAGACAGTCGACAATGCCATTTTCCCCTGCCACCGTCGCGACTACTCCACGCTGGCTGGCATCTTGCTGACGGACATAAGTGGCCGCGCCACCTGGTTCAGCAGTTGATCGGCGTTTTCTTCCTCGCCGAGACATTTAGACAGGAGCTGCACGATCGCGGTCTGATGCAGCTGCTGTGCGAGGTTCCTCGCTGTCATGTAGCCGGCGATTTCATAATGCTCGATCCGCTGCGCCGCGCCGATCAACGCAAGGTCTGCTGCGCTGCCGTCTTTCTTCTCCCCGGCCTTGATAACTTCCTGACCTTCTTCGATCAGACCCATCATACCCTTGCAGGGTTTGGCGCGCGCCGCAGTCCCAAGGAGGTCAAAGCATTCATTGAGGCGCTCGACTTGCGCCTCCGTCTCCTCCAGATGGGCCTCAAAAAGCCGCTTTAGCTGGGCCGATTGGGCCGCTTCCGCCATTTTCGGCAGCGCCTTAAGCAACTGCTTCTCGGCGTGGAGGATATCGCGAAGCTGGTCGATCAATAGCCCGTGCAGCGGCTCGATATCCTCGAGGTCGGAGCTCTCGACGTGGATGGAGGGGCTTTCGGGCTGGGTCGATCGCAAGTCCTGGAAGGCGGGGGATTCCACGAATTCCCACTGCTCGCCCTCGTTCCAAGGTCCACGGCTGTCAATCTCACCATGGTCGCCCGCGCCGGTGGAATCGTTGAAGAATTGATCGACAAGGCCCGCTGTAGGCGCGATACGGCCGATCACGAACGGCGGCCGGCCGAGACTGTCCAGTGCCAAAGAGAACGCCCGCATATGGGTGATCTCGCGCGTCATCAAGAACTGGAGCGCATCCTTCGTCCCGGCGTCGTCACAAAAGTTGATCAGGCGCTCGTAGACAATCTTGGCTCGTGCCTCTGCGGCGATATTGCTCCGCAGATCAACATCCAGTTCCCCGGTGATCTTCAGATAGTCGGCAGTCCAGGCATTGCCCATGGAATTGAAGAGATTGACGCCACCGCCGCCGGCGATCGCGACGAGCGGATCTGCTTCGGCAGCATCGCGGTCGGCCTTCATCGGCCTGAGATGCATGCGCGCGAGACTACCCACGATTTCAAGATGGCTGAGCTCTTCTGTCCCAATATCCATCAACAGGTCTTTGCGATCGGGATCTTCGCAGTTGAGACCCTGAATGGAGTACTGCATCGCCGCTGCAAGTTCGCCGTTGGCGCCGCCGAATTGCTCCAGAAGCATGTTGCCGAAGCGTGGATCCGGCTCGTCTACGCGGACCGTAAACATGAGTTTCTTGACATGATGATACATCGGGCGCCTCGTCTGGTTGTCGCTTTGGGGGTGCAACCTGCCCCATAACCAATTGTTCCTCCCGGCCATCGCCCTTCGGAGAAACGCCGCGCTCCAACGGTGAGGGCGCGGGAAAGACTGTGGGGTTCAACCTAAGGACTCCGCGAATTGCGTGACGGGGCCCTCTTTGATGCGACGTTATTTCAGATCACGCGCCCTTGGCGCTTCCCGCCAATCTCGCGGGCGCTGCGATGCGTGAGGAGACGTGTCAGGCGCCAAAGGTGGACTGCTCAAGTCCTGCATTGCTTCCTGCTGCCGCTCCTGCCGGCTGCCCTCGCGATAGAGTGCCCGCGTGGCGTCTTCGGTCAACTGCTTGGATGTCGGACCGCGGCGGCGATACACCAAGACCCCGTAGACCATCGCGCTCAGGAGCAGCAACGGGCCGATGATCGTGGCGACGCCCCATAGTGCTCCATAGTCGAACATCGCAGGCCGCTCCGGTTCAACGATCAACACGAATGCCATGAACCCGGTTCCGGCACCGGCGTCGAATCGACAAACCCCGCGCCGGGGGGTGGCGCGAGGTTCGTCTCGCTACCTGGCTTCGTGGGGCACGCTTGGAGTGGTCAGCCAGGCGACTTGGATGTGCAACGCATGGCTGCGCGGACGGTTCCTTCAAGCGCTATTCGGCGTCCGCCGGCTCGCTCAGCCTGCGCTGGCAGGCAATGCCGAGCGCCGCGGCGACGGCGACGCCGGCGGCTCCCAGCAAAAGCTTGTCGCGGGATTGCGGGTCCTCGATCATCTCCTGCACCGGACGGGCCCAATCCTCGGCGGCGGCACCCGCGCGCGCAACCGTCCGCTGCGCGGCGGCCGCCGAGCTGCGGATATCATCGACAGCGAAACCTTCGGAGGTCCATTCCTGCGCGCCCTGCTTCACAGAACCCGCGAGCTCCGCGACCTTGTCCTTGGCGCTCTCGCCCATCGCCGACGCGCGATCGACCGCGTCGGAGGCGAGTTCGCCGGCCTTGGCGACGGCGGCTTCGCCCATCTCCACGGCGCGGTCCTTGACCGCGCCGGCGAAACCGGCGGCCTGTTCGCCGAGGCGGCTCTTGGCTTGCGTCAAATAATCGCCCGACCCGTTGACGCGCGTCGGCGCGGTCCTGAACAGGCTGTACAGCCCGGCACCGACCAGCGCCGTCGCGATCGGCGGATGTCTGATCATGCGCCAGGCGATACCGGCGCCGATGGCCAGGGCCGCCGCCGGGTTGGCTGCCGCCCTCGCTTTCACGTCGTCGATCAGATTGTCGAACGTCGACTGCACGCTCGCCTTGGCCTTGTCGACCAGGGAGTTCTTGAGATCCACGGCCTCGTCTTTCAGCTCGGACGTGAACTGCGCATAGGTCGCGGGCGACCGAATGACGGCAAGATCGCCGGCAAGCCTGGCGCGAGCGGCTTCGACCTCTCGCTCCAGTTGTTCAATCGATGGTTCGCTCATGATGGCCTCTTTGTTGCGAACGCCTGCCAAAGACGATCAATTAGCGCCCACTGCTACCCGGCTTGTTGGCGCTGCCGGAGGAGGACACGCCGCCATCGAAACCGCGCGACTGCCCGGACTGACCGCCACTCGATGACCCCGCGCCTGACGGACTGCTACCCGAAGCAGAGCCGCGCGACTGCCCGGATTGACCGCCACTCGATGATCCAGCCCCCGACGGACTGCTACCCGAAGCAGAGCCACGCGACTGGCCGGACTGGCCACTCGTCGATGACCCGCTGCCGGACGGCTGACTGCCTCTGCGCTCGTCTCCGCGGAATGTGTCTCCAAAAGCGCCGGCCACTTCGCCGGCGACTTCCTTCAGACCATCCTTGTTGAGGCCGCGCTCATCCGCCGCCTGCATCAGACGCTCGCCGGCCTTCGACGCCGCCTGCGACAGGTTCTCGCCGACCGCCGAGGCGGCTTCCGAGAGCTTTTCGCCGGCCGAACCGAGAGTACGCCGCTCGACGTCGGTCGCGGGCAACGCCGCCGCCACCGCGGCGCCGGCTGCCAATCCCATGACGGCCACCGCCAGGGGTTGCTCCTTCAGCACCCGATCCATGGTTTGCCTGAGGGTCGCCTGGGTCTGCCGCGCCAGCCGCTCGGACTGGTCCGCGACGGTGCGGCCGGCTTCCCCGGCGTAATCGCTCACGGCGGCGACATAGTCGCCGGCTTTATCGCTCACGGTCTTGCCGATGTCGGATGCATAATCGCGCGCGGTCTCGGCGGCGCGCGAAACGGTGTCGGAAACGCCCGCACTACTGCGGCCCGCTCCGCCCTGATAGTTCTGACCAGCCGAGCGCGACTGGCGAGCGGAATAGCCGGTTTCTCTGGACCGGGCACCGCTGCGCAACAGCAGCGCGCAACCCGCCGCCAGCAACAGCATTCCCTCGGGGTTCTTCTTGACAGCTCCCATCAGCCAGTCGCCGGCGCCGGGAGCATTGGAGTGCGATTGATATGTCATGTGAGTTGTTCCTTGACGGTGGAGATGTCTCGTTTCACTTGCCTGATGGTCCGGTCCGGCGTCAGTTCTTCCTGGGCGTCGGACCGTCCTTTCAGGAAGGCGATGCCCGCGATCGCCGCGAGAGCGCCGGCGACAATCAGGCAGGCCCAATGCATGGCGATGCCGTAACTTGCAATGCCGAAGACCACGGCCTGCAAACCAAACAGGATGGCGATCAACGCCAGCACGCCTGCGGCCGACATCCAGATGCCCGCCTGGAGCTTGGTGGCGATCTTGTCCGATATCTCGGCGCGGGCAAGGCGTAGCTCTTTCTGGACGAGGTCGGCCAGATCGCTCACGACGTCAGAGACGGCGTGCGCCAGCGCTGCGTCCTTGACGCGTTCAAGAGCCATGATAGCCCCGCGATGTAGCATCATGGGTCGGCTGGATCGGCGGCGAAGCCACCGACGACGGGGTGCTCTTCAAGGTCCGAAGCGCAAAGAAACCCGCCAGGGCGGCCAGCCCGAACACCATGGCCGGCTGGCGCCGCGTGAAGTCCGAGGCGGCGCGCAGGAGCTGATCGACCGACTGGTCGCGCAGGCCTCCGGCGTAGCTGTCCATTCTCTCGGCCGCGGTGCGGACCAGCCCCGCCAGCTGCGGCGCATCGCGATCAAGCTCCTGCGCCGCCCGTTTGACGGCGCCGGCGACGTGGCCGACCATATCGGCGCCGTTGCCGACCTGATTGTCGAGCAGCGTCTTCACCTGTCCGGTGACGGTGGCAGCGGTTTGCGAGACCGCCTGCTTGGCCTTGCTGGCCACATCGCTGGCCAACGACGATGCGCTGGACAAGGCATCGCTGGCCCCTTTCGAGGCACGTTGAGATAATCCCTCTTCCCGTGTAGCCGCGGGGGACGGTCGCCCGAAATCCTGGTTGCTCATGGTTTTCCTCCGATGTGCATGAGCAACGGCGCGAGCGAAGCATTTGTTCCGGCGCGCGTGCACAATCGTCTCGTTTAGCTATCGCCGTCTGTCGTTCAAGGATGGCCGTCTGCCGTCGCTTGTTGCACCGCGACGGACTCGTCGGTTCCGGCTCCCGCAAGTCGCGACAGGAACTCTCGGCTGGCCGTCGGATGGAGGTTCATCGCCACGCGAAGCAGCGGCGGCGGCTCCAGACGGCTTGGAGACCGCCACCCCGAATCCGTTGAAACAAGTTGAGGCCAGGGCGGCGCCACGAGGCATCATGGAGGAATCCAACGCCAAACCGTGGATTTCATCGAATGGTCCAAGTTCTCGACGGCACATCGACACCTTGAGGTGGACCATCCGAAAATGGGCCCGAAGCGCCATGAAGGGACGAACTCCGCCCGGAGGGACAAATCGACCTGAAGTGTTCGACGAAGCTGACCAGGCCCCATCGGTGAGCTCCAGAGCTCTAGGTCAACGTCGGCGCCGCGTGGGAACGCAATATCGTCCCGATGTTTCATAGACACGCGCCGGGTGCCAACCGGCCACAACAGGGACGATGGACGCAGCTATTTTGCCGGTTTCTTGCTGCGATCAGATTACATCGCGCTTGCAATTGAGCGGAAGGGGTAATGACCGGTTCTGGCCCAAAGCGGCAGTCGTACCATACTTGTGTTGTCGTACAGTTTTCTTTCGTCTAGGATTTTCAAAGCTGCCTGAAACGGTATGTGCCGAATTCGCCGTTGGGATTAAGTGCAGCCGCAGCGCCGTCGGCAGGCGCGCACTCGTGGCCGGTTCCTTTTTTGGCCTCTTCATCAAAGTCGGGTTGAACGCGTCCTTTCGGCGCACCAACACGCTGCAAAATTGGGAGAGAATGATGGTTTTCAGTCGCTCGCTATCCGTACTTGCGATCACTTGCGCGTTCGGGTTCGGGGCTCCTAGTGCAATCGCGCAAGATAAAGCGCAGGTGGCAGGGACCTGGTCTCTTGTCTCCTTCAGGACTGCCGACAATCGCGATGTCTTTGGAGCTAGTCCAAAAGGGACGCTCATACTCACCCCGAATGGCCGGTATGCCATGATCCTGGTAAATCCGGACCGCGAAAAGAAATGGACAGGCAAGTCTCGCGAGGGCGCTGATGCCGCGGAGCTCGCAGCTGCTGCTCGTGGTCTGGTAGCGCAATTCGGAGAATGGGGAATTGCAGACGGCGGCAAAACGCTCGTCCGCAAAGTCGAGGGAGCGCTTAATCCTGCTCTCGGTGGACGCGAGCAGCGGATCGGCCTCGCGCTTGCGGGCGACCAACTCACTCTCACGGACAAAGCGTCAGGGGTTTCGGGAGGTGACTCGCAACAGGTATACCGACGATTGAAATAGAGGACGCCTTGGTTGTTGTGCGCAGCAAACATTTAAGGGAGGAACACATGCGTTGGAACGGTAGTTTTGCTATAGTTGCAACCACGCTGATGGCATTCGCTATGGCGGCCGGTTCGGCCTTCGCCCAAAAACAGAATCTCAAAGAACAGCTGCTGGGAACCTGGCAACTCGTCTCATGGGTCGCAAAATCGAAAGACGGCGCCAAAACCGACCCCATGGGCAGCGAGCCGAAAGGCGTGATCATCTTTGATTCCGGCGGCGGCTTTTACTTCATCATGATTGGTGACATTCCTAAGCTCGCATCCAACATTCGTCAGAAAACGACGGCAGAGGAAAACAGAGCCATCGCGCTCGGAACGTTCGCCTATTTCGGGACGTATACAGTCAACGAAGCTGATAAAAGCTTCAACGTTCGGGTCGAGCGCAGCTCCTACGGCAATCAGGTGGGTACGAACAACAAACGGATGATCACGTCGCTTACACCCACTGAGCTGAAGTTTACAACGCCTGTGACGACCAGCGGTGGTTCCAACGATTGGTCGTTCCGGCGCGCTCCATAGGCTCCGTTTAAAGCGGTTTGAAGACGAAAGGCCTGCGGGCGCAACGGGCGCCCGCAGTTTTTCGAGCACTTCTCCGTCTCGCACGATGTCTGCTAATGGCCCTTCTCGGAAGTCGGGCGATGTCCGCTATTGTGCCGCTCTTTGAGGACAAGCGGACATCAAACGCCGCCGATCCGACCATTAATTTATGAGTACACGACCTCACTTGTTCCCGGCGCGACTGTACTTCCTGCTGCCGATGCTGGGCCGAGCAGCTTCAATCCCGATGGACGCGATGCTTTTTGCCTTACACCGCTATTCGACCGCGATCGACGAACGGGTCAACTCGCTGCTCCAGCGAATGTTGCGGCAAGAGAAATTCGTCAGGGACGCACGCGCGAGACTGGCCGAGCTTCAATGCGCGGGACATGCCGAACTTATCAGGTCTTCGCGCGTGTTCCTTGAAAGGATGCAGAGCGTTCTGTCACGGGCGCGCGATGATCTTGCGCGGGCCGTCAAGCACTGAGCTGTCTTGATGAACGACCTTGATCGCTGAAATGTTGCGATCGAGTGTGCGACACAAACCGGCCCGGATTCATCCGACATACTCATCGGAAGCGAGGTCTTGAAAGACGCGCGCCGGTCTTCAGCGTTGCGCAAGGTCACCTCGAGACGAGCCAACAAATCCTTGGCTGCTCTGGCATCAAGTCCTTGCCGTTCCAAGCGAGCGACGATTTCGCGTTGTCGAGCGACGTTGCTGTGGGCTGCAGCCACGATACGCTCTGCCCTCGGTCATCCATTCTCAGAGCTTGGTTTTCCATCTGCTGAATACCGTCTTCGTCGGCTCCCTCGGGCCGGTGGGCGGGAGAACCCGAAGTTGCTAGTCGTCGTGGATGGAATGCAGGTCCACACTGACACATTCACCGGGGGCGCAGCGATGGCCCTGACCCGCTGCAAGCAGTTGCCGGGCTTCTTCGGGCGTCGCTGCTTCGACGCACCATTCCTCGGCGCGAAGCACATGCATTGTGGCATGGAAAGTCTTGAGTTTGGTTTTTGCGGCAGTTCTCTTCATTTGTCCCCGAACCGTTCTCTTCCGCGCGTTAATACCGCTTGCTCCAAGAACGAAGCATAAACGCCAGGAACAGTATGAGGTTCCTTGCCGTTAGACTTTGACTCAACTTATGGAGCGACACCGTGGCCCCGCGTGCGTATTGGAAAGGTTACCTCAAGCTGTCTCTCGTCTCCTGCCCTGTCGCAATGTTCCCGGCGACGTCCGAACGCGAGAAAATCAGCTTCCATCAACTGCATAAGCAGACAGGAGCGCGCATACGGTACAAAAAGATCGACGCAGACTCCGGCGAAGAAGTCGTGAACGCCGACATCATCAAGGGCTATGAAGTCTCAAAGGGCGAGTATATCGAAATAGAGCCCGAAGAACTCGATGCGGTGGAGATCGAGAGCAAACGCGTCATCGACATCGACCAGTTCGTCCCCAAGGACGATATCGACGAGCTTTATATCAATAATCCCTACTATATCGTGCCGGATGGCGAGGTAGGTCAACAGGCCTTCGCGGTCATACGGGAGGCTATCCGCAAGGAAAACATGGTCGCGCTCGGCAAGGTCGTATTCACATCACGGGAGCACATCATCGCGCTTGAAGCCCGCGACCAAGGGATGATGGGCGTGACGCTGCGTTACCCGTATGAAGTGAGGAGCCAGGGCGATTATTTCGAAGACATTCAAGACGAAAAAGTACCGAAGGATATGCTTGATCTCGCAATGCATATTGTCGAGACCAAGAAGGGTAGGTTTGCCCCGGAGAAGTTCGAAGATCGTTACGAGGACGCCCTCAAGGCGCTCATCAAGAGAAAGCAGAAAGGCGAGAAGCTCGTCGAACGACCCAGGAAGCGCGAGGCTACCAATGTCGTGAATCTCATGGAAGCACTGCGTCAAAGCGTGAAAGAGAACAGTAGAAACGGACGGCTGAAAGGCGAGCGCTCAAGCCCACGGGCGATAAAAAAATCAGCCCGAGCCGGCGGACGGCAGCGGAAGGCCAGCTGACCTGATCAGTGGTGGGGAACAATGTCCCAGCGCGTCAGTTTGGATGCCGACCACCACTGTTGACACGGCTCCCCGTAAACAGAGGATTTCGTGAACCAATTCTTTTCTCAAATCGCAACCTGGATTGCCCACCAGGCGGGCCGGCCCCTAAGTTTCCTCATAGCCGCCCTGATCATCATCGTTTGGGGCGTAACAGGCCCCTTATTTCATTTTTCGGACACTTGGCAACTCGTGATCAACACAGGTACGACGATTGTCACTTTTCTCATGGTGTTCGTAATCCAAAATACGCAAAACCGAGACGGGGCCGCAATACAGGCAAAGCTGGACGAACTCATCAGGTCATCGAGCGCTCAGAATCGGTTTATTGGAATCGAGCACCTTACCGACGAGGAAATAGAAGAATACAAATCAAGCTGCGCGGCGTTGGCCGAGAAGGCGGCCGAGCGCGCGAGTAAACGAGCGGATAAGCGGGCCGGGCGGGCGGCCGAAGAAGCAACACGCTGATTGAGCCTCGCCCCACACAGCCGCCAACGACACCAGAATCCTTCCTGCAGGCGCAATCGCTTTCGTGCCGGTCTTTCCCCCACCAAGCCATTGCATGCATGCCGCGCATCGCAGGAGCCCGGCTGGGGGAGGGGGTCGCCGGGCTCCTGGAGGCAGTCGGGTTTGGCAGTTCAGGAGATTGAACCCGGGCTACGCAGTGGTAACGCGATAACAGGAGACGCGTTCCTCCTGCACGGAACCGGCAAGCGGGGCGCCGCGCCGATTGGTTCCGCCTCACCGGTCCGTCTCAACCGTCAATATGCATTCAATTTCGATCGGGATCTGCCGGGACACGTTGCGCGCGGTGCGCCGGAGCACGCGCGCCTGCTTGAACCCATTCTTTTCGCAAGCAATGACGACGTCTTCCGCGTCCACATCCTTGCCGAAGTTCGCCCGATAGCCGCCGATCGAGTTGGTGCGTACCATCAGCGGCTCGCGGCCCTTCGGTGCCAAGGTGACGACAGCATCAGACACGGATGCGCCGTTCGTGTCCTTCACGAAACCGAAAAACGCCGGCCCCTGGTACTCGTAGATGGGATCACCTTCGGGATCGAAGTCGACCTGTGCCAACGGCGCCGTCGCGAGCAAGCAGAGCGCGACAAGCGCCATGCCGCCGGACGATCGGACGACGATCTGCATCCGGAACCCGTTCCTCGCTGTCCTTCACGCGATGCGTTGCCCCAAGGCAGCGCTTCCATGCGGACATCGAGGATAGTCGCGTCCTCACATTGCCGGAAGAGGTGCGTTGCCAGCCAATACAGTGGATGCGTGAACGCGTTTGGAGTAAAAAAACGGCCCGGGCTTGCACCAGGGCCGTGAGAGCAAGCATGGCCCTTGAGAGGCCCCTACCTCTTCTTGCGGCGCTTCGCTGCCTTTTTCGCCTTCTTCGCCTTCTTCGCCATAGAACCCTCCATGATGGTTTTGGCGAATCAGGATTCTATAGATTGCGGTGTAAGTCGGTGAGAGCGCAAACGGCTTTCCCACAGCCACAAGCTGTCTGCGCCGCACCACACTAACGCTCCGCCAGCGCCGACAAGCCGTTGCGCAGCGCGATCAGTTCCGCCGTGCCGCATGGGCCTTCGTCGTGCTCGCAGAGCCGGCGCACGGTCGCCTCCGCGAGCTTGCCTGCGCCCAGCAGAACGTGATGCGCTTCGAAGAAGCGCTCCATCGCATCCGCTTCACGCCGCGCATCATCTACCTGAGTAGGTGATGAAGCGCGATGATGAGGGCCAGCCCTCCAATTGCATTCCCGTGGCAAGCAACAGCACGAAGAAACTGGGCCACTTGCCATAGGTTTTGACGAGCGCAGGAACGTGATCGAGTACCTCTTTCATAATCGCATTTCCTTAGTGGTCACATCGTGTGATTATGTATATATTCCTGCCGAATGCGACGAAATTATGGGGCCTTTATTCTTATCGACTCCCTGAAAAGCGTGACCACAAGAACTACAGCAGTTCGTCAAGAAGTTTCAGCATTCTCTCGAGCGTGCACCGCGCATCCAACAGTTTCTTGGTCGTTAGCAACTCCTTGCGGCCCGCCAATACAAGAATTGCTTGCAGCACTTCATCCGAATGTCTCATCTGGCCTGCACCCGGTTCCGAAGACACCGAGTTAGGTGTTTTGATGGAGCTGGAGGTGGGTCATGGAGAGACGAA
>JAIESR010000116.1 GCA_019745775.1 Xanthobacteraceae bacterium | reverse complement strand
CGCTTCGCTCGGTCGACCTCTCCCCGCAAGCGGGGAGAGGTTCGGAGAGGCCTTGCCATGACTGCACAAACGATCGGCGTCGTCGGCGCGGGCCTGATGGGCCATGGCATCGCCTACCTTCTCGCGGCGGCCGGCCACACCGTGCGCATCTACGATCCGTCGGCGGAGTGGCGCGATTCGCTGCCGCAGCGCCTGGAAGTCGCCCGCGAACTGCTCGGTGGCGACCAGGCGCTGCTCGGCCGTATCAGCGCGCATGACCGGATGGTCACCGCGATGGAGGACGTCGCCTTCGTGTTCGAGGCGGCGCCGGAGAAGCTGCCGCTCAAGCAGCAGATTTTCGCCGAGCTTGAGAGCACGACCGCTCCGTCCACCATCCTCGCCAGCAACAGCTCGGCCATTCCCTCGACCGACATCGGCGCCAGGCTGAAACATCGTGATCGTGTCGTCGGCACGCATTTCTGGAATCCGCCGCATCTTGTCCCGCTCGTTGAAGTCATCCAGAACGACGCCACCAGCGACGAAACCGTGCGCAAGACCATCGATCTCCTGCGCGAGGCCGGCCGCGAGCCGGTTCACGTCAAGAAGGACATCCCCGGCTTTGTGGGCAATCGCTTGCAGCACGCCTTGAAGCGCGAGGCGATCGCGCTGGTCGCCGCCGGCGTCTGTGATGCCGAAACCCTCGATACCGTGGTGAAATCCGGCTTCGGCGCGCGCATGGCGGTGCTCGGGCCGCTGGAGCAATCCGACCTCGTCGGGCTCGACCTCACGCTCGACATCCAGAACGTCTTGATCGCCGATCTCGACAATTCGACCGAGCCGACGCAATTCCTCAAGGACAAGGTCGCGTCCGGCAAGCTCGGGATGCGCACGGGCGAGGGCTTCCGGCGCTGGACCAAGGAAAGCGCCGACGCCGTGCGGGAGCGGCTGCGCAATTACCTGGCCGAGCAGGCGAGGGCGCGGAAGAAGAAATAGTCACTCCGCCGCCGCGGCCTGCCGCCTGTAGCCGTGCAGCGGCGTGACGATCTCGTCGCGGATTTCGTGCACGGCATCGACTGTCGGCACGAATTTCAACAGGAACAGCTCGACGCCCATGTCGGTGTACTTCATCAGCTGGTCGCGCACTTTCTGCGGCCGGCCGATGCAGCCCGACTTCATGGCCGGCCCCACCCGCGACATCATCTTGCGCACATCGGCGTCGGGCTCGTCGGGCGTCAGCAGCGCCTTGGCATGGTCGAGTGCGGCTTCATCGGTCTTGCCGAAAGCGACAAACGGATTGAACGCAAAACGCACCTTGCGGCCGTGTTGGGCGGCGCGGCGGTTCATGCCGTCCATGGCGCGGCGCAGGCTGTCCTCGACGCCGGCGAGGTCGGTCGCGCTCTTGTCGTAGTCGAGGAACCACCAGTCGGCGTATTTCGCGACCATCTCCAGGCCGCGCTCGCTGCGGCTGGCGGTGAAGATCTCCGGCACGGTGGCGGGCTTCAGGAGCAGCTGCGACTCCTTCACCTGATAGAACCGCCCGTCGAAGGAGAACGGCGTCTCATGCCACATGCCGCGCAGCACCGCGACGAATTCCTCGGCGCGGACGTAGCGGTCGTCCTCGTGCAGCAGGATGTCGCCGCCGTACATGCGCGCCTCGACCTCGTTCCAGCCGGTGACGAGGTTGATGGCGCTGCGGCCGGCGGTGAGGCGGTCGAGGCAGGCCGCCATCTTGGCGATCAGCGTCGGATGCCACAGCCCCGGATGCACCGCCGGCATCGCGCGAATGTTCTTCGTCCACGAGCTGATGGCGGCGGCAAGGATCCAGGCCTCGAAGTCGGCGCCGAGATGCCGCTCGGCATAAAGGCAGAGGTCGAAGCCCGCGTCATCGGCCGCGCGAAGCACGTCCCTGGCGAGCGTAAACGCCGGATCGACCGCGCCGGGCGGCAGCGGGCCGAGCGCGCCCTTCACCGACCGGGTGATCTCCTTCGAGCCCACCGTGACATGGGGGACGGGCGCGTACATGCCGAACAGCATTGCCGATTCCTCGCCGGACCTTTCCTTCGTCATTCCGGGGCGCGCCGAAGGCGCGAGCCCGGAATCCACGGTGACTATGGATTCCGGACAGCCGCTTCGCGGCTTCCGGAATGACAACGGAGAGTTCAGCACGTGCCGTTGACGCACCGCTGCCGAGGGCTAATGTAGCGCCAAATTCCAAGCGAGGGGACCGCCGGATGGCCAAGAATCCCAATGTGAATCCCTCAGTGAATCCCACCGTTTCCGAGGAACTCGCCAAGAAGTTCGCGACCGAGAAGGACACGCCCTATCTGCGCTGGGTGCGCGAGGAGGGGCTCGACATCATCGGCGCGCAATACGTGCCGAACCTGCGCACGGTGGACCTCAAGCCGTGGCCGCGCCGCGGCGGCGCGGGCGTCTACATCAACCACGACGCCTCGCGCACCTCGAACGACTGCTACGTCTGCGCCATCCCGCCCGGCGGGAAGCTGGCGCCGCAGCGCCAGCTCTACGAGGAGATGATCCTGATCCTCGACGGCCGCGGCGCCACCACGGTGTGGAACGACGCCGGCAAGCGCATCACCTTCGAGTGGAAGGCGGGGGCGATGTTCGCGATCCCGCTCAATTGCTGGCACCAGCACTTCAACGGCTCGGGCCAGGAGCCGGCGCGCTATGTCGGCGTCACCAACGCGCCGTCGGTGATGAACCTCTACGACGAGGTCGGCTTCATCTTCAACACGCCCTACGACTTCAAGCATCGCTTCAACGGCGAGCCCGATTACTTCACGCCGAAAGCGGAAAAGAAAGGCTTCCTGCTTGCAACCAATTTCGTCGCCGACGCGGTCAACCTGCCGCTGATCAGCGCCAAGGAGCGCGGCGCCGGCGGCGGCCATATCCGCTTCAACATGTCGGGCGGCATGCCGAGCCACATCTCGCAGTTTCCGGTCGGCACCTACAAGAAGGCGCACTGCCACGGGCCGAGCGCGCACGTCATCATCCTCTCCGGCGAGGGGTTCTCGCTGATGTGGCACGAGGGCCAGGAGCCGCAGCGCTTCGACTGGCATGTCGGCACCTTGATCGTGCCGCCCAACCGGATGTTCCACCAGCATTTCAACACCGGGGCGGCGCCGGCGCGCTATCTCGCCTTCAAGCACGAGGTCGCGGGCAGCCTCCGCAACTCGCAGGGCGTGCCGCTCGCCTGGATCAGCCAGCGCGTCGGCGGCGACCAGATCGACTATGCGGACGAAAAGCCCGAAATCCGCTCGATGTTCGCCGACGCGCTCGCCAAGCACGGCGTGGCGCCGAAGATGGACGACGCCTATGCGGCGGAGCTGGCCGACCTGCCCCCCAAGCTTGCGCAACGCGAGGCGGCGGAATAAGCAGACGGCCTGACCAGGAGATCCTTCATTGAGCGACGCCACCGACGCCATCGTCCCGAAAAACGACAGTCCGCCCGGCCCGGGCCACAACATCAAGGGCGAGGAGGTGGTGTGGGAGCGCTGGACCCGGAAGCGCGTCTTCGTCCGCGCGCTCGAGGGCACCTACGGCAACCTGGTCAAGGAGCTGTTCGAGCAGCCGCGCGTTTACAAGAGCCGCGACCTGCACTGGAAAGGCGGGCCCTCCTTCTACGGCAAGAAGGTGATCAACCCACAATCGGCCAAGATCGCACAGTCGATCGAGACCCATATCGAGGTGTTCGCGCCCGGCGGCTACGGCCAGAAGCACGGCCACATGAATTCGGCGGTGTTCTACGTGCTCAAGGGCAAGGGCCACGACGTGCATGACGGCCGCCGCATGGACTGGGAGGCGGGCGACGCGCTGCTGGTCGAGAACGCCTGCGTGCACCAGCATTTCAGCGACGAGCCGGACGACGAATCGATCGTGCTGGTCATGAAGGCGAAGCCGCTGTTCCTGTTCATGCACATGATATTCCAGAAGGTCGCGGAATTTCCGCCGAAGGAAGCGACCGCCAAGCAGCTGGCGTACACGCCGCCGACCGGTCTTTAGGGAGGAGAAGAATGAGCGTCATCGATCCGCGCGAACGCGCGAAAGCCCACGCCCAGACCCAGCATGTCGATTTTTATGCTGAAGCACTCAAGGCGTCCGAGGAGTTCCGCAAGGAATATCAGGGCCGCATGAACGTGGTGAAGGGCTCGGAGATGCCGTTCGAGCGCTCGCCCGACGGTCTCATCAAGCACATCATCAACGAGAGGATGAACACCAAGGAGTGCTGCCTCGACATCTACATGCAGTTTCTCCCGCCCGGCAAGGCGTCGGGCAAGCACCGGCATCTCTCGGAAGAGGTGTTCTACGTGGTCGAGGGCAAGGGCTACGACCTGCACTGGGACGTGAAGTTCGACGTCAAGGAGGTGATGGAGTTCGAATGGGACGCCGAGCCCAAGCGCTTCGAGTGGGAGCAGGGCGACTTCGTCTACATCCCGCCGTACTGCATCCACAAGCACTTCAACGCCGACCCGAACAACGAGGCGCGCATCATCGTGATCAACAGCCGGATCATCAAGCCGATGGGCTTCGACTGGTTCGAGCAGCTGGAGAACGCGGAAGGTTACTGACGCGCCGCGCACATACCCCGACCCGTCATCCTGAGGTGCGAGCGACCGGAGGTCGCGAGCCTCGAAGGACGACGGCCCGGATGTTGCAACAGTGTGGCCGTGCATCCTTCGAAGGCCGCTTTCGCGGCCGCCTCAGGATGACGGGGATAGGCCAAGTCGAGGACGAGAGATTTATGTGCGGCGACCTTGAAGACGAGGAGGAGGGCGACAGCAAGCTCGAGGAGATGCTGTACGCGCGCTTCGTCGCGCATGCCCGCGCGCTGCTGGCGAGTGCGCCGGCGCCGCAGGAGACGCCCGCCGACAACAGCCGCTACATGGAGAAGCTGTTCACCGATGCGCTCAGCCGCGCGGTCAAGGACTGCGAGCAGGCCACCGACGACAGGCGCTATGAGCGCATGATCGCCCAGCCCGTCGTGTTCGCGCGACTTGCCGGCTTCCTGGCCGCGCATATGTCGCTCGGTGAAGATCCGCTGCGGCGGGTGATGGAAGCGCTGATGCTCGGCTATTCGGAAGCCGAAGCGCTCGACCGCGAGCAACGCGCCTATGACCACGGCGACGTCGCCGTGCGCTCGTAGCGCCGCCGGCGCGCGCCGCGTCGATGCTTCAGCCGGTCAACGCTTCAGCAGGTCACGGAGCGAAGGCGTGGATCGCACCAAGCCGCGCGGTCTGCGCGACCGCCTTTACGGTTGCGGGGGACGGCGTAATGAAGGTCGGTATCGTCACGTCGATCGTGTTCGTCCAGTAGTACTGGTAGTCGGCGCGCACGCGCCAGCGGTCGGACACGGCCGCCTCGATCCCTGTGCCATATCCCCAGGCGTGCACGCGTTCGATCGGAACCGTGAACCCGCTATGGGTGAGATTCTTGATGCCGGCAGTTCCCCAACCGACGCTGCCATAGGCGAGCACGGTCGGCGTAACGAGATAGCCGGCGCGCACGCGGGCCGCTCCGGTCCATTCGATCTTCACGTCGCTGGCCGAAATATTGGGTGCGATCTCGCCCTCGACGCCGGCGACCCAGCGCGGCGCGATCATGACGTTGTAGCCCACCATCAACGATGGAACGATGCTGGTGACGCCGCCGCCGTTCACCGAGATGCCCTGGCTCGGGATGCTGAGCTTGGCGTGTGCCAGCAGCGGGCCGATCATGCCGCCGGCATAGAAGCCGCTCCATACCGGACGCGGTGAGGGATCGGGCCAGGCTGTCGTGGCCGTCGGGCCGAATTTGTAGATCGCCGCGGTGCGGATGACGCCAACCCAGGGACTGAATGTGGCGTAGCCGATATTGTCGATGAAGAAGTCTTTGCGCTGGTAGAAACTGTGAAGGTACTCGGTCCTGATGATCCAGTTCGCGGTATAGAGTGTCTCGATGCCGAAGCCGGCCTGCGGTCCGTTGAGCGTGCTCTTCAAGCTGTCGAAACCGATGGTGTTCGTGACTTCCATCTCGCTCCATGACCATCCGGCCGTCACGAACAGCATGGTGGTCGGCGTCAACAGATACCCGAGCCGGGCGCGAAATGAGGCAGACCAGTCCGACTGGCCTTCGACCTGACCGCCGAAGAAATTGGCCGTGGTCTTGATGTTCTGCCAGCTGGCGTCCGCCTCCACGCCCGCGACCCAGCGCGGGGCGAGCATGACGTTGTAGCCGACGAGGCCGCCGGCAACGAAGCCCTTGCTGCCGACGCCGATGATGCGGTTGTTGATCGCGAGATCCGGCAGCGTAGCGGCGGAGTTGGCGATCCCGTAGCCGACATGGGCGCCGATGTAGAAACCGGCCCACGACGTCGTCTCCGCCACCCGCGGCGGCGCTTTGATGGGCATGTCGGCGGCTTGGGCCGGAACTCCAAACAGGAGCGCGAGAGCGGTCGTCGCGAGCAGCGTCTTTTTCAAAGGATAGCCCCCCAATCAGTGCAGGGAGGATAGCGTGATAGCGCCGCGGCGGGTGTTGCCGGAGCGCAACAAAGGACAACTATTTGCTGCGTTTTCCCCAGCGCCGGGCGCCGGGCGCCGGGCGCCGGGCGCCGGCAGCCAGAGGCCCTACAAATCCCCGGGCGGATTGTAGTTGAGCTGCCGTTCGGTGCCGGTCTTGGGCGGCATTTCCGCGATCTTCTGAAACAGCATGTGCATGAACAGGAACAGCGGCTTCGCCTTCATGACGAGGACGATCGTCTCGTCCTCGTCATCCTCGGCAAAATGCTGGTGCACACAGGCGTTCTCGACGATCAGCGCGTCGCCGGCCTCCCAGTCGTGGCGGCGGCCGTCGTGAACGTCGTGGCCGCGGCCCTTGAGGCAGTAGAACACCGCGGAATTCATGTGGCCGTGCTTGGAGGTGCGGGCGCCCGGCGTATAGACCTCCATGTGGGTCTCGATCGACTGCGCGATCTTTACCGCCTGCGGATTGACGATCTTCTTGCCGTAGCTCTGCGGCCCGCCTTTCCACTGCAGGTCGCGGGTCTTGTAGACGCGGGGCTGCTCGAACAGTTCCTTGACCAGGTTGCCGTAGGTGCCTTCGAGGGCGCGCACGAAAATGCGGTGCTTGGTCTTGCGCTCCCAGACCACGTCGGCGAACCGGTTGTGGCCGGGCGCGGCGGTCTCGGCTGTCGAAGCAGGGACGGCGTTGCGGTCTTCGGACAAGGGCGCTGCTCCCCGGAAATGGGCCGTGCCGCGTCTTGCGACGGGCAAATCGGCGAATGGCAGGAAAGGCTTGGCATATCTGCTAAAATTGTCAACGCGAGCGGTTGTGAGGCAACCCAAGCGGCTTGGGATAAGAGCCTATTCGATATTGATATTTCGGCCGGGCGCGGTCACATCCGGGGTGACAATAAACGCCAACAGCGGATTGTACGCCCATGACCGCCGCAGGGTTCCCCGACCGCAAGGTGATGGCCGAGCTGACGGCCAGGATGCTGCTCGAAGTCGAGGCGGTGCGCTTCATGGGCGACCGTCCGTTCATCTTCACTTCGGGGCGGGCGAGCCCGGTCTACACCGACTGCCGGAGGCTGATCTCGTTCCCGCGCGTGCGGCAGACGCTGACCGATTTCGGCGTCGCGACGGTGCAACGCGCGGTCGGTTTCGAGCAGTTCGACGCGGTCGCGGGCGGCGAGACCGCGGGCATCCCGTTCGCGGCCTGGTTCGCCGACCGCATGGCGCTGCCGATGCTCTATGTGCGCAAGAAGCCGAAGGGATTCGGCCGCGGCGCGCAGATCGAAGGTCAGCTCAACGACGGCGAGCGCGTGCTGCTGGTGGAGGACATGACCTCGGACGGCGGCAGCAAGGTCAATTTCTGCAAGGCCCTGCGCGACGCCGGCGGCAAGTGCGACCACGTGTTCGTGTTCTTCTATTACGACATCTTTCCCGAGAGCCAGACGATCCTCGGCGATCTCGGCGTCACCATGCACTGGCTCGCGACCTGGTGGGATGTGCTCGAGGTCGCCAAGGCCAGCAAGAAATTCGACGCTGGCAAGCTCGCCGAGGTCGAAGCGTTCATGCGCGACCCGACCGGGTGGTCGAAGGCGCATGGTGGCGTTGCGCAGGCGGTGAACGAGTAGATTTGCCCGGCCGGCATTGAGCTTGTAGTTTGTAGGGTGGGTTAGCGCGGCCACGATGGTTCGATCGAGAGTCCGACGTGAGCCGCGCGTAACCCACCATCTTGCTGGTTGTCTTCTTGCTGGGTGGGTTACGCGCGGAGCGAAATCGTGCTTCCCGCTTAAAGCCGGACCGCGCTAACCCACCCTACGCGCCCCGGATTGACCGGAAATCGGGAGCTTGGCGTTGGAGTTCGACAATTCCTTTGAAGTGCCGCTGAAGCCGGCGGAAGCCTGGACCGTGCTGATGGATATCCGGCGCATCGCGCCGTGCATGCCGGGCGCCGAGCTCACCGACGTCGTCGACGAGAAGAACTACAAGGGCAAGGTCGCGGTACGGCTCGGACCGGTGGCGCTGGCGTTCGCGGGGCTCGTGACCTTCGAGGAGATCGACAACCTGAACCGCACCGCGCGCGTCAAGGCGCAAGGCACCGACTCCAAGGGCCGCGGCGGCGCCAATGCGCTGGCGTCGTTCCGCGTCGAGGCGGCGCCCGGCGGCGGCTCGAAGGTCCTGGTGCACACCGATCTCAACCTGTCGGGATCGGTCGCGCAGTATGGCCGTGGCGTGGGCATGATCCAGACCACGGCCGCGCAGATCATGAATCAGTTCGCCGCCAACCTGAAGGCGCAGATCGCGCGCGAGGGCGTTGCGCCGACGTCGCCATCGAACCGGGGAGATGATAAATTGGCTGCCGCGCCGGCAGAGGCGACCGGCCAGGCGCCGCACGCGGCATCGACGGCTGCCATGCCGCCGCCGGCGGCGAAGCCGATCGCCGGCTTCTCGCTGATGGCCAAAGTGGTGTGGGCCTCGATCGCGCGGCTGTTCACCCGCCGTCGCGGGTGATGTGACGCGGATCCATGTGACGAGCGATCGACAGAAGCGTGACCGACAGGAGAGTGCCATGACCGGCCCCGCGCGCGAGAACCACCGGGAGGATGTCGCCGGCCGGGCCAATGTCGAGGACACGCCGGAGCTGCTGGCCTATTACCGTGAGCTCGACCGCCTCGACGTCGGAGCGCTCTGGACGGTGGCCAACAAGATCGAGCCGTGGGAGCCGAAATCGTCATCGGTGCCGGTGCTCTGGCGCTACCGGGAGCTGCGCGACCATGTGCTGCGGTCGGTCGATCTAGTGTCGCCGGAGAAAGCCGGGCGGCGCGTGATCTATCTCAACAATCCCGGACGCCACGGCTACGCGGCAGCGGTCGGCTGGCTCTATTCCGGCTTGCAGGTCATGCATCCCGGGGAGGTCGCGTCCGCGCATGCGCATTCCGCCTCCGCGCTTCGCTTCATCATGGAGGGGAGCGGAGCCTACACCGTCGTCGACGGCCACAAGATGACGCTCGCGGCCAACGACTTCGTGCTGACGCCGAATGGTACCTGGCACGAGCATGGCGTCTCGTCCGACGGCACGCCCTGCATCTGGCAGGACGGGCTGGACATCCCGCTGGTCAATGCGTTGGAAGCGAACTTCTACGCGGTGCATCCCGATCTTTCGCAGCCCGTCGGATACCCCGTCGACGACATGACGAAGACCTGGGGCAATCCGGGCCTGCGGCCTGCCGGGGGAGACTGGTCCAAAAGCTATTCTCCGCTCTTCAAGTACGAGTGGGCGCCGATTTACGACGCGCTCGCCCGCTACGGCCAGACCACGGACGGCTCGCCGTTCGACGGCTTGCTGATGAACTACGTCAATCCGGTGACCGGCGGGCCGGTCATGCAGACGATGGGCGCCGCGATGCAGATGCTGCGGCCCGGCGAGACCACGCGCGCACACCGCCACACCGGCAGCGTGATGTATCAGGTCGCGAAGGGCAGCGGCTACTCGGTCATCGACGGCAGGCGTTTCGACTGGACGGAGCGCGACATCTTCTGCGTGCCGTCCTGGGCGTGGCACGAGCATGGCAACGCGTCGCGCAGCGACGACGCCTGTCTGTTCTCGTTCAACGACCTGCCGGTCATGCAGGCGCTCGGCCTCTACCGCGAGGAGGCGTTCGGCGACAACGGTGGCCAGCAGCCGCGCGCGATGTGAGCCCGGCAAAACAGGTCAAACAGGATCGGCGTCGATCAGGACGAACGCGACGTAGCACGGCTCGTCGGTGCGATTGCTCCAGGCGTGGTTGGTGCCGCGCTGGATCAGCACGTCGCCTGGCTTGAGCAGCACTTCGCCTTCATCCATCAGCGCGTAGATTTCGCCCGACAACACGATCGCGTAGTCGACCGAGTTCGTCTTGTGGAAGCCGGGATGGCGCGCGCCGGCGCTCTTGTCGGCGGCGGCGACTCGGCCGGAGCCGTCGTCCGGCGCGGCAAGCTCGGCGGCCAGCGACGTCAGCCGCTCCTTGTCCGGCGGATACGCGATGACGCGGAACACGCTGCCGTTCCTGGGCGGCGGCAGGCGGAAGCCGCGGGCGATGGCGTCGTCGTTGCCGCGGTTGCTCGCAGGCGTGGCCGTCGTCTCCCACATCTCCATGACGATGGCGCTGCCGGTGCTGCGCTGGAACACGTGCGGCGTCGGCGCGTCGGCGACGAAGATCGATCTGCCCTCGGCGTTATGACCGGTGACGACCCGGCGGGGGACTCTCGGCATGGGGACTCCACTTTTGTAGGGTGGGTTAGCGCGGCCCGGCTGCAAGCGGGCAAGCACGATCTTTGCTCCGCGCGTAACCCACCAGCGAAAGAAACCCGGCGAGATGGTGGGTTACGCGCGGCTCACGTCGGACCTCAATCGAACCATCGTGGCCGCGCTAACCCACCCTACACACGCCTCACGACGAGGGCGGAGCGGAAACTATAGCAATCTTCCTAAAATCAGAACGTGGATTTCAGGCGCAGGTAGTCGTGGCGGTTGATCGACTTGACGTCGATGCGCTTGATGCCGCTCTCCTGCAACAGGTTGAGCGGCACCGAGGCGCCGGCGCCGCCGAGCGACCATACCTTGCGATAGAAATCGGCGAGCGAACGCGGCGTCTCGCCGTTGACGCCGACGACGATGTCGCCGGCTTGGATGCCGGCCTGCTCGGCGGGGCCTTCACGGGTGACACGGCTCACGAACACCCGGCCGCGCACCTCTTCGACATTGAGGCCCAGCCACGGCCGGCCCGGCCCGGAGACGCGGCCGTTCGAGAGCAGATCGGCCATGATCGGCGGCAGGAGGTCGATCGGTACGTACATGTTGCCGGGCAGATTCTTGCCCTGGCCGGTGGCATCGCCGACCACCAGCGAGCCGACGCCGACGAGCTTGCCGTCGCGCGACACCAGCGCCGCGCCGCTCCATTCCGAATGCGCGGGCGCGGTGAAGATCGCGCTCGGGATCAGGTACTCCCAGCCGGCGGCGAATTCGCGCAGCGACATGATGTAGGCGGGTGCGATGCCGGCGCGGCCGCCGAAGCTCGCCGCCAGCACCTGGTCCTGCTCCTTGAGTTCGGACGATTTGCCGAGCGGGATCGGCTTGACCTTGAGCGGCTCGGCGGCGCGCATGAGGCCGAAGCCGGTGTCGTGATCGTAGCCGACCACTTCCGCCGCGGTCTTGCGGCCGGAATTGGTGATGACCTCGGCCGAGTGCGCCTCGACCATCAGGTAACCGATGGTGAGGATCAGGCCCTTGTCGTCGATGACGATGCCGGAGCCCTTGCGCTGCTGACCGAGCCCTTTGACGGTGCGGCCGTCGGGATTGATGTAGGTGTTGAGCTGCACCACCGCGGAGAGCAAGTCGTCGGCGGCATTGGACTGCGCCCTCGCATGCGAACTCGCGACCAGCGCGATGGCGGCGACAGCAAAAGCCATTCGCACCCGGAGAAACGGGCGACGATTTTCACGACGGATAATCCGCATCAAGGGAGCCTTGTTTACGGGCGAATCCCAGCCGGCGGATTTTAGCGTCATGGGGGTGGCTGCCGCCAGCGGCCGTAGGGCTGCTGGCGGTCAACTTGTGGAGAGCAGGGAACTCCGATCCCGCGGGCTACGGCTCGAGCGAGGCGGTATAGGCGGAAAGTGCGATCATGTCGTCGATCGTCAGCTTTTCGACCACCGCCTTCATCAGCGCCACGGCATCGCCTTTGCGGCGTCCCTGCTGTATGTCGTAGAGCTGCCGGAACGTGTAGGTCGGATCGCGGCCGGCGAGGCCGGGCACTTCGCCGAGGCCCTTGAGCCCCGGCCCGTGGCAGATGCCGCAGGCGACCGTCTTGCCGTTACCGCCGGCGGCGAGCCCCTTGCCATTCGCGACGCTGCCGGGCGGGACGTAAGCGACGAAATTGGATTTCGGGTTGCGGCGCTGCGCACCCTCCGCGCTGTCAGGGATCATGATGATGCGGCTGCCGATCGGCTCCTCGCCGCCCTCGGGGCTCGCGTAGCGCATGCCGCCGCCGCCGACAAAGCTCTTCGGTGCGGTCGGGCTCTCGACCACCTTCTGGCGCGCGTGCGGCTTGAGCGACGCGAAGTACTCGGCCGACGAGCGGATTTCGTCGTCGTTCATCGCCTTGGCGATGTCGATCATGGTGGTGGCACGCACGCCGACGCGGTTGCCGTTCCTGTATTCTTCCATGGCGCGGATGACGTAGCGCGCGGGCAGGCCGGCCATGTTGGCGGATTCAGGATGGCCGCCGCCGGTCGGCAGATGGCAGAGCGCGCAGGCGCGCACGCCCGGCTGCCGGCCGGTAGAGACAGATGCCGGCATCGGCGGATGCTCATCCGGGAACCAATCCGGCGGATTGAAATTGTCGCCGATCTGCGCCGCGGTGTATTGCTTCTTGCTGCCCGGGACGCTCAGCATCTTCTCTTTGTCGGGCGGGCCTTTGCCCTTCGGCGTCACCGGGTAGGCCCAGTCCATGCCTTCGACCGCGAGCGCGAACCCGGCGGCGCAGGCCAGCACGACCGCGGTGGACAGAATCCTCCTCATCGCTTCCCTCCCGTTTGCTTTTTTGTTTCGTCGGAGGATTGTGCGATCCGAGCATGCACCGGGGCAAGTGGGGTCCCGACGATTTTCTCGGCGCTTCTCGCTTGGCCTTGTTTGCGCAGGGCGACTTGCCTACCATCGACGCCATTGCAGCACGATCAAGCGCGGAGGAACGCGATGCCCAAGATCCGTCATCTCGCCATCAAGACCAAGAACCCGGAGCGGCTGGCGAAATTCTACGAAGAAGTGTTCGGGATGAAGTGCATCCATTCCGAGAAGAGCGGCGCGCGCTACATGAGCGACGGCTATCTCACGCTGGCGATCCTGCGCAATCGCGGCGACGCGGCGCCGAGCGGCATCAATCACTTCGGCTTCCAGGTCGACGATCTCGCCGATGTGGAAGCGAAGCTTGCGAAGTGGGACGAGCCGGTGACCGAGCGGCCCTCGACCCGTCCGTTCGCCGAGCACCGCGCCATGGATCCGGACGGCAACCTGTTCGACATTTCCGTGCATGGTTATGACGACGTCGAATATGCCGCCGACCGCCAGGCCAAGGCCAGGAAGGCACCCGAGAAACAACCGGCCTGATCTAGTAGCGCAGGATGAGTCTCTCTTGCCGTCACCCTGAGGTGCGAGCCTCAAGTGCATTGACGCGCGTCCATAGCCCGTCGAAGACGGGCGTGAACGCCCTTATCGACGCGCTATGGCGAGCCTCGAAGGGCGACGGCATCGATCTCGGGTTTACCCGAGATCGACAAGCTAATGAGTGCGCAAGTCGGCAACAGCCGACTTGCGGTGGCCGTGCATCCTTCGAGGGCCGGCTGCGCCGGCCACCTCAGGATGACGGGTCACTGTTCCGTGTCTTCGTGTGGTTTCTTTCGCTGATCCTCGCTGGGCCTCTAACAAGCAGCGCCGTCGCGCAGGATTTCTATGCCGGCAAGACCCTGACGGTAATCGCGGGTTTCCCGCCCGGCGGCGGCGTCGATGGTGAGATGCGGGTGCTGACCAAGCATCTCGCCAAATACATTCCGGGCCGTCCGTCGATCGTCTCGCGGAATATGCAGGGCGCCGGCGGCATTGTTCTCGGCAATCATCTCTACAATTCCGTTGCCGCCGACGGCCTTACGCTCGGCATGCCGGGACGCAGCGGCTTCCTGCTCAGCAACGTGGTGCCGCAGTCCGGCATCAACTACGACCTCACGCGCTTCTCCTATGTCGGCAGTGCCGGCAGCGCGGCCAATGCGCTGTGGGTGCACCGGCGCACCGGCATCACCTCGCTCGCCGAGCTCAAGCGCAGCAAGAAGGCGATCGCCATCGGCGCGCTGACGGCGCGCTCGGAAAACGCCATCGCACCAAAGGTGCTTGCATCCTATGAAGGCTGGCCGCTGAAGGTCGTCACCGGCTACCCCGGCTTCAATGAGATCGTGATCGCGCTCGAGCGCGGGGAAATCGACGGCCTGTTCTCGCACGAGGGCAGCCTTGCGAATTCGCGCGCCGACCTGATCGCGACAGGGGCGGTCAAGCCGCTCGTGCAGTCGCATGAGGCGTTCGCCGGCGTGCCGGTGCTGGCCGATGTCGTCGCGGACGCTAACGCGCGCGCGCTGCTCGGCCTGGTGACCACGCCGAACCAGATCGGTTTGCCGTTGCTGGGTCCGCCGGGCGTTCCGCGGGACCGGCTCGACATTTTGCGCGCGGCGTATCAGCGGCTGATGGACGACCAGGAGTATCGGGCGGAGGCTGATAAGCGCGGGCTGCCGGTCGGACGCGCGCTGTCCGGCGCCGAGCTGCATGCGCTCGTCGTGACGAGCCTGTCGGTCGTGTCCGACCGCGTCGCCAAGGAATATATGGCGTTCGCCGGCATCAGGAGCGAGTGACCGTCAGTTGCCGAAAAATGGATCGCGCGGCGAACCCGTTCGGGTGCCGCGCGATCGTTTGTCGAAAGAGCCGATGCCGCGCCTTCAGGGCCGCTGGTTCCAGCTCATTGCTGGGGTACCGGCACCGCCTGGGGCGGCTGGCCGTCTTCTGTCGGGCAGTATTGGACGCAGACCGTCGCGGTGCCGCCGCCGTCCATCGGAACGTCCGTCAGCCGGAGTTCGCAGCCTTCCGCCGTTACGCCGGTGCAGACGTTGGGCGTCGCGGCCACGGCCGGATATCCGGTGGCGTAGTAGCGGCGTCCTGAAATCGCGATCGCGCCGATGGCCACCGGCAGCGCGCTGATGGCGACGATGCGGCGCGTGCGCCCACCCCAGGTTACGTAACGCGGACCGGAGACGACGACCACCGTCCGGCCGCCGATGACGGCAACGCCGCCCATGCCGCCCATTCCACCGCCACCGCCGATTCCGCCGCCACCCCCCATTCCACCGCCACCGCCGCCGCCCATTCCGCCGCCACCGCCACCACCAATTCCGCCACCGCCACCCATTCCACCGCCATTCCACCGCCACCGCCGCCGCCCATTCCACCGCCACCGCCGCCACCCATTCCACCGCCGCCCATCCCGC
>JAIESR010000137.1 GCA_019745775.1 Xanthobacteraceae bacterium | reverse complement strand
TTCCCGCTTACGCGGGAATGAGCGGTGGAGAGACCGTCGACCGCACCATAAGCGGTCATCAGTACGCGTTCTCGGTCTTGGCGAGCGCGAACGGCGTCTTTGCCAGGATGTAGAGGTCGAACAGCACCGACCAGTTCTCGATGTAGTAGAGGTCGTGCTCGACGCGGCGCTGGATCTTCTCCTGGGTGTCGGTCTCGCCGCGCCAGCCGTTGATCTGCGCCCAGCCGGTGATGCCGGGCTTCACCCGGTGGCGCGCGAAGTAGCCGTCGACCGCCTCGTCGTAGACGCGGTTCTCGGCCTTGGCGTGCACCGCATGCGGGCGCGGGCCGACCAGCGAGAGGTTGCCCTTGAACACGACGTTGAAGAGCTGCGGCAGCTCGTCGATCGAGGTCCTGCGGATGAAGCGGCCGACGCGGGTGACGCGCGGATCGTCCTTGGTCACCAGCTTGGCGGCCGTCGCGTCGCACTGATCGGTGCGCATCGAGCGGAACTTGTAGACCTCGATCAGCTCGTTGTTGAAGCCGTAGCGCTTCTGCTTGAACAGCACGGGCCCGCGGCTGTCGAGCTTGATGGCGATGGCGGTGATCAGCATGACCGGCGACAGCGCGATCAGCGCGATCGTGCCGATGATCTTGTCGAACAGCCATTTCATCACGACGTCCCAGTCCGTGATCGGCTTGTCGAGGACGTCGAGCACCGGGATGTTGCCGATGTAGGAATAGGCGCGCGGACGAAAGCGCAGCGTCGCGGCATGCGCGGCGAGGCGGATGTCGAGCGGCAGCACCCACAGCTTCTTGAGCATCTGGAGGATGCGCTGTTCCGCCGAGATCGGCAGCGAGAAGATCACGAGATCGACGCGGGTGCGGCGCGCGAATTCGACGAGATCGTCGACCATGCCGAGCTTGGGCAGCCCCGACACCGCCGTCGGCGCACGGTCGTCGCCGCGATCGTCGAACGCGCCGATGATGCGCAGGTCGGAGTTGCGCTGCGCCATCAGCGCGTTGACCAGCGCGGCGCCTTTCTCGTCGGCGCCGACGATGACGGCGCGGCGGTCGAGGCGGCCCTGCTGCGTCCAGCGCTGCACCATCAGGAACAGGCCGCGGCGGAACGCGATCAGCACGACCAAACCGACGATGTAATACGAACCGAGCCAGACGCGCGAGAACTGGTCGCCGGCCTTGGCGAAGAACGAGATGCCGATAACGAGGAGGAAGACCACCGACCACGCGGAGGCGAGGCGGAAATACTGCTTCTCGTAACCGCGGAACGCCTGCACCTGGTAGATGTCCGCGGCCTGGAACGCGAGCGTCGCGATCGCTCCGATGGCGATGATGGCAAGTGGGTAGTGCCACGAGAAGCCGTCGAGCGGCAGCACGTAAGCGGCGTAGATGACGGCGCCGACGAGCATCACCAGCGCGAATTCGATGAGCCGCACGGTGCCGGCAAGCACGATCGGCGAATAACCGTGCGGGGTCGGTTCGGCGGCAATCTTCTGTGCGGTCGGCGACAGCACGCGCGGCGTCGCAGCGGCAGGGTTTGACGGCGCGGACGCGCCGTCAAGCATGGTTCTGGTGTCGAACTGCAACATCTCACTATCGGCCGTACGCAGGGACGAGGGGGCAAAACCTATAACGCCGTCCTTGCGGGCGAAGCGAAGCAATCCAGAAAAGCGGCCGGGAGCCGGATTGCTTCGTCGCTTCGCTCCTCGCAATGACGAACGAGCCGATGGAGCGACGCCTGGTCGCCCCGATCGCTGCGACACAACTAGCGGAAAAAACTCAAGAAAGACTTAGGGGACAGCGGAAAACAAGCACGAATTCTTAACCATGCGGGGCCGGCGACTTGCGCGCCAGCGCCTCGCGATAGCCGTCGATCACAGCGTCGGTCATCACGTCGACCGAGAACGCGGCGCGCAGCCGCGACTTGAGCCGCAGCGAGGCCGAATGCCGCCCGCCGCGGTCCTGCATGGCGTGGGCGATGGCGTCCGCGAGCGCAACCGGATCGCCGGGCGGAACCAGTTCGTTCGCATCCGGCCCGAAGATCTCGGGGATGCCGCCCACACGGGTGGCGATGATCGGGATGCCGGCGGCGGCGGCTTCGAGTACGACATAGGGCAGGGACTCCGCCCGCGAGGGAACCACCAGCGCGCGGCCGAGCGCAAAGGCGGCGCGGGCCGGCATGGCGCCCACGAAGCGGACGGCGGCACGGAGATTTTGCGCGGCCGCGGCCCTTTCGAATGCGCCGCGGTCGGCGCCGTCGCCGACGATGGTGGCGGTGAGTTGCTGGCCGCGGCTCGCAAGCCGCGCCATCGCCTCGATCAGCACGTCGACGCCCTTGAGCTTGCGCAACTCGCCGACGAAGACGAGATCGGCCGCGTCCGGTGCGGTGATGACCGGCAGGAACTCGGCGTCGGCGACGCCGTTGTGCACGACCTTCACCAGCGCGGTGGCGGCGGGATCGCCGATTTTCGCGGCGAAGGTGTCGCGGCCGTAATAGCTCTCGAACAGGAACAGGTCGGTGCGGCGGCGCAGGATGTTCTCGGCGGAGAGATAGACGAACCCGGCGGGCGTGCCCCAGCGATAGTGCAGGCTGCCGCCGTGCGGGGTGTAGACCCGGACAGCGTGCGGCGGGCGCTTGGCCAGGCGCGCAAAGGCGCCGCCTTTGGCGCCGTGGCCGTGCAGCACCTGGATGCCCTGCGCCATCGCACGTTCGCCGACGTGGCGGATGGCGGCAAAATCGCCGCTGCCGATGTCGCGGCTCATCGTCATGCGGGTCAGGCCGAGCGCGAGCACCTTGGCAAGATCGGCGAGCGCGGCGTCGGCGCGTCCGCCGCCGGCGGTATCGGCGACGACGCCGACCTTGTGGCCGCGCGCCGCCTGGCCGCTGGCGAGATCGCGGACGTGGCGGAACAATCCGCCGACCGGGGCGCGCAGCACATGCAGGATGGTGAGGGGAGCCGTCATCGCGTTCATACTCTGTTAACGACGGCGGCGGCGAGCGATGGACAGCAGCCCATCCGATGACCAGATCGTTTCAAAACACCGAGCATGAGGTCGGGCGGGCGCCAAACGTGGCAGTCAGCGAAGGCGAAACGTCAGTAGGATTAGCGCCATACGCCGTTAACAAATGCTGACGCATTATTGCCCGACCGCGTAAGCGAGGACTTAACGGGCCATCAACCTTAATGGTCTGTGATTGCACGGGAAGAGTCGCGCGCGAGTCGCGCGCGCGTAGAGGTTAGTGCCAATGCAGACGGGTACCGGACGCGGCGGGGCTTCGCAGGCGATCGACGAGCTCGACCTGGGCGCGCTGGGCCGGGCGATCTGGCGCCGCAAGCGCCTGATCATCGGACTGACCTTGCTGGCGGCCGCCATTGCCTTCGCCGCGGTCAACTACGTGACGCCGCGTTACAAGTCGGAAGCGCGGGTGCTGATCGAGACCCGCGAAAACGTCTTCCTGCGCCCTGAAGCCGATCGCTCCAACGAACGGTCCGCGACGGTCGACCAGGAAGCGGTGACCAGCCAGGTCCAGCTTATTCTCTCGCGCGAGCTCGCGCTCGACGTGATCCGCAAGCTGAAGCTCGGCGACAAGCCGGAATTCGACCCGGTGCTGCGCGGTCCGTCGATGATCCGCAGCCTGCTCGCGCTGACCGGGCTGGTCCGGGATCCGATGACCCAGACGCCCGAGGAGCGGGTGCTCAGGAGCTACATGGAGCGGCTGGTCGCGTTCCAGGTCGATAAGTCGCGCGTCATCGCGATCGAGTTCGAGTCGCAGGATCCCGAACTGGCGGCGGAAGTCGTGAACGCGGTTGCCGACGGCTATCTGGTGCTGCAGCAGACCGCGCGCCTCGACCAGGCGCGTGGCGCCAGCGAAACGCTGGCCAAGCAGATCGAGAGGTTGCGGCTCGCGGTCTCCGCCGCCGAAGCCAGGGTCGAGAAATACCGCGCCAACACCAACCTCCTGATCGGCACCAACAACACCACGCTGTCGAGCCAGCAGCTCGGCGACATCAATGCGCAGGTCGCCTCCGCGCGCGCGCAGAAAGCCGACGCCGAGTCGAAGGCGCGGATCATCCGGAGCGCCCTGAAGCGCAACGCGGCGATGGAAATATCCGACGTCGCGAATTCGGACCTGATGCGCCGCCTGTCCGAGCAGCTGGTGACGTTGCGGGCGCAGCTCGCCGAGCAGTCGTCGACGCTGCTCGACCGGCATCCGCGCATCAGGGAGTTGCGGGAGCAGGTTGCCGATCTTCAGCGGCAGGTCCTGGGCGAGGCCGAACGCCTCGCCATCGCGTTCGAGAACGACACCAAGAGCGCGGACGACCGGCTGCAATCGCTGATGACGACGCTCGATCAGCTCAAGAAGCAGACGGCATCGACCTACGAGCAGGACGTGAAGCTGCGCGAGCTGGAGCGCGAGGCGAAGTCGCAACGCGACCTGCTCGAATCGCTGCTGTTGAAATACCGCGAGGCCAGCGCGCGCGACAATCTCGGTGCCTCGTCGCCGGAGGCGCGAATCATATCCCGCGGTATCGTTTCCAATACGCCGTCCTGGCCGAAGAAGGTGCCGACCGTCCTGATCGCGTCGCTCGGCATGTTTACGCTGGCGATCGGCTTCATCCTGACCGGGCAACTGATGAGCGGCCCGTTGCCGGCGGCTCCTGCCGCCCCAGCGCCGGTTGCGCGCGCGGTTGAAGCGGCGGCGCCTCCAACCGTTGCGCCGGCTAAGGCCGTCCCGCCGCCCGCGGCACAGCCAATCGTTGCACAGCCAGCCGCTGCGCCGGCCTTGGCGATCGGCGGGCCACCGAAGCCGGCGGTTGCCGCCGCGGCCCCGGTGGCACCGGTCCCGCCAGCACCGCCAAGGTCTGCGCCGGCTCAAGCGACATCCCCGACCAATTCCCTGATCGCAAAATTGCGCGCCAAGCTGGCGCCGGGAACCGCGGCCAAGGCGCCGGAGCCTCCGCCCGGTACGGCACGGGTGGCCGATACGCCGGTGACCGCCGCCCCGCCGATTGTGCCGGCGCGCACGCCCGAGCCGGGTCCGGTCGCTGCGGCCGCCAACGTGTCGATGGGCGTGCCGGCCGATGCGATCGAAGGGCTGGCGGCTGCGCTCGGCACCGCCGGCGATTCCGGTCGCCGCGTGGCCATGGTCGGCGCGCGGCGCAACATGGGTACGACGCTCGCCGCCATCTCGCTCGCGCGCTCGCTCGCCAAGCAGGGCCGTGCGGTGCTGGTCGATCTTGCGCTCGAATCGCCGAACCTGTCGGTGATCGCGAGCGACGCGAACGCGCCGGGGCTGAGCGAGCTGGTGCAGGGCTCGGTGTCGTTCGGCCAGATCATCACCCGCGACCGCTATTCGCGCGTGCATCTCATCACGGTCGGTCACGGCGACGTCTCGAGCAATGCGATCCTGTCGTCGCAGCGGCTTGCGGTCACGCTCGAGGCGCTGTCGCGCAGCTACGACTATGTGGTGATCGATGCCGGCGCGCTGCCGGAGATCGCGCCGGAGAAGTTCGCGCGGCTTGCGCCGCGTGCCGTGCTCGTCGCCGACGACATCGACGGCCCGGCGACCGAATCCGCGCGCGAGCGGCTCTTGTCGGCGGGCTTCCCCAATGTCAGCGTGCTCGCCAGCGCCCCCGATGGCCCGGAATTCAACACCGGCCGCAGCCGGGCGGCGGCCTGATACGCCGATGGTCAAGGTATCCAAGTAACCAACGCGTAATGACCGGCGTGCGATAGGTCAGCATGGCCAGCCTGAAGACCACGATCATCCGCGGCGGATTGGAGACGCTCTACTTCAGCGGCGCCAATGTGTTCATGCGGCCGTTCGTGCACGGCGTCGGCGTGATCCTGACCCTGCATCACGTGCGCCCGGAGCGGCCCGAGGCGTTCCAGCCCAACCGGCTGCTCGAGATAACGCCAAAATTCCTGGAGCAGGTCGTGCGCTACCTGCGCCGCCGCGACCTCGATATCGTTTCGCTCGATGAAGTCTACCGGCGGCTGGTCGAGCAGGATTTCGCGCGGCGCTTCGTCTGCATCACCATCGACGACGGCTATCGCGACACGCTGCAATATGCCTATCCGATCCTGAAGCGCTACGAGGCGCCATTTGCTGTGTATATTCCCACAAGCTTCCCCGACCGCCTCGGCGAATTGTGGTGGCTTGCGCTCGAAGCGGTGGTGGCGCGCAACAGCCGCGTCACGCTGCTGCTCGGCGGCGGCGAGCAGGGCTTCGACTGCGCGACAGTCACCGAGAAGCGCGACCTGTTCGATCAGCTCTACAGCTATTTGCGGAGCCTGCCGACCGAGGAGCAGCTGCGCGTGTTCGTGCGCGATCTCAGCGCGCGCTACCACGTCGACATTGCCGCGTTCTGCACCGACCTCTGCATGAACTGGAACGAGCTCACGACGCTCGCCGCCGATCCGCTGGTCACCATCGGCGCGCACACCGTCAACCATGTGATGCTGGCGAAGGTGCCGGAGCGCATGGCGCGCTCGGAGATGGCGATGAGCCGCTCCGTGATCGAGGCCTCGCTCGGCAAGCGGCCGGATCATCTGTCCTATCCGGTCGGCGACAAGACCTCGGCCGGGCCGCGCGAATTCAAGATCGCCGCCGAGCTCGGCTTCAAGACCGCCGTGACTACGCGGCCGGGCGTGCTCTTCCCCGAGCACCGCGATCATCTGATGGCGCTGCCGCGGATATCGCTGAACGGCGAGCACCAGCAGCTGCGCTATGTGCGGGTGCTACTGTCGGGCAGCGCGACCGCGCTGTGGAACGGCTTCCGCAAGGTCGACGCGGCCTAGCTCTGCTCCTGCGGCGGATCGGGGCGCGACATCCAGCGGATGAGCGGCATCGCCGGCAGCACCCAGCCGAGCCCGGCGACCACGAAGTAGAGCGCTTCGATCAGCTTATGGCTCTTGATCACCGGCAGCTGCGCCAGCGCCATGGCGGTGAGCGACCAGACGACCACCAGCGCGATCAGCAAAATGGCCCCGATGAACTTGCGCAGCCGGATCGGCATGGAAGCGGTCTCTTGGCGAAGCGGTCTGTTGGCGCGGTCTCGTTGACGCGGTCTCTTGGCGGCTCGCGGGAGCGTGCTGATTGCAGCGGTCCGGACCTGACTATATGGTCCGCGGCGTCCACCGCCGCAAGCGATCTTGTCGATGAGCACTGCGCCACAATTTCAATCCCGTCGCCGCCTCGTGCGGGCATGGCTGCTCGTGGTTGCGGCGCTGGTATTCCTGACCGCCGCGGTGGGTGGCGGCACGCGGCTCACCGGTTCCGGCCTCTCGATTGTCGAATGGCGGCCGGTCACCGGCACGGTGCCGCCGCTCAGTCAGGCGGCGTGGCAGGCCGAGTTCGAAAAATACAAGACCATCCCGCAGTATCGGGAGATCAATCGCGGCATGAGCCTGGAGGAGTTCAAGTTCATCTATTGGTGGGAGTGGGGACATCGCCTGCTCGGCCGCCTGATCGGCGTCGCATTCCTGCTGCCGTTCCTGTGGTTCCTCTGGAAAGGATGGATCGAGCCCCCGCTGCGGTTGCGGCTGTGGGTGATCTTCGGTCTCGGCGCCGTGCAGGGCGCGGTCGGCTGGTGGATGGTGTCGTCCGGGCTCGCCGATCGCACCAGCGTGTCGCAGTACCGGCTGGCGTTCCATCTCACGCTGGCCTGCGTGATCTTCGCGCTGGTGCTGTGGGTGGCGCAGCAATTGCGGCCGCACGAAGGAACGGACCTGCCGCCGCGCATTCGTCGGGCCGCGCTGACGCTGGTCGTCCTGGTGCTCGCCCAAATCTATCTCGGCGCGCTGGTCGCAGGCTTGCGCGCGGGGCTGATCTACAACACCTGGCCGCTGATCGACGGGGCGCTCATTCCGGATGCAGCGCGGTTGTTATTCGAGCAGCCGTGGTGGCGAAATTTCTTCGAGAATACCCTGCTGGTGCAGTTCAATCACCGCATGCTGGCCTATGCGCTGGTCGCGCTCGCGATCTGGCACGCCATTGACGTGGTGCGGACGGCGAGGCGAGGGACGGCGGTGACGTCCGTGCTCATGCTTGCGTCGGCGGTCACGCTACAGGCCGGGCTTGGCATCGTTACGCTGCTGCACGTGACGCCGCTGCCGCTCGCGCTCGCGCATCAGGCGCTGGCGGTCATCGTGCTGGCGCTCGCGGTGGTGCACGCGGCCGGCCTGCGGCATGCTGCGGCGGAACAGGGGGCGGCGCAGCTTGCCGTTTGACCATTGTGCCCGATGCTTCGGCGGCGTCCGACGATCCCCATCTGTGGCTTGAGGAGATCGACGGCGCGCCGGCGCTCGCCTGGGCCGCGGCGCGCACCGCCGAGACCCAGGCTGCGATCTGCGACGCGCAGTTCGAGCGGGATCGCGCTGCGCTGCTGGACGCCCTGAACGCGCCTGACCGTATTCCCTGGATCCGCCAGCGCGGCTCCTACGTCTACAATTTCTGGCAGGACGCGGCGCATCCCAAGGGGCTCTGGCGGCGCACCACCATGGCGCGCTACCGCGGCGACGATCCGCCGTGGGACGTGTTGATCGATGTCGACGCCCTGGCAAAGTCCGAAGGCGAGGACTGGGTCTGGGCCGGATGCGTGACTTTGCCGCCCGAGCATCGCTTCGGGATGGTCCGGTTGTCGCGCGGCGGCGCCGATGCGACCGTCTCGCGCGAGTTCGATCTCGAGGCCAGGCGCTTCGTCGATGGCGGCTTCGTCATCCCGGAGACCAAGGGAGGCGTTGCCTGGTTCGACGCCGATACGCTGCTGATGGCCGTCGCCCTTGGCGGCGAGCAGTTCGAGACCACGTCCGGCTATGCGCGCACCGTGCGGCGCTGGCGGCGCGGTACGCCGATCGAGTCTGCGCCGGTGATATTCGAAGGCGGACGCACGGACATGCTGGTCTTGGGTTGGCGCGAACTCGGCCCTCGAAAGTCACGCACGTTCTTCATCCAGCAGACTGATTTCTTCCACAGCACGTTCTTGATCGAAGACGCCGCCGGCAGGGCGCAGCCGTTCGACATCCCGAGCGACGCCGTCCCCTCCGTCGAGCACGATTGGCTGATTCTTTACCTGCGCAGCGACTGGGCACCCGGTGGGCGGACCTATCCCGCCGGCGCGCTGCTGGTGATCGCCATCGACGCCGCTCTGGCCGGCAGTCGCGACTTCGTCGTGTTGTTCGAGCCCACGGCCACCAGTTTCCTCGATGGCTTCCAGGCCGCGGGCAACGTCATCGGCATGAAAGTGCTCGATAATGTCCGCTCGCGCGTCTTGTTCTCCCGTTTCGCAAACGGTATCTGGCACACCGAGGCGGTGTCGGGATTTTCCGAGCTTGCGACGGTCGACATTTATCGCCTGTCCGAGGATGAGATCGACTGGGCGAGCGAGGAGGCGCGCGAAGCCTTCGTGATTTCGTCCGAGAACAGCGTCCTGCCGCCGTCGCTGTCGCTGGCGCGCTCCGGGCAGGCCACCGAATTGCTCAAGACCGTGCCGCCGCGGTTCAATGCCCGCGAGCTGACGATCACGCAGCATCATGCGGTGTCGGTCGACGGCACGCGCATTCCCTACTTCCAGGTCGCGAAGTCCGGGCTCGCGCTCGACGGTTCGAACGCCTGCCTGCTCAACGGCTATGGCGGCTTCGAAATCTCGCTGCTGCCGCACTATTCATTCAGCGTCGGCACGCAGTGGCTGGAGCGCGGCGGCGTCTACGTCATCGCCAATATCCGCGGCGGTGGCGAGTTCGGCCCGGCCTGGCATCGGGCCGGCATCCGTGAAGGCAAGAAGCTCGCGCAGGACGACTTCGCCGCCGTGGCGAAGGATCTGATCGCGCGCGGCGTCACCCGGCGCCAGCGGCTGGCATGCGAGGGCGCCAGCAATGGCGGGCTGCTGGTCGGCAACATGCTGACGCGCTATCCGCATCTGTTCGGCGCGATCTACTGCGGCGTACCCTTGTTGGATATGCGGCGCTATACCAGGCTGCCGCCCGGCGCGAGCTGGATCGGCGAATACGGCGACCCGGACAAGCCCGAGGATTGGGCCTTCCTCAAGGAAGTCTCAGCCTATCAGCTCGTCGAGCCGGGCCGGGACTATCCGCCGATCCTGATCACCACATCCAACCGCGACGATCGCGTTCATCCCGGCCACGCGCGCAAGATGGCGGCAAAGCTCAAGGCCCTCGGCTATCCCGTCTACTTCCACGAGCCGGCGGAAGGGGGGCATGGCGGCGCCGTCGACAACCGCCAGATGGCCGTCAAGCTGACGCTGCTCTACAGCTTCCTGCGCAAGACCATCGCGCCCGAGATGGACGCGATTGCGTAGGGTGGGTTAGCGCGGCCCGCGGTTGTGCAAGGTAGCGACATATATGATCCGCGCGTAACCCAACATGTTCGTTCGCCGTCATGTCGCAGTGGTGGGTTACGCGCGGATCAACAGCCATGACGGCCGAAGGATCTGGGCCGCGCTAACCCACCCTACGCCAGCGCGTCCTCCAGATCGGCGATGATGTCGTGCTTGTCCTCGATGCCTATCGACAGACGGACGACATCGGGGCCGGCGCCGGACGCGACCTTCTGCTCGTCCGAGAGCTGGCGGTGCGTGGTCGAGGCCGGATGGATGATCAGCGAGCGGGTGTCGCCGATATTGGCGAGATGCGAGAACAGCTTCACGTTTGAGACGAGCTTCACGCCGGCGTCGAAGCCGCCCTTGAGGCCGAAGGTGAACACCGAGCCCGCGCCCTTGGGTACATATTTGCGCGCGAGCGCGTGATACTTGTCGTCGGCGAGGCCGGGATAGCTCACCCAGGCGATCTTGTTGTGCGCCTTGAGCCATTGCGCCACCGCGAGCGCGTTGTCGCAATGGCGCTGGATACGCAGCGGCAGCGTCTCGATCCCGGTGAGGATCAGGAAGGCGTTGAACGGCGACAAGGCCGGCCCGAGGTCGCGCAGCGCCAGCGCGCGGCAGGCGACCGCGAAAGCGAAATTGCCGAAGGTCTCGTGGAAGACGATGCCGTGATATTCCGGCCGCGGCTTCGACAGCATCGGATAGCGCTCGTCGCGCGACCAGTCGAAGGTGCCGGCGTCGACGATCATGCCGGCGATCGAGTTGCCGTGGCCGCCGAGAAACTTCGTCATCGAATGGATCACGACGTCGGCGCCCTGTTTGATCGGCTGCCAGAGGTAGGGCGTCGCCAGCGTATTGTCGACGATCAGCGGCACGTGCGCCTTCTTCGCGACCGCCGATATCGCGGCGATGTCGCAGATCACGCCGCCGGGATTGGCGATCGTCTCGGTGAAGATCGCCTTGGTCTTCGGCGTGATCGCCCGCTCGAACGAGGAAATGTCGTCGGGATCGGCCCAGCGGACGTTCCAGCCGAAATTCTTGAACGCGTGGTTGAACTGGTTGATCGAGCCGCCGTAGAGCTTCTTCGACGCCACGAACTCGTCGCCCGGCTGCATCAGGCAGTGGAAGGCCAGCACCTGCGCCGCGTGTCCCGAGCCGGTGGCGAGGCCGGCGGTGCCGCCTTCGAGCGCGGCGACGCGCTCCTCCAGCACCGCGTTGGTCGGATTGCCGATCCGACTGTAGATGTTGCCGAAGGTCTGCAGGCCGAACAGCGACGCGGCGTGGTCGACATCCTCGAACACGAACGACGTGGTCTGGTAGATCGGCGTCGCGCGCGCGCCGGTGGTCGGGTCGGGTTGCGCGCCGGCGTGGATCGCAAGCGTCGCGAAACCAGGGGTGCGGTCGGTGCCGTCGGTCATGGCCGGTCCTCGTGCTCAAGGGGGACCGGGTGAGCGGTCCATGGGGCAGTCTACAGGAATGACTGCGTTAGTGCCGCCAGCGCTGGAAAGGTTCAATGACTTAAATTGCCGGCTTTGGACTGCGCCTCGGTCGCCGCATCGGTGGTGCCGCCGGCCAGCGTCGCGCGGTCGAGCGAGAGGCGCTGGATGCCGCGCGCCGGCAGCGACGCCTTCTTGGCGGAGATGGTACGGGTGTTGACGCCCATCCAGGCGATCTCGGACGACAGGCGGCCGTATTCGATCTTGGGGCAGCGGTTCATCACCACCTTGATGCCGTTCGCTTCCGCGAGCCGCGCGGCCTCGTCGTTGCGCACGGTGAGCTGCATCCAGACCACCTTCGGGCGCGGGTCGAGCGCGATCGCCTCCTGCACGACGCCGAGCGCATGCTCGGAGGCGCGGAACACGTCGACCATGTCGATGGGCTCGGGGATGTCGCTCAGCCTGGCGTAGATCTTCTGCCCGAGCAGTTCCTTGCCGGCCTGCCCGGGATTGACCGGGATCATGCGGTAGCCGCGCTCGGACAGATACTTGAAGACGAAATAGCTCGGCCGTACGGTGTTGGTCGACACGCCGACCACAGCGATGGTCTTCACGCTGTTGAGGATGCCGCGGATATCGGCGTCAGGGTAGCTGTCGTGGTTCATCGGCGGCGCGTCCCTGTTTCGTTCGCCGAAATATAAGCGCGCCGCCGGGAAAGACTACCCGTGCAAAAGTCGATCCGCCGCTTAGCGACGACGGCGGTGGAAGGCGCTGCGGCAGGTCGGGTTGAGCCGGCGCATGTTACGGACCAGGCACTGACGCACGCGCTGCTCGTCCGGGATCGCGTCGCTGCAAAGGCGGAACGCGTCCTGCTCGCAGGCCTGGCGCTGGGCCGGCGTCGGCTGTGCGTCCGCCGGCACGGCAAAGAAAGTGAAGCCGAGCGCAAGGGCGATCAGAGAGAGCTTGGTCATCGAGTAACTCCGGCTGTGCGTGGGATGAAAGCCGCGGGTTGCGGCTTGCGGTAGATTTCAGTCGGTCGCCGACGTGCGGCGGAACGCTGCAAGCGGTCCGATCACGGCGATGCCGGCGACGACCGAAACGGCGGTGGTGAACGCCACATCGGAGAGGCAGATCACGCCGCAGTTCAGATAAGTCATGAGCGGCAGCCCGATCCCCATTGTCATACCCCAGGCGGTGCCGGCGATGAGGCCGCGCGGCAATGTGCCGGCCGGCATCCAGTCGCGGCTCCGCAAGGCGGCGGCAATGGTCATCAGCGGTCCTCCCATCGAGCAGCACGTTTTTCGATGAAGGCGGAGATGCCTTCGGCGGCGTCGCCCGCCATCATGTTCTCCACCATCACCTCGGCAGCGTAGTCATATGCCTTTGCGAGGTCCATATCGATTTGGCGATAGAACGCCTGCTTGCCGATGGTGACCACGTGCCGCGACTTTGCGGCAATCCTGTGGGCAAGCGCCAGCGCGGCGTCGCGCTCGGTTCCAGCCGCGACGACACGATTGACGAGCCCGATGCGGGCGGCATCCTCGGCCGCGATCGCGTCGCCGGCGAGCAGCATCTCCATCGCATGCTTGGGCGAAACATTGCGCGACAGCGCGACCATCGGGGTCGAGCAGAACAGCCCGATATTGACGCCCGGCGTCGCGAACTTCGCGACCTCGGATGCAATCGCGAGGTCGCAGCTTGCGACCAGCTGGCAGCCGGCCGCGGTGGCGGTGCCCTGCACGGCGGCGATCACTGGTTGCGGCAGATGCACGATCTTGAGCATCACCGTGCTGCAGAGCTTCATGATGTGCGCGAAGTAGCTGCGGCCGCGATCGCTGTCCGATCGCCGCGCGGTGAGCTCCTTGAGGTCGTGCCCGGCCGAGAACACCGGACCGTTGGCGGTGATCACCACGGCACCGACCGCGGTGTCGGCCGCAATCGTGGCGAGCTCGGATTCGAGCGCCAGCAGCAACGCTTCCGACAGGCTGTTGCGCGCCTCCGGCCGGTTGAGCGTCAGCACGGCGATAGTGTCGATCGTCTCGCGCAGGAGGAGCGTGTTGGTGGCCGGTGCGGGGGAGGCGAGCGTCGTCATGTCCACCGGAGCTTATGAAATCCAGCGGAGCTTATGAAATGGGTCATGGTGGCGACAAAAGCCGGACCGCGCCGGATTCCAGTGTGCGCAGCGGCGCTTTCGTCGGCCGGAACAACCCCCTTCCACGAAGGTAATATATAACCTATCTCATAAGGCATTGATTAATATAGATATTATTTTCATATTTCGATTGACGGTTCGCGAACACCGATGCTATGAGCCCGCTTCTCACAGGTCGCGCACGCCACCTGGCGTTGGACGCGGCCCGCTCCCGTGAACGGCCTGTTTCAACAACGGTCTATCGCCAAAGGTCCAGTACCATGACCACCTATTCGGCCAAGCCTGCCGAGGTTGAGAAGAAATGGGTGATGATCGACGCCTCCGGCCTGGTGGTCGGACGGCTCGCGTCGATCGTCGCCATGCGTCTGCGCGGCAAGCACAAGGCGACCTATACGCCCCACGTCGATGACGGCGACAATGTCGTGATCATCAACGCGGCGAAGATCGTGCTCACCGGCAAGAAGCGCGAGAAGAAGGTCTATCACCATCACACCGGCTTCATCGGCGGCATCAAGGAGCGCACCGCGCGCTCGATCCTCGAGGGCAAGTTTCCCGAGCGCGTGGTCGAGAAGGCGATCGAGCGGATGTTGCCGCGCGGCCCGCTCGGCCGGCGCCAGCTCGGCAATCTGCGCGTCTATCCGGGCGCCGAGCACCCGCACACGGCGCAGAACCCTGAAATGATCGACATCGGGTCCATGAATCGCAAGAACAAGAGGAGCGCGTGACCATGGCTGAAGGCACCATGCAATCGCTCGACCAGCTCTCGACGCTCAAGCCGGCAACGGCCGCGCCCGAGGCGCCGAAATACGTCCAGAAGACCGACAAGCAGGGCCGCGCCTACGCCACCGGCAAACGCAAGGATGCGGTCGCCCGCGTCTGGGTGAAGCCCGGCTCCGGCAAGATCCAGATCAACACCCGCGCGTTCGAAGTCTATTTCGCCCGGCCGGTGCTACGGATGCTGATCCAGCAGCCGCTGGTCGCGACCAACCGCAACGGCCAGTACGATGTCGTCTGCACGGTGTCGGGCGGCGGATTGTCGGGGCAGGCGGGCGCCGTGCGTCACGGCCTGTCGAAGGCGCTGATGACCTACGAGCCCGATCTGCGCGGCGCGCTCAAGAAGGGCGGTTTCCTCACCCGGGACTCGCGCGTGGTCGAGCGCAAGAAGTACGGCCGCGCCAAGGCGCGCCGCAGCTTCCAGTTCTCAAAGCGCTAGTGCGACGCTGTAGGGTGGGTTGAGCGCCAGCGAAACCCACCGGCTGAATGTGCCGCAAGTTCCGCGGTGGGTTACGGCGCCATGGCCCGTTGAAGACCACTGTTAGCGTCCTTGATGGCGCCTAACCCACCCTACGGCCGCGCCATAGGGTGACTAGGGTCCGGACTCATTAAATCCACCAAACGAGGGCGGCTGCAAGGCAGACGGACGCTAGCAGGCTGCTGAAAAACTCGCTCGACGGCAAGACCTGATCGTGATTCCGTTGGATTGGACACGACGGGGTGA
>JAIESR010000129.1 GCA_019745775.1 Xanthobacteraceae bacterium | reverse complement strand
GCTGGCGCGTCTCCCCGGCCTAGAGCGGTTCCCACCTGAAACGGGTCTTTCCCCGCTCATTCCCGCGCAAGCGGGAATCCAGTCTTGAGCTAGCCTGGGTCCCCGCTTTCCGCCTACGCGCTCCGCGCTTCGGCGGACTCGAACCCGCCGTAGCTCCTGTGGAGCGGAGGCGGGTCGCGGGGACGAGCGGGAGAGAGCGAGTCGACTTAACTGGGGAATGCGCTAGTGGCCGGCGCACGCACCCAGGCTTCGTTGCCCTTTCTGGCGTACCGATTGGATGCAGGCCCGGACGCGTTCGACATGTTGCTCGAACAAGGCCCGCGCCTTTGGATAAGGCAGTGACACGAGCTGGCCAGCGAGCCGCCGTCCGACCTGGAAATGCTGATAATCGATGCCGCGCGGCCAGGAGCCGCCCCACTGCGCAAATCCATGATGCGCGAACAGCTCGACCACCACCTCGGCCATGCCGGGGCGCTGGTCCTGCCGCCGGAGATAGCTCTTGCCGGCGGGCGGGTCGATCGTGGCCCCGCGCGCGCCGCGCTCCACGTAAGGATTCTGGATCGGGTTGAGATCGATCGCCACGCCGTAGGCGTGCAGCGAGATCGAGTTCGTGCCCTCGACACGGCGGACATTGAAGGCCGATGTGTTGTTGGCCGCCATCGAGGCGTCGTCGCTGCCGCGATAGTGGTTCATCAGCCTGGCGCCGGCGATGGGAAACCCACGGCTGCGCAAGGCAACGAAGATCGCCAGCACATGGTCCGCGACGGCATCGAGCACCACCAGCTCGCCGCCATCATGCGTGGCGCCGTCGAATCCCAGGTAGCGAAACCGCACCAGCCGCAGGCGTTCGCAGCCGACGGGGCTCCCGGGGTTCAGGACTTTCGTCGCCCGCATGTCGCGGCAAAGCGCGTCGGAAATCGGCGAAACCGCATCGCCTGATGGCGCAGCCGGTTGCGCGCGCAGGGACGCGCCGCCGAGCCAGCACAAGAGCAGCAGGGCAAGGCCGACGCGACGCGGGAGATCGCGCGCGGTCGATCTCACGCCGGCTTAAGCCGCCGTGGCCTTCACCTTCGGCTGCACCTCGGCGGTGTAGTCGTCCATCAGCTGCCGGGTGATGGCGCCGGGCGTGAACCGCCAGTCGGCGATCTCCGACACCGCGGTCACTTCGGCGGCACTGCCCGTGATGAAGCACTCGGGCATCTGCGTAAGTTCATCCGGCATGATACGACGTTCGATCACCTCGATGCCGCGCCGGCGGGCGAGATCGATGACCGTGCGCCGCGTGATGCCGTCGAGGAAGCAGTCGGCGATCGGGGTGTGGATCTTGCCGTCCTTGATGAAGAAGATATTGGCGCCGGTGCATTCGGCGACACGGCCCTGCCAGTCCAGCATCATGGCGTCGGCATAGCCCTTGCGCTCGGCCTTATGCTTGGAGATCGTGCAGATCATGTAGAGGCCGGCGGCCTTGGCGCGCACCGGCGCGGTCGCCGGGTCGGGGCGACGGAACTCCGCGAGATCGAGGCGGATGCCCTTGAGCCGCTGCACCGGATCGAAATAGCTCGGCCACTGCCAGGTGGCGATGGCGAGGTGAATCTTGTTGTTCTGCGCCGAGACGCCCATCATCTCGGAGCCGCGCCACGCGACCGGACGGATATAGGCGTCCTTCTGCCCGTTCTTTTCGAGCACCAGGCGCTTGGCGGCGTCGATCTCGGCGACGCTGTAGGGGATCTCGAAGTCCAGCGTCTGTGCCGACTTCTTCAGGCGCTCGGAATGCTCGGTGCACTTGAAGATCTCGCCGCCATAGGCGCGCTCGCCTTCGAACACGGAGCTCGCATAGTGCAGGCCGTGCGAGCAGACGTGCAGCGTGGCTTGCGACCACTCGACCAGCTTGCCGTCATACCAGATGACGCCGTCGAGCCGGTCATAGGGTTTCTCGGACATCGCGTTCCTCCGTCTGGCACTCGGCCGGGGCTCCGGCGCCCCTAACCAACGTTGTTGTACGCTTTTGCGTCCCGGGCCAACACCCGGTATGATTCCGCCGCCCATCAGAGCGCGCCCGCGGCGACGCCGCAACGATCGGCCCGGACGGCCCCGAACATCGGCCTCAGTGGCCCCGGAGCCCTCCGGCCTGGATGACACCGGCTAACGCGTGATCGTTAGCAAACCGATCGAAATATGTCAACATGGCTGACCTAACTGCCCCCGCCGCGTCCGACCATAAGCCCGCCAGCGGCGAACGCGCGGGGCGCACCAGCGAGCCGATTTGGGACATCATTGAGCTATTGTTTTTCGCCTATCGCGACTTCGTCACCGAGCCGGACGATGTACTGGCGAAATTCGGCTTCGGACGTGCACACCACCGGGTGCTCCATTTCGTCAACCGCAATCCCGGCATGAAGGTCGCTGAGCTGCTCGACATCCTCAAGATCACCAAGCAGTCGCTCGGGCGTGTGCTCAAGCAGCTCGTTGACCAGGGCTACGTGGTCCAGAAGGAAGGCGCCAACGACCGGCGCCAGCGGCTGCTCTACGTGACGGCGAAGGGCGAGTCTCTCGCGATGAAGCTCGCCGGCCTGCAGACCGCGCGCGTGGCGCATGCATTGGCCGAGCTCGGTCCGAATGCGCATGAAGCTGCGCGCCGCTTCCTGGTCACGCTGATCGATCCCGACAACCGCGACGGCGTGCTGCGGTTCATTGCGCGAGCCGACCGCGCGCGGCGCCAGCGCTCCTAACTCCCGGGAGAACGCAAGGCCATGGCAACGGGCCGGGCGCAGACGAAGACGATCCCCGACGACGCGCCGCATCTCCTGGTGGTCGACGACGATCGCCGCATCCGCGAGCTGTTGTCGCGCTTCCTGATGTCGGAGGGCTATCGCGTCACCACGGTGGAGTCCGCCGCCGAGGCGCGCGCCAAGCTCGAGGGTCTGAGCTTCGACCTTCTGATCCTCGATGTGATGATGCCGGGCGAGACCGGTTTCGACTTCGCCCGCAAGCTGCGCACCTCGTCGAGCGTGCCGATCCTGATGCTGACCGCGCGCGGCGAGGCCGAGAGCCGCATCCAGGGGCTCGAGATCGGCGCCGACGACTATGTCGGCAAGCCGTTTGAGCCGCGCGAGCTCTCGCTTCGGGTGGCGAGCATACTGAAGCGGGCGCGGCCCGTGGTGCCGCCGCCGGTCGAGTTCGTCCGTTTCGGCGAGTTCGTCTTTCATATCGGCCGCGGGGAGCTCAAGCGGGGCGAGGACATCGTCCACCTGACCGATCGCGAGCGCGAGATGCTGACGCTGTTGGCGGCGACGCCGGGCGAGACCGTGCCGCGGCTTGCGCTGGCGGGGAACGGCGCCGCCAACGGTGGCAATGGCGGCGCGGTCGGCGAGCGTGCCGTCGACGTGCAGGTCAACCGGCTGCGCCGCAAGATCGAGCGCGATCCCGCCAATCCGCTGCTGATCCAAACCGTGCGCGGCGTCGGCTACCGGCTGGTGGTGACGCCATGACGACGCTCGACACCGGCATCGCGGCGCTGCGCTCGGCCGCCTCGACCGTCCGTTCGGCGGCGGGCCGCGTCTACGACCTGTTCGATCGCTTCAGCAATTCCATCCGTTACGTGATGCCGAAGGGTCTCTACGCCCGGGCGCTGCTGATCATCATCGTGCCGATGGTGATCCTGCAGTCGGTCATCGCCTTCGTGTTCATGGAGCGCCACTGGAACTCGGTCACGCAGCGGCTGTCGGCTGCGGTGGTGCAGGACATCGCCGGGCTGATCGACGTCTACACCACGCTGAAGGCGGACCAGGCGCAGATCCGGCGGATCGCACAGGAGCGCTTCGGCCTGGTGGTCGACTTCCTGCCGGTCGCGGAACTGCCGCCGGTCGGGCCAAAACCGTTCTTCTCGCTGCTCGACTATTCGCTGTCGGAGGAAATAAGCAGGCGCATCCGGCGCCCGTTCTGGATCGACACCGTCGGCCGTTCCGCGCTGGTCGAAGTCCGCATCCGCCTCGACGATTCCGTGCTGCGCGTGTTCGTGCGCCGCAGTGCGGCCTATGCGTCGAATTCCGAGATCTTCCTGCTCTGGATGGTCGGCACCTCGACCGTGCTGCTGATCGTAGCGATCCTGTTCCTGCGCAACCAGATCCGTCCGATCCTGCGGCTCGCCGACGCCGCCGAAAGCTTCGGCAAGGGCCGCGAGGTGCCGAGCTTCCGTCCGCGCGGCGCGCTGGAAGTGCGGCGCGCGGCGCAGGCCTTTATCGAGATGAAGACCCGCATCGAGCGCGCCATGGAGCAGCGCACCGCGATGCTCGCCGGCGTTTCGCACGATTTGCGCACCATCCTGACCCGCTTCAAGCTCGAGCTTGCGCTGCTCGGGGAAAACAGTCCCGAGATCGAGGCGATGAAGAAGGATGTCGACGAGATGGCGCGGATGCTCGAAGCCTATCTCGCGTTCGCGCGCGGCGATTCCGGCGAGACCTCGTCGCCGACCGACATGGCCGCGTTCCTCGACGACCTCAAGGCCGAGAGCGAGCGCAACGGCCACCGCACCAGTGTCGTGTTCCACGGCCCGCCGATCGTGACGGTGCGGCCGGCGGCGTTCAAGCGCTGCGTCGACAATCTCGTTTCGAACGCCGCGCGCCACGCGCGCGCGATCTCGATCACCGGCCATCGCGACCATCGCTGGCTCACCGTGACGGTCGATGACGACGGCCCCGGCATCCCGACGGCGATGCGCGAGGAGGTGTTCAAGCCGTTCCTGCGGCTCGACGACGCCCGCAACCAGAACGAGGGCGGCACCGGGCTCGGGCTCGCGATCGCGCGCGACATCGCGCGCTCCCATGGCGGCGACATCACGCTGGCGGATTCGCCGATGGGCGGTTTGCGCGCGACCGTGCGCGTGCCGGTGTAAGCAGCGAAGCTACGCCGCCGCGCTTTCGCCGCGGCGATCCTCGTCGCGCCGGCGCCGGCGGTCGAACAGGCGGGTGGCGTTGCAGGCGGCTTCCGGAATCCGGAACAGGTCGTCGAGCAGGCCGGCCCAGCGCTGGCCGCTCGACAGCGCACGGTCGAGCGCGGCAAGCGTCTTCGCCTGTCCGGGATCGTTATCGTCGGCCCAGGAGTTCATCACCGATCCGAACAGCCAGGTGAGACCCTGTGCGCGCATCATGCCCTTCGGTCCGGTTGCGGAAATGTCCGCGGCGGTGAGCATCCATTGCATCGAGCGCGTGGCGAGCCCGTTGACCGCCAGCGTCAGGCCGGGATTGAAACGCGCCGACTGCCACAACGATTTCACCGCCGCCTTGTCCGGCGCCATGATATCGAGGCGGCGCATCAGCACGTCGAACAGCCGCTCGCGCGGGGGCTCGTCGGCGAGGCCTTCGTCGATGCCGTCGAGCACGGCGCGATCGACATCGCGCATATAGGCGGCCAGCATCTCGATCTTGGAGGCGTGTTTGCCGCGCAGCTCCGACAGCGAAACGCCGGCGCGGCGGGCGATCTCGGCAAAACCGATGTCCTCGAAACGCTTCTCGGCCATGATCGCCATGAAGGCGGCGACGATCGGATCGCGCGGGAGGCCGGACGGCTGTTGCAGCGCGGATGGCTCGGTCATGTCGAACTCCTGTGACGCAATGACGTGACGCTTCAACCTGCCGGTAAATAGGGCCTCAACAGGGGCGGTTCCATGGCAGGCAATTGTCCCCAAACCGGGCGATCTACCCCGCCAATTGCCGCGAACGGGCGGTGGCGGCGGCGACCGCGCGGGCCATCAGCGCTTCGAGGCCGTCGGGCGCCATCAGCACGTCGAGCGCCGCCGCGGTGGTGCCGCCTGGCGAGGTGACGTTCTGCCGTAGCACCGACGCGTCGAGCGGCGAGCGGTGCAACAGCTCGCCGGAGCCCGCCACCGTCTCCCGCGCGAGCTTGGTCGCGAGGTCTTCCGGCAGGCCGACGGCGACGCCGGCGCGCGCCAGCGCTTCCGCCAGCAGGAAAACGTAAGCGGGCCCGGAGCCCGACACCGCGGTCACCGCGTCCATCAAAGCCTCGTCGCCGACCCACTCGACGGCGCCGGTCGCCGCCATGAGCGCATGCACGAGATCGCGCTGGCGCTGCGACACCCGCTGGTTCGGCACCGCGACGGTGATGCCGCGGCCGATCGCGGCCGGCGTGTTGGGCATCGCGCGCACGATCGCGGCGCGCTGTGACAGCGCCTGTTCGAGAAAGCCGAGCGTGCGTCCCGCCATGATCGAGAGCACGACGGTGCCGGCGCCGAGATAGGGCGCGAGCGTCGGCACGGTCTCGGGCGCGACCTGGGGCTTCACCGCGATCACGATCGCGGCCGCCTCGCCGACGGTGTGCGCGGCCGGATTGATGCGCAGGCCGCGGCTCGCGAGCGCCGATATCTCGCGCGCCGGCTGCGGCTCGATCGCCACCACGGATTTCGGATCGAGCCCGAGCGTCAGCCAGCCCTCCAGCATGGCGCCGCCCATCTTGCCGGCGCCGACCAGGATGATGGTCCCGGAAAGGCCGGCGAGGGTGATTGTCCCTGATGATGTCGTCATTGCGGTGTCTCTCTGTCTCGCCACCGCACTCTCTCCATCCTCATCCGGAGCGCCGTGGGCGCGTCTCGAAGGACGGGGCGGCCCCACGGTTCGAGACGGCGCCATAGCGTGTCGAAGACGCGCGTAACACGCTTATGGCGCCTCCTCACCGTGAGGCCGAGAGGGAGCCGGTCCTGAAAACTAGCAGACAGCGGCGGGAAATAGTTGGCCTTACGCCTCGCCGGCGGTATCGAACATGGCGGATTCGATCGCTTCTTTCGCGCTCTTGCCGGCCCAGACCACGAACTGGAAGGCCGGGAAGTAGCGTTCGCAGGCGTCGAGCGCGGTCGTCAGCATCGCCTCGCATTGCCGGCCGGAGGCTTCGACGCCACCGGCGAGCACCAGCGCATGGCGGTACATGATCAGGCCGTCCTTGGTCCAAAGGTCGAAGTGCCCGACCCACAATTGCTCGTTGATCATCGCGATCAGCTGCTGCGTCTCGCCGCACCAGCGGTCCGGCACCTTGAATTCGAAGGCGCAGGCGAGATGCAGCGCCTCGATGTCGTACATCCAGGTGAACGACACCTGGTAGTCGGTCCACTTGCCGCGGACCAGAAGCGTGATCTCGTCTTCGCCGGCGCGCTCGAACGACCAGTCGTGGTTCGACGCCATGCGCTCGACGACCTCGAGGGGATTCGCGCGAGTCGGTTCACCGATATTGATCAGGGACATGTCGTCTCCACCTTGCCGCCCGGTGTGGGATGCGCACGCGACGCGCAAACGCCACGTTTTTTCTTACGCGGTCCCCGGTGGAGTCAGTCTTAGCCGTCCGGGGCGAATCACTTGACGATCGAATATAACTGCTTGATTCCACCGGCCAAAGTGACATGAGCGCCGACAGTCGTTAACGACTGGTGGATATGTCGGCGTCATCCACAACCTGACGACTCGCGAAAGCTGAAATGAGTCGCAAGGACTCGCAGGCGACGGTCGCGGATTCAATCGCGATACCGCGTTTGCCGCCGGACAATTCCGGCGTATTCGCGAGTCGAATCAAAGGCGTGGGGAACGAAAGCCGCGCGGCCGATGTCAGTCGAACAGGCTCGAAACCGACTCTTCGTTGGCGGTCCGGCCGATCGCTTCGCCGATCAGGCCCGCGGTGGAGAGCGTCCGGATGTTCGGAGCCTTGGCCACCGCGTCGGTGGCCTGAATTGAGTCGGTGATGACCAGTTCCTTCAGCCGCGACTTGGCGAGCCGGGCGACCGCGCCGCCCGACAACACGCCGTGGGTGATGTAGGCATAGACCTCGGTCGCGCCCTTCGCGAGCAGCGCGTCGGCCGCGTTCACGATGGTGCCGCCGGAATCGATGATGTCGTCGACCAGGATGCAGGTACGGCCTTCGACGTCGCCGATCACGTTCATGACCTCGGATTCGCCGGGCCGTTCGCGCCGCTTGTCGACGATGGCGAGCGGTGCGTTGATGCGCTTGCCGAGCCCGCGGGCGCGCGCCACGCCGCCGACGTCAGGCGAGATCACCATCACCTTGTCGAGGTCGAAGCGCTCCTTGATGTCGCGCACCATCATCGGCGCGGCGTAGAGGTTGTCGGTCGGGATGTCGAAGAAGCCCTGGATCTGGCCGGCGTGCAGGTCCAGCGTCATGACGCGGTTGGCGCCGGCGGTGGTGATCAGGTTGGCGACGAGCTTGGCCGAGATCGGCGTGCGCGGTCCGGGTTTGCGGTCCTGCCGGGCGTAGCCGAAATACGGAACCACCGCGGTGATGCGCCGGCCCGACGCGCGGCGCAGCGCGTCGATGATGATCAGCAATTCCATCAGGTGGTCGTTGGCCGGGAACGAGGTCGACTGGATCACGAACACGTCGGAGCCGCGCACGTTCTCCTGGATCTCGACGAAGATCTCCATGTCGGCGAAGCGGCGGACCACCGCCTTGGTCATCGGGACTTCGAGATGGTCGGCGATGGCCTGGGCGAGGGCGGGGTTGGAGTTGCCGGCGACGAGCTTGATTGCTCCGTTGTTGGTCGCCATCGCTGTCTCCAAGCCTCACAGGTATCGAGCCGCGCGACCTGATAACAAGCCGCCGCTAGGGCTGGCAATACGAGGCCGGCCGCAAGTCCACGAGTTTTCGCGGTTTTTAGCTGGTTTTGGCTACTCGGCGGCTACCGAATAGGCCAGGACCGGGGGTCTGGTCCTTGGAGCGGGACCCGGGCGGCGGGACGGCAGCGGGACCGCGCCGCCGTCACTCTGCACGGCCGGGGCGGGTGACGCTGCGAAGACCCGGAAAATGCCGGCCGCCTCGGGCCGGAAATCGTCGGTGAGGCCGGCCAGCACCGTACCCTGGGCACCTTGCGCCGGCGCGGCGTCCGCCGTCGGCGCGCCGGTGCGGTCGGAGGCGATGAAGGTCATGAGCTGTGCCACGCTGGTCGCCGCGATGCGCCGGAGCGCCTCGTCGTTGGCGGCGGCCCAGGAACTCGGGCCCACCGTGCGCTCCTCGCCGTTCAAGCGGAAAGCGCGCTTGCGCTCCGCGTCGTAGACGTCGAGCGCCCAGGCCAGCGTCGTTCGTCCGCCGTCGGCGTGCGCCGCGAGATAGGCGCGGATGTGATAGAGCGCCTGGCCGCCGCGCGAGACCACGACGAGTTTTCGGGCCGCCGCTTCCTGATCGAGGCTCTTCGCCAGCCGCGCGGATACGGGACGCGGCGGCCCGTCGATCGATTCAAAGATGATGGTTGCGCCTTCGGCAGCGGTCAGTGACACGGTCGGCGTCGAGGAGGTGGTTATGCAGCCGGCGAGCGCCAGCGCTGCTGCAACAGCAATAGCCCCCCTCGCACTGCGACCGTGCGCAATACGCATCCAACGCCCCCCGACGGGCCGCCGCTCTTATCACGAGCTGATGTCGGCCGGCAGAATCCGTAGCCTTAAACGGTGCTGCGGTCCAGGGGCTTCAGTCCACCAGCGCGATCGCATTGATATGTCGTCCGTAATCGGACTCGTTGCGGTGCACGGAGCGGCGATAGCTGTAGAAAGTTACATCGTCGGCATAGGTGCAGCGGCCGATATCCTCGACGCGAGCAATTCCGGTGCTGTCGAGGCGCGACCTGATGTAGCCCGCGAGATCGAACATGGCGTGGCCGTTCTTCGCGCTTGGCGCGAAGAAGCGTCCGTTCGCCGTGTTGTGCACCGTGAAGCGCTCGACGAATTCCGGGCCCACTTCGTAGTTCGCCTGCCGGATCATCGGGCCGGTCGCGGCGACGATGTTGTTTCGATCGGCGCCGAGCTTCTCCATCGCCGCGATCGTGGCTTCGATCACCCCGGTCAAGGCGCCGCGCCAGCCGGCGTGCGCGGCGCCGACGACGCGCGCGTCGGCGTCGGCAAACAGGATCGGCCCGCAGTCGGCGGTCGAGACGCCGACCGCGATCCCCGGCACGCGCGTCACCAGGGCATCGGCGCGCGGCCGCGCATCCGGCGCGAAGGCGCGATCGACCGTCGCCACGTCGGGCGAATGGATCTGGTAGGCGCTGAGGAAACTGTCGGGTTCGACACCCAGCGCCTTCGCCATCCGCGCGCGGTTCTCGGCGACATGCGCCGCCGCGTCGCGCGAACCCACTCCGCCGTTGAGGCTTTCATAGACGCCGCCGGAGACACCGCCCTGACGGGTGAAGAAGGCGTGGCGGATGCCCGGCAGCGATTGCAGCGAGGCGGCGTGCAACATGGCGTCATCCGGTGCGTTTGCTGCCGAGCAGGGGTGGCGTGCGGGTGGTCTCGACCGGCTCTTTTTCGAAGCCGGGCAGCTCGCCGAGCTTCGGGTCGGCGACCGCGATCGCCTTGAACAGCTTGCCCATGCCGGTGCCGCCCTCGCCGGTGAGGCGCGTGAGCGCGCTGTTGACCTCGGCGTTCTTGGCGAGCGGCGCGCCCTTCTTGAGCGCCTCGGCGCGGGTCTCGATGCCGAGCCGGCGCAGGAACGTGGCCTGGTCGACCGGGCCGTGCACGTCGGCGCCGAGCGCCTGCGCCGCATGTGCCAGCGCCTGGAAATCCACGTGCGCGGTGAGGTCGACGGTGCCGGGCGATTGCAGCGGGTTGGTGAAGGTCTGCCGGCCGACCGCCTGGAAGGTGTCGCCGGCGGCGCTTTCGGTGTGGCCGTAGTCGATGATCAGCGCGGCGCCGTGCGAACGCACCACGCGGCGGCCGATCTCGAGCGCGACCTGGTCGGCGCGCCACTCGAAGATCGCGCCGATCGGCGCATTGCGCAGCGGCCGCGGCAGCATCTGGTCGAACAGCGGGATCGGATCGCGCGAGTGGGCGAACTGCAGCAAGCCGTTGTCGGCGATCCTGATCACGCGTTCGTGCCAGCCGTCGACGCACATCACGGCCTGATGCACCGGCAGCGCGTCGATGAACTCGTTGGCGACGATGATAATCGGGCCGTCCGGCACCTCGTCGAGCGATTGATGCCACTCGACCGGTACGTCGACTCCAGCCAGCGCCTGCCGCTGCCGCTTCTCGAGCGTCGGGCTGATCTCGACCATGTGCACGACCAGCGCCTTGCGGAAGTCCGGCACGATGTTCACCGCGCGCAACGCGTCTTGCATCATGGTGCCGCGGCCGGGGCCGAGCTCGACCAGCCGCACGTTCTCCGGCGAGCCCATGCAGCGCCAGGTGGCGGCGCACCACAGCCCGATCAGCTCGCCGAACATCTGGCTGATCTCCGGCGCCGTGACGAAGTCGCCCTTGGCCCCGAACGGATCGCGCGTGATGTAGTAGCCATGCTGCGGATGGGTGAGGCAAAGCGTCATGTACTGCGCAACCGGCATCGGGCCGGCGGCCGCGATGCGGCGTCGGATCTCGGTTTCGAGCGGCGGATAATCGTCCGTCATCGCGCCCCTTGCACCTTCACGCCTGTTGCAGCGGCTTCGCCCGCCGCGCCGCGATGATCAGCATGACGCCGGCGATCATCAGGGGCAGCGACAGCAGCATTCCCATCGTCAGCCCGCCCCACAGGAAGCCGAGCTGTGCGTCGGGCTCTCGGAAGAATTCGCAGATCGTCCGCGCCAGCCCGTAGCCGAGGCAGAAGGCGCCGAGGACCGTGCCCGGCCGTTTGAGCGCGCCGCCCCGCATCATAACGGCGAGCACGACGAACAGCACCAGACCTTCGAGCGTCGCTTCGTACAGTTGACTCGGATGGCGCGGCAGCGGACCGGCGCCCGGAAACACGAACGACCAGGGCACGTCGGTGGTGCGGCCCCACAGTTCGGCGTTGATGAAATTGGCGATGCGACCGAGGAACAGGCCGATCGGCGCCACCGCGCACACGATGTCGCCGAGAGAAAGAATCGGGATGCCGCGCCAGCGCGCGAAACCCATCACCGCGATCACGCAGCCGAGGAAGCCGCCGTGAAACGACATGCCGCCCTTCCAGAGCTGCACGATCTCGGCCGGGTGTGTGAGGAAATAGGAGGGATTGTAGAACAGCACATAGCCGAGCCGGCCGCCCAGGATGATGCCGAGCGTCACCCACAGGATGAAGTCGTCGAAATCGACAACGGTCAGCGGCGGCTTGCCGCCCCAGAGCGTTTCCGAGCGGATGATGGCGCGGGCGTAGACCCAGCCGCCGAGGATGCCGACGATGTAGGCGAGCGCGTACCAGCGGATCGCGAGCGGCCCGATCTGGACCAGCACCGGATCGAAGGCCGGGAAGGGGAGGGCGAGAGGCGGCATGGTCCCGTGGAGTCGCCGATAAGTACGGCGGTGATGCGGCCGTGAATCAGGTCACGTCAAGGGAACGGCCAATACCAGTGGACATGATGTCTTGAAAGGGCGGCGGCCGGACGCCATTTCCCCCGGTGAATTGTGCATCGGCCGCCAGCACGCGGGCCGGGAGAACAGGCCATGACCCAGACCACCAACCGCTTCTTCGACGAAGTCGCCCGGCTGATGAACGATGCTGCCGGCGTGGCTCAAGGCGTGCGGCGCGAGTTCGAGACCCTGGTCAAAACCCAGACCGAGCGGTGGCTGCGCGACCTCGACCTCGTCAAGCGCGAGGAATTCGAGGTGGTGAAGGACATGGCGCGGCTGGCGCGCGAGGAAAACGAGGCCTTGAAGGTGCGGATTGCCGCGCTCGAGGCCAAGCTCGGCGTCGGTAACCAAAGCCCACCGACCCCGCCCCCGGCGCCCCCGCCGCCGGACCAGCCGGGTGGGGTGTCCGGCTAGCCGCGGAACGGTCCAAAGCGCTCCTTTCCTTGTCATTGCGGCGACTTGCCGCTAAACAACGCGCGCGACCGTGGCCCCGACCCCCCTGGAGGCAGGCTGCGGCGTTTTTCCATTCGTTGAGACAAGGACTTAGACAATGGCCGCCACCGTCAAGGAAATGAAAGCGACGGCGCGCCCGAAGGCCGGCAAGGGGGCCGCGCGGGCAGTACGTCGGTCCGGCCGCGTGCCGGGCGTCATCTACGGCGATAACAAGGATCCCCTCGCGATCTCGGTCGATCATGCCGAGCTCAAGCAGCGCATCTACGCCGGGCGCTTCCTCACCACGATCTACGAGCTCGACGTGGATGGGACCAAGCACCGTGTCATCCCGCGCGACTTCCAGCTCGATGCGGTGAAGGACCTGCCGCTGCACGTCGACTTCCTGCGCCTGAGCGCGGGCGCGAAGATCCGCGTGCGCATCCCGGTGCACGTCCAGAACGCCGACCAGGCGCCGGGCGTGAAGCGCGGCGGCACCGTCAACATCGTCACCCACGCGGTCGAGGTGGTCTGCTCGCCCGAGGAGATTCCGGAATCGATCGACGTCGATATCTCCGGCCTCGAGATCAACTACTCGAAGCACATGAGCGACGTGGCGCTGCCGCCGAACGTGAAGGTGGTGGGCAATGTCGACCAGACCCTGGTCACGATCGTGCCGCCGTCGGGCTACGCCGAAGAAATGAAGGCGGCCGCCGAAGCCGCCGCCGC
>JAIESR010000091.1 GCA_019745775.1 Xanthobacteraceae bacterium | reverse complement strand
CTTTACGTCAGACGAATGCGCTAACTACCTCGCCCATGCAGGATATGCTTCGTCCTAACTGGGAAATGCTCTAGTGCGGTAGCGCGCGACCGTTTGCGTTGCAAAATGCCACGCATGCCGATCAACCGTAAATCGTGGCGGTGACTGCCATATTTGGCCCGTCATCGAGCCAAAGTTCCCCCGTGCATTGCCGCCTGGGATTCGGGGGGCGTGCATGGATTTCAACCTCAAGTCTGAGCGTCCATATCGGAGCGCCGCGCAGCTGTCGGTCGCCGTGCTCACGGCGGCCATGGTCTCGGCCTGCATCCAGACCACCGCAACACCCGACAGGCCGGCATCGCGTGCCTTTGTCCAGCGGTCGGCGACGCCGCAGGAAGTGGCGACAGTGACGCCGCGCAAGCAGCGGACCCGCACCGCATCGCGGTCGCTCGCGGCCTCGCATGGCATGGCGAGCTTCTACAGGCACGGCTCGCGCACGGCGAGCGGTGAGAAGTTCAATCCCGGCGAATTGACCGCGGCGCATCGCACGCTGCCGTTCGGCACGAAAGTGCGCGTCACCGACGTTGCCACCGGCAAGTCGGTGACGGTCCGCGTCAACGATCGCGGTCCTTTCATCGACGGGCGGGTGATCGATGTCTCCCATGCTGCCGCGCAATCGCTCGGCATGACCGGGAAGGGCGTCGCGAAAGTGAAGCTCGACGTCGTGCAATAAGCTCGTCTACGCGGCAGCGGCTACGGCCCCTTCGCTCGCTGCAGATTGACCCGGAATTGACTCGACCCTTGCGGAATGGGGTATTGCCGATCGGCGGAGAATCCGCCGGTGGCGGTCGGTGAGAGATCGCGAAGCACGTTTGCGAAATCCGGCCAGCTATGAACGCCGGGCGCCGACATGGGACTGCCACCATACGAGCACGGACCCACTTTTGCAGGCGTGAACTGCGGATCGGCCAGACTGAGCGACATGGTCTTGCCAGCATCGAGGGAGCCCTGAAGGCGTGCCGTCAGCCTGCCCGGCGCCACCGTTTGTGACTTGCACTTGCCGCCGATCATCTGGCTTTGCGTTCCCGTCAGCGTGCCTTCCAGTTTTCCGTTTCCGGCGTCGTTGAGCGAAAGATCCATGGTGCCCCAGAAGTCGCCGCCGCCCGACGGACTTGTTTGATGCGCTTTCCAGATCAGCCGTCCGTACCATTCTCCCGTTGGAAACTCGCCGACGTCGGTGTCCTCATTGCCGGCATGATCCCAGGCATGGGCGCGCAGGCGGATCACCGGCGGCGGGTTCGGCGGAACCGCATATTTCACTTCCAGCGTCTGTTCCCATTGCTTGCGTTTGCATGGAGCAGGTTCGGCGGCCTCCCAGTGCGGCGCCACGTCCCGGTTTGCGCTTTCATCGCGCAGCTGAATTTTCTTGATCCCGCCTTGCCATCCGAGGCGATCGGCGCCGTATTGCTCGGACGCGTGCATGCGGACGACGATTGTTTGGCCCGCCACGACGCGCGTGCCCTTGTCGGGTTTCGATGTCGTCGTCAGGGTGGGCTTTTCCTTGTCGGGCGTGAGCGCCAAGGTTTGCACGGCTCTGGCGGCCTTGTTCGCGGAAACAAAACTGAACGTAACGTTGGCTCCGGGCAGGTCCGAGCCCAGGGGCAGATCGCAAGGGCTGAATTCGACAATGCCGAGAAAACGCCCATCGACTTCCGTGAACGATGGGCGATTTATCGCCGGCAGCCCTTGCCCCTGTCCGATCAAGATCTCGCCGGAGGCGCAGGCCAGGACATCGATGCTGGTTCTGCCGTTGACGCCGAAGATGGGTTCCCCGCGATTGATCGTCGTTGGTGGACACGGCTTCGAATCCTGCGCCCACGATGGCAAATCTCCCGTTGAGCCCGCGACGATCGTCAGTGCGAGGGCGATCCCAATCCACAATCTGGAAATGCTTGCCATGATCCACTCCATGGTCGCGCGATTGAACTGGTCTGCCGCTACTGCGGCGGCTTCACGTCGAGGGTTTCACCCTGTGGCGCGTTGAACGGGATCTGGCGGTCGTCGATTTCGACCACGTATTCGCCGGGCGGCAACGTCGCCCGATACGTCACGGCATCGAACCTGAAAACCTCCGTGCCATCCTTGGTAACGACGCGGGCATGCTTCTTCCATTTGATGGCGCCGTCGAGGTTCACGCGCACGGCCTTGAGCACGGTTGGCTTGCCGCCGTCCACTTTGATGAAAGGCCACTCGGAACGTGTGAACTTCAAGTCATAGAGGCCCGGCATCAGCGTCACCGCCGAGTTGGCCGCATCAAAGTGTCCGAACGGCTCGCCGGTTTCAGTGTCGAGCACCAGGACCCTTCCGAGGCCGACATAATTTTCCAGCCGCAGCTCGCCAGGATCGATCGTGGTGATTTCGCCCGATCGGACTTCGATGCCCTTCCATCGCGCGCTGCCGAACTGCACCTCGTAGATGCCCGCCGGCACCGTCACTTCACGGGTGACACGGTCGAGCTTGCCGACTTCTTTACCGCTCTCCGAGTCGAAGACCGGAAGCGGGTAGACCGCAGATGTCGTCCTGAGGCGCCCCGGCTTCGACTTTGCGGGCGGGGCGGCCGCGACGCGCTGGGCACAGGCGTTCAGCGCTTTCTTCAGCGTGTCCGGCAGTTCCGGGCCCACCGGCGCGTCGAAATAGGTGCCGCCGGTGATGCGCGCAATATTCTGAAGTTGTCCCCGTGCTGCGGTATCGACGACGAAGCCGACGGTGTGCACGGTGATCTTCTGCGCGGCGAGCGCCCGCGCCGTCACGACCGGATCACCCTGACAGGTTTCCTTGCCGTCGCTGACCAGGACGATCACACGTCGCTGAACATCGCCGGGAAAATCGCTGGCGGCCTGTTGCAGCGAAAAGGCGATCGGCGTGAACCCCTGCGCTTTCGCCGAATCGACTGCGGAGGTGATCGCGTTCCCATTCGCCTCGGCCGCACCGAAGCGGACGGCAAGGGCGCTATCCTGACAGTTCTTGGCGCGAGCGGGGGACTGCGCGCCGTAAAGGCGCAACGCGACCTGCGCCTTTGCAGGGACGAACGATGCGACGCCCTTCACGGCACGGCGCGCGACCTCGAAGCGTGTCTCGCCGTTGGGCAGTCGCGCGTTCATGCTGCCCGATGCATCGAGGATCAGCAGGACCGAGCGATCGGCGGTGTTGCACGATTGCGCGTGCGCGGCAGAAAAGAAAATGCATCCAATTAATGCAGCAAAGCAAAGTCTCACGTGCATGCTGGACCCCTATCGTTCAGGGCACCGCAGCAAAGATGCGAGCACAATTGAAAGGTGCTGACAATGGGGGCAGGGGGTGGCGGCTTGCGGGGCGCTAGCCCAGCAGCGCCGCGCGGAAGCGGTCGCGGCAGAACGAAGCGTCGAAATTGCGCTTGAACGGCGGTGGCTCGGTCGGCTTCACGCGCAGCAGCACGAAGCCCGCGCCGTTGCCCTCGCGGATGAAGCGCGCGGCGCGTTCGAGGTCGGCGTCCTGCGCGGCGGTCATGGTGCGCCTGATGCCGGCGCCGCTCGCCATCTTCTCGAGATCGACGCCCAGGCTGGTGTGGCTCTTCTGCCAGCCGGTCTCGCCGTAGTGGCCGTTGTCGACGCACACGATCGCGAGATTGGGCGGGTTTATCACCGCGATGGTGGCGAGCGCGCCGACGTTCATCAGGAGATCGCCGTCGCCGGTGACGACCAAAATCTGTTTCTTGGGCTGCGCCAGCGCCAGGCCGAGCCCGATCATGCAGGGCGCGCCCATGGCGCCGCCGAGCGAGAACACGTGCCCCTGGTCGCCGGTCACCGCGCCGACGTCGTGGGCCGAGCCGCCGAGTCCGGTGACGATGAGGAAATCCTCGTGCCGGCCGATCAGCGTCGGCATGGCGTCGCCGCGATCGAGCACGACGCCCGGCAGCGCCTCGGCGAGCGCGGCCTTCCGGGCCCTGAGTTCCTGCGGCGTCGCCATGGCGGCCTCAGAACGGTTTGGCGCCGATCAGGCGCTGGGTCAGCAGCACGGCGACCGACTGGCCGCTCTTGAACGCCATGGTGATCGCCGCGCCGACGACCTCGATCACCTCGTCCGGGTGCTCGGCGCGCAGCACGATCACGCCCATCGCTTCGAGCACCGGCGTCACCGCCTGGCCCATGGCGAACTGCCAGGGATTTCCCTCGCCGAAGTCGCCGCGCATGCTCACCAGCGTCAGGAACGGGAAGCGCGCGCCCTTGATCAGCGACAGCATGTTGATGCAGTTGCCGACGCCGCTCGACTGCATCAGCAGCACGGCGCGGGCGCCGCCGAGGTCTGCGCCGGCGGCGAGCGCCACGCCTTCCTCTTCGGTAGTCAGCGCGATCGAATAGACGTCCGGGTCGGCAAGCGAACGATCGATCAGCACCGCGTGGCCGGCGTCCGGCACGTAGCCGAACTGCGTGATGTCGTGCCGCCGCAGCAGATCGTAGAGATCGTGCTGCCACGACGCCTGGCTCGCGCCCTTGCTGTCGACCTTGGCGTCCATCGGCCGGATTCACTCACGCTTTTGCAGCGTGCGCAATGCCTACTGCGCCGCCGCCAGGCCCGCGCGCTTCACGACCTCCGACCACTTGCGTTCCTCGCGATCGATCACGGCGGCGTATTCCTCGGGGCTTCCCGGCGACGCCTCGGTGCCGTCACGCGCCATGCGCTCGATGGTGTCGGGCTCGGCCAGCGCCTGCCGCAGCGCCGCGTTGAGCTTGTCGACGATCGGCCGCGGCGTCCCCGCCGGCGCGACGATGCCGTAGCGCAGCACTGCCTCGAAGCCGGGCAGGGTCTCTGCGACGGTCGGGATGTCCGGAAAGACATCGACGCGCTTGGCCCCGGTCACGGCGAGCGCGCGGACCTTGCCTTCCTTGACCAGCGCGATCGCCGGCGGCAGCGATGAGAAGAACATCGAGACGTGGCCGCCGAGCAGATCGGTCAATGCCGGGCCCGTGCCCTTGTAGGGAACGTGCACCAGCTTCACGCCGGCCATATGCGCGAACAGTTCCGCACCGAGATGAATGCCGGAGCCGGCGCCGGACGAGGCATACACGAACTTGCCGGATTCCTTCTTCGCAAGCGCGATCAGTTCGGGGATGGTCTTCGCCTGGACCGCCGGATGGACCACGACGATCATCGCGCTCGATCCGATCATCCCGACCGACGCGAAATCCTTGCGCACGTCGTAGCCGACGTTCGGCAACAGCGTCGGATTGACCGCGAGCGAGCCGGTGCCGCCGATCACCAGCGTGTAGCCGTCGGGCGGCGCCTTCGCGACCTGTCGCGTCGCCAGCGCGCCGCCAGCGCCGGCGCGATTGTCGATGACGACCTGCTGGCCGAGCGTCTTGCTCATCTTCTCGCCGACGATGCGCGCCATCACATCATTGCCGCCGCCCGCGGCATACGGCACCACCAGCGTGATCGGGCGGTTGGGATAATCCTGCGCTACGGCGTCGCCGAGTGACGCGACAACGGCAGCGAGCGTGACGACGGTACGTGCAAACATGAGCGCCGATCCTTCTTTGGCTCGACAAGTCCGGTCTAGAGCATTCCCAGGTTAGATTGACACGCCCCACTCCCGCTCGTCCCCGCAAAAGCGGGGACCCAGGTTAGCTCAAGACTGGATTCCCGCTTGCGCGGGAATGAGCGGGGAAAGACCCGTTTCAGGAGGAACCGCTCTGATTTCAGTTTCCGGCGATGCCGAGGTCCTTCACCACCGCCGACCAGCGCGTCTCCTCGGCGTCGATGTCGGCGGCATATTCCTGCGGCGTGATCGGCGTGGGCTCCGCGCCTTCATGGCGGATGCGCTTGATCACCGCTTCATCCGCCAGCGCGGCGTTGAGCGCCTTGTTCAGCTGCGCGACGATCGCGGCCGGCGTGCCGGCCGGCGCCGCGAGCCCGTAGCGCAGCGAGATGTCGAAGCCGGGCAGCCCCTGTTCCGCCAGCGTCGGGACGTCCGGCAAGACGCCCGAGCGCCTCGCGGTCGTCACCGCCAGCGCGCGGATATGGCCGGCTTCGATCGCGCCCCGTGACACCGGGATCGGGTTGAAGCCGATCTTCACATGCCCGGCGATCAGGTCGGTGGTGAGCGGGTTGGAGCCCTTGTAGGGGATCGCCATCAGCTTGACGTTGGCGGCGCGTGCGAACATTTCAGCGGCGAGATGATTGAAGGTGCCGGCGCCCGGCGAGCCGTACTGGAACGGCTCTCCCATTTTCCTGATATAGGCGAGCAGCTCCGGGATGGTCTTGACCGGTACGTCCTTGTTGGCCAGCACGAGGCTGGGCGACACGGCGATGAGCCCGATCGGCGCGAAATCCTTGCGCACGTCATAGCCGGCATTCTTGTACATGCTCGGGCCGGTGGCGAAGGTCGAGGTGTAGCTGAGCAGGATGGTGTAGCCGTCCGGCGTCGCGCGCGCGACCTGCCGGGTCGCGACGGTGCCGCTGCCGCCGGCCGCGCGGTTCTCGATCACCACCTGCTGGCCGAGCGACTTGGTCATCCGCTCGCCGACGATGCGCGCCATGATGTCGTTGGTGCCGCCGGGCGGCAGCGGCACCACCAGCGTGATCGGCCGGTTCGGATAGGTCTGGGCGGCCGCCGGGGCGGGCGGGCCGCCGCCGGCCAGCGCGGCCAAGATCGCAATCAGCGGCAATCGCAAGAACATCGATTCCCTCCGCCGTTTCCTGTTCCCGTCGCGGCTCTTGTCTGCTTCTGGCCGCGCCGCCCCGGGACTGTCGCCGATCCACCTTGATAAGGAAAGGCGACAAAAGCGCCGCCAGTCAGCGCGCCTGAGCTGTCATCGGAGCCGCCGCGCGATCACGTGGTCCGCGACCTTGCTCGATGGGTTCGGCGCGCTCGATGCCGAGTTGTCCGACGGATTCTCGATCAGTTCGGGGCGCACGCTTGCGCGAACGTGTCCCTGACCTCCACGAACGCCCTTCCGTTCATGCGGTTCGATTCGATCTCGTCGAGCATGTATCCGGCGAGCTTCCGGCATTGCGCCGCCCCGGCAGGTTTCGAGGCGGGTTTGGTTTTCGCGACCGGCCCGCAGGTCGAAACCACGGCGGTGAACGCATGCTTGTAGTCGGCGCTCTTCTGATCGCCGTCATCGAGCATGCCGATCAGCGCCAGCACGCCCTGCCGGCAGGGGCCGGCGCCGCTGCGTTGTTCCGACAGAGCCGGTCCCGCTGAACAACAAAGAACTGCGGCGAGCGCCGTTGCAAAGACCAAAGCAACCGATGAATTCCGCAATTGCGCACCTCACGCGTAGCGAGTCAGCGACTGCGCGCGCAGCGACCACGAAGAGAACGGCTGCTGCACCAGATAGCTGTTGTAGTATTGCGGCTGCGCGGTGACCTCGCGGCCGATCCAGGCCGGCACATCGAACGGCTGGTCGATATCCTTCAATTCGATTTCCGCGATGATCAGGCCGAGATTGTCGCCGGCGAAAACGTCGATCTCCCACGCAAGGCTGTCATGCGGAACCACATAGCGGGTTTTGTCGATGATCGAGCCTTCGCGCAGCTGCATCAGCGCTTCGGCTTGCAACACCGGAATGGGATACTCCAATTCCATCCGCCGCAGGTCCGCGGGCCGCGATTTGATTGTCAGCGTTGCTGTTCCATCACCGCGGATGCGGACCCGGGTCGACGATTTGGTGCCGGATGCCAGATAAGCCTGCCGAATCGTGGTCTGGCTTGAAGCGAGGGCGCGCCAGTCATTGCCGCGCACCAGGAATTTTCGCTCGATTTCAAAGCTCATTGGTCCACGCGCAGTTTTTGAGGCTGCGAATCCGGAAAAAGACGCCGCGATTCGAGATTGATTTGTGACAGTCCCGTGGCATCTAAGAAGCTGACCTGACCGAAAAATGCAAGCAGTGTCGGTAAACGACTTTGGGCCAACGTAAATTGAGGCGTAACCGCAAAAAGCCGTGCGCATTGCGCATCATGGCTTGTGGATAGTCCTCATCGCCCGTCGCTGGCCGGCAGCAATACCGACGGCTCGCGCGCTTTCGCCGCCGCGTCGCTTGGCGGCAGCGCGTCGTCCCACAATTTTCCGACAAACCGCGCACCGGTGACGCCGTCGGACAACCGCGATGCGAGCCAGATGATCGGCGGCACCATCACCGAGGGCGGCAGCAGCGATCTGCCCATCGCCGCCAATTCCTTGCGCGACGCCGCGTGCACGAATTCGGTGTCGGCGGCACCGCCGGGGATGAGCGAGTTCACGGTGACGCCGGTGTCCTTCAACTCCTGCGCCCAGATCAGCGTCTCGGCCTCGATCGCGGCCTTGGTCACGCCATAGGGGGAGTTGTTGCGGCGCTGCATGGTCGGCAGGCTGGTGGTGATGTTGACGATGCGGCCGAAGCCCGCCTTGAGCATCGCCGGCACGGCGCTGCGCGCCATCAGGAAAGTGCCGTTGATGTTGGTGACGATCACGTCCTGCCAGATCTCGGGATCGGACTCCCAGAACTTCAGCGACTTGGTCTGCCGCGAACGCTCCAGATGCGCCTGGCCCTTGGCAGCGTTGTTGACGAGCACATGCAGCGCGCCGAACTTCTCGAGCGTCTGCGCCACCACGCGCTCGCAATCGGCGCGGCTGGTGATGTCGCAGCGGATGCCGAGCGCGGTGCCGCTTCTGGCGCTGGCGGCTGTCCCCGTCGCATTGTTGAGCGCCGCGCCGTCAACGTCCGCGAACACGACGTGGGCGCCGGCGCGGCACAGCCCGGCCGCCATCGCCTGTCCGAGGCCGCGCGCGGCGCCCGTAACGATCGCGACCGTGCCGTCGAGGCGGATGTCGGTCACGCCCATCGCGCGCTATTGCTCCATCGCGCTCGGCGCGAACAGCTCTTCGAGCTTCATCAGCCGCGGGGTGAGGCCCTGCTCGTGCGAATATTGCGCGGCGGTCTCGAGCGTCTTGCGGTTGGCCTTGATGCCGTGGCGGATCGCGGGCTCGCGCAGCGCCTTGCCGGCTTCCGCCGGAATATGCCCGGCCCAGACGTGGTACTCGACATGGGCGATGCGCTGCTGATTGGCGATCTCGTTGGCCTTGTCGTAGGCCTTGAGCAGGTTGAGTACGGTCCAGGGATGCTTCTCGGCGATCTCGCGCCGGATCACCATGCCGTGGTTGATCGGGAAGATGCCGGTCTTCTTGTGGTAGCGCACGCCCTCCGCGAGCGGATCGGGGAACAGCGTCTTGATGTCGGGGTGATGCTCGAGGTCGACGCGCGAGCGATCGACCAGGTTGTTGTCGCGCAGATAGTGGATCGTGGCGTGCAGCTCGCCCGACACCATCATCTGGCCGAGGCTCTTCTCGATCGGGATCTGGTTGACGGTCGTGCCCGGCGGCGGCTTGAAGCCGGTCGAGCCGCCGTGGCTGTGGGTCGGCACCCGCTCCATCCAGTGCTCCATCTCGCGCTGATGCACGCCGAACTCGTGCTGGAGCGCCCCGCGCGTCCACAGCGCCGCGGTCTGCTGATATTCCGGCACGCCGACGCGCTTGCCCTTGAGGTCTTTCGGCTCGTTGATGCCGGCGTCTTTGCGCACCAGGATCTCGGTGTGGAAGAACTTGCGCGTCGTGAAGATCGGGATGCCGACCCAGTCGTCGTTGCCCTGCGCGGTCGCCATCATCAGCGACGACATCGACATCTCGGAGATATCGAAGTCCTGGAACTTCAGCTGCCGCCAGAACATCTCCGAGGGGTGGATGGCGGTCGGGATGAGGTCGATGCCGTCCGGCTTCACGGTGCCGTCGAGGATCGGCCATGACCGCGGATTGGCCGCGGTGGCGAGCGAGAGCTGAAGTCGCATGGGGAAGGTGCCTGTACGCTGACGATGTTGACGCAAACTACAGCGGCGACACTGCCGGGGTCCAGATCGGCAAAGCGGCGAACGCCACTCTATCTCCGTCACCCTGAGGTGCGAGCGAAGCGAGCCTCGAAGGGCGACGGCTGCTCCGTTATCGGGGCCGTGCATCCTTCGAGGGCCACCATAGCGCGTCGAAGACGCGCGTTAACGCGCTGATGGCGGCCACCTCAGGATGACGGCGTGAGAGAGTGCGCGCCGCTACGTCCAGCTCGCGAAGCTCAAGCCGGTGCCGGTGCCGGCGGGCGTGCGATAGCCGGGCACGTACTCGAACCAGTCGAGATCGAGATGCTCGACCGCACCGGCGACCGCGACCCAGTTGAGGATCTCCGACGAGCCGGCATGCAGCTTGTTGCGCGGCAGCGTCTGGAGGAATTTCGCGTCCTTCTCGGCGCAGGCCTTCAGGATCGCGCGGTCGAGGTCCTCGTCGACCAGGAAGTGGCTCAAGCCGCCGGACGCCAGCACGCCGATCCGCTCGTCGCCGGGGAACGCCTCCACCGCCTTGCGCACGGCCTGGCCGAATTCGTAGCAGCGCTTGGGCCGCGGCTGGTTCGGCGGGAAATAGGTGTTGAGGAACACCGGTACCGCGGCGATCGGCTTCTGCGCATCCATCACGCGGCGATGCACATAGGCGATGGCGTGGCCTTCGCCTTCGCCCTCGGGCAGGCGTTGTGACGCGCCCATGTCGAACCCTTCGTCCATCAGCGATTCGATCAGATGCGTCGCGAGCTTGGCATGCACCGGATAGTCGCGCGGGCCTTCGTCTTCGAAGAAGGCCTGGCGGTTCTTCACATACCATTCCGGAAAACGCTTGCTGTATTCCTCGTGCTGCTCGTTGGAATTGCGGATCGTCTCGCCGTAGTAGATCGCGAAGGCGGGCCGGCAATCCTCCTTGTAGCTTTCGTTCTGGTCGTCGCCCATCACGATCAGCGCATCGAGATCGGAATTGGCGAGCGTCTGCGCCAGGCGCTTGATCGCGCCGCGCGCGACGTTCTGGCGGGCGACGAGGTTTGCCGGGGCCACCAGATGCGCCATCTTCGGGTCGGCCTTCTCCAGCAGCTCGCCGTAGGTGACCGGGCGGCCCTCCTTGTCGCGATGCTTGATGTTCTGGTCGGTCTCGACGAAGCGCTGCAGCGTCTGGTCGTCGGCGAGCAGCATCGGCGTATGCGAGGTGCCGAGCCCGAGTACGATCCTGGCCATCTGTTCGCTACTCCCTGTTCGCCGCTCGCTTCTCACACCCTTGCGTGCTGCTTGCCCGGCTGCACCTTCAGCGCCTCTTTCGCCGCATCCTTGTAGACGGCGTCGGCGGGGAGCACGATCGCGGCCGCGCGCACCCGCTGGTGCTCGGGCGCGACACCGGGCGGCGTCTCGCCCTTCTCCACCAGCGCCTTCGCGGCGCGCATCAGGCGATGCCGCGCCATGATGATTCCATTGTCACAGGAAACCAGGTTCTCCTTGCTGCGGTCGACGATCGGGCCCATCAGCTCCTGCACGCCGGAGTCCTGCATCGCGAAGCCGGCGATGCCGCTGTAGGTGCGGCCGGCCTTCTGCGCGGCGCGGTCGATCAGGTAGTCGTTGTCCTTGTTGGCCTGCGCGCGCCAGGTGCGCTGGCCGTCGACCACCTCGTAGATCACGTGCCGGCTCGAGCCGTTGTCCATCGCAGTGCGCTCCGCCTGCGTGAGCGGGCGGGTCTCGTGATAGTCCCAGTTCCACACCCAGCAGTTCTCGTCGTCGATCGGCACCCAATAGTGGCCGCCGGTCGGATGATCGCCGCGCGGCGGGATCATGGTCATGCACGGCATGATCCATTGCGTGATCCGCCAGTAGTAGCTGCCGGCTTCGGCGTTGCGGCGCGCGCCGATGAGAAGGCCGCCGGGGCTCTCGACCACCTCGAAATGCGGCTGCACGTCGCCGAGCGTGTACTCGTTGCCCTTGGCGCCGACATAGAGCGGATCGTGCTTGAACTCGCTGCCGTGCAGCCAGGCGCTGTGGCTGGAATCGATGCCGCCTTCCAGCGACTGCAGCCAGTTGCATTCCTGCAGGCGCTTGCTGACATAGCTCTGCTCGAGCGGCACCGTGCACCACTCGAACTCGGGCGGCGCGGGCTGCCTGTCCGGCGGGCCCATATAGGTCCACAGCACGTTGCCGCGCTCGATCAGCGGATAGGACTTCAGCTTGATCTTGGCGCAGAAGCCGGACTCCACCGGCTCCGACGGCACCTCGATGCACTGGCCGTCGATGCCGTATTTCCAGCCGTGATAGGGACAACGCAGGCCGTCGTCCTCGTTGCGTCCGACCCACAGCGACGTGCCGCGATGGGCGCAGAACTCGTCCATCAGCGCATAGTTGCCCTTGCCGTCGCGCCAGGCGATCAGCCGCTCCGACAGAAGCTTGACGCGCACCGGCGGGCAGCCGGGCTCCGGCAGCTCGCTCGCCATCATCGCCGGCAGCCAGTAGCTGCGGAACAGCGCGCCCATCGGCGTGCCGGGCCCGGTCTGGGTGAGGAGATCGTTCTGTTCTTTGCGGAGCATGGTTTCCGGTCCTTGCAGCGTGGTTTCTTGTTGTGGGTGTCCTGCGTCTTTGCAGCCGTTACGGCCATGATATGGTGCCGGCCGGGTTCCAGCAATCAGTCCCAATCCAGTCCAAGGAGTGTCAACGCATGTCGTACGAGGGTCTGCAAGCCGAAGTCGTCCCGTTCAAAGGACACAACGGCGACAGCGGCGAGGCCTATTACGCGCGCCCGACGCGCGGTGGGAAGGTGCCGGGGATCGTGGTCATCATGCACCTGCCGGGCTGGGACGAGTGGATCATCGAGGTGACGCGCAAGTTCGCCCACCACGGCTACGCCGCGATCTCGCCGCACCTCTATTTCCGCGAAGGCCCCGGCAGCCCCGACGACATCGGCGCCCGGGTGCGCGCAGCCGGCGGCGTTGCCGACGCGCAGGTGATGGGGGACGTGAAGGGGGCGATCGAGTTCCTGCGGGCGCAGCCGAATTCCAACGGCAAGGTCGGCGTCATCGGCTTCTGCTCGGGCGGGCGGCATACCTATCTCGCCGGCTGCACGCTCTCCGGCATCGACGCGCTGGTCGACTGCTGGGGCGGCAATGTCGTGGTCGACGATCCCGCGAAGGCGCTCGATGCGCGCAAGCCGGTGGCGCCGATCGATCTCACCGAGAAAATGACGGCGCCATTGATCGGCATCTTCGGCAACGACGACGCCAATCCGAACCGCGAGCACGTCAACAAGACCGAAGCCGTGCTGAAGAAGCTCGGCAAGAGCTACGAATTCCACCGCTATGACGGCTGCGGCCACGCCTTCTTCAACTGGGCGCGGCCGTCGTTCCGGCCGGAGCAGGCCGCCGACGGCTGGGACAAGGTGTTCGCGTTCCTGAAGAAGCACGTTGGGTGATGCAATTGTCTTTGGGCAGGCCTTCTCCTCCGCTCATTCCCGCGCAAGCGGGAAGGTGGATTCACAGTCGAAGTGCAACACTTTAGAGAACGCCTCGATTGGA
>JAIESR010000036.1 GCA_019745775.1 Xanthobacteraceae bacterium | reverse complement strand
GTGCGAGATGGTGGGTTACGCGCGGATCGCTGCCGTCCGACCCATCGACGAGCGTGGCCGCGCCAACCCACCCTACGCATTCACGCACGTCAAAAAACCTGCCGCGCCAGCGCGAGTGGGGTAGGGTGGGCAAAGGCGCGGGCCGCGTCCGCACACCCTCTCCACGCACACGTTGCAGCGCCGTGCCCACCAAGCCGGTTCGGTGACATGACGTCGATGGTGGGCACGCTTCGCTTTGCCCACCCTACAAACTCAAGCCGATGGTGTAGGGTGAGTTAGCGCGGCCACGCGCTTGCGGACCGAGCACAGCCTGGCTCCGCGCGTAACCCACCATGAACGGCGCACGGTGCGAGATGGTGGGTTACGCGCGGATCGCTGCCGTCCGACCCATCGACGAGCGTGGCCGCGCCAACCCACCCTACGGATTCACGCACGTCAAAAAACCTGCCGCGCCAGCGCAAGGCCAACGACCAGACCGCCGACCGCCAGAACCACCGACCCCAGCACATAGAGCGCGGCGAGCCCGATCGCGCCGCGTTCGTAGAGCAGCACCGCGTCGAGCGAGAACGCCGAGAACGTGGTGTAGCCGCCGAGAATGCCGGTGGTCAGGAACAGTTGCAGGTGCGACGGCGCGCCGCCGCCGCGGAATGCGAAGTAGCCGGCCAAGAGGCCCATCAGCAGCGATCCGGTGGCGTTCTCGATCATGGTGGCGTAGGGAAATGCGGCTCCAAACAAACGCGCCGACGCGATGTTGACGCCGTGGCGGAGCGCGGCGCCGATGCCGCCGCCGAGGAAGACGATCAGGTAGGTCATGGTCGAAGTCCTTAAGCCTTGCGTGCCGCGCAACGGCGCTCCGCACCGCATGTTATAGCGATTCTGCTTGAATGCGTGCGCAGCCCCATTAAAGGTTGGCTGTCCACAATCCAGCCGAGTACGCACGCATTCATGGCCGAAAGCCGCCGCCGTATCCGGTCATTCGAATGGTCGACGGCCATCATCGCATCAATCTCGATCGCCGCAGGGATTGCGGTCTACCTGCGCGATGGCGCCGACAAGGTCGTCGCGATCCTGAGCAAGGACCTGGAGCTGCTCGTCGGCATGCTGCCGAAGATGGCGGCAGGCTGCCTGATCGCGGCTTTCGTGACCCGGCTGTTGCCGCGCGAGGTGGTGGCGCGCGTGGTCGGCAGCGAGTCCGGCCTGCTCGGCATCCTGGTGGCGATGATGATGGGCGCGGTGCTGCCGGGTGGTCCGCTGACGATCTATCCGGTGGCGGCCGCGTTCCTGGTGCTCGGCGCCGACGTCGGCACCGCGGTGGCCTTCATCACCGCCTGGAATCTGCTCGGCTACAACCGCGCGCTGATCTGGGAGCTGCCGTTCTTCGGCCCTGAGTTCGTCGGCTGGCGCGTCCTGATCGCGCTGCCGCTCCCGATCGTCGGCGGATTGCTGGCGCGCATGGTGGCGCGCCTGGTCGTCAAGCGCGGAGGCGGCGACCAATGGACGTGATCGCCATCGTCAGCATCGTGGTCGGGATCCTGCTGTGGCTGCTGGTCGCGGTGCTGGCCTTCATCGCGGCGATGCGCAGCAAGGCGCTGTTCCGCGAGGGCGCGTTCGAGGGCGGGCGCGACTTCCTGGTGCTGATCCCGCGCGTGATGATCGGCGTCGTCGGCTCCGGCTATATCGCGGCGGTCATGCCGCAGGACCTGATCGCCGACTGGATCGGCCCCGGCTCGGGCATCGTCGGCATCGTGATCGCGACCATCATCGGCGCGGCGACGCCGGGCGGCGCGGTGGTCGGCTTCGCCATCGGGGCGGCGGCGCTCAAGAGCGGCGCCGGCGCGCCGCAGGTGATCGCCTATTCGACCGCCTGGTCGCTCTATACAATCCAGCGGCTGCTCAACTGGGAAATCCATATGATGGCGCCGCGGTTCGTGTGGCTGCGCGCCGCGGTGTCGTTCCCGCTGCCGATCCTGGCGGGTCTCGGCGCGCTGCTGATCGGCAAACCATAACAAGAGCGGCAAGGGAGGTCTGACCATGAGCGACCCAGGAATCACCGCGACCCGGCGCGCCGTCCTCGCCGCCGGCGCGTCCCTGACGGCCGCCGGCGCCTTCGCCGGCCGCGCAGCGGCGCAAGGCGATGCCGAGCTCGCGCGTGTTGCAGGCGCGCGCCGCATCCTGCTCAAGGGTGGCGTGGTGCTCACCCTCGATCGCGCGGTCGGCGACTTCGCCAGGGCCGACGTCCTGATCGAGAACGGCAGGATCGGCGCGGTGCGTCCCGACATTGCCGCGGGTGACGCCGCAGTCGTCGATGCCGCCAACCGGATCGTCATGCCGGGCTTCATCGACAGCCATCATCACTTCTATCAAGGCATCCTGCGCAACATCCTGTCGAACGGGCTGCTCAATCCCGACTACAGCCGCGACATCTCCGGCGCGCTCACCGTGCCGTACCGGCCGGCCGACGTTTATGCCGGCACGCTGGTCAGCGCGCTCGGCATGATCGACATGGGCACCACCGCGGCGGTCGACACCTCGCAGGTCAACCACACGCCCGAGCATAGCGACGCCGGCGTGCGCGCATTGCAGGATTCCGGGCTGCGCGTCGTCTACGCCTATTCGCGCGGCGCCGGGCCGGCCGCGCAATATCCGCAGGACCTGATACGGCTGCAGAAGGCCTATTTCTCGTCGCAGGATCAGCTCATGACGCTCGCGCTCGGCGGCAACCTCAACGTCGACCAGTACACGTTCGCCCGCAAGCACGGCGTGCGTATGGTGGCGCACGGCGTGCGGGACGAGACCGAGAAGGTGCTGTTCGAGCTCGCCAGGCTGAAGCTGCTCGGCGCCGGCGACGAATACATCCACTGCACGCATCTGAGCGATGCCGCCTGGCGTCTGCTCAAGGACACCGGCAGCGAGGTCTCGCTCGCGGTGCCGATCGAGATGGCCATGGGCCACGGCATGCCGCCGATCCAGGAGGCGATCGACCACGGCATCCGCCCGTCGCTCTCTTCCGACGTCGGCGTGACCATGGCGCAGGATCCGTTCACGGTGATGCGCGCCTGTTTCACGCTGCAGCGGCTCAACCTGCTGCAGCGGGCGCGGCGCGGCGAGAAGAGCCTGCCGCCGCTCCTGACCACGCGCGAGGTGCTCGAATTCGCGACCGTCGACGGCGCGCGCTGCCTCGGCCTCGCCGGCAAGGTCGGCACGCTGACGCCCGGCAAGGAAGCCGACATCGTCATGCTCGCCACCGACCGGCTCAATGTCTGGCCGCTCAACAACGTGCCGGGCGCGGTGGTGAACCTGATGAACCCGATGAACGTCGACACCGTCTTCATCGCCGGCAAGGTGAAGAAGTGGCGCGGCGGCCTGGTCGGCGTCGACGTGGCGCGCGTGCTCAAGCTGGTCGAGGAGGCGCGCGACGGCGTGATCGCCCGCGCCGGCTTCAAGACCAGTTTGTTCGCTTAAGCACGCCCGGCGATGAGCGCCTTCGCGACATCGTCCAGCAGCCGCCTCTGCCTGCGTCAATGGCGTGACGAGGACCGGGAAGCGTTTGCCGCGATGAATGCCGATGTGCGGGTTATGGATCGCGCCGCGAGTCCGCCCCTCCCCCCGCGTTAGCGGCGGGGAGGGGTTGGGGGTGGGGGGCTCACCCGGAATCAGGTCTCGACGAAGAACAAAAAGCTGCTCGACCATCAGGCGACTGGCTTGCGGTGTCAGCCCCCCACCCCCGACCCCTCCCCGCCATTCGCTGCGCGAACGGGGGGAGGGGAGCCGAGAGAGCGAGCGCGCATCAACAAGAGATCGAACGACAACAACAGATCGGGCTGATGCGACAACATCGAACTGCGGCGCGTGTTCGATCAGTCAACGCGTGCACATCCGTATGAGCGTTGAACGTCAGTGCATCGCCGCCGCGGTGCGCGGCATGATCGCGCCGTGGTGGCGGATCACTTCGGCGGCGAGGCGATGCGCGAGGCCGGCGGCGGCGCTCGGGCCGTCGCCGGAGAGCCGCGCCGCGAGATAGGCGGCGTTGAAGCTGTCGCCGGCGGCCAGCGGATCGACCGGCACCACGACTTCCGGCACCGGCACGAACTCGCTCTTGCCTCCGGCGGCGACCAGCGCGCTGTTGGGCCCGTTCTTCACCACGATCTCGCCGATGCCGAATGCGTGTAGGCGCTCGACCGTTGCCTCAGGCGAAGGATCGCCCCACAGCACCGCTTCGTCGTCATAGGCCGGCATCGCGATGTCGACGCGCTTGAGCGCCTCCATGAACACCGTGCGCGTGCGGCTGAGGTCGCCCTTCCAGCCGCGCGGACGGAAGTTGCCGTCGAACGCGATCTTGGCGCCGTTCTGCCGCGCCATCTCGACGATCGCCAGGAAGCGGCCGAGGCCGGCATTGGAATAGAGCGACAGCGTGATGCCGGAGAAATAGACGAGCCGGGCGCTGAGCATGCTCTCGGCGATGTGGCCCCAGTCGGGGTGCTCGAACAATTCGCGCGCCGGCTCGGCGTCGCGCCAGTAGTGGAAGGTGCGTTTGCCGGTCGCGTCGGTGTCGGTGACGTAGATGCCGGGCAGCCGCCCGGGGACGCGCAGCATCAGGTCGCTGTGCACGCCTTCGGCGGCGGCGAGCGCCAGAATCCGGTCCGAGAACGGATCGTCGCCGAGCGCGGTCGCAAACGCGGTCGGGATGCCGGCGCGCGCCAGATAGACCGCGGTGTTGAAGGTGTCGCCGCCGCACCCGATCGCGAAGCGGCCGTCGCCGCCGCGCGCCATCTCGATCAGAACCTCGCCGACGGCGAGAACACGGGCTTTCTGACTGCTCATTTGGGACCTTACGCGGCAGGCAACGGAGCTGGGGGGTGGTGAGAGCATAGCCCGGATGGCTTGGCAAATGACGCAACCGGCTATGCCGTGAGCCCCAAGGGCCCGAGCCCAAAGGCTTGAGCCTAACCCTCGAAACGTTATATTATTACGGAAGAGGCGACCATGCCCACCCACGTCCAAGAACACGTCCATGAGCACGGCCATCACCGCCATCACCATCCTGGCGAGGGCCATCCGCCGGCGTCGATTTCGCCGTCGATCCTGCGGCTCTCCGCCGTCGAACGGCTGGCGGCGGCGGGCGTGCTGATCGCGTTGATCTGGGCGGCGGTGTTCTGGGCGATGGCGGGAAGCTGAGCACGCGATGACGGCAGCCCTGCGTTTCAACAATCTCACGCTTGGCTATGACCGCCATCCGGCGGTGCATCACCTCAACGGCGCGGTCGATACCGGCGCGCTGATGGCGGTGGTCGGCCCCAACGGCGCCGGCAAGTCGACGCTGTTCAAGGGCATCGTCGGCATGATCAAGCCGCTGGCCGGCCGCATCGACCGCGAGGGCCTCGCCGCGCGCGACATTGCCTACCTGCCGCAGGCGGCCGAGATCGACAGGAGCTTCCCGATCAACGTCTTCGACATGGTGGCGATGGGCCTGTGGCACCACACCGGCCTGTTCGGCGGCATCGACAAGACGGCGCGTCGGCGCATCGACGATGCGATCGCGGCGGTCGGGCTGACCGGATTCGAGGATCGCGCCATCGGCACGCTGTCCGGCGGGCAGATGCAGCGCATGCTGTTTGCGCGGCTGCTGTTGCAGGACGCGCGGGTGATCGTGCTCGACGAGCCGTTCAACGCCGTCGACGCCAAGACCTCCGCCGATCTGTTCGACCTGGTGCGGCGCTGGCATGGCGAGAAGCGTACGGTGCTGACCGCGCTGCACGACATCGACTTCGTCCGCGCGAATTTCCCCGAGACGCTGCTGCTCGCGCGCGAGCCGGTGGCCTGGGGCAATACCACGACCGTGCTCACGCCGGAAAACCTGCTCACCGCGCGCCGCATGTGCGAGGCGTTCGACGAGCACGCCGCGGAATGCGCGGTGCCGACGGCGGCGGCCTGACGGGATACCCATGTACGACTGGCTCATCGGTCCCTTCGTCGAGTTCGAGTTCCTGCGCCGCGCGCTCGCAGGCACCACGGCGCTGGCGCTCGGCGCCGGCCCGATCGGCGTGTTCCTGATGCTGCGCCGCATGAGCCTCGTCGGCGACGCCATGGCGCACGCGATCCTACCCGGCGCGGCGATCGGCTTCCTGGTCTCGGGGCTCAACCTGTTCGCGATGACCGCCGGCGGCCTGATCGCCGGCTGCGTGGTCGCGCTGCTCACCGGCATCGTCGCACGCATGACCGAGCTGAAGGAGGACGCGGCGCTCGCGACGTTCTACCTGCTCTCGCTCGCGCTCGGCGTCACCATCGTCTCGATGGTGGGCACCAACATCGACCTGCTGCATGTGCTGTTCGGCTCGGTGCTGGCGCTCGATAACCAGACGCTGCTGCTGATCGCCGGCAACGCCACCATCACGCTGATCGTGCTCGCCTTGATCTACCGGCCGCTGGTGATCGAGTGCGTCGATCCGGGCTTCCTGCGCTCGGTCAGTGGCGCCGGCGCGCCCGCGCACCTGGCCTTCCTCGCATTGGTGGTGATCAACCTCGTGTCCGGCTTCCACGCGCTCGGCACGCTGCTCGCCGTCGGCATCATGATGCTGCCGGCCGCGACCGGCCGCTTTTGGGCGCGCGACATCACGCTGATGATCGTGATCGCCGCCGCCTGCGGCGTGTTTTCGGGCTATGCCGGCCTCCTGATCTCGTACCACGCCGGCGTGCCGTCGGGCCCGGCGGTGATCCTGGTCGCCGGCGTGCTTTACATCCTGTCGCTGCTGTTTGGGCACGTCGGCGGCCTGGTCCGCCTGATGTTGCCGCAGCGGCATCTCGAGGCCTGACACCCTTCGGTTCGTATGGAGCGCATCATGAGCACCCGCCGGCACGCCATTGCATTGCTCACAACCCTTGCCGTCTTGTCGCTCTGTGGGCCGACGCAGGCGCAGGACAAAGTCCGCGTGCTGGCGACGTTCTCGATCCTCGGCGATTTCGTCAAAAGCGTCGGCGGCGATCGCGTCGAGGTGTCGACCCTGGTCGGCCCCAACAGCGACGCCCACGTCTATTCGCCGGCGCCGGCCGACGCCAAAAAGGTCGCCGGCGCCAAGGTCGTGATCACCAACGGTCTCGGCTTCGAGGGGTGGATGGCGCGGCTGGTGCGGGCGGCCGGCTCGAAGGTCGTGCCCGTCGTCGCCACCAAGGGCATCAAGCCGCGCAAGCAGTCGGCGCACGGCCACAGCCACGGCCATGACGACACCGACCCGCATGCCTGGCAGTCGGTCGCCAACGCCAAGATCTATGTCGCCAACATCCTCGCCGCGCTTATCGCCGCCGATCCGGCCGGCAAGGCGGCCTACGAGGCCAACGCCAAGGCCTATCTGGAAAAGCTCGACGCGCTCGACAAGGAAGTCCGCGACGCGGTCGCCACCATCCCGCCGGAGCGGCGCCGGATCATCACCTCGCATGACGCCTTCGGCTATTTCCAGGCCGCTTACGGCATCGAGTTCATCGCGCCGCAGGGCGTGTCGACGGAATCGGAGGCCTCCGCACGCGACGTCGGCCGCATCATCACGCAGATCAAGCGCCAGAAGATTCCGGCGGTGTTCATGGAGAACGTCACCGATCCGCGGCTGATCCAGCGCATCGCGGCGGAGTCCGGCGCGAAGGTCGGCGGTCAGCTCTATTCGGACGCACTCACCGACGAGAAGGGCGCGGCGCCGACCTACATCGACATGATCCGCTACAACATCAAGCAATTATTGACGGCGCTGACGACCAGCTGATCGAGAGCTGCATCGCATGAGAATTGGCATCGCCCGCGAAAGCGGGCGACGCCGTTTCGCGACCGTGGTCAGTCCAGCGGCTCGAGCTTGATGATCGAAGCGCCGTGATTGCTGCCGGTCCAGAAGGTCGGCCGCTCGGTGGTGTTGTCGATGAACACCCGCCGCACATTGGTCGGCCGTGGCAGCGGATACTCGATTGCCTGGCCGGTGTCCGGATTGAGCCGGACCACCCGGTCCGTCGACATGCCGGAAGTCCATATGTCGCCGTTCCTGTCCCAGATGACGTCATAGGGATTGGTGAAGCCGGTCGGCATCGGATATTCCTGGAGTCGCCACTCCTTGGTATCGAGCATCGTGATACGGTTGCCGCGATACTGGGCGAACCAGAACCGATCTTGATCGTCGATGCGGCCGCGCCGGTTACGCGACAGCTCGTTGGCGGTCTTGATGGCGGTGAATGCCTTGGTCTTGGCATCCACTCGCACCACGTAATTGCGCTGGAAGTCCGTCACGTAGGCGTTGTTCTGGGAATCGGCACGCACGTCGTAGATCGTATACGGACCCTTGCGCCCGCCGGGCAGCATGCTCAAGGGATCGACCTCTTCGAACTTTCCGGTGGCGACGTCGAGCCGGAACAAAGTGGACGGACCGGCGTCGTTCACCCACAGCTTGCCATCGACGTGGATACGGTCGGGCGTCACCATGTTGAGCTGCGAGTTGTCGCGCTGCCGTTCGGGCGGCAGGCTGAAGTATTGGAACTGCTCGGTCTTAGGATCGAACTTGGCGACAGCCGCCTGGTACATCATGCCGAGCCAGAGATTGCCGTCTCGGTCAGCGCCGATATCGAGAGTGCCGACGGGGAAATTCGGCTTCGGCACTGCCATGGCATATTCGGTGTGCCTGCCGGTCTTGGGATCAAGTCGACCAAGATAGGATTCGTCGAAATTCGAGTACCAAATGGTGCCGTTGACCATGATCACGTCATGGGGCGCGATCGTCTGGCGAGGCATATCATATTCGGTGATGATCGCGCGGGTGCCGCGGCCTTTGACGCGCGGCAGCGTCTGGAGCGTGTAGCTCCAGTTGGGCCCTTGGCTGAGATTGATGGAGGCGATGTACTCCGCCGCCGGCCGGAAACGTTCGGGGTTGGCAGCTCGGGCCAGGTCGATGCGCCGCTGCGGCCTCAGCGGGGTGCTCGACTGCGCATAGGTATTCATCCGCTGGATCACAGAAACGAGTTCATCGGTGTCATAGGTCGACTTCACGACCCGCTCGAGGGAGTGGCAGCTCACGCAATTGATGAGCTCCATCTTCTGATTTTCGGTGCCAGGCATGCTCATGAGCCACTCGGCATTGGTGAGCTGCCGGGTGAGATTGCGGGTCTTGCGCAACTTGAGATCGGCGGCCGTGGCCTGTCCGGCGGCAATCTCCGCCTTCCGGGGGCCGTCGAGGTCGTAGCCGACCGCTCGGATGCTCAGCGCATAGTCGCCCGGCTCGAGCCGGTTGGCCGGGAAGCTGTAGCGCCCCTGCTCGTCGGTGATGACGCTGACGGTGATGGTCGATCCCTGTTTCTTGGCGCTGACGACCACGCCCTCCATCGGTCCTTCCTCGGCCGAGGTGACCTGGCCCGCGAGCGCCGCGGCGGCTTTGGCCCGGGCATCTTCGGCCCGGGGATCTTGGGCCCGGGCATCGATCGCGTTGATGGTCTGGATGAGCAGAACGGCCAGTACGGCGGCCGCGACGCGAGAGCAGTATCTCGTGAACATCATAGCCTCCCTGCATTTTCATTGTGCCCCGCCTGCGGAACGAGCGAACAACGCGGCGGGTTGTCGCGAAGCCTAGGACCATCCCTTGTCGGGTTCAAGGATGCCCGCCGGCCAACTTCGGATTTGCGACACCGGCCCTGCGTCCCTATGTTAGCGGCCGGATGGAGCAACTGATGGCTGATGACAAAATACCCGTGACCGTGCTGACCGGATACCTCGGCGCCGGCAAGACCACGCTGCTGAACCGCATCCTGTCCGAGCCGCACGGCCAGAAGTTCGCCGTCATCGTCAACGAATTCGGCGAGATCGGCATCGACAACGACCTGGTGGTGGGTGCCGACGAGGAAGTGTTCGAGATGAACAACGGCTGCATCTGCTGCACCGTGCGCGGCGACCTCGTGCGCATCATCGACGGGCTGATGCGGCGCAAGGGCAAGTTCGACGGCATCATCGTCGAAACCACCGGCCTGGCCGACCCCGCGCCGGTGGCCCAGACCTTCTTCGTGGACGAGAACGTCGGGCGCAAGACCAAGCTCGACGCGGTGGTCACCGTCGCCGACGCCAAGTGGCTGAGAGACCGGCTCAAGGACGCGCCCGAGGCCAAGAACCAGATCGCCTTTGCCGACGTGATCCTGGTCAACAAGACCGATCTCGTCTCGCCCGCGGAGCTGAGCGACGTCGAGGCCCGCATCCGCGGCATCAATCCCTATGCCAAGGTGCACAAGACCGAGCGCTGCGCCGTCGCGCTGCCGGAGGTGCTCGGCCGCAACGCCTTCGACCTCGACCGCATCCTCGACCTCGAGCCGGATTTCCTGGAGACCGGCGAGCACCACCACCATGATCACGATCACGACCATCATCACGATCATGATCACGACCACGACCACGACCATCACCACCATCACGACGGCCACGCCCACAGCCATGGCGGTCTGAAGCACTATCACGACGAGGAAATGCAGTCGGTGTCGATCACCCTCGACCAGCCGCTCAACCCGGACAAGTTCTTCCCCTGGGTGCAGGACCTCGTGCAGAAGGAAGGCCCGAACATCCTGCGCTGCAAGGGCATCATCTCGTTCAAGGACGACGACGAGCGGTTCGTGCTGCAGGGCGTGCACATGATCCTCGACGGTGACCACCAGCGTCCCTGGAAGGACGGCGAGAAGCGCACCAGCCGGATGGTGTTCATCGGCCGCAACCTGCCGACCGACAAGATCACCGAGGGCTTCGCCGGCTGCGTGGCATAACCGGCCTTGCCGGTTGTTAGTGCAGTGACGGATCAGCTCCAACCGGACGGTGGACGGCCGTGGCGCGGCGATCGCGAGCGGTGAGCGGCAGGAAGCCGGTGCCCGGCAACAGTCTCGAGCGCATGGTCGCGCTGCTCGACCTGTTCGAGGAAAGCCCGTCCGGCTGGACCTTCGAGCGCATCCACGCCCGGCTCGGCTATACCCGCTCGACGCTCTACCGCTACCTCAAGATCCTGTCGGATGCCGAGCTGCTGACCTCGCTGCCGGAGGCGGGCTACACGCTCGGTCCGCGCATCGTCGAGCTCGATCACGAAATCCGCATTCACGATCCGGTCATCCGCGCGAGCCGGCCGGTGATGCGCGAGCTGGTTGAGGAAATCCCCGGCATCGCGCTGCTCTGCCGCAGCTATCGCGACAAGGTGCTGTGCGTGCACCAGGAGCGCAGCACCACCGAGATCGAGAGCACCTACGAGCGCGGCCGCACCATGCCGCTGCTGCGCGGCGCCGCCTCGCGCATCATTCTCGCCAACATGCCGGCGCGCACCGTCGCGGCGTTGTATGCGCGCCAGCCGCGCGAATTCGCCGACGCCGGCCTGGGCGAAACGCCGGCCAAGGTGCAGGAAACCCTGAAGCGCATCCGCAAGGCCGGCTGGGACCAGACCACCGGCGAGGTGACGCAGGGCATCACCGGCATCGCCGCGCCGATCTTCGGCGAGCGCGACAAGGTGCTCGGCAGCCTGAGCATCAGCTTCCCGGCGCGGAACACCAATGCCAAGCGCGTCGTTGCCATCGCGGAGCGCGTGGTGGCGTGCGCGGCGGTCGTCACCAGGGCGATCGCGCGGCCGGCCGGTGCGGGGCGCAGCAACCGGCGGGGACAAAAGCCGCAGGTTTGACAAATCTCATATTATGGGATTTATGAAACTCATGGACACCCAGGTTCTCATTGCCGGCGCCGGACCGACGGGCTTGACGCTCGCGGTCGATCTCGGCATGCGCGGCGTCCGCTGCGTCCTCATCGAGCAGAAGGAAGCGCCGCTGTTCCTGCCCAAGATGGAACGCTCGAACGCGCGCTCGATGGAGATCTACCGGCGGATGGGGCTGGCGGACCGCATCCGCGCGGTCGGGCTTCCCGCCGACGTGCCGATGGACGTGTTCATCGTGCTCAAGAACCTCGTCGATCCGCCGCTGCTGCACAAGCAGTATCCCTCGGTGCGGGCGCTGAAGCAGGAGATCGCGGCGACGCATGACGGCACGCTGCCGCTCGAGCCCTATCAGCTCATTTCGCAATACACCCTCGAGCCGTTCCTGAAGTCGGTGGCCGAGACGCTGCCGAGCGTCTCGGTGCGCTACGGCCATGAACTTCTGTCGTTCAGCCAGGATGCCAGCGGCGTGACGGCGACGGTGAGGGATATCGCCGGCAAGACGTCCGAGATCAAGGCGGCGTATCTCGTGGGCTGCGACGGCGGCGCGAGCGTCGTGCGCAAGACGCTCGGCATCAGGCTCTCCGGCAACGAAGACCGGATGCTCCAGCTGCGCCAATCGCTGCACTATTGCGAGGACCTGTTCGACCGCATCCCGATCGGCAAGGGCCGGCACTATCACGTCGCCGACAATCACGCGACGCAGATGATCGTGCAGGACTCGACCAGGCACTTCACGCTGCACTCCATCGTCGACAGCGACGAGGACATGGTGCGCATGTTCGCGCAGACCATCGGCATGCCGCTGAAGTTCGACACGCTCTATGTCGGCGAGTGGAAGCAGAACCTGCTGCTCGCCGACAGCTATGGCGAGGGCCGCGTGTTCATCGCCGGCGACGCCGCGCACCTGGTGATCCCCACCGGCGGGCTCGGCATGAATTCCGGGGTCGGCGACGCCGTCGATCTCTCCTGGAAGCTCGCCGCCACGCTCGAGGGCTGGGGCGGGCCGAAGCTGCTGCCGGCCTACACCGCGGAACGCCGCCGGGTCGGCGATCTCAACGTGCAGGCGTCGCGTTACGCCACGCTGGGCCGCCGCAAATGGCGCTCGATGTGGAAGCCGAACATCTACGATGCCACGCCGGAGGGCGAGGCGTCGCGCGCCGAGCTGGTGCGGGTCGCCGATACCGAGCAGCGCAAGTCGAACGAGATGACCGGCGCCGAGCTCGGCTACCATTATTTCGGCTCGCCGCTGGTCTGGCCCGAGCAAGGCGACGGCCCGGCCTACGATTTCGTCGACTACACGCCCTCGACCTGGCCCGGGGTGCGGCTCCCGCACACATGGCTTGATGATGGCCGTGCGATGCAGGACCGCATCGGCTACGACCGCGGCTTTACGCTGCTGCGGCTCGGCAAGTCGCAGGCGGACGTGTCGGCGCTGGAGAAATCATTCGCGGCCTATCGCGCGCCGTTCCGCGTGCTCGATGTGCCCGACAACGAGCCGCGTGCGGTCTACGGCTTCGATCTCATTTTGCTGCGGCCGGACATGCATGTCGCCTGGCGCGGCAACCGGGTGCCGGACGACCCGGCGAAGCTTGCGACGATTGTGACCGGGCACTAGAGCATTTCCCAGTTAGGACGAAGCATATCCTGCATGGGCGAGGTAGTTAGCGCATTCGTCTGACGTAAA
>JAIESR010000103.1 GCA_019745775.1 Xanthobacteraceae bacterium | reverse complement strand
TGTAGCGCAGCGAGCGGAAGTCGTAGGGATGCGCGACACGCGCGTAGCCGTTGAGGAAGGTGTCGGTGCCGAACATGATGGTCGCGTTCACGCCATAGATCAGCTCCGACACCGTGCGGTAATGCAGCGGCGACGGATAGAGAAAGATCGGCACGCCCGAGACGAGCGGCAGCATGGTGCCGACCGTCAGGCCGAACGAGTGGAACACCGGCAGCACGCTGAAGACCTTGTCTTGGCGGCCGAAGTCGATGCGGGCCGCGGCCTGCGCGGCATTGGTCAGCATGTTGCGGTGGGAGAGCACGACGCCCTTCGGCACGCCCTCGGAGCCCGACGTGAACAGGATCGCCGCCCAATCGTCGGCTTTGCGGTCGACCAGCGGCTTGTTGCGGTGGAGCAGCCCGCGGATCTTGTCCAGGAAGGTGATGCTCGGACGCAGATCCTCGAGATAGACGAGCGACACCTTGGCGCCGAGCTGGTTCGCGAGATTGTCGAGGCGGCCCTTCTCGATGAAGGCGCGCGAGGTCACGATCGTCGTGACTTCGGCCGCCCGGCAGCCGGCCAGGATGTTGTTTGCTCCCGCGGTGAAGTTGATCATCGCCGGCACGCGCCCCCCCGACATCAGGCCGAGGATCGTCACCACCGCGCCATTGGCGTTCGGCAGCATCACGCCGACAGGCCTTCCTTCAGGCGCAAGTGCCATCAGCTTGGCGCCGAGCACGGCCGACGCGGTCAGCAGGCGCTTGTAGGTCATCGCACCGGTGATGGGATCCTCGATCGCGACGCGCTTCGGGCCGTGACGCTCCGCGGCCTCGATCACGGCCTGGATCACGGTCTTGTCTGTCGAGGTGGTGCGGAACACCAGGTCGGACATGATGCCGTAGAGGGCGGCGCCCGCGGCCTGCCGGCGGCGGCGGCCCTTGAGCGCAGGGTCGACCGAGAGCTTGACCGGCTCCAACACCGTCACCTTGACCTTCGGGAACCACTTGCGGCGCACCTGGTCGCGCGAGAGCCGGCTGAACGGCGTCTGCTCGAGCCCCTCGATGCGCACGGGCACGACTTCCGCATCGGCCTTGTCGGCGATCATCGCCGCGCCGTCATAGACCTTCATCAGACTGCCGGTGACGGTGATGCGTCCCTCCGGGAAGATGATCAGCGCCTTGCCGGCCTTCACCGCCTCGATCAATGTCCGCACGGCCAAAGGCCGCATCGGATCGAGCGGCAACGCGTCGGTGAGTTTCAGGAACGGCCTGACCCACCACATCCGGGAGATGCCGACGTCGATGGCGAACACCGGCTTGCGGCTGCGCAGCGACATCGCAAGGCCGGCGTCGAGGAAGCTGACGTGGTTGAGTGCGATGATGACGTTCGGCCCGGCCTTGTGCAGATTCTCCAGGCCCACGACTTTGATCCGGAACAGCGCGCGATAAATGATCGAAAGCGCGTCCGAGAGCGCGCTCGCCGGCATGGTCTTGCCGATCGCGTAGGCGACGCCGATGCTCGCGAGACCCATCAGCATGAACAGCGTCGGCGTGGAGGCGCCGATGAAGGGCGCCTGCAGCAACGCAACCGCGCCGGTGCTGAGCGCCATCGCCGCCGCGTTGAGCACGTTGACGCCCGCGATCACCCGCGCGCGGCGGTCGACACCGGCCCATGATTGCACCGCGGCAAATACCGGCACGATGAACAGGCCGCCCGCAATGGCGAGGCCGGCGAGATCGATACCGATACGGATGCCGCGGATCGAGCCGAACACTTGAGCGATGCCGCGCCCCTGCTCCGCCGCCACGAGGCCCCAGGTCGCGAAGCCGAGATCGAACGAGAAGATGCCGATCAGGACCGCCCCGAGCACCGTCGGCAAAAGGATGATGCGGCCGGCCGCGAGCCATGCCGCCAGGCCGGAGCCGACCGCGATCGCGATCGCGAAAATGGCGAGGCAGAGCGTCGCGACTTCTTCCGAGCCGCCGAGCACGTTCTTGACCAGCGGCGGCAACAACACGATGGCAAGCCCGCCGACCGCCCAGAACCAGCAGGTCACGATCGCGCCCCACCAGATGCGCGGGTCCTCGCGCAACTGCTTCAAGAGGTCGATGGTCGAGATGACGATGTTGGTACGTACGACAAGGTTGGGTGCAGCCTGGCCCGTCGGCGGGATGAACAGGCTCGACACCCAGCACGCCAGCGAGAACGCGATGATCAGGAATGCGAAGAAGATCGGGTCGCTGCCTTCGCGCGCGGCGAGCCCGCCGGCGATGGTGCCGAGCAGGATGGCGATGAAGGTCGCGCCCTCGACCAGCGCGTTGCCGGCCGGCAGTTCGGAGCGTTGCAGGTGATCCGGCAGGATGCCGTATTTGATCGGCCCGAACAGCGCGGCGATCACGCCGAACAGGAACAGCGCGAGGAACAACAGTACGGCGGAGTGCAGAAGGAAGCCGACCACGGCCAGGAAGGCGACGCCGATCTCGACGAATTTCAGGCGCTGCGCCACCCAGGCCTTGTCGAAACGGTCGGCGATCTCGCCGCCGATCGCCGACAGGAAGAAGAACGGTGCAATGAAGACCGGCGCCGTCAGCGTGATCAGCATTTCCGCGTTCGGGCCCTTGAGCTCATACAAGAGCAGGAAGACGAGCGCGTTCTTCAGGAAGTTGTCGCTGAAGGCGGAGAAGAACTGGCACCAGAACAGCGGCGCAAAACGCCGCGTCAGCATCAGGGAAAGCATGGTGTCGGACCTCTCCTAGGCTCGGGCGGGCCATAATAGCCATCTGCGCGTGCCGCGCCATTCAGGAAAAGCGGCGGTTTTGGACGGAATTCGGGTGGTGTGGATTGAGTTTACCGCGCCTGATGCACCGGCTCCGGCCGCACTCCGACCGACCGCGGCATGGTGCTGGAAGGCTGGATGCCGCCGGTGCCCGTTCAGTAATTGCCGAACCGCCACGCACCGGGATGGCGCACGCGGATATTGGCGGCTTCCTCGACCGTGCGTGCGCCGACATGCAGCATCTCGGTCTTGATCTCGTCCATGAACAGATCGACCACGTGCGGCGCACCGGCCGGACCGAGCGCGCCGAGGCCATAAGCGAAGCAGCGGCCGGTGAAGCAGAATTTCGCGCCGAGCGCGAGCGCGCGCACGACGTCGAGCCCGCCGCGGATGCCGGAGTCGATCATGACCGGCACGCGCGAGCCGACCGCGGAAACGATCGCCGGAAGTATGTCGACTGACGCCGGTGCGCCGTCGAAATGCCGGCCGCCATGGTTCGATACCCAGATGCCGTCGGCGCCCATCGCCACGCCGCGCTCGGCGTCTTCGGGATGCAGGATGCCCTTGAGCACCATGGGGCGCTTCCACTTGTCGCGGATGCGCTTGAGCTCGTCCCAGGTGTGGCTGCCACCGGAGCGAAGCTGCATCACCTCGGCGGTGGCGTTCTGCGTGGCCCTCGCCGCATAGGGCACCAGATTGGCGGTGATCGGCATGCCGTTGCGCAGGAGCTGCATGGTCCATGCCGGCGACGTCAGCACCTGATAGGTCGTCCAGGGATTGATCGGGAACGGCACCCGCGTGCCGTTGCGGATGTCGCGCGGGCGTTTTGATTTGCCGGCCGAGTCGACGGTCGGAACGAGCACATGCGCGCCGGCTTCGTCGGCACGGCGCACCAGATCGAAGGTGATGGCGTGATCATTGTGCGGGAAACGATAGAGCTGGAACCAGAACACATCCGGCGCGATCGCCGCGATCTCCTCGATCGAGGCGTTGCCCGGCGTCGCCAGCACATAGGGGATGTTCTGCCGCTGCGCCTCGGCGGCGAACATCTTCTCGGCGCCCGGCCACATCAGGCCGGCGGAGCCCATCGGCGCGACGCCGATCGGCGCCGCGTATTTGCGCCCGTAAAGCTCGACCTCGGTTTTGGCCTTGCCCTCGATGCAATAGCGCGGCAGCAGCTCGATCGCCTGGAACGCATCGATGTTGCGCTTGATGCAGTATTCCTCGGTGGCGCCGCCGTCGACGAAGTCGAAGCCGAAGCGCGGCACCCGCCGCATCGCCTTGCTACGCAGGTCGTCGACGGTGGGATACCGCTGGCGTAACCGCGTGGCGGCGCCGTTCTTGTTCATTGATTTTGGACCGCGCTCGACCATGGTTCCCTCCACCCGGCGGCTCTGAGGTCACTCCGCCCGCGCCTTGCTTGAGCCTGTCATACTTTGGCCCGGCAGTCCTTGGCTAGTGCCGCCAATGCTGCGCTGCTTTGCGCCCCTTGGCTATGGCGACCCTGTCATGGCATTTTGTGCGCCGGGGACGGAGTGCCGCCGGCCAGGACCGGCGATGAACTGGGGTTGTCGGCGTGACCGATCCTTCCGATACGACGCGCGTCGTCGAAGACCTTATTCAGACCACGAATACCCGCGATCGCCACCTGTTCGGGCCCGGCCCGAAGCGGCTCCTCGCGTTCGACGGCGGCGGCGTGCGCGGCGCGATCTCGGTCGCCTTCCTGGAGCGAATCGAGGCGATCTTCAAGGAGCACCAGCACAAGATCCTGACGAACTACATCGCTGAAAAGGAACGCGCGGGCGTCAACGATGCGAACCTCGCCGCGGCACGCGCGAAATTCGCGGGACAGTTCCGGCTCGCTGACTGGTTCGACCTTGTCGGCGGCACCTCGACCGGCTCGCTGATCGCCGGTGCGGTCGCGCTCGGCTTCAATACCGACGACATCAAGAAATTCTATCTCGAGCGCGCGCCCTACGTGTTTGCGCGGCCGTTCTGGCGCATCCCCGGCCTGCAAGCGAAGTTCGACGCCCGTGCGCTGCGGCAGGAGATCGACGCCATCGTCTCGCAGCGGACGCTCGACAGCCCGGACCTCATCACCGGCCTCTCGGTGGTGTCGAAACGCATGGACACGGGCAGCCCGTGGATCCTCACCAACAATCCCAAGAGCCCCTACTGGGAGACGAAGGAGCCGACCAAGGATGACCCGGGCTGGCTCGGCAACCGCTACTACAAGCTTGCCACCCTGGTGCGCGCCTCGACCGCGGCACCGCACTTCTTCGATCCGGAGATCGTGCAGATCCTCGCCGACGAGGAGCAGCAGGCCGGCATCCATGCGGCGGGGCTGGAAGACCGCGACTGGCTCGACCGGATCAACGAAAAGCTCGGGCGCTTTCCGCGCCTGACCATGCTGCTCACCAAGCTGCGCGCGCTGCGCGTCGCCGGCACCAAGGGCGCCAATCCGAGGACGCACGGCCTGTTCGTGGACGGCGGCGTGACGCCCTACAACAATCCGTCGTTTGCGCTGCTGATGCAGGTCATGGTCGAGCCTTACGGCATCTGCTGGCCGCGCGGAGCCGACAACATCACGTTCGTATCGATCGGCACCGGCAGCTATCGCGCGAAGCTGTCGTTCACCGAGCTCGGCTTTGCCGGACCGGTCAAACTCGCGCTGCATTCGCTGCTGTCGATGATGGGCGACACCCAGACGCTCGCGCTCGCGCAGATGCAATGGCTCGGCGAATGCCCCGACCCGTGGCCGATCAATTCGGAGATCGGCAGCCTCGCCGGCGAATTGCCGCGCGAGAGTCGCTGGTTCCGTTTCATGCGTTACGACGTGACACTCGAGAAGCCGTGGATCGCGGCGAAGCTCGGCAAGGATTTGACCGAGGAGGTCGTGACCTCCTATCGCAACATGGACGATCCCAGGATCATCCGGTCGATCTACGAGCTGGCACTCGAAGCCGCCGAGCGGCAGGTGAAGGTCGAACACTTTTTTCCGAAAAGATAAGGTAACGCCTGGAATGTTCTCGTCATGCCCGCGCATGTCGCGGGCATCCACGTCTTTTGTCGCTGCACGCAAGACGTGGATGGCCGGGACAAGCCCGGCCATGACTGGGAAAGGAAGCGCCCTCAAACCGGAGCCGCGTGAATCGACAGATCGCGGATCGTCGCCTGCGATCCTGACAGCGGATTGGCCGGGTCCCATCCATAACGCAGCGTCTCGAACCGCATCGAGCGGGTGTCGATCATCACCAGCCGCCCGACCAGGCTCTCGCCGAAGCCGACGATCTCGCGGATCACCTCGAGCGCCATCATCGACCCGAGCATGCCGGCCATGGCGCCGAGCACGCCGGCTTCGGCGCAGGTCGGCACCGTGCCGGGCGGCGGCGCTTCCGGAAACAGGCAGCGATAGGTCGGGTTGGGCGTGCCGTCCGTGCCACGCTCGTGCGCACGGATGGTGGTGAGCGTGCCGTCGAACGTGCCCATCGCCGCCGTCACCAGCGTCTTGCCGGCGAAGAAGCAGGCGTCGGAGACGAGGTAGCGCGTGGTGAAGTTGTCGGAGCCGTCCGCAATGACGTCGTAACGCGAGATCAGGTCCAACGCATTGGCGGCCGAGAGCCGCACCGGATGCAATTCAACCGCGACATGCGGGTTGAGGCGTTTGATGACAGCGGCGGCGCTGTCGACCTTCGGCGCGCCGATGTCGGGCGTGCCGTGGATTACCTGCCGCTGCAGGTTCGAGAGCGAGACCGCGTCGTCGTCGACGATTCCGATCGTGCCGACGCCGGCAGCGGCGAGATAGAGCAGCGCCGGCGCGCCGAGCCCGCCGGCGCCGATCACCAGCACGCGGGCGCGCTTGAGCGCGTTTTGCCCGGGGCCGCCGACCTCGTGCAGGACGATGTGGCGGGCGTAGCGTTCGAGTTCTTCGGGCGCGAGCATGGTGCGGCTTATAGCATTCTACCCTGAAGGGCACACATCAGCTAAGGTTGTGTCGGGGCTTTGCAAGAGTTGGGGCTGGGCATGCGTTGGCGCGGGCTCACCGTGTCGGCCGTCATCGCGGCGGCTTTGATGCTGGCCGTCGGCGCGCCGGCGCCGCTGGCCGAGCCGGCCAAGAAGGCCGCGCCGCCGAAGAAAGCCGCCCCCGCCAAGAAAGCCGAGGCGAAAAAAGGTCCCACGCCCGGCGCCTATGCCAACATGCCGATGGCGGAGCGCGCGGCGATCCAGTTCGACCTCAACTGGACCAATCACTATTCCGGTCCGGCCGACGGCGAGTTCAGCGACCGCTCGGTCGCGGCAGTGAAGGCGTTCCAGAGGGACCGCGGCTTCCGCGAGACCGGCGTGCTGACCGATGGCGAGCGTGAGGCGCTGGCCAACTCGGCGAGAAACCGACGGGCGCGCGTCGGCTGGCGCATGGTCGAGGATCGCGTCACCGGCGCGCAGGTCGGCGTGCCGACGAACCTCGCCAAGCACGAGAGCCGCGTTGGCAGCGGCACGCGCTGGCAGACCGCGCAGGGCCAGTTCCAGATCGAGACGTTTCGGGTGCGGGAGCCCGGCGCGACGCTCGCCACCGTGTTCGATGACCAGAAGAAGGAGCCGCCCAACCGCCGCGTCGCGACCAGCACGCTGCGCAACGGCTCGTTCGTCATCACCGGCACCCAGGGGCTGAAGAATCTCCTGATCCGTGCCGAGGTCCGCGACCTCGAGATCCGGGGCATCGCCGTCCTCTATGACCCCGCGATCGAGGCCACCACGGACTTCGTCGCGCTCGGCGTGCTGTCCGGCTTTGCACCGTTTCCCGGCACCGGCGTGATGGCGCTGATCGGCCCGCCGGCGCGCAGCCGCATCGAATACGGCTCCGGGATCGTGGTTACCGACGAAGGACACGTGATGACCGATCGCGAGCTCACCGAAGGCTGCAGCGTCATCCAGGTTGCCGGCCATGGCGACGCCAGCCGGATCGCCGACTATGACAACCTCACGCTGCTGCGCGTGTTCAGTAGGTCGGCGCTGACGCCGGCCGCGATCGTGCACGAAGGCGCCTTGGCGTCCGCCCTGACGCTGGTTGGCATCGCCGACCCGAAGGCGCAGGGCGGTGAGCGCAGCGTCACCACGACGTCCGTGCGGTTGGAGGGCGATGCGCTCGATCCGCCGCCGCCGCTCGGCTTCGCCGGCGCCGCCGCGCTCGACGCGCGCGGTCGTATCTTCGGCATGGTGACGCTCAAAGCGCCGGTGCTGGCGAGCGCGGGCACCGCCGCCATCCCAGCGGCCACGGTCGTGCCGGTCGCCGCGATCCGTCAGTTCCTCGACTCGCACTATGTGACGCCGGCGACCGGCCGCAGCGGGATCGATGCCGCGCGCGCGTCGATCGTGCGGGTGATCTGCGTGCGGCGGTAGCAACAACTTCAGACCTCATCCTGAGGAGGGTGCGCAGCACCCGTCTCGAAGGATGGCGACAGAGCCGGGCGGCCTATGGTTCGAGACGCGCCTTACGGCGCTCCTCACCATGAGGCCGAGAGAGGACAGCGCAAGCGTCACTTGTGCCTGAACTTCGCCGGCCGCTTCTCGACGAACGCCGCCATGCCTTCCTTCTGGTCTTCCGTGGCGAACAGCGCATGGAAGACGCGGCGCTCGAAGCGGATGCCTTCGGCGAGCGGCATCTCGAACGCGCGGTTGACCGCCTCCTTTGCCGCGATCAGCGACGGCAGCGACATCGCGGCGACGGTCTCGGCGAGCTTCATCGCCTCGTCCATCAGGCTCGCCGCCGGCACCACCCGCGAGACGAGCCCGGCGCGCTCGGCTTCCGCCGCGTCCATCATCCGGCCGGTGAGGATCAGGTCCATGGCCTTCGCCTTACCGACCGCGCGCGGCAGCCGCTGCGTGCCGCCGATGCCGGGAATGATGCCGAGCTTGATCTCGGGCTGGCCGAATTTTGCGGTATCGGCGGCGATGACGATGTCGCACTGCATGACGAGCTCGCAGCCGCCGCCGAGCGCGAAGCCCGAGACCGCGGCGATGACGGGCTTGCGCGCGTTCGCGGTCGCATGCCAGGCGCCGGCGAAATCGGCCGCGGCCATCTCGACCGCCGACTTGTCCGACATCTCCTTGATGTCGGCGCCGGCGGCGAATGCCTTCTCCGAGCCGGCGAGCAGGATGCAGCCGATGGATTCGTCGGCATCGTAGGCCGCGATCGCCCGCGCCAGCTCGGCATTGAGCGCGCTGTTGAGCGCGTTGAGCGCCTGCGGCCGGTTGAGCCGGACGACGCCGACGCGGCCTTTGGTTTCGACGAGGATGGTTTCGTAGGTCATGTTGCGACTATAACACCTTCATGGGCATCAGGTTGGCTCTCTCCCCGCTCATTCCCGCGCACGCGGGAATCCAGTTCTTTCTTTTGACATTCTGGGTCCCCGCTTTCGCGGGGACGAGCGGGAGAGAGCGCGCTAGGATATGGGAACCAGGGAGGTAACAATGAAACGCAAGCAAACGATAATGCCCCTCATTGCCGTGGCCATGCTGGCCGCCGTGTTTGGATCCCAGCCGATGACGACCAGCGCCCAGGACAAGGACAACAACCCGCCGCTCAATCTCGCCCGCGACGGCTTCTTCTATATCGGCGGCAAGACCACGCAGATCAAAGGCAAGACGTACATGGCCGGGCAGATGTACGTCGAATACCGCATCCCGGCCAAGCAGACCCATCCCTATCCGATCATCTTCGTGCACGGCGGCACGCGTTCGGGCGCGAACTGGACCGGCACCTCCGACGGCCGCGAAGGCTGGGCGCAGTACTTCGCGCGCCGCGGCTATGCCGTCTACGTCGTCGACCAGCCGGGCCGTGGCCGCTCCGCCTATGTGCCGGAGGTCTACGGCCCGCCCCGCTTCGCCAATGCCGAGAGCGCGCAGCAGCGCTATCTCCAGCAGTCGAAATACAATCTCTGGCCGCAGGCGAAGCTGCACAGTCAATGGCCCGGGACCGGCGAGATCGAAGACCCGGCGTCGCACCAGATCATCGGCTCGTTCCTGCCGGAGGTCGCGTTCCCGAAATCCGTCGAGTTCACCCACGCGGCGATGGTGCAGCTGCTCGACAAGCTCGGGCCGTCGATCATGCTGGTGCATTCGCAGGGCGGCCCGATGGGCTGGCTCGCGGCGGAAGCGCGCCCCGATCTCGTGCGCGCGATCGTCGCGGTCGAGCCGAACGGCCCGCCCGGCCGCACGGTGCAATTCGTCGGCGCGCCCGACTGGTTCAAGGACGGCGGCGTCGAGCTGCCCTACGGCCTGACGCCGCTGCCGATCACGTTCTCGCCGCCGGTGAAGGACCCCGCCGAGATCAAATGGGTGCGCGAGGCGAAGCCCGACGCGGCCGATCTCGTCACCTGCTGGAAGCAGGAAGAGCCGGCGCGGCAATTGCCGAACCTGCAGCGCATGCCGATCGCGCTGATCACCGCGGAGGCTTCGTACCACGCGGCCTACGACCACTGCATCGTGAAGTTTTTGAACCAGGCGGGCGTGACGCCGACCTGGATCAAGCTCGCGGACCTCGGCATCCGCGGTAACAGCCACAACATGATGCAGGAGAAGAACTCCGACGCGATCGCCGAGGTCATCCATCAGTGGCTCGCCAAGACACTGCCGTCGGTGCGGTAGTTTTCCGATGGCCGTTGTTGCGCCCTCTCCCCGCACGCGGCGCGAGGGCGCGGCGATACGCGCCTCGCTCGCAGGACGATTCAGACAAACGCCATCGTTCTCGCGAGGCAGCGGCGTCTTCTTTCACCGTCGGCGCAGGGTGTAAGATTGGGGTGTAAGATTTATTCCTGAAAGCGATCATTGGCTTAGGTTCGAAACTTACATTCTTACGGCTCTTACCACTATGTGCCTTTCGAGGTGATACTGGTGCATTCGTACGTCCGCTCCGGCGACGGCACGCTTCCAGAAACGCGCGCGATCAGCGGCACGTCACGACGATAGACGTGTGCAGATGTGCGTCAACTTATTTCGATGTAATGGGCATAAGTCTGTCGACAGCGGCCGCAGAGAGGTGGAGTTCGCGCAGTCCCGCCGCACGACGCCATGCACAGGATGTCACAAGGCTCGCGACGCCATCTTGAGCCGCGAGCGCGGCGAGGCGCAGTCATGCGTACCGCGCCTGCGGCCAGACCCCGTTAAGCCGGCGTTAGCATGGTCGGGCGTTGAGTGATGGCGCCGATCTGGAGACCTGCACCATGCGCCGCCGAACCACCGCTGCATTGCTCTTGATGTCCTCGACGCTCGCGGCTCACGACGCCGTCGCGGCACCGTCGCAGATCATCATCCTGCGCCACGGCGAGAAGGAGAATGCCTACCGGCTATGCGACGTCGGCGTGCAGCGTTCGCTTGCGCTCGCCGCGCAATATCTCGGCAAGGGCGCCAAGGACTCGCTGTTCCCCAAGGGCCGCGCGCCGGACGGTTTCATCGCCATCACGCTGCACACGCTGGAACTCGTCAGCCCGGCGGCGCAGAGCTGGGACAAGCCTGTGATCCTCTATTCGGCGCTGCCGATGCACGGCCAGAGCGGGAAGCAGACAGAGGCAATCCTCAACCGCCGCACCCAGGAGGCCGCGCGCGAGGTGATGACCGGCGCGCAATGGGCGGGCAAGACCGTGGTGATGGTGTGGGAGCATCATCACATCGCCGACCGCCACCTCGAGAAGCAGTTCCCCAAGGAGAAGGTGACGTTGCGCCAGCTCCTCAATCTCGACGCCATCGCGTCGGCGAATTCCGTGCCGGAGACCTGGCACGGCAGCAATTTCGACTATTTCTGGATCGTCGACTACGCCAAGGGTGGGAGCCGCCCCACCCGCTTCGAGGCGAAGAAGCAGGTGTTCGCCGCGCCGTATGGCAACGTTCCGTCGAATGACTGGGGCACGGCGCCGTCGTATCCTCAGGGCAGCAAGTGTGAGTAACGAGAGCATCGCCCTCGATGGAGCTGCCACCGCGGTTGCGGGCGGGTGTCGATCAAATCCTGCGCGACACGCCGATCGCCGAGATCAGGAAGGCCGCGGAGACGCTGTCGCAGCGCTACCGTGGCGAAATGCGCGACGGACGCCTGCATCTCTCTGAACGCGCCGCCGCAACCGCCTATCTCGCCACGCGCCTGCCCGCGACCTACGCCGCCATTCGCGCGAGCCTGGCGGCGATCGCCGACGTGAGGCCCGGATGGACGCCGCGCACGCTGCTCGATGCCGGCGCCGGACCCGGTTCGGTGCTGTGGGCGGCGCGCGACCAGTGGCCGTCGATCGATAACGCCACCATGATCGAGGCGAGCGAGGAAATCCGCCTGGTGGGCGATACGCTCACGCGGGACGCGGGCGCGCGCACAAGCTGGGTCGCCGCCGACATCGCGCGCGGACTGCCGGCGCTTGACCGCGCAGACCTGGTGACGCTGTCGTATGTGCTGGGCGAGCTGGCGCCTGCCGCGATCAAGGCGCTGATCGAGCGGCTGTGGGCGCTGTCGCAGGACGTGCTGCTGGTGGTGGAGCCGGGAACGCCCGCGGGGTGGCAGCGCGTGCTGGCGGTGCGTGACCAATTGATCGGGCTCGGCGCACATGTCATTGCGCCGTGCGCGCATGCCGAACGCTGCCCGCTCACCACGCCGGACTGGTGTCACTTCTCGCAGCGCGTCGCGCGTTCGCGCACGCACCGGCTCGCCAAGGACGCCGACGTGCCGTGGGAGGACGAGAAGTTCATCTATCTCGCGGTGTCGCGGACGCCGAATGACGCGGGGTTTGCGCGTGTGCTCGCGCGCCCACGCGTTGCATCGGGCGCGGTGCGGCTCAAGCTGTGCGCGCCCGACGGCCGGCTTGAAGAACGATTGGTGACGAAGCGCCAGGGCGACGCATACAAGGTCGCGCGCCGTGTGGATTGGGGCGATCGGCTGTAGGGTGGGCAAAGGCGCGGGTACAAGCACCGCGCTATCCGCGCAAAGGGCGCAGCGCCGTGCCCACCATGGCATGGCATATCGCAAGACTAGGGTCCGGACTCATTAAATCCACCAAACGAGGGCGGCTGCAAGGCAGACGGACGCTAGATAGTTTCGGGCCA
>JAIESR010000047.1 GCA_019745775.1 Xanthobacteraceae bacterium | reverse complement strand
CTAGACTAATTCAGATTCATGTCGAAATTGTTGATGTGCGGCTGGATGTCGAGCTTCATGAACGGCACGCTGTTTTCGCCTTGGCCGCATTGCCGTGCCGAGCCGTCCCACGTGTAGTCGAATCCGGCGTTCAAATTGACGCAAAGGTCGATTCCGGACTTGGCGTCGCCCCAAGTCGTGCCGTTCGGCGCGCGGCCGTGCCACCACACGCTCGGGCGCTGGAACGAGCCGGCCGATACGCACTGGCCCTGCGGGATCTGAGCCCAGCCTTGCGCACGGAATTGCTGCCCGGCGGCGCTGGCCGTGGTGATGAAGATCACCGGCGTGTCGTTGGTCTTGTTGCAGAAGCGCAAATTGAACGTCGGGGACGGCGCCGCGCCAGGACCGCCACCGCCGCCGGGGCCAGGGCCCGCGCCCGGCGCGGCCGGGCCGGCACCAGGACCAGATCCCGGACCGCCGCCACCGCCACCAGCGCCACCCGGCTTGGGTGGCTGCGCGAGGGCGCCTCCGATCAGAACCGCGCTGGCAAAACAGGCACACAGCAGCGTACCCGGCCTAACGTGATGTGACATGCGTTTCATGCGGGACCCTTCTACTGCAGGACTACAGGCTACTTGGGAGTGGGCGGATATTGAGTTTGTTTTGCGGCGTTGACAAGCCGCTGGCGGACGGCGGCGGCTGACCTTTGCCGTCCTGGGTTTTCACTACTTGGGTTTTCCCAGTCCCGGTCCCGTGGGCGAAAACGTGCCGGGGGAGTTCGGGCCGGGACCGCTGGGTCCGGGGGCGCTGCTCGGTCCAAGCGGACGCGGTGGAGCCACTTCAGACCCATCCTCGCTGCGCAGCCACTCGGTGGCCCGGACCGTCTTCATGCGCTCCTGGTCGACATGCGGGAGCACGAAACGCGCGAAGGAGTTCTTGATGTGGAGATATTCCCTGCCGCATTTGCGGCGGCGGTTCTCCGGGAGCAGCGGCACGAAGTCAACGAAGGTGTCGGTTTTCTCGACGATGTCGCTGCCGTGCGCGATGCAGAGCGTGTTGTAGAAACGTTGAGCGTCGGTTCCGTGCTCGTCGGAATAAAACTCGAAACTGCGGTTGCGATTCTGGTTCGCCAACTCTGAAGCGCGCCAGACAAACGCGGTCCCCGTCAATATCCGCCGCGCTGTTCTTGGTCCGAACTGAAGTGCGACATAGGCGGCAATGGCGTCGGCGGCATCCTCCTCGCGGCCGAAGACCGGTATCTCGAGCAAATAGAAGAGTGCGTGACCGGTTTCGTGCAGGAGGGTGCTCACGAAGCCGCCGACAATGGCATCTTCGCGCCGGAAGCCCGGCAACACATTGGTCTCGGCGACCTGTCGTTGCACGTGGTCGACCAGTTCGTAGCAATACGTGATCCCGCTGGGACTATGAAACGCATTAACAACGCCGCATCCCGTCAGCGAGACATTGAGCGCGCGTGTCAGTTTCAGCGGCGACATGAACTCCCGGTATTGCTCCAGGACCTGGCGTTTCTTCAGTCGCTCATAAATCTGCCGATATGCCGGATTGGCTGGTTCCTTGTATTCGATCTGGACTCCCGTCACGCTCTGCAATTGCGCTGGCGCCGGGTACGCAACGATGAGCGCACCGAGCAGGCAAGCAGTTTGAAGTGCGAACCGATAGGAGTTCATGGAAATTCCATTTCTTCGGATTGAGGGTCATCGCCCGCCGACAATCAGCGAATTTTCCATGAAATTCGGAAATGGGCAATCACAGGAAACGATCGATGCGGCTGCGGACCGCCGCCGGAGGGAGGGTGTCCGGCGGCATGCGCGGCAGGCCGATCACCTCGATCGGGCTGGAAAAACGGGCGATGGTGGCCACCGTGTCCTCGAGGCTCGCCCCGGGCGCCTCACTTTCGCTCACGACCACCCCCGCGATGTCCAGATTGCGATGCGCCAGCACGTGCAGCGCGGTCAACGTGTGGCTGATGGTGCCGAGATAGCTACCGGCGACCAGCAGCACGGGAATACGCAGCGCCGACATCCAGTCGAGCACGGTGTGGGTCTGGTCGAGCGGGACCATGATCCCGCCGACGCCCTCGATGAAGATCGTGCCGCGGCCGTAGGCGGCAGCGCGCGAGAAGTCCACCAGCTTGCCGAAATCGATGGAACGGCCTTCCGCCTCGGCGGCGAGGTCGGGCGAGAGCGGCGCGGCAAACCGCCAGGGCGCAATGCGGTCGATTTCCTCGCGGGTTATCGCCCGTCCAAGCGCCGTGAGCAGAACGCCCGCATCGCTGTTTGCGACAGCCGTAGGGTCAAAGCCGCTGATGATCGGCTTGAAGGCGTCCACGGGCCTGCCAGCCTCGCGCTGATGGCGAACCAGCGCGGCCGTGATGAACGTCTTGCCGACATCGGTACCAGTGCCGGTGACGAAGACGGCGGCCACCGCTCATCGCTCCAAAATGCGCTCGCGCACAACGGCGGCAAGGCGCTCGATCTCGCCATCGGGATGGCCGGCGGAGAAGGTGAAGCGTAGCCGCGCAGTCCCAACAGGTACCGTTGGTGGGCGGATCGCGATCACCAGATAGCCGTCGGCTTCCAGGATCGTCGACGCCCTGAGCGCGGCTTCCGCATCGCCGACCACCAGCGGGACGATCGCGCTGGTGGCCTCCGGCAGGTTGAGCAGACGCGTGAACCGGCGCGCCTTGGCGAGCGGCAGCGCGGCGTAGGCGGGATCGCGTTCGATCAGATCGAGGGCGGCAATGGCGGCCGCGGCTGTCGCGGGAGGCAGACCGGTCGAATAAACGAACGTCCGCGCGCGGTTGTGGATCAGATCGATCACCGCAGACGAGGCGCACAGATAGCCGCCATAGCCGCCGACCGCCTTTGACAACGTGCCCATCTGGAGCGGTACGTCGACATCGACGCCGTGCGCGAAGGTCGAGCCGCGGCCACCGCCGACGACGCCGATGCCGTGAGCGTCGTCGGTCAACAGCCAGGCATCGTAGCGTTTTGCCAGTGCCGCGAGTTCCGGCAACGGCGCGAGGTCGCCGTCCATCGAGAACACGCCGTCCGTCGCGACCAGCACGCGCGGGTGGCGGCTGCGGTGCTCGGCGATCAACGCCTCGGCATGCGCGACGTTGGAATGCCGGAACGGCAGCACCGTGGCGCGCGAGAGCCGCGCACCGCCCCAAAGGCACGCATGCGCGAGCTCGTCGATCAGCACCAGATCGTCCCGGCCGATCAGCGCCGGGATGATGCCCATGTTGGCGAGATAGCCCGATCCGAACACGACCGCCGCCTCGGTGCCCTTGAGCCGGGCAAGCCGCCGCTCGAGCTCGCCAAAGAGCGGATGATTGCCGGTCACCAGGCGGGAGGCACCGCTCCCAACCCCATGGCGCTCGGTCGCCGCGACCGCGGCGGCCTTGAGCGCCGGATGGTGGGTCAGCCCCAGGTAGTCGTTGCAGCAGAACGCGAGCAGCCGCCGGCCGTTGCGATCGACCCAGATGCCGTCGTGCCGGTCGGTTTCCGCCAGCGCCCGGTGGAGGCTCGCGCGATCGAGATCGGCGAGCTTTTTTGTCGCGAATTCTTCCAATGACCGCATTCCGGGCGACCGTTCCTGCTTGCCCCCAGGGGCAAAATGGCGTCTAGCACGGCGGAATGGAAGCTGAATGGACACGCTAAATGGCGGACGGCACGAAGGGGCCGGACTGGTACCAAGCCGGGCTCGACCACGTCTGGCTGCCCTATGCGCAGATGAAGACGGCGCGGCCGCCGCTGCCGGTCGCACGCACCGAGGGCTGCCGCATCGTGCTCGCCGACGGGCGCGTACTGATCGACGGCATCGCCTCATGGTGGACGGCTTGCCACGGCTACAACCACCCCCACGTCCGCGCCGCGGTCGAGCGCCAGCTCGCATTGATGCCGCACGTGATGTTAGGCGGGCTTGTGCACGAACAGCCGCTGGCGCTGGCACGGCGGCTGGCGGCGCTGCTGCCGGGCGATCTCGACCGGGTGTTTTTCGCCGACTCCGGTTCGGTGGCGGTCGAGGTCGCGATGAAGATGGCGGTGCAATACTGGCTCAACCGCGGCATCCGCGGCCGCACGCAATTCGTCGCCTTCAAGGGTGGCTATCACGGCGACACCAGCGGCGCGATGGCGGTGAGCGACGAGGCCGGCATGCACGGGATGTTCCGCGGGCTGCTGCCCGAGCAGCTCGTGGTCGACCTGCCCACCGACGAGGCACGCACCGAGGCACTCACGAAACTGCTCGAGAGCCGTGCCGAGCGGATCGCCGGCATCATCGTCGAGCCGCTGGTGCAGGGCGCCGGCGGCATGCTGTTCCATGAACCCGTCGTCCTGCAACGCCTGCGACGAATGGCCGACCGCTACGATCTGCTGCTGATCTTCGACGAAATCTTCACTGGCTTCGGTCGCACCGGCACGATGTTCGCCTGCGAGCAGGCTGATGTCGTTCCTGACATCATCACGCTCGGCAAGGCGCTCACCGGCGGCACGCTGCCGCTCGCCGCCACCGTGGCGCGGCGCCACGTGTTCGACGCCTTCTGGTCGGACGATCCCAAGCACGCGCTGATGCACGGGCCGACGTTCATGGCCAATGCGCTTGCCTGCGCCGCGGCCAACGCCTCGCTCGATCTGTTCGCGCTGGAGCCGCGGCTCGAGGAGGTGCGCATGATCTCAGAGGATTTGGCCGCGGGCCTCGCACCATGTCGCAGCATTCCCGGCGTCAAGGAGGTGCGCGTGAAGGGCGCGATCGGGGTCGTCGAGCTCGAACAGATTGCGGAACTCGACGCAATGAGGGCGCGTTTCGTGGAGGAGGGCGTGTTTATCCGTCCATTCGGCAACATCGTCTATCTCTCCCCACCGTTCACCGTCGCGGCCGGCGAACTCGATCGGTTGACCGGCGCGGTCAAGACGGTGCTCGGTGGGCGCTGACAACAGCCTCAACGCCAGTGTGCCGGCGGCGGACCTCGCCTTTCGGAAAAGTACCTGGCGACCTCGGCGAGACGATAGGCGCTTTCGTCCAGCTCGCAGCTTCGTGCGAGATTAAGCCATTGCTGTTCCAGCTTGCGGAACATCGCTCGGGAAGAGGGGCTGCTCGCGCGCCCGGCGCGTTCGCGGCATTCATCGGCGCGTCGATAGCAGTCGTCCACACGGTGGCTGAGGTTGGCAGGCATCGCACGCCTCCTACTGAAATAACAGCGGCGAGTATGGTCGGATTCGATGCGTGACCTTCCGTGCTCCGCTACTCCGTCAGTAGCATCGCACCTTATGCACAAAATTTGTGACCGGCCACCATTCCCGCGACGGTGCTGTGGATCAGAATCCGACCGCGGTTCCGTGCAGGTCGTATTCCTCCGCGCGCTCGATCTTGACGGTGGCAATTTCGCCGACGCGCAGCGGTCTTCGGCTCGCAACATACACGGCGCCGTCGATCTCCGGCGCGTCGCCTCTGCTGCGGCCCTTGGCGACGGTCGGGCCGACTTCGTCGATGATGACCTGCTGGCGCGTGCCGACCTGGCGCCTGAGCCGGCGCTTCGAGATCGCCTGCTGGCGCGCCATCAAGCGGTTCCAGCGCTCTTTCTTCACGTCGTCGGGCACCGGCGCGGCGAGGTCGTTGGCGGGCGCGCCCTTCACCGGCTCGTAGCGGAAGCAGCCGACGCGGTCGAGCTCGGCTTCGTCCAGCCAGTCGAGCAGCATCTCGAAGTCCGTGTTGGTCTCGCCCGGGAAGCCGACGATGAAAGTCGAACGCAGCGTAAGATCGGGACAGATCTCGCGCCAGCGGCGGATACGGTCGAGGGTCTTCTCCTGCGCCGCCGGCCGCTTCATGCGGCGGAGCACATCCGGGCTTGCATGCTGGAAGGGGATATCAAGATAGGGCAGCACGCCACTCTTTTCGCCAAGACCTGCCGCCATCAGCGGAATGACCTCGTCGACATGCGGGTAGGGATACACGTAGTGCAGCCGTACCCATACGCCAAGGGTGCCGAGCTCGCGCGCAAGGTCGAAGAATTTTGCGCGCACCTCGCGGTCCTTCCACTTGCTCGTGGCATATTTGATGTCGACGCCATAGGCCGACGTGTCCTGCGAGATGACCAGGAGCTCCTTCACGCCCGCGGCGACGAGCCGCTCGGCTTCGCGCAGCACGTCGGCGGCCTGACGCGACACCAAGTCGCCGCGCAGTTTCGGGATGATGCAGAAGCTGCAGCGATTGTTGCAGCCCTCTGAAATCTTGAGATACGCGTAGTGCCGCGGGGTGAGCTTGATGCCTTCGGGCGGCACCAGGTCGACGAACGGATCGTGCTGCGGCGGGACGGCGCGATGTACCGCCTCTAGCACGGTCTCGTATTGTTGTGGCCCGGTGATCGCCAGCACGTTCGGAAACCGCTCGCTGATCTTCTCGGGCTCGGCGCCCATGCAGCCGGTGACGATGACCTTGCCGTTCTCGGCGAGCGCGGTGCCGATGGCGTCGAGCGATTCCGCCTGCGCGCTCTCGAGGAAGCCGCAGGTGTTGACGATGGCGAGGTCGGCGCCCTGGTGTCCCCGGGTCAACTCGTAGCCTTCGGCGCGCAGCCGCGTGATGATGCGCTCGGAATCGACCAGCGCCTTCGGGCAGCCGAGCGAGACGAAACTGACTTTGGGGGCGCGTGGATCGGTCATGGCGGTCGGCGGAGAGCTAGTGCGGCGACCGGAAAAATGCAAGAAAACGTCGCGAGATGGCCTGGTATTGTAAAGAAACGGCATGAAAGCGCTCCTCTATCCCTTCGGACCGACCGAACCGTCGGTGCAACTCACCAAGGACTTCCCGGACCTCGATTGGACGGTGGTCGCCTCGCCCGAGGAGGTCGCCCGGGCCGTACCCGACGCGGCGATCTATGTGACCAGCAATCGGACCTGCCATCCCGCGGCCGGCGAGGCGCTTCGCCGGCACGGCCAGGCGCTACGGTGGATGCATTTCACCTCGGCCGGCATCGATCGCGGCATCGCCATGGGCATCCCCGACGGGCTGATCGTGACCAACTCGGCAGGGCTGCGGGCAGGCAACGTCTCCGAGCATGCGATGATGCTGTTGCTCGCTTTGACGCGGCGGCTGCCCAACCTGATGGCCTGCCAGCGCGCGCATGACTGGCGGCGTGCCGAGATGACGCCCCATATCACCTCGATCGAGGACGCCGTGGTGTGCGTGATCGGCCGCGGGCCGATCGGGCGCGAGCTTGCCCGCAAGCTCAAGGGCGTCAACGCGCGCCCGATTGCGGTATCGCGCACGCCCGATGATGATGGTGTCGTGGAGCAAGTCTATCCGCGCGAACGACTGCGCGAGGCGCTTGCCATCGCCGATGCGGTGGCGATCTGCACTGCGGGCGATGCCACCAGCCGCCATATGATCGGCGCGGATGAATTCGCGGCGATGAAGCCGGGCGCGCTGATCGTCAATGTCGCGCGCGGCAGCATCATCGACGAGACGGCGCTGATCGCGGCGCTCAGCGAAGGGCGCCTCGCCGGCGCGGGGCTTGATGTCGTCGCGACTGAGCCGATGCCCGCCGACAATCCGCTCTGGGCCATGCCGAACGTCATCATCTCGCCCCATGTCGCAGGGCAGGGATCGTCGGGCTACCCCGGGCAACGGCGCCTGTTCGGCGACAATCTCGCGCGTTTCCGCGCGGGCGAACCGATGCTCAATCTATGCGAGGTGCCGGCGCGCACCTGATTGCCGGCTGGAGAAATCGATGACCCTCATCATCAATAACCACGACGTCGAGCAGGTCCTCACCATGGAGGATACCATCGACGCGCTGGAGGAAGCCTATCTCGCGCTCGCCGCCAGGGAGGCGGTCTGCCGGCCGCGCATCGACATCCGCATCCCGACCAGCGATCCGGGTAAGAACTACCAGTGGGGCACGATGGAGGGTGGCTCGACCGCCGGCTATTTCGCGATCCGCATGAAATCCGACATCATCTATGAGAGTGAATACAACGGCGTCGTCACGCAGGAGAAATATTGCACGCGGCCGGGGCTGTTCTGCGGGTTGATCCTGCTCACCTCGATCGAGAACGGCGAGCCGCTTGCCTTCATCAATGACGGCCACCTGCAGCACATGCGGGTCGGCGCCGATGGCGGCATCGGCGTCAAATACATGGCCAACGAAGACGCCGAGGTCGTCGGCATGCTCGGCTCCGGCGGCATGGCGCGCACCCACATGCAGGCCTTCACGCGCGTACGTACCATCAAGAAGCTCATGGTGTTCAGCCCGACCAAGGAGAACCGCGAGAAGTTCGGCCGCGAGATGGCCGCGACCTACAACATCGAGGTGCAGGTCTGCGACAAGCCGGAGGCCGTGTACAAGGGTGCGCACATCCTCGCCGCCGTGACCGACTCCGCGTTCGAGGTCACCGACGGCGGCCTGCTGGAAAAAGGCGCACACATCGTCGTGGTCGGCGGCACCGGCCGGCCCGATGATGCGAGCCTTGCCAAGGTCGATCGCTATCTGCGTTTCGGCGACACGCCGGCGCCGGTCGGCCATCCGGAACTGGCCACCGACGCCGAGCACATTGGCTACGAGGCGCGGCCGTTGCAGGGCAAGCACGGCGACGGTCGACGGAGCCGCCGCAAGCACGGCAACGCGCTGCCGGACCGGCGCGTGACGCTCGCCGATCTGGTGCAGGGTCGGGCGAAGGGCCGGACCTCCGCCGACCAGATCACCTATTCGGAGCGCGGCAACCTCCAGGGCGCGCAGTTCTTCGCGGTCGCCGGCAAGGTCTACGAAGCGGTCAAACGCGCCGGGCTGGGTCGCGCGATCCCGACCGAGTGGTTTCTGCAAGACATCCGAAACTAATGCCGCTGCGGCGTGCCGAGTCGGCTCACTCCCTCCGCCCTCACCCTGAGGAGCTCGCGAAGGCGAGCGTCTCGAAGGGCGAGGGCGGCCACGGTCCGGCCTGCAGGGTTCGAGACGCGCGGCTTTGCCGCGCTCCTCACCATGAGGGTTTGAGGACGGAATGTTGCGGCGTTCGGGAGGCGCGCCTAGTGTGACGCGGAATGAGAGCGCGCGCTCATAACAAATTGTCCGCGCTCCCGTCGCTGCGGGAATGTGTCTCGGAGGAAACGATGCGATTGTTGACGTCAACCGCGGTTCTGTTTTTGCTGCACGCGGCACCCGCGGCGGCGCAGGACGCCGCATCTTTCTATAAAGGCAAGACCGTACGCATCGTGGTCGGGTTCTCGTCCGGCGGCGGCTACGATCACTACGCGCGCGTGCTGACGCGGCACATCGGCCGTCACATCCCCGGCAATCCAAACGTTATCGTGCAGAACATGCCGGGCGCGGCCAGTCTGAATTCGGTGAAGTACACCTCGGCGGCTGCGCCCGCCGACGGCACCTTCATCAATGCCTTCAATCCGGGCCTGATCACGCAGTCGCTGACGGTGGCGCAGAAGGTCGGCATCAACTTCCTGGAGTTCGGCTGGGTCGGCAACATCAGCGAGGACTTCCGCATCTGCCACACCTGGAACGGCACCGGCATCAAGACCTGGGAGCAGTTGCTGGCGCGCCCGGTGGTGACGATGGGCAATACCGGGATCGGCACCTCGGCCTATATCGACAACCGCATCCTCAGCGATCTGTTCGGCGTGAAGCTCAAGCAGGTGATGGGCTATCCCGGCAGTGCCGAGAAGCGCATCGCGATCGAGCGCGGCGAACTTGACGGCGATTGCGGCTCGTGGACGAGCCTGCCGGAAGAGTGGCTGCGCGACAAGAAGATCACGATCCATATCCGCTATTCGCGCACGCTGGTACCTGGCATGCCGGCGGAAGCGATCAACGCACGCGAGCATCTGACCGATCCGAAGAAGCGCCAGACTTTCGATCTGCTCACGGCCTCGGCCCTGATCGGGCGGCCCTACATCGTGCCGAAGGCGGTTCCGGCGGATCGCCTCGCGGCATTGCGCAAGGCGTTCGATGCCACGATGAAGGATGCGGAGTTCCTCGCCGACGCCGCCAAGCAGCGGCTCACGGTGACGGCGATGACCGGCACCGAGGTCGAGGATTTCATCAAAGAGCTCTACAAGACGCCGCCCGACGTGGTGACGGCGGCGCGGACGATCTCGGGCGAGTAGGCGGCTCGACCCCGACGATCCCCTGGCCCATCGGCGCGCAGTCGATGCGTCGCGGGCCATTGGATTCGCCGCAACAGCGCCGCTCATTTCACAAATGCAATTCACACAGCAAAAGGGCTCGGCCGAAGCCGAGCCCTCAGGCGTTCAAACAAGGGATTCGCTTGGTCAGTTCAGGCGATAGTTCATGCCGATGCCCACCGTCCAAACGTTCGGCCGCAGGCCAAACGGCTCGTCGGCATTGTCGCGCCAGCTCTTCTGCGAGAACTGATAGTACTTGCCGTCGATGACGAGCGACACGTTGTTGGTGAATTTGTGCTCGATGCCGCCGCCCGCGGTCCAGCCATAGAACAGCCGGTGGGTACCATCGTATTCGTTACTGTCCCAATGGTGGGTCTTGAAGATGCCCCACGCGCCGCCGCCCGACGCGTAAAGCAGCGTCTGTTGCGTGGCCAGGAAGCCGACCCGGGCGGTGGCCGATCCAAGGCCGATGCCCGTGTGTCCGATGCCCTGAGTGATGTCGGTCCGGTCTTGCCGGATTGAGGTCTCGGTCCAGAGCACCTTGGATTCGATGTTGACACCGATCACGAACTGCCCGGTCTGCCAATCATAGCCGAGGTTGAAACCCACGTAGCCACCGGCGCCGCGCTCGCCGTCGTTGGCAATCGCATCGTGATAGTTCGTATCGAAGTCGTATTGCTTGCCGCCGACAGAAGCGTAGCCGAGCGATCCACCCGCGTAGAAGCCGGTCCAAGATGTCGCGACCACGACTGCGGGAGACCGGGCTTTGACCGGCAGGTCTGCCGCCTGGGCCGAAACGGGCAGCGCGACTGCGGCTACCGCCGCGATGATGAATTTCCGCATGACGAACCTCCAACGCCCCCGATGGGCTATGGAGACCTAAAATCATCGCTAAGACGGAGTCGATATGAAAGGGATGTATCCACATCAGTTTCCGGGTTATTGTTGCAAGAACGCCACACCCTGTAAATCTGGTGTAAACTCAAAGGGGTGGTAGTCTTCCAACTTTGTTATAGGCTGCAGATTATGGGCCGTATCTGGGTTCGGACCGTTGAATGGTCCCTGCCTGCAAACAAGCCATTCTGGCTGCTGCATGACTTGCCACAGGGGAGCCGTCTCCGATGCTAGAGCCCGAAGACCGCGACGCCGCCGGCCCGGAACGGGCGCCGCGGAAGCCGGATGTAGCTTCGGTCGCCGCTGCGATGAAGCAACATAAGGCGGAGTTTCGGGGCCGCTTGGCGGAAGCCTTGCGCTCGTCGCGGAAACCCCGGCTAAGAGGAGCGACAGCTTTGGACTGGCATAAGTTAAGAAAGCCGATCCGTGCTCTTCGTGAAGGGTTTTGAGCAAGCCGAGCGGCTTGATCATCGCGCCGAATTGATTTTCGAATCTGCTCAACAGCCTGGAAGGGTGGCCGAGTGGTTTAAGGCACCGGTCTTGAAAACCGGCAGAGGGGAAACCCTCTCGTGGGTTCGAATCCCACCCCTTCCGCCAGTTAAACGAAGGTCCGTTCCGGACACATAGGTTACGTTTCATACCGGAGACATGGGTAACACTTTTGGACCGAAGGGGTTCTCCA
>JAIESR010000126.1 GCA_019745775.1 Xanthobacteraceae bacterium | reverse complement strand
ACTGCCCGCCGCCGAGCATGCCGCCCAGGATGTCGCCGAGTCCGCCGCCACCGGGCGCGCCGGCGCGTCCGGCACCGCCGCCGGGGCCACCGAGCATGCCGCCGAGAATGTCACCCAGACCGCCGCCGCCTTCCGCGGTGCGCGTGCCGGGCGGGAGCGAGGAGGGCGGCGCACTGGCGCCTGCGCCGCCACCGCCGAGGCCCTTCATCGCCTTGTAGGCGAGCAGGCCGAGCAGAGCCATCATGATCGGCGACATGCCGCCACTCTGCCCAGGAGGCGTCGGCTGACGTTGGCCCCGCGGGCCGTTCTGCATGCCATTCAGGATATCCATCAGTCCCATGGAAGCCTCCGGTGTCTAACCACAACAGACGTTCATCGGCGCATCGTGTCCGCGCATCGTGTCCGCGCATGGGCGTTCGCGCGCCGCCGCGAGATAGGGACTAGACCCGCCGATTGCCAGGGTCGCCGATCACGCCGCTCGCCACCAGCCGGTTCCAGATGAACAACACCAGGACCGCGCCGAGGGTTGCAGCGATAAAACCCGCGCCCTGGTCGGCCCGATACCAGCCGATGGTCTGGCCGATGAAGGTGGCGAGGAAGGCGCCGGCGATCCCGAGCACGGTGGTGAGGATGAAGCCGCCGGGCGTGTTCGGCCCCGGCGACAGCCAGCGCGCGATCATGCCCGCGACAAAACCGACGATGATGATCCACAGGATACCGCTCATGACTGTCGCCTCCGCATGCTGCACGGGCGTAGCCGCGCGCCCGTCTGAAGCCGAAACTCTACCGCATCGGCGGATGCGAACCAGCGGCCCGCCGCTGATATCGCAAAGCCCGCGCTGCGATTGCGACAGATTTGCGGCGGGCTGCGCGCCGTCTCGTATGTCATGCAAATGTCATGGAAATAGGGTGGGCGGCTTCTTGCCAGCGCCCGCGCAAATGTAGATGCTTGCCGGCGGTGCAGTACTTGTAAATCGCGTGCGTCTCACACATCTGGTCCGCCGCACCGAGCCCGGTGCCCAGCACGAGGAGTCCCTCCCATGAGCATTTTCGGCAGCATCGTCAACGCGATCTTCGGCACCGCGAAATCCGTTGGCGGCGCGATCGCAGGCACCGTCGCGGCGGCCACCGGCACCAAGCCCAAGCCGATGACCCGCGAAGAGGTCGAGGCGATGATCCAGAAGAAGGCCGACGAGACCGGCCGCTCCAACTACAATTGGAAGCAATCGATCGTCGACCTGATGAAGCTGCTCGACCTCGACTCGAGCCTCAACGCCCGCAAGGAGCTCGCCAAGGAGCTCGGCTACACCGGCGCGCTCGACGGCTCGGCCGAGATGAACATCTGGCTGCACAAGACGGTGATGGCGAAGCTGATGGAGTCGGGCGGCACCGTGCCGGACAGCCTGAAATAGCGATCGCGGCGGGCGTTAGCCCGGCCCCAACGACGACCGGCCCGCGTCGCGCGGGCCGCTTTGTCGTTGAAACGGCGGTTATTGCTGTGCTTTAGGGCCGCCGTTGTTGCGCCCTCTCCCCTTGAGGGAGAGGGCAGCGAGGTGTGTCGGAAAAACAAATCGGGTGAGGGGTGCTTCCAGGGCAACCCCTCACCCAATCGTTTTCGTTGCCACACCGGGCAGCCCTCTCCCTCAAGGGGGAGAGGGCACGAGACGCGCGGGCCGAATGCGTCGCGAGCCGCTAGTTGCCGCTCACTTGTCTCCCTTCGTGCCCTTCTTGCGCAGGTCGGCGGAGTGCGCGCGCTTGTAGGTCTGGATGTCCTTGAACTTGCCGCTCTTGTCGCGCACCGCATAGAGCTTGGTGCCCTTCGAGCTGCGATGGGTGGTCCGCTTGGCCATGACGTCATCTCCCGTCTCGCGCCGTGTTACGGCGATATCCAAATGCTACAGCGCGCATGCGCTTTTGCAACAGTCGGTGTGCTGTTCACGTCTCGTGAGTTTGTCTAAGTCACCCATGCCGGTCGTCTGACGGGCATCCCGCCGGGGACCACAAGCGTGACACCTCCAACGCCGCCCTCCCACCCGACCGGGCCGATCGGCTTTGCCGCCGTCGTGCCGGTCCTGATCGCCGCGGTCTCGTTCGGCTTCGCCGACGTCGCCACCAAGGTGACGCTGCATGCGCAGGCCGACGTGCTCACCATGGCGCTGTTCCGCGGCATCGTCGGCGTGCCGCTCCTGCTGCTCTGGCTCGCGCTCGGCGCCGGGATCGGCAGCAGGCCGGTGCCGCTGGCCGCGCCGGCGTTGCGCCTGTCGCTGTTCATCGGGCTGCTGTTCGCCGGCAACGTCTTCTTCCTGTTCAAGGCGATCGAGCTGATGGAGGTGCCGCTCGCGATCCTCACCTATTTCACCTATCCGCTGTTGACCGGGCTCGCCGCCGCCGCGTTCGGGATCGAGCGGCTCGGCGTCGCCGGCCTCGCCGCCGCGCTCGCCGCCTTCGCCGGGCTCGCACTGATGATCGGCGCGCATCCCACCGGCGTCGCGCTCGCCGGCATCGCCTTCGCGCTGGTGTCGTCGTCGACGCGGGTGGTGATCCTGCTGCTGACCCGCGCCCGATTGCAGGGCGCCGACTCCCGGCTGATCACGCTGTGGTCGCTCGCCGCCGCCACCGCGGTGTTCGCCGCCGCCGCGCTCGCCACCTGGAACTGGCAGCCGCCGGTCACCGGCGTCGGCTGGTTCGCGCTGATCGGCTCGAGCGTGGCGATGGCGATCGCGATCCTGATGATCTTCATCTCGACCGCGCGCATCGGCCCGTTCCGCACCGCGCTGTTCATGAACCTCGAGCCGCTGCTGGCGACGATTGGCTCGGCGATCGTGCTGGGCGAGGTGATTACAGGGGTGCAGGCGATGGGCGGGGCGGTGATGATTGCGGCGCTGGTGGCGTTTCAGATGAGGCGGTGAGGGGGCACAGCCCGTCGGCCGCCGCTACACCGAAAAGCGGCGTGACGTGATGTCCACGAACGAATACGGGCGCGTCATCGGAAATGCCTCTTCGTCCAAGCCGGTCTCCTGCATCGCGTCGAGGCGCGCCTTGCGGTAGGCGCGTTCGACCGCTTCCGCGATCCGCGGCGTCAGGCCCGGATTGTCGGCGAGCACGTCGTCGAGATCATGACGTTGCACCTTGATCGACAGCGCCCAACTGCGCGACTGCCGCTCCGGCTGATGATCCCATTGCAGCATGTGCAGCATCAGCACGCGCAACGCGTCGACCAGCTTGTTGAACTGTTCGCGCCCGAAGGATTCGATCTCCTCCGCCAGGTTGTCGCGATCGAGCGCGTCGAGGCGGCCTTCACGCACGAAGCGCGCCTGCTCCATCAGCCAGGAGTAGAAGTCGTGTTCGTAATCGGCGCTCACCGGCGCTACTCGGCAGCTTGGGCCCTGGCCCGGAAAGGCACGACGGCGATCATCGCGTCCGCTGCCTCTTTATGAAATTCCGTATCAGCTCGCAATTCGTCGATCGTGCGGGGCGAAGGGAACGCCTTCGAGCCGTTGGGATGCTGCCAATCTTCGGCAGCGACTTCCAGCACTTCCGCTGCCTGCTGCATCGCTTCGTCGATGGTATCGCCGGCCGTGAATACGCCGGGCCAGTCGGGGAACGACACGCCGTAGCAGCTGTCGGCGTCCTTATGGATCAGTGCGATGTAGTACGGCATCGCGGTCTCCGTTTCAGTCCTTTGGCAGCCTGCTTGCGAAGAAACTGGTGTCGCGGGTCTCGCTCCGCTCGCCCGGGACGCGCGTTGTTACACCCGCTCCACAAAACTATCCACCACGCGCTTCTCGCCGGCCTTGTCGAATTGAATCGTCAGCTTGTTGCCGTCGATGTTGACGACGTTGCCGTTGCCGAATTTCTGGTGGAACACGCGGTCGCCGATGGTGAAGGCGGAGACGGTGCCGGTGGATTTGGCGACCAGCTCGCCTTCGATGGTGAGCGGGCCGCGGCGGCGGTCGGCGTCGCGGCCGAAGGGTTTTGGTCCCGCGCCGAACATGCCGCCACCCCCCTCCCTAGCCCTCCCCCGCAAGGGGGGAGGGGACGCACCCGTTCCGCGGCTGCGGCCGGTGCTTGAACCGCGAGAAGAGCCGCCGCCCGCGCGCGAGCCCATGTCCGTGCTGTCGTCGCACTCGTAGTCCTGCGACGCGTCTTCCTCCTCGAAGCCTCCGTCGCCGAAGCCGCCGCGGCGCCGGGCGCGCTGCCAGCCCGGCGTCGAATAGCCGGAGCCGAAATGCGTCATCTGGTCGAAGCGCGAGCCGCCGGCGTTGCCGTAGGCGCTCATGCCGGAGGCGAAGCCGCCCTTCGCCTCCTGCACCTCGACATGCGCCTCCGGCAGCTCGTCGAGGAAGCGCGAGGGGATGTTCGACGACCACTGTCCGTGCATGCGGCGGTTGGCGGCGAAATAGATCTTGGCGCGGCGACGCGCGCGCGTGAGCCCGACATGTGCCAGACGCCGCTCCTCCTCGAGGCCGACGCGGCCCTGGTCGTCGAGCGTGCGCTGGCTCGGGAACAGGCCTTCCTCCCAGCCGGGCAGGAACACGGTGTCGAATTCGAGCCCCTTGGCGGAATGCATGGTCATGATCGAGACCGCTTCGCCGCTCTCGCTCTTGTCGGCGTCCATCACCAGCGAGATGTGCTCGAGGAATCCCGTGAGGTTCTCGAACTCCTCCATCGAGCGCACCAGCTCTTTCAGGTTTTCGAGGCGGCCGGCGGCGTCGGCGGAGCGGTCTTTCTGCCACATCTCGGTGTAGCCGCTTTCGTCGAGCACGATCTGCGCCAGTTCGCCGTGCGGGACGTTGTCCTTCATCGCGCGCCAGCGGTCGAAGCTCGCGATCAATTCTCGGAGTGCGTTTCGAGGCCGGGGCTTCATCTCGTCGGTCTCGACGATGGCGCGCGTCGCCTCCATCAGCGGCACGCGCCGCTTGCGCGCGTGGTTGTGCAGCACGTTGATGGTGGCGTCGCCGAGCCCGCGCTTGGGCACATTGACGATACGCTCGAACGCGAGATCGTCGGCGGGCTGGGCGACGAGGCGGAGATAGGCGAGGGCGTCGCGGATCTCCATGCGCTCGTAGAAGCGCGGGCCCCCGATCACGCGGTAGGGCAGGCCGAGGGTGACGAAGCGGTCCTCGAACTCGCGCATCTGGAACGACGCCCGCACCAGGATCGCGATCTCGTCGAGATTATGCGGCTCGCCCGTTCCGTCGTTGCGCTGGAGCTGCTCGATCTCCTCGCCGATCGCGCGCGCTTCTTCCTCCGAGTCCCAGCAGGAGGTGACCTGCACCTTCTCCCCGGGCTCGTCCTCGGTGCGCAGCGTCTTGCCGAGGCGGCCCTCGTTGTGCGCGATCAGGTGCGAGGCGGCGGCGAGGATGTGGGCGTGCGAGCGGTAGTTGCGCTCCAGGCGGATCACCTTGGCGCCGGGAAAGTCGTGCTCGAAGCGCAGGATGTTGTCGACCTCGGCGCCGCGCCAGCCGTAGATCGATTGGTCGTCGTCGCCGACACAGCAGATGTTTTTTTGGTGGAGCTTGGTGGACGCAGACGGAGCCGCGGACGCAGACGGCTCCCTCTCCCCGTTCTTCACGGGGAGAGGGTGGGGGTGAGGGGCATGCTCAAGGAGCGGAAGATTGGGAGAGTCCCCCTCACCCGGATCGCTTTGCGATCCGACCTCTCCCCGCAAGCGGGGAGAGGTGGTGCCCGCGGCGCTGGCTTCCGATACAACAGCTTTCGTGCCCGGCTGCTGCGGCACGCTCTGCCCCAACAACCGCAGCCAGAGATACTGCGCCACGTTGGTGTCCTGATATTCGTCCACCAGGATGTAGCGGAAGCGGTTCTGGTACTGCCGCAGCACCTCGGGATGCGTGCGGAACAGACGGATGCATTCGAGCAGCAGGTCGCCGAAGTCGGCGGCGTTGAGCGTCTTCAGCCGCTCCTGGTACGCGGTGTAGAGCTTCCTGCCCTTGCCGCCGCCGAAGCTCGCGCCTTCGCCGGGGGGCACCTGCTCGGGGGTGAGGCCGCGGTTCTTCCATGAGTCGATCAGCTGCGCCAGCACGCGGCCGGGCCAGCGCTTCTCGTCCAGATTCTCGACCGCGATCAGCTGCTTCATCAGCCGGATCTGGTCGTCGGTGTCGAGAATGGTGAAGTCGGTCTTCAGCCCCACCAGCTCGGCGTGGCGGCGCAGGATCTTCACGCCGATCGAATGGAACGTGCCGAGCCACGGCATGCCCTCGACGATCTGGCCGACCATGCGGCCGACGCGCTCCTTCATCTCGCGCGCCGCCTTGTTGGTGAAGGTGACCGAGAGGATCTCGCCCGGGCGCGCGCGGCCGGTCGCCAGGATGTGGGCGATGCGGGTCGTCAGCACGCGCGTCTTGCCGGTGCCGGCGCCGGCGAGCACCAGCACCGGACCATCGAGCGTCACCACCGCTTCGCGCTGCTCGGGGTTGAGATCGTTGAGGTAATCGGGCTGCGCGCGCTGCGCCATCGCGCGCGCGGCGATCCCGCCCGGTTGAGGATAAGGCGGCAACGTCCTGTCATCGCGCGGGAAATCGTCCGGCTCAGCCATCACTTGTCCAAGTTGAGAGGGCGCGCGTCCGCGCGCGCCCGGAAGCGAATCTCACGCTTCTTAGATGGGATTCGTAACCCTCGAAGGCGAGGGGTCAACCCTTTGCCGGCATGGCGATTTTGCGGCCCACCGCCTCGGGAACAGGCAATTTCGCGTGCGCCTGCTTCATCTTCGCCAGGCAGTGCGCGACCTCGGGCGGGAACGGCGCGGTCTTGCCCGCGGCCATGTCGACATGCAGCGACATGTTCTCGGAGGTGGCCGAGACCCAGCCCTCCTGCGCGTGGAAGAGCTGCTCGAAGTAGTGCATGCGCTTGGCGTCGAACTCGATGAGCTGGAAGGTGACGCGGACCGGGTCGCCGGCGTGCAGCTCGCGCAGGTAGCGCACATGGACCTCGGCGGTGAAGCAGGAGTGCTTGCGGCTCTTCACATAGTCGATGCCGCAGCCGATCAGCTCGAACGCCTCGTCGACGGCGCGGTCGAACAGCACGTTGTAGTAGGCCATGTTGAGATGGCCGTTGTAGTCGATCCAGTCTTTCTCGACGGTCATCACCGAGGAGACGAAAGGCGCGAAGAACAGCGGCTCGAAATCGACGCGATCCAACATGGCAGCACCCGGATACGGATTGCCATAATGCCAGATTTTTTTGGAATGCCACGAAGATTCTGCATAAATCGCATGATTTTAGATGAATGATTGGAACCATCCGATTGGCGCCCTCTATCTCCGTCATCCTGAGGCGCCCGCCGAAGGCGGGCCTCGAAGGACGACGGCCCGGCTGCTGCGACACCTCGGCCGTGCATCCTTCGAGGCCCTTCGCTGCGCTCGGGCACCTCAGGATGACGGATTGAGATTTGCTGCTTGGGCCCCAATATTGGCGCGGCAGCAACCCTTGCGAGACCGTACCCGATGACCATCGCCCCCTGGTATGCGCCGTATCTCGCCAAGGCCCAGGCGTGGCTGTCGGATGCCGTCAACATCGCCGACATGGCGGAGGGCTCGACCGTCAACCTGGCGGTGACGGGGCTCAGCCGCTCCGGCAAGACCGTGTTCATCACCAGCCTGATCCACAATCTGCTCAGCGCCGCCCACAATCCCAACCGCATGCCGCTGCTCGGCGTCGTCGCCAACGGGCGGCTGCTGGGCGCGCGGCTGGAAAGCCCCGGCGCCGGCCGGCTGCCGCCGTTCCGCTACCAGGAGAACATCGAAGCGATGGCGGCGGGCGCGCCGCAATGGCCCGCCGGCACCGACGACCTGCGCGAGATCGGCATCGATATCCGCTTCGCCCCGTCGAACGCGCCGGGCAAGCTGCTCAGCGAGATCAGCGGCAATCCGGCGTCGATCACGCTGCGCATCGTCGACTATCCCGGCGAGTGGCTGCTAGACCTGCCGCTGCTCGGGCAAACTTACGCCGAATGGTCGCGCGCGACGCTCAGGCTCGACCGGCGCGGCGTGCGCGCCGAGGCGGCGGCCGAATTCTTGGGCTTCATCGGCCAGCACCGCCACGACGAGGTCGCCCGCGAGGAGACGGCCAAGCAGGCGCACGATCTCTACCGCGCCTTCCTCCTCCGCGCGCGCGATGCCCATGGGCTGAGTCTCCTCCAGCCCGGACGCTTCCTGTGCCCGGGCAGTCTCGCCGATGCGCCGTTCCTGTGGTTCGCGCCGCTCGACGTGCCGGACAATGCGAACCTCGCGCCGAACACGTTCGGTGCGCTGATGCAGGAGCGCTACGACGTCTACAAGCGCGAGGTGGTCGGGCGCTTCTACGAGGATCACTTCCGCTGGTTCTCGCGGCAGATCGTGCTTGTCGACGTCTTGCGCGCGCTGCTCGCCGGCCGCGATGCGTTCGAGGATCAAAGGCTCGCGATCAAGTCGATCCTGCAAAGCTTCCGCTACGGCTCCGGCTACCTCATCTCGAAGCTGATCCGCGGCCAGCACATCGACAAGGTGCTGTTCGCCGCCACCAAGGCCGATCACGTGCCGGATATTTCTCGGGATCATCTTGCCGAATTGCTGCGCAACATGGCGGCGATCCCGGCCAACGAGGCGAAGAGCGCGAGCGCCCGCTTCGACGTCATGCCGGTGGCCTCCGTCATCTCGACGGTCGAGGACACCCAGGAGATCGGCGGCCAACGCGTGCAGGTGGTCTACGGCCGGCCGGTCGGCGGCGGCAGGCATTCGAATTTCTTCGTCGGTACCGTGCCAATCCGGCCGCCGCGGCCCGATGCGTGGAACGCGCCGTTCCTCAACGTGCCGGTGTTCGAGCCGCCCGAGATCAATCCGTCGCCGGTCGACGGCGTGCCGCACATCAACCTCGACCGCGCCCTGGAATTCCTGGTGGGAGACCGGTTGCGATGAGCGCTGACACCCTCAAGCCGCAGGTGTTCGAACGCGAGCCGGCGCCGTCTTCGACCGCGCCGGCGGCGGGCATGCCGCTGGTGTTCGCCTCGGAGCGCACCGACCGCATCGTCGCGGTACAGCCGCCGCCGAGATCGCTGCCGGTGCCGGCGCCTCAAAAGAGCCGCGTGCGCTCGTTTGCCTTCGCCGCGCTCGGCGTCGGCGTCGCCGGCTGGTTCGCGGTCGACGCCTATTGGTGGATCGCCGCCGCGTTCGAGCGCTCGACCCTGCTCGGCACGCTCGCCGCCACCGCGGTGACGGCGCTCGTCGCCGGCGCCGGCACCATCATCGCGCGCGAGGTCACGAGCCTGTGGCGGCTGCGCAATGTCGAGGAAATCCGCGCGCAGCTCGAACAGGACATCGTCACGCCTGCGGCGGCGCGCAGGACCGTCGCCGACATCCTCGCGGTGATCCCGCGCGAGCGCGCGACCCAGGCCGCAATCGACACCTTCCAGCGCCAGATCCAGCCGCATCACAACGTGGCGCAGCAGGTCGAGATCCTCTCCAACACGGTGATGAAGCCGCTCGACGCGCGCGCCGAGGAGCACGTCCGTGCCGCCGTGGTGCGCGCCTTCGGCATCACCGCGATCAGCCCGACGGCGCTCAGCGATGCGCTGTTCTTCCTGGCGGTCGGCGTGCGCATGGTGCGCCGGATCGCCGCCACCTACGGCCACCGCCCGACCACGGCGGCGACGATCCACCTGCTGCGGCGGCTGGTGGTCGAGGCCGGCAAGCTCGGCGTCATCGACATCGCGTCAAGCTCGATCGCGCAGCAGCTCGGCGGCGCCATGGCGGAACGCGTCGCCACCACCGCGGCCGATGCCTTCTACGCGTCCTACCGCATGGGACGGCTCGGCGTGATCGTGATGGACATGTGCCGGCCGATCCCGTTCCGCGACGACGAAGTGCCGAAGATCACCCAGATGGTGACCAACGCGATCCGGATGCGGAAAGAAGGTTGATCGGCGATATTCTGCTAAGGTGTGCCTGACAAGAGCCGCAAACTCGGTGCCACCCTCCCCTGGAGGGGGAGGGTCGCCGCCGAAGGCGGCGGGGTGGGGTGAGAGCGCGATGAAACAGCGTCGGACAATCGCGAGCTTTCAGCGCGACACTGCGCGGCGCCTGCGCGCAAACGCAACCGGTGCTGAAGAGCGGTTGTGGCGCTACTTGCGACGTGCGCCGTTGCTCGGCACTCACTTTCGCCGTCAGGTGCCGATTGGGCCCTATGTCGCTGACTTCGCCTGCATGGCGGCGCGGTTGATCCTAGAGATAGACGGATCACAGCATGGACGCGATGCGGAAATGCGAAAGGACGCGAAGCGCACGCAGTGGCTCGAGCGAGAGGGTTACCGCGTCCTGCGCTTCTGGAACAACGACGTGACGAGAAATACCAAAGGTGTGTTGGAGGCGATCCACACTGCCCTCTACGGCTCGCTCGATTCTGAAGCAGTCGCGTTCAAGCACGAGCGTACGCGTGTCACGCACGATCACCCCACCCCGGCGCGCGATGCGCGCCGACCCTCCCCCTCCAGGGGAGGGTGACGGAGCAAGCGGCTCGGTCCGCTCATCGCCCCCGCATCAGCCCGGCCCTCAGCGCCGCGCGATCGACCTCCGCGCCGGCGATGTACATCTTCGCGATCCGCCGCGTGTTGCGGATGTCGTCGAGCGGATTGCCGTCGAGCACCAGGAAGTCGGCGCGCTTGCCGGCCGCGAGCGTGCCGAGGCTCGCGAGCCGCAGATACTCCGCGCCGCGGCCCGTCGCCGCCACGATCACCTGCATCGGCGTCATGCCGGCGGCGACCATCAGCGCGAGCTCCTTCTGCTCGGCATAGCCGAAAAAGTGATCCTCGAGCCCGGTGTCGGAGCCGAGGATGATGTTGGCGCCAGCGGCGCCAAGCTTCGCGACGCTGCGCTGGAGATTGCCGTAGGTCTTGCGCGCGCCCTCGGCTGCTGCGGGATCGCGTTTGGCGAAGACGCCGCGCATGCGCTCGATCACGTCCGCCGACACGGTGTCGCGCAGCAGCCCTGCCAGATGCGGCTCGTCGAGCCACGGCGGCGGCGACGTGTGCGTGTTGCGTTCGGGCGACGAGATGTTCGGCATGACGAAGACATTGTTCTTCTTCACCAGCGCGACCAGGTCGTCGCTCATTTCGCGGTCGCGCACCAGATGCGCGAAGCTGTCGATGCCGGCGGCGGCGAGCTCCATCGCGTCGTCGTGATAGAAGATGTGCGCCGAGACCCTGAGCCCGTGCTTGTGGCTCTCCTCGATCGCCGCGCGCGACAGCGCGATCGGCAGCTTGGGCGCGCGGCCGCCGCGGTCGTCGACCCAGATCTTGATGGCGTCGACCTTGCGCGCCGCCTGCTCCTGCACCGCGCGCCGGATGTCGTCCTCGGTCGTGACCGCATAGGCGAAGCCGGCATACACCTGGTTCCCCGGGCCGGCATTGG
>JAIESR010000031.1 GCA_019745775.1 Xanthobacteraceae bacterium | reverse complement strand
AACAGGTTGGGCGCCGGTCTGACCAACGCCGAACTGGGCTTGCGGCTCCGCTACGAGTTCGTACGCGAGTTCGCGCCGTATATCGGTGTTTCCTACGACGCGAAAACCGGGCGAACCGCTGAGTTCGCCCGTGCGGACGGCAAGGATGCGACCTCGACTAGCTTCGTGGCTGGCGTGCATTTCTGGTTCTGACGCGCGACGGGCGGACGCCAAAGGAGAAGCGACATGCAAGCTAGCGATGAAAAGATGAAGATGGGTTACGGCCGGTTCGCAGCGATGATCGCGACGTCGACCGTAGTGATGTTCGGTTTGATGTATCTCAACACCTATTCGTTGGACCATGTCTTCTACAGCCAGACGCGGACCTGGATGGCGATCTACATGGGCGCGGTGATGGCGATCATCATGCTCGGTTTCATGTGGTCGATGTATCCCAACCGGCGCACCAATCTGGCGATCATCGCAAGCTGCGTGGTCGTTTTCGCAGGCGCGCTATGGCTGGTTCGCAGCCAAGCGACAGTCGACGACGTATCTTACATGAAGGCAATGATACCGCATCACTCAATCGCGATCATGACCAGCAAGCGGGCGCACATCAAGGATCCCGAGGTGCGCAAATTGGCCGACGGCATCATCGACGCGCAGGTCCGCGAAATCGCGGAGATGAAGATCTTGATCGCCCGGTTGGAGGCAAAGCGGACACCCAATTGAGCGCCGGACCTGCTATCTTGTAGTGCCATAGGGTATGGGGTCGCGGGAAGCGGCGTGAGCATCATGGCCCATAAAGGGTCCGGTTAGAATGAAGTCATTCGTCGCGATCGCTGGCGCATAGGCGAGAAAGTTTCCCTTTGTGCAAGGTAAAGAGAGTGGGATCAACAGGGCGGAATCTCCTGGAAATGAAGGGCACGGTCGACAAGCTGCATCATTTGGGTAGCCGCCTGAAGTGTGAGAGGGTGCTGCGTGAAACCTGGCCTCGGAGAAATGTAGGTCGCCATCTCGCGAACCACGCTATGGGTGCCAACCGGTCCATTCGCGAGTAGTGCGATCACCAAATTTTCCAGCGCGATTACGCGCACACGGAGTTGCACCAAATCCGTATTGGAAAGATCGGGCGTGTTGAGTTGCTCGGGCTGCGCCCCACCTTCGTTATCCCACCGCGACAAGGCGGCTTGTCGCTGTTGGTCGATCCGCGTCGGCGTTTTTGCGTTATCCATTACGGCGGACTGCATTCTTAGCCCCGGCCATTTCGACCCGATGCTGAAATCGACCTTCAGAGTAGATATCGTTCATCCCAAATCTCCAGATGGCAGCGGTGCCATAGCCTGTCTCTCTGTTGTCGAGTGCAGCCCGGACACCCGGCGACGGCGATCACTTCTGTTATCATGAATCTGACGGGATACGAATTGGGCAAAAGCGCGCAGCGTGGTCGTCGATGGAGCATGACCTCGGCGATAAAGCGTCGGCGCACCGAGATCGAAAGGCTGCAATCGGGCTGACGTCGCCCTAATCCGGCCCTTTCGGAATCGGCCCAAATTGCTCTATCGGCATCAGGCCCGGGAAACGCCTGAGCGTCCGCTCCCGCTGAAAGCTGCCGCTCGCCGCCGCCGCTGGGAATCGCGGGTAAGTCCCTATGTTCGCCATTTACTCTGATCGCTCAAATCCGCTGATAGGTCGGATCAAAGTGAATTAACGGACGTCCGCTTTTGAGAAGGACAGATCGCACCGCGGGTGACCGCCATTGCGTCAAGCAAAACAGCGGGCACACACCAAGGCGTCAGGGCAAACCAAAAGCGGCTGTAGACAGGGGCTTTGACGGCGAGGTCAGCGGTCACCCTTTTGTACAGTGCGAGCACCGAGCTTCGCCAAGCGAGGTGGCAGGTCTCTTGCAACGCGCCTTGCATCGCCGGGCCGCAGATTGCGCCAGCGCCGGACTTCCTCGCGCGTGCGGCCGCAGCCCTGGCACCAACCGGTGCGGGCATCGAAACCGCAGAGTTCCACACAGGGTGAGCGCATCAAATCACACCGATGCGGCTGAGGCCGCTCAAGCCCGAATAGGCCATGTAGCTCGCGATCACGATCATGAGGCCGGCCGATGCGTAGGGTGCTTTGCGCGCGAAATCACCAAAGCCCGACCAATGCTTCTGGATGTGGTTGACGCTCAGCGCAGCGATCACCCCGGCACTGACCATTGTCACCGCCAAGCCGACGCTGAATGCGCTGACCAGCACCACACCGAGCGCAAGACGCTTGAGCTGGAGGCAGAGCAGAAGCACGGTGACGGCGGCAGGGCATGGAATGAGCCCTCCTGTGAGACCAAAGAGTGCGATCTGGCCGGTCGTCACCTTCCGATCGGCAAACCGGCGGCTGATATCGGCAGCATGGGCGCGCTCGTGCGCATCCATATAGGCGTCGTCGCCCGTGACCTTTAGGCCGTCCGTCGGCGCGGCATGATCGTGCCCGTGATCGTGTTCGGCGAACGTGAGGTCGTAGTCGTGGCTGTGGCCGCCATGTCCGAGCGACACCCGCGCCGCAAACGCGTGCGGTTCGGGGATTTCTTCGACGCTTTCGAGGAAATCGCCTCGATCGACGAACCGGAAGCTTTGCGAGCGCCCCTCGCCGCGGTCGGTCGTAAGGGTCACCTCATCGGCTTTCCAGATACCTTTGTTGAAGCTTGCCCGCCAGCGCGGCGGGACGCCATCCTCGAAAATTTCTAGGCGCATCATGCCGTGCCCGGTGTCAATGTGGCGGACCTCATCCTCACTGTGATCATGTTGGTCGTGCTCGGCCTCTGCCTTCTGATCGGCGCGCGTGCGCCAGACCATCCAGACGCCGATGCCCAGCACGATGACCGCAGAGCCGAGTAACAGGTAAGGCTCGGTCGTCTCGGTGTTGATACCGCGACCGAGATACTGCCCACCGAGCGCGATCCCCCACACGATCGCGGTGTGCGACAATGCTGCGCACAGACCGAGCAGCACAGCTTGGCCGACAGTTCCGCGTATCGCGATGATGAACGCGGCCATCATCGTCTTCGAATGGCCAGGCTCAAGGCCATGCAAAGCGCCCAGAAGCAGAGCGCTTGGGATGAAAAGCCACAGGTTCGTGCTACCCTGTTGAATGAGGTCGGCAAAAGAAGTCATCATGGGTCCTGATGATAGAAGCGCATCCGAGCAGACAGGCCCGCATGGCTGAAAAGATCGCGACCCCCATATCCCCCCATGGGGATAGTGTCCATCCCCCTAGGGGGTTACTCGACAAACTCTTCATCCATGCTCTAGAAGGGGTGCCATGGCCCACACCGATCATTCCAGCCACCCAGCGATTATCAAGCGGCTGAACCGCGCAACCGGCCACCTCAAGAGCATCGTCGGGATGATCGAGGAGCAACGCCCCTGCGTCGACATTGCGCAGCAGCTCCAAGCGGTCGAAAACGCCATAGCCAGCGCCAAGCGCGCGCTGATCAACGACCATATCGATCATTGCCTCGTCCACGCTGAAGAAGGCGAAGGGACGAAGCACGCAGTCGACGAGTTTCGGGCGATTTCGAAATATTGGTGATCGAAGCGCCAGAACGGCCCGGAGCATTGGCGCTATCACCCTACTTACACAACGGCGTCCTGCCCGGGGCGGCGGGGCGGGATTGGGAAGAACCCGCTTATGCCTGATCAGGTTATCCAAGAAGACGCGCATCTGCGCCGAGTCGTTCGCATCGTCGCGCTGCTCAACCTGGGCTATTTTGCGCTTGAGTTCGCTGTAGCGCGCACGGTCGGATCGGTGTCACTGTTTGCCGATAGCGTCGATTTCCTCGAAGATGCTGCGGTCAACCTGTTGATCCTCGCCGCGCTGCGCTGGTCGACGCGCAGCCGCGCGCGGCTTGGGATGGCTCTCGCGCTGATCCTGCTCGTGCCGGGCATCGCGACACTGTGGACAGCCTGGGCGAAGTTCAACATACCGGTCGCGCCCGATCCGCTGCCGTTAGTGATCACGGGTCTGGGCGCGCTCGCGGTCAACCTAGCATGTGCGTTCACACTCGCCCGCCACCGGCATCACGGCGGTAGCCTGACGCGCGCGGCGTTCCTCTCGGCCCGCAACGATGCCTTAGCAAATGTCGCAATCATCGCGGCAGGGCTGATGACCGCTGCTCTTTGGCACTCTGCCTGGCCCGACCTGATTGTGGGCCTTGGCATCGCCCTGATGAACGCCGATGCGGCGCGCGAGGTTTGGCAGGCCGCGCGGCAAGAGCATCGCGCCGTCGTGTGATGGTACCTTGCCTGGGCTCTCAAGATGAATGAGCGGCTGGTTGCGGGAAGTACGGAAGCCGGGTCGACCGGGCGCGAATGGGTCCTCGCCGCCGCCCGCACGTCATTGCACGCCACCGCCCTACGCCATTCAACCCCTTGTTGAACTTTATCGATCCCGCGGCTTCTTGATCGACCCCGATGAACTGTCGCCCGCGCGAGACGGCGACGCACAGGGGATCGATATCCGTGGCCACGCTCGGTTTCAGGTCTGAGAGCTACGCCCGCGGCGCGCGGATGCTGCGCACCGCCCTGGGTCCGGCGATTGCTGGGTTTCTCGACGACGCCGGCGTGGTCGAGGTGATGCTCAACCCCGACGGTCGGCTCTGGATCGACCGGCTGACGGGCGGACTGGAGGACACCGGCGCCAGATTGAGCGCGGCGGACGGGGAGCGGATCGTTCGCCTCGTCGCGCACCATGTCGGCGCCGAAGTTCACGCCGATGCCCCCCGCGTCTCGGCGGAGTTGCCCGAGACGGGTGAACGGTTCGAGGGTCTGTTGCCGCCTGTCGTGACGGCGCCGAGCTTCGCGATCCGCAAACCGGCAGTCGCCGTCTTCTCGCTGGCCGACTATGTCGCGGCTGGGATCATGACCGAACCACAGGCCGTGATCCTGCGCGCCACCGTTCACGAGCGCCGTAACATCCTGGTCGCCGGCGGCACCTCGACCGGCAAGACCACGCTGGTCAACGCCCTGCTGGCCGAGGTCGCGCTCACCGGCGACCGCGTGGTGCTGATCGAGGACACGCGCGAACTGCAATGCGCCGCGCCGAACCTCGTTGCGCTGCGCACCAAGGACGGCGCCGCCAGCCTCACCGATCTCGTGCGCTCCGCGCTGCGCCTGCGGCCCGACCGCATCCCGATCGGCGAGGTCCGGGGTGGCGAAGCACTCGATCTCATCAAGGCGTGGGGCACCGGCCACCCCGGCGGCGTCGGCACGCTCCATGCCGGCTCGGCGCTCGGCGCACTCCGCCGCCTCGAACAGCTCGTTCAGGAAGCGGTGATCACCGTCCCACGCGCGCTCATCGCCGAGACGATCGACGTCGTCGCCGTGCTGTCGGGCCGGGGCGCCGCGCGCCGTCTGTCCGAGCTCGCAGCCGTCGAGGGGCTCGGCCCCGACGGCGACTACCGCCTGACCCCTGCAACCCTGCCCCCAGAAGGAGACCCCGCATGACCTCGCTCCGCCGCCGGCTGACCGGCGCCGTCACGTTCACCGCCCTGATGGTGCTGACCGCACCGGCCTATGCCGCCGGCTCGTCCATGCCGTGGGAAGCCCCGCTGCAATCGATCCTCGACTCGATCCAGGGCCCGGTCGCCAAGATCATCGCCGTCATGGTCATCATCATGACCGGCCTGACGCTCGCGTTCGGCGACACCTCGGGCGGCTTCCGTCGCCTCGTACAGATCGTGTTCGGCCTGTCGATCGCGTTCGCCGCCAGCTCCTTCTTCCTGAGCTTCTTCTCCTTCTCGGGCGGGGCGCTGATCTGATGAGCCCGGAAGAATCGATCGCCGGCTTCTACGCGCCGGTCCGCCGGTCGCTCACCGAGCCGATCCTGCTCGGCGGCGCGCCGCGCTCGGTCGCGATCCTCAACGGCACGCTCGCCGCCGCGCTCGGTCTCGGGCTGCGACTGTGGCTCGTCGGCGCGGCGCTCTGGCTGATCGGCCACATGGCGGCGGTCTGGGCGGCGCGGCGCGATCCCGCCTTCGTCGAAACCGGGCGCCGCCACCTGCGCTACCCGGCGCACTTGGGGTGAGCTCGCGATGCTGAACCTCACCGAATATCGCGCCAAGCCGCAGCTGCTCTCGGATTTCCTGCCCTGGGCGGCTTTGGTGGCGCCCGGCGTCGTCCTCAACAAGGACGGCAGTTTCCAGCGCACCGCCCGGTTCCGCGGGCCCGATCTCGACTCCGCGACGCCCGCCGAGCTGGTGGCGACCACGGCCCGGCTGAACAATGCGCTGCGGCGTCTGGGCTCCGGCTGGGCGATCTTCGTCGAGGCGCAGCGCCATCCCGCCGGCGGCTATCCCGTCAGTCGGTTTCCCGACATGGCCTCGGCGCTGGTCGATGCGGAGCGGCGCGCACAGTTCGACGAGGCCGGCGCGCATTACGAGTCCAGCTATTATCTAACCCTCGTCTGGCTTCCGCCGGCCGAAGACGCTGCGCGCGCTGAATCCTGGCTCTACGAGGGCCGCAGCGATCGCACCGCCTCCGGCCAGGAGGCGCTCGCCGGTTTCGTCGACCGCGCCGAACGCGTGCTGGCGATGGTCGAAGGCTTCATGCCCGAGACTGCCTGGCTCGACGACGCCGAGACGTTGACCTACCTCCATTCGACCGTCTCGACGCGCCGCCACGGGGTCCGAGTCCCCGAGACCCCGATGCACCTCGACGCGATCGTCGCCGACGAGGTGCTGAGCGGCGGACTCGAGCCACGTCTCGGCGACGCGCATCTCCGCACTCTCACCGTCATGGGCTTCCCGAGCCAGACCTGGCCGGGCCTGCTCGACGATCTGAACCGGCTCGCCTTCCCCTATCGCTGGGTCACGCGCGCGATCTGCCTCGACAAGACCGACGCCACCAAGGTGCTCGGCCGCATTCGGCGGCAGTGGTTTTCGAAGCGCAAGTCGATCGCCGCGATCCTGAAGGAGGTGATGACCAACGAGGCCTCGGCCTTGATGGACTCCGACGCCGCCAACAAGGCGCTCGACGCCGACCTGGCCTTGCAGGAACTCGGCACCGATCTGGTCGGCGCGGCCTATGTCACCGCGACCGTCACCGTCTGGGACGCCGATCCGCGCGTCGCCGACGAGCGGCTGCGCTTGGTCGAGAAGACCGTTCAGGGCCGCGACTTCACCGTCATGCGCGAGACCATCAACGCCGTGGAGGCGTGGATGGGGAGCCTTCCCGGCCACGTCTACGCCAACGTCCGCCAGCCGCCGATCTCGACGCTCAACCTCGCGCACATGATGCCGTTCTCGGCCGTTTGGGCGGGTCCCCAAACCGACGCGCATCTGGACGCGCCGCCCTTGTTCTTCGGGCGCACCGAAGGCTCGACGCCGTTTCGGCTGTCGCTCCACGTTGGCGACGTCGGCCATACCCTGGTGGTCGGTCCAACCGGTTCGGGCAAGTCGGTGCTGCTCGCGCTCATGGCGCTGCAGTTCCGCCGCTACGCGGGCTCTCAGGTGTTCGCGTTCGACTTCGGCGGATCGATCCGTGCGGCCGCGCTCGCCATGGGCGGCGACTGGCACGATCTCGGCGGATCGCTCGGCGACGACGTCGCCGAACCCGTCGCGCTCCAGCCGCTCGCGCGGATCGACGATCCCGCCGAGCGCGCCTGGGCGGCCGAATGGGTCGCCTCCATTCTTGGCCGGGAACGGGTCGAGGTGACGCCAGAGGTGAAGGATCACCTGTGGTCGGCGTTGACGTCGCTCGCGTCGGCGCCGCCGTCCGAACGGACGCTTACCGGCCTCTCGGTGCTGCTCCAGGCGCAGCCGCTGAAGCGCGCGCTCCAGCCCTATTGCGTCGAAGGCCCCTGGGGCCGCCTACTCGACGCCGAGATCGAACGCATCGGCCACGCCCCAGTCCAGGCGTTCGAGACGGAAGGGTTGATCGGAACGTCGGCTGCGGCGGCCGTGCTCGCCTACCTGTTCCACCGCATCGAGGGCCGCCTCGACGGTCGCCCGACCCTGCTCATCGTCGACGAGGGCTGGCTCGCGCTCGACGATCCGGGGTTCGCGGCACAGCTCCGCGAATGGCTGAAGACGCTTCGCAAAAAGAATGCTAGCGTGATCTTCGCGACGCAGAGCCTCGCCGATATCGATGGATCGACCATCGCGCCGGCAATCATCGAGAGCTGCCCCACCCGCATCCTGCTCGCCAACGAGCGCGCGCTCGAACCGCAGATCGCCGCGATCTATCGCCGGTTCGGGCTGAACGACCGTCAGATCGAGATTCTCAGCCGGGCAACGCCCAAGCGCGACTATTACTGCAAGTCGCGGCGCGGGAACCGCCTGTTCGAGCTGGGCCTGGGCGAGGTCGCGCTCGCCTTCACCGCCGCATCGGCCAAGACCGACCAGACCCTGATCGCCGAACTGCTGGCCGAGCACGGCCGCGACGGCTTCGCCCGCGCCTGGCTCACCGCGCGCGGCGCTGGCTGGGCGATCGACCTCATTCCCACCCTCGATCTGGAGACCGTCCCATGAAGACCTTGCGTTCGATCCTCGTCGCCGGCGTCGCCACCGTCACGCTGATGACCGCGGTCGTGCCCGCCCATGCCCAGTTCACTGTGTTCGACCCATCGAACTATGCCCAGAACGTCCTGACGGCAGCGCGCTCACTGCAGCAGATCAACAACCAGATCACCTCACTGCAGAACCAGGCGCAGTCGCTGATCAATCAGGCGCGCAACCTGACGAGCTTGCCTTTCTCCTCGCTCCAGCAGCTGCAGCAGTCGATCGCGCGAACGCAGGCGCTCCTGCAACAGGCGCAGGGCATCGCTTACAACGTCCAGAACATCGACCAGGCGTTCCGCACCACCTACGCGCCAGCTACCGCCTCAATGACCGACCAGCAATTGGTGTCGGGCGCCCAGACGCGCTGGCAGCAATCAGTCCAGTCGCTTCAGGACGCGATGCGCCTGCAGGCGACCGTCGTCGGCAATCTCGACACCAACCGCACCCAGATGTCGGCGCTGGTGTCGTCGAGCCAAGGCGCGACCGGCGCGTTGCAGGCGACGCAGGCCGGCAATCAACTGCTCGCGCTTCAAGCGCAGCAGCTCGCCGATCTGACCGCCGCAGTCGCCGCGCAGGGCCGGGCGCAGAACCTCGAGGCCGCACAGCGCGCCGCGGCACAGGATCAAGCGCGCGAGCAGCTCCGCCGCTTCCTCACGCCGGGGACCGGCTACCGGCCGACGACTGTGACAATGTTCCACAACTGACGGAGGCGACGGTGCGGCGATTGCTTGGACTTCGCAGGATGGACAGCTCGACCTCTAAGAAGCTGATCGCGCTGATCGTGATCGGCGTCATCCTCGCGGGCGCCGCCGCCTGGATGGCGACGACCGATCGGCCGTCGTCGGCCGAGCGCCTGGTCCCGGACAGCATCGGCGCGGCCGACCCCCTACAGGCGGAGTTCGCGCGGTGTCAGGGTCTCGGCGAAGCCGGCGCGCACGACCCTGCGTGTCTCGCCGCATGGGCGGAGAACCGTCGCCGGTTCCTCGCGCCCGATCGCCGCCCCGCCGCGCCCAATCCGGCCGTCATGCCCATGCCGACCGAGGGGCGCTGATCATGGGCGGCACCGGCGTCGTCGATCGCTTCCTCGAGGTCTTCACCCGCTACATCGACAGCGGGTTCGGCCTGCTGCAGGGCGAAGTGAAGTGGCTGGCGGCCACGCTGATCGTCATCGATCTCGCGCTCGCCGCCTTGTTCTGGGCATGGGCGCCCGACGAGAACGTACCGGCGCGCCTCGTCAAGAAGGTGCTGTTCGTCGGCGCCTTCGCCTTTATCATCAACAATTGGGGCAACCTCGCCCGTATCGTATTCGAGAGCTTCGCCGGGCTGGGGCTGAAGGCGTCCGGCACCAGCCTCGCCACTGCTGATTTCCTGCGCCCCGGCCGCGTCGCCCAGGTCGGGCTCGACGCAGGCAAGCCGATCCTCGATTCGATCTCCGGCCTGATGGGCTACGTCTCCTTCTTCGAGAACTTCATCCAGATCGCCGTGCTGCTGTTCGCCTGGGTGATCGTGCTGCTCTCGTTCTTCATCCTAGCGATCCAGCTCTTCGTCACGCTGATCGAGTTCAAGCTGACGACGCTCGCGGGCTTCGTGCTGATCCCGTTCGGCCTGTTCAACAAGACCGCATTTGCTGCCGAGCGCGTGCTCGGCAACGTCATGTCGTCGGGCATCAAGGTGCTCGTGCTCGCCGTCATCATCGGCATCGGCTCGACACTGTTCGACGAGTTCAAAACAGGCTTTCCGGTCACGCCGACGATCGAGGACGCGATGGGCATCATGCTCGCCTCTCTCACCTTGCTCGGGCTCGGTATCTTCGGACCCGGCATCGCCAACGGCATCGTCTCGGGCGGTCCCCAACTCGGCGCGGGCGCGGCGATCGGCACCGGTCTTGCCGCAGGTGGCGTGCTCGCCGGGGGCGCTGCGCTCGCGACCGGCGGCGCATCGCTCGCCGGC
>JAIESR010000097.1 GCA_019745775.1 Xanthobacteraceae bacterium | reverse complement strand
TGACTCCGATCCCCTTCCAAAAACGAATCAGGATCGTATTGTCAGCTCGGAAAATTAATGAGTTTTGACCCTAGTTTCGATACTCTACGGCCGAGTGGAGGCCGCCGCCCCGAGAACCGCCCCAGATTCGATTCCTGGCAGCAGCAAATCACCATGCGGCCGCACTCAGGCACAACCATGTAGCGGAGCATCCTGGACAAACTTGGTCTGGCGGATGCCAGCCGCAATTCACCGATGACTGCCGCCTCTACCTTCGGAAAACAAGACCAATCCACGCATTTAGGCGCGGAGCAGCAAGTAAAGCTGGCTGCGCTCCCCCGATTTGAACCTATGGCCGGCTCACAACTTGTCTGTCTTCCAAGAGCCGGCGGGCACTCGTTCCCAGGTAATGACACTGGTCACGCCATTGCAAAATTAATCTATGCGGCGCTTGCTACTCTTAGACGTACGTCATGAAGAGATTCCGGTTTCAAATGCGTATACCGGCGAAGCATCTTCCAATCTTTATGACCGGTGACGAGAGCAACCTGCTCGATTGAGAAGCCGGCCTCAAAAAGGAGGCTCGTGCCTTCGTGACGCAAGTCATGGAAGTGGAGATCCTTTATGCCTAGTTCTTGGCATTGTCGACGAAAGGCCGTCCCAACCGATCTGCCATTGTAAGGGAAGATACGTCCCTTGCGCCTACCTATAAATGCGTATTGTTCTTCGATAAGTGCACAGGCGTCATACCCAGTTACATTCAGGAGCGGGATGCGCTGATCGTTCCCATCTTTCTTGCGTGGATCTTTCCTATCCCGCACAAGTAACATTTTCTCGTCGGTGTCAAAATCAGTGCACTCGATTCGACAAATCTCTTCTTGTCGCATCGCGGTAGCTACCGCAAATCGAATGATCCGTCCCATCGGGATTTGTTGACGCGGGTTCGCGTCGAAATGTGCGATAAGCCGGGTCAGCTCTTCCTGTGTCGGACGACGATCACGTTCATCGCCCTTTCCAACAAGACCGAGCCGACTAAGAGCCACACGAGCGAGATCGATGGGCTCTACAGCGACGATCACGCCGTGAACAGCAGCGGCATGCGACAGAATTGTCTTGATATATCCGAGATCGATTCCCAAAGTAACCGGTCCCGCACCTTCGCGTGCACGTTCCTTTCCAAATTGAATGAGTCGTTCGCGATCAAGCTCCGGCAATTTCAAGCGTCCTAAGCGCCGTTCAAGAAAGGCGAGGCTCGCAGTTTTGGATCGACCGATTCGCTTTCCAACCTCTTGAAGATCCTTGCGGTGGAGTTGAACGAGATCACCAAACGTCTTCGTGTCCCGCGAGCGGCCTGCAAAAACTGACTCACCGCGATCGATACAGCGTTCAACCTCAAGCGCCCATTCCTCGGCGTCTTTCCGGCGCAGGAAGCTCTCATTGACATACTTTCCTTTACGCCTCACTTGGACACGCCAGGAGCCAGATGGGAGCTTCGTGAACGTCGCCATAACGTGTGCGCTCCGTGTGCACCGAGGTGTCGAACCCTGGCGAAAATCGTCGCATCATGGCGTAGAAACGAGTGCACACGACCCGACCTAACTAATTAAGGGTACAATAAAAGTGCTGCCAAATCAACGACATAGGTTCTGCATTGCACCTATGATGGACTGGACCGACCGCCACTGCCGGTTCTTCCACCGGCTGCTGACGCGGCGCGCGCTGATCTACACCGAGATGATCACCACCGCGGCCATCATCCATGGCGACCGCGCGCGGCTCCTGGGCTACGACCAAGCCGAACATCCGGTCGCGCTGCAGCTTGGCGGCTGCGATCCGCGTGCGCTGGCCGAATGCGCGCGCATCGGCGCCGATATCGGTTACGACGAGATCAATCTCAATGTCGGTTGCCCGTCCGACCGCGTGCAGGAGGGCCGCTTCGGCGCCTGCCTGATGGCGGAGCCGGCGCTGGTCGGCGATTGCGTCGCGGCGATGAAGGCCGCGGTGACGATCCCGGTCACGGTGAAGTGCCGCATCGGCATCGACGATCAGGATCCCGAGCAATCGCTCGAGACTTTCGCCACGACGGTCGCAGCGGCCAAGGTCGACGCGCTGATCGTCCATGCACGCAAGGCCTGGCTGAAGGGGCTGTCGCCGCGCGAGAACCGCGACGTGCCGCCACTCGACTACGATCGCGTGTTCCGGCTCAAAGCCGCGCACCCCACGCTTCCGGTCGTGCTCAACGGCGGGATTGCGAGCGTGGAGCAGGGGGCGTCGTTCCTCGATCGCGTCGACGGCGTGATGCTCGGGCGCGCCGCCTATCAGGAGCCGTGGCGGTTGCTTGCGGTCGATCCGCTGATCTTCGGCGAGACGGCGCCGTTCGCGCAGGCCAAGGCGGCGGTCGAGGCCTACGTCCCGTATATCGCGCGCGAGCTGGCGCAGCGGACACGGCTCGCCGGCATCACCCGCCACATGCTGGGCCTGTTCCGTGGCGTGCCGGGGGCGCGCGCGTTTCGCCGCGTGCTCGCGACCGAGGCGGTGAAGCCGGGCGCCGGCATCGGCGTGCTCGCCGACGCGCTCGCGCAGGTGGTCGATGCCAGCGCCGATCTGGCGCATATCGCCGCCTGATGATCGGCGGAATACCCCTCGGCGAGCTTGCCTTCCTGGCCGCGGTGATCATCGCGGGTGGCATCGTCACCGGCATCCTCGCCGGTCTGTTCGGCATCGGCGGCGGCGCGATCATCGTGCCCGTGCTCTATGAGGTGTTCCGCGTGCTCGAAGTGCCGGAATCGGTACGCATGCAGCTCTGCGTCGGCACGTCGATGGCGATCATCGTGCCCACCAATGTACGCTCCTTTCTCGTGCATCGCGCGCACGGCGCGGTGCTGATGGAGGTGGTGCGCGCCTGGACGATCCCGTCGGTGGTCGGCGTCGCGGTCGGCGCGCTGATCGCCGGCGTCGCGCCGGGCGCGGTGCTCAAGATCGCCTTCGTCGTCATCACCGGCACCATCGGGTTGAAGCTGCTGATCGGCCGTGACGACTGGCGGATCGCGAGCCGGCTGCCGGGCCGTGTCGCGATGGCGATCAACGGCTTCATCCTCGGGCTAGGAGCTTCGCTGATCGGGGTGTCCGGAGGCTCGATCTCGGCGATGATCCTCACGCTCTACGGAACCCGGATCCACAACGTGGTGGCGACCGCCGCCGCGATCGGCGTGCCGATCACCATCGCCGGCGTCGTCGGTTATGCGCTCGCCGGCCTGCCGCAGCAGGCGCTGATGCCGCCGCTCTCGATCGGCTTCGTGTCGCTGATCGGCTTTGCGCTGATGGCGCCGGTGTCGAGCCTGACCGCGCCGTTCGGCGCACGCCTCGCACATGCGCTGCCCAAGCGCCGGCTCGAGATTGCGTTTGCCGCATTCCTGCTCCTCGCGTCGAGCCGATTCCTCCTCAGTCTCGTCTGGTAGGCTCGGAAGGCTGGGGAGATTCGGATGTTTGGCGTTCCGATTGGAGAGCTCGCACTGATCGCCGGCGCCATCGTCGCGGGTGGCGTGATCGCGGGCCTGCTCGCCGGCGTGTTCGGCGTCGGCGGTGGCGTGATCGCGGTGCCGGTGCTCTACGAAGTCTTTCGCATCATGGACGTGCCGGACGCGGTGCACATGCAGCTCTGCATCGGCACGTCGCTGGCGATCATGGCGCCGACCAACATCCGCTCCTATCTCACGCATCGCAAGACGGGTGCAGTGCTGACCGATGTGGTTCGGCAATGGACGCCCGCTGTCGTCGTCGGCATCGCCATGGGCTCGCTGATCGCGACTGTGGCGCCGAGCCCGGTGTTCAAGATCGCCTTCGTCGTCATCGCCGCGATCATCGCCGGCAAGCTGCTGTTCGCGCAGGAGCGCTGGCAACTCGGCGACGACCTGCCCAAAAGTCCGTTCGCGCGGCTCTACGGCCTGGCCGTGGGATTGATGGCGTCGCTCACCGGCGTGAGCGGCGGTTCGCTCTGCACCATGGTGCTCACGCTCTACGGCAAGCCGATCCACCAGGCGGTCGCGACCTCGGCCGGCATCGTGGTGCCGATCACGCTCGCCGGCACCGTCGGCTATGTGCTCGCCGGCCTGCCGCATCAGGCGCAGCTGCCGCCGCTCTCGATCGGCTTCGTCTCGCTGATCGGCTTTGCGCTGATGGCGCCGGTCTCGAGTCTCGCCGCGCCGTACGGCGCGAAGCTCGCGCATGCGATCTCCAAGCGCACGCTGGAGATCGCGTTCGGGCTGTTCCTGCTGACGGCGTCGCTGCGGTTTCTCGTCAGCTTGATCTGGTGACGGCGGCTTAAGGATACGCGCGCATCGCCAGCCTGTCGCCACGGACCTCCCAGCCTTGCAGCCGGTTGAGGAAGGTCATGCCGAGCAAGCTCTGACGCAGCTGCCCGGGCTGCGCAATCAGCGCCGACACGTCGCGCTCGACAATGCCGCCGACGCTGATGGTCTGCAGCGTCACGGGTGCGGCGCGGGTCCGGCCGTTGGCGGTTTCGACCGGCACCGAATAGGACAGCACTTCGAGCGGCAGCCCCGCCGCTTTCGCCGCCTCGTGGGTGAGGACGACGGAGCTCGCGCCGGTATCGAAGATCATCGTCACGCGCGCGCCGTTGACCTGCGTCGCCACCACGAAGTTGCCGCCCGGACCGCGCGCCACCTCGACGGTGCGGCCGCGGGTGGCCGCATGGCCCGGCAGGAATTCCGCCAGCACGCGGTCGGCGACGTCGCGCAGCTCGAACCGGTAGGTGTAGCCGATCGCGAGCGCGAGCACGATTGCGATCCAGATCAGGACAAACTTGATCGCCGCCGAGAAGCGCCCGCGAAACAGGCCGAGCACGACCAGCGCGAGCAGAGCGACGATGACGATCTTGACGCCCAGCGACGACGTATCGAGCGCATTCAAGTTTGCGGCCGTAAAGCCGTTCCGCTCGAGATAGATGAGGCCCAGCGCGATCAGCCCGACCGCCAGCACGAACCCGATGAGACTGCGCACGGCCGTGTCCCTCAGGTCTGCTTGTTGCGGTTCAGATAGGCCTGACGCAGCGTCTCTATACGCGCGGGCAACTCCGCCATGATCAGCGATCGCTCGTCGTTGCTCATGCCGTACCAGCGCGTGATCTCATCGAGCGTGCGGCCGCATCCCATGCATAGCTCCGACGCGGGATCGATCGCGCAAATCCGCACGCACGGCGATTCGATCACGGGGGGAGTTGCGATGACGGTCATGGACTTGGGTGCCGCGATAGGATTGGGAACATAGCCATCGCGGACCGGAACGCAATCATTCTGGCCATAATCGCGCTCAAACGCGGAAGAACGGCAGCTTGCGCATCGCCGATGGCCGTGCCGGGGGCGAGTGGGCGCCTTCCGGCAGAGGCTCCGGTTGGGTCGCCGGCGCCGGCTCCGCCAGCGGCGGCAGCGCCGCCATCACCCGCTCGGGCGGAAAGGTGACGATCACCTCGGTGCCGATACGCAGCTTCGACTTCAGCGCGAAGGTTCCGCCGTGCAGGTCGATCAGGCTTTTCGCGATTGGCAGGCCGAGGCCGGCGCCTTGTTCGGCCGACTTGATCGAGTTCGAGCCTTGGCCGAAGGACGCCAAGACGATCGGGATTTCCTCCTCCGGGATGCCGGGGCCGGTGTCCTTGACGCTGAGATATTGCCCGCCGGATGCGGTCCAGCCGGCCTTGATCCAGATCTCGCCGCCCGGCGGCGTGAACTTGATCGCGTTCGAGAGGAAGTTGAGGCAGATCTGGCGGATCGCCCGCTCGTCGGCCCACAGCTTCGGCATCTCTGCCTCGAACACCTCGTGCAGCGTGAGGCCGCGGTTGCGCGCGCGCATCTGCAACAGGTGGCAGCACTCGCTGATCACGCCGACCAGCGATACGGCTTCCTCGTTGAGCTCGTATCGCCCGGCCTCGATGCGGGAAAGATCGAGGATCTCATTGATCAGGCCGAGCAGGTGGACACCGGAGTTGTGAATGTCGCCGGAGTAGTCCTTGTATTGCGGCACGCTGTGCGGGCCGAAGATTTCGGTCTTCATCACCTCGGAGAAGCCGAGGATGGCGTTGAGCGGTGTGCGCAGCTCATGGCTCATCTGCGCGAGGAACCGCGACTTGGCGACGTTCGCCGCTTCGGCGCGTCGGCGCGCTTCATCAGAGATCGACTTGGCGGTCTCGAGCTCGCCGATCAGCGCGTCCTTCTCGGCGCGCGCTTCGAGCGTGGCGAGCTGCGTGGTGTAGAGGCGGAACGTCAGCAGCGTGAAATAGCATTGCGCCGCCACCGCCAGCATCGCCAGGATGTAGTCCTGGATCGAGCCGCGGATCACGAAGTCGATCGCTACGGCGGCGGTGACCGGCGTGGTGGCGGCGATCATTGCCATCGGCACGCTCGACGACAGCGTCGACGAGAGCGCCACCACCAGCAGCATGATGAACAGCATGAACGTGCCGGTGGCGTCTTCGACGCCGACCGGATGGATCAGGATGAACATCCAGGCCATGCCGAAAAACAGGTCGAGCATGATGAAGCGCAGGCGCCACGCCCGGCTGTTCACCGCGTTCGCAGGCCCGGCCAGGAACTGCCGGCACTTGGTGATGATGATCGCGTGGATGACGAGGACCGCGCTGGTCCAGGTACCGGCAGTGATGGCGCCGACCCAGAGGCTCGACAGGAATCCGACCGCGCCGACCAGGAGCAGGATCACCAGCGAGGCCGACAGCCGGTTCTGCGCGAACAGGCGCAACAGCTCGTAGTCGAAGGCCGTGCGGGTGCCGGTAGAAGAGGTCAGCCGGTCGCGCGCCTCGCGCACGTGCTGCGCCGCGGCGCGACGCCGCTTGGCCGACGATCCCTCCGGGGGCGCCGGAACGTCACGCTGGTCGGTACTCAAACTCATGATTTCTTGCTGGTACGCGTCCCCACAACCTATGCAAAACTCTCGCAAAATCCTTAAGGGCAAGCTTAAGACCCGGCTAAAGACGGCGGTTAACAAGGGGTTTCGATTGAGGCGCGCGTCCGCTAGACCCCTGCGGCCGTAGCTGGAACGGGCGGTCAGTCGGCTCGGGATCAGGGTGCTTTAGGAAGGGAAATGCCGATGAAGCTCTATGACGGTGGCCGGGCACCGAACCCTCGCCGGGTGCGGGTATTTCTGGCCGAAAAAGGCATCTCAGTGCCCCTGGAGCCGGTCGATCTCGGGGCCCTGGGGCAGAAATCGGAAGCCTACACGGCCGTCAATCCGCTGCAGCGGGTGCCGGCGCTGGTATTGGACGACGGCACCGTGATTACGGAATCGATCGCCATCTGCCGCTATTTCGAGGCGCTCCAGCCCGACCCGCCCCTGTTCGGGCGAGGGGCCTTGGGAATGGCACAGACCGAGATGTGGAACAGGCGGCTCGAACTGCACCTCATGTTTCCGATCTCCCACGTCTTCCGCAACAGCCACCCGGCCATGGCCAAGACGGAAATCCCCCAGGTGCCGGCATGGGCCGAGGCCAACAAGCCGCGCATCGAAGAGTTTCTCGGCATTTTCGACCGCGAGCTTGCGAACCGGCCGTTCGCCGCCGGCGACCAATACAGTGTTGCCGACATCACCGGCATGATTGCGATCGATTTCATGAAGCCGGCCAAGCTTGCGGTGCCCGAAGCCTGTCAGAACGTGCGCCGCTGGCACGCGGAGGTGTCGGCCCGTCCGAGCGCGAGTGCCTGAGCATGCATCTCACCATCGTAGGCTGTGGCGATGCCTTCGGCTCCGGCGGCCGGTTCAACACTTGCTTCTGGCTGAAGACCGCGAAGGCGACGCTGCTGGTCGACTGCGGCGCGTCGACGCCGGTCGCGCTCAAGGCGCGCGGGCTCGACCACGGCAACGTCGACGGCATCATCCTCTCGCACCTGCACGGCGATCATTTCGGCGCCCTGCCGTTCATGCTGGTCGAGGCGCAACTGGTGTTGCGGCGCGAGCGGCCGCTCGTCATCGCCGGCCCGCCGGGCGCGCGGGCGCGGATCGAGGGCGCGATCGAGAATTTCTTTCCGCGCGCGCTGTCGAACCGGTGGCGCTTTCCGTTCGAGATCGTGGAGATCGAGCCGGGCAAGCCTGCCGATGTCGTCGGCCATCAGGTCTCGACGGCCGAGGTCGTGCACCAGTCGGGCGCGCCATCGACTGCCGTGCGCATCTCCGACGGCCGGCGGTTGTTCGCCTATTCCGGCGACACCGAATGGACCGACGCGCTCGTCGGCGTCGCCGACGGCGCCGATCTTTTCATTGTCGAATGCTACGGTTACGCCGGCACGCTCAAAGGCCATCTGAGCTGGGAAATCCTCAAGCCCAAAATCCCGAGCCTGTGCGCCAAGCGCATCATGCTCACCCACATGAGCGCGCCGATGCTGGCCAAGGTCGACGAGGCGAGGGCAGCGGGACTGTTGGTCGCCGAGGATGGCGGCGTTCTCGACTTCTGATTTGGCCTGAACCGGCCCACTCCCCGTCGCGACCAAAGGCTGGATGGCCTTGTCGAGGAATGGAGAAATTTAATGACTTGGTCGCACCGAGGCCGCGCCGTGAGCGCGGGCGCTTTGATCCTCACCCTTGTCGTGCTGCCCACCAGCGCCGCCTTCGCGGCCAAGGCGGTATTCGTCCGCAGCAAGCCGCATGTGAACGTGTCCAACACCGGCAGCATGGGTCTCGTCGCGCGTGGGCCGCAGCCGTCCCACGCCAAGCCCAAGGACCCCTGGGCTGCGCGCGCCAAGTTCAGATGCGTGAGGCTCGAGGGTTCACCCGGACTTTATTGCCGCTAGCGACGAGCCGTAGCCCGGATGGAACGTAGCGCTCAACCCGGGCTACAAAGCCCCTTACCGCTCCAACCGTGCCAGCAGGCTCGACGTGTCCCAGCGCCGCCCGCCCATCTTCTGCACCTCGGCGTAGAACTGATCGACCAGCGCGGTGACCGGCAGGTTGGCGCCATTCTTGCGCGCCTCGCCGAGACAGATCGACAGGTCCTTGCGCATCCAGTCGACCGCGAAGCCGAAGTCGTACTTGCCTTCGTTCATGGTCTTGTAGCGGTTCTCCATCTGCCAGGACTGCGCGGCGCCCTTGGAGATCGTCTGGATCACCGCCTCGATGTCGAGGCCGGCCTTCTTGGCGAAATGGATTCCCTCCGCCAGGCCCTGGACGAGACCGGCGATGCAGATCTGGTTGACCATCTTGGTGAGCTGGCCCGAGCCCGCGGGACCAAGCAGCTTGCACATCCGCGCATAGGCCGCGATCACCGGCTCGGCGCGGCTGTACGGTGCCGCGTCGCCGCCGCACATCACCGTGAGCACGCCGTTCTCGGCACCGGCCTGGCCGCCTGACACCGGCGCGTCGACGGCATCGAAGCCGCGCTTCTTGGCTTCGGCGAAAAGCTCGCGCGCGATCTCGGCGGAGGCGGTGGTATGGTCGACGAACACCGCGCCCTTGGACATGCCGGCGAAGGCGCCGTGCTCGCCCAGCGTCACCTCGCGCAGGTCGTGGTCGTTGCCGACGCAGGCCATGACGAAGTCCTGGCCCTGCGCCGCCTCCTTGGGCGTCGCCGCGCGCTTGCCGCCGAATTTGGCGACCCAGGAATCGGCCTTGGCGGCGGTGCGGTTATAGACCGTGAGCTCGTGGCCGCCCTTGGCCTTGAGATGTCCGGCCATGGGGAAGCCCATCACGCCCAGTCCGATAAACGCCACCTTCGCCATCGTTTCCTCCTGCCAATCGGTCCCTTTGCAGCCTATCTGCATTGTGATTGCGACGGCGTGCAACGCACGTCAACAGGGCGTTGACCCCGCTTGTGACGCCCGTATGGTGGCGGCCAAGGATCAAACTATGGCGCCGACCAAGCAGCAGATTCTCGACAGCCTCGCCAAGGTTCCGGCCCCGGACGGGACGCCGCTCACCGACACCGATGCCTTGTCCGACGTGGTGGTCACCGACGGCAAGGTGTTCTTCTCGATCGCCGTCGATGCGGCGGCGGTGAAGGCCTGGGAGCCGGTGCGCGAGCGCGCCGAGAAAGCGGTGCGCGCGGTGGCGGGCGTCACCTCGGCGCTGGTTGCGTTGACCGCCGAGCGCAAGGCCGGCGCCGCGGCGGCACGGCCGGCG
>JAIESR010000123.1 GCA_019745775.1 Xanthobacteraceae bacterium | reverse complement strand
TGACTGCGATCCCCTTCCAAAAACGAATCAGGATCGTATTGTCAGCTCGAAAAAATTAATGAGTTCTGACCCTAGTCTAGCTACGCTAGCGAACGCCGAACTCCGATCTCGTGCCCACTCCCCTTGAGGGCCCTTTAGGGAGAGGGCCCACGAAAGTACCTGCGGGCAAAATTTGGGTGAGGGGCTTCTTCGCCAGAAGATTTTTTGCGAGAGCGCAGCTCGTGGCTGCTGTCATTTCCCTGCCACCGCCGCGAATTTTCCCGTCGCGCGATCGAACACCTCGAGCTCGCCCGACGCCACGTTGAAATACGCGCCGTGCAGCACAAGCTCGCCTCTCTCGCAGGCCGAGCGCACGTAGGGGAACGTCATCAGGTTCTCGATCGATTTCACCACCGACGCCTGCTCGAGCCGCGTCAGATAGGTTTCCGGCGCCTGGTCGCGCGGGCCGATGGCCTGCGCCGCCGGCATCACCAGCGACATCCAGCGGCCGATGAAATCGCCGGGCGGCGCCTTGTCGGCGAACGCCTGGATGCCGCCGCAGTGCGCGTGGCCGAGCACGACGATGTTGCGCACGTTGAGCACCGTGACGCCATACTCCACCGCCGCCGAAACACCGTGAAGCTGGGTGTCCGGCGAGTAGGGCGGCACCAGGTTGGCGACGTTGCGGACCACGAACAGCTCGCCCGGGCCGGCGTCGAAAATGACTTCCGGCGCCACACGGGAATCGCAGCAGCCGACGACCATGGTCTCGGGCGCTTGGCCGCCCGCCGCGAGGTCGCGGTAGCGGCTCTGTTCCATCGGCAGCCGCTCCGAGCGGAACGATCGATATCCCTCACGCAGCCTCGGCGGAAAACTCATCTCCTCACCTTACCCTTGATCGTCACGCAATTACTGGCATGCGCGGAACGCGGCCGATAGACTAGAAGCTCAACCGGAACGCAACCCCATGTCACTCCGCCCGCGCCGCAGCGCTCTCTATATGCCTGGAACCAACGCCCGTGCTATTGAAAAGGCCCGCACGCTGCCGGTCGATGCCGTGATCCTCGACCTCGAGGATTCGATCGCCCCGGAGGCCAAGGACACGGCGCGCGAGCAGGTGCGGGCGGCGATCAAGGCCGGCGGCTTCGGCTCGCGCGAGGTCGCGGTCCGCATCAATGGCCTCGACACCGCGCATTGGCTGGCCGACATCGACATGGTTCACGACGCCCGCCCGGACGTCATCCTGGTGCCCAAGGTGTCGCAGCCGATGACGCTGGAGAATCTCGCCGACCGCCTGATGGACCTCGGCACCGACCACAAGATCAGGGTCTGGGCGATGATCGAGACGCCGGTTGCGATGCTCAATGTGCGCGAGATTGGTGCCATAGCGAAAGATCGAGAGACACGGCTGTCGTGCTTCGTCATCGGCACCAATGACCTCGCCAAGGAGATGCGCGGGCGGATCGTGCCGGGACGCGCGCCGGTGCTGCCACTGCTGGTGAACGCGATCATCGCGGCGCGTGCCTACGGCCTCGACATCCTCGATGGTCCGTTCAACGATCTCGCCAATGCCGAGGGCTTCGCGCGGGAATGCGAGCAGGCGCGCGACCTCGGCTTCGACGGCAAGACGCTGATTCATCCGAACCAGATCGCGCCGTGCAATGCGACCTTCACCCCGAGCGCGGACGAGATCGCGCAGGCGCGCGCCATCATCGCGGCGTTCGACCGGCCCGAGAACCACGGCAAGGGCGTCATCGCGCTCGACGGCCGCATGGTCGAGCGGCTGCATGCCGACATGGCGCGGCGCACGGTGGCGATCGCCGACGCGGTCGCGGAACGCGGGTCGTGATGGCGGCGCAATTGCATGATGTTGATACGCGAAGACCAAGAATGGTGGAGTGAGTCGCTGACAGCGCGGCAGACTCGGTGTGCTCCCTCTCCCCAATGGGGAGAGGGAGCCGACCTCGCCCGCGGCACGATCCCGGACTCACGACGCAACGATGGTAAGTCCTAGTCGTGCATAAGGTCGTCATTGTCGGCGCCGGGCAGGCGGGCTATCAGGTCGCGGCCTCGCTGCGCGCCAAGAAATTCGACGGGCCGATCGTCATCCTGGGTGAAGAGGCGGCGCTGCCGTACCAGCGGCCGCCGCTGTCCAAGGGCTACGTCAAGGGCGAGGCGAAAGAGAGCACGCTCCTGCTGCGGGCGGCGGATTTCTACGTCACCAACAATATCGAGATACGTCTCGACTGCCGCGTCGCCGCGCTCGACCGCGGTGCGCGGCAGGTCGTGCTCGCCGACGGCGAACGAGTCGCCTATGACGGCCTGGTGCTGGCGACCGGCGGACGGGTGCGCACGATTCCGGTGCCGGGCGCGGACCTTGCCGGCGTTCTCTATGTGCGCACGCTCGCCGACGCCAAGACGCTCAAGCCGCAGATCGAAGCCGCCAGGAACGTGGTGGTGATCGGCGGCGGCTTCATCGGGCTCGAATGCGCGTCGGTCGCGTCCGTGCTCGGCTGCAAGGTCGTGGTGCTGGAGGCGATGGAGCGGCTGATGGCGCGCGTGGTCTCGCCGGTGCTTTCCGACTATTACCGCGACCTGCATCGCTCCCGCGGCGTCGACGTGCGGCTCGGGGCCTCGGTGACGGAGATTGTCGGCGAGAGTAGCCGCGTGACCGGCGTGCGCTGCGGCGACGGCACGACGGTCCCCGCCGATCTCGTGGTGGTGGGCATCGGCATCATCGCCAACGACGATCTGGCGAAGGCGGCCGGGCTCACCTGCGATCGCGGCATCGTCGTCGACGCGTGCTTGCGCACCGCCGATCCTGACATCTACGCCATCGGCGACTGCGCGACGTTTCCGCATCCCATGGCGGACGGATTGGTGCGGCTCGAATCGGTGCAGAACGCGATCGACCAGGGCAAGACCGTCGCCGATGCGATCATGGGCGACGCCAAGCCGTATGCCGCGGTGCCGTGGTTCTGGTCCGACCAGTACGAGGTGAAGCTTCAGATCGTCGGGCTGACGTCGCAGTACGACGATACGGTGACGCTCGGCGACGTCGCTTCGGGCAAGTTCTCCGTCCTGTATTTCCGCAACGGCGGGCTGATCGGCATCGATTCCGTCAACATGCCGAGCGACCACGTGGCCGGCCGCAAGCTGTTCGGCGCCGGCAAATCGATCTCCGCCGAAGCGGCCCGCACGCCGGGCTTCAGCCTGCGGGCGCATGTCTAGGAGCCGACCGAGGAAACCCGCCGGCCATCCGTGGCGTTGTCTTCTGGAACCAGGAGGACTCCAGCCATGGCCGATATGCGCACCAACAGCGACGTCGTGACCCAGATCACCACCGTCAAGCTGCCGCCCGACAAGCAGGACGAGGTGCTCGCCCTGATGACCGAGCGGGCTCAGTTCATGGCCAAGCAGCCCGGCTTCGTGTCGATATGCCTCTACCGCAGCACCGACGGCAGCCACGTCGTCAACCACATCCAGTGGACCGACCAGAAGAAGCTCGAGGCCGCGCACCAGGCGCCGGAGTTCCGCAAGGAGTGGTCGCACTTCGGCGACATGACCAACGAGATCGAGCCCTGCCTCTATGAGGTCGTGCACATCGAGACGGCGTCGATGAAGAAGGCGTCGTGATAGGCGAGGTTACTCGGCGTCATGGCCGGGCCCGTCCCGGCCATCCACGCCTTTGCCTCTGTGCGATAAAGACGTGGATGCCCGCGACAAGCGGGCATGACGCCGGAGGGATTGCGTTCAAGAACGGCTAATCACAACCACGGCCTTGCGGCCTTGGCGCCGGACTCGAAGTCGTTGATCTTCTTTTCCTTGACCATCGTCAGCCCGATGTCGTCGAGGCCGTTGAGCATGCAGTGCTTGCGGTGCGGGTCGATGTCGAACTTCACCACGCCGCCGTCCGGGCCGCGGATTTCCTGCTTCTCGAGGTCGATCGAGAGCGTCGCATTGGCGCCGCGCTCGGCGTCGTCGAACAGTTTCTCGAGGTCTTCCGGCGACACCTTGATCGGCAGCACGCCGTTCTTGAAGCAGTTGTTGTAGAAGATGTCGCCGAACGAGGTCGAGATCACGCAGCGGATGCCGTAGTCCATCAGTGCCCACGGCGCGTGCTCGCGCGAGGAGCCGCAGCCGAAATTGTCGCCGGCGACCAGGATCCTGGCCTTGCGATAGGCCGGCTTGTTGAGCACGAAGTCCGGGTTCTCGCTGCCGTCGTCCTTGTAGCGCTTCTCGGAGAACAGGCCGACGCCGAGGCCGGTGCGCTTGATGGTCTTGAGGTACTGCTTGGGAATGATCATGTCGGTGTCGACATTGATCATCTTCAGCGGCGCGGCAACGCCTTCCAGCGTGGTGAACTTGTCCATCGGCCTGATCCTTGGAGGCATGCAAAAAAGCGCCTTCTCATGGCCGCTCGGGGGTATCGCCGTCAAGTCCTTGGGATGCGCACCAGCCAGCCTTCCGGCGCAAAGCCCGGCCTGTTAGACTGTGCTCAAGGCCGTCCGACAAGCGGCCAGACAGGCAACGGGAGAACACAGACAATGTCGCTCCTCGCGGAACGCACCCAAGCCATCACCGTGCATAAAATGCACCCCTACATCGGCGCCGAAGTGCGCGGGGTCGATCTCAGCCGCCCGCTCGACGACGACACGCTGCGCCAGATCAAGGACGCGTGGCACGACAACGCCATGCTGGTGTTCCGCGACCAGAACCTGACCGAGGACGATCAGCGCCGCTTCGCTTCCCATTTCGGCAAGGTCGCCAAGCGCGTGCCGCCGCCGAAAGGGGCGATCAAGGTCGAGACGGTCGCCTGGGACGACATGATGATGATCACCGACCATGTCGACGCCAACGGCAAGCCGGTCGGCTCGCTCGGGCACGGCGAGATGTGGTTCCACTCCGACAAGTGCTACCACCGCACCCCGCATCGCGCGACGTTCCTCTACGGCATCGAGATTCCCTCGGAAGGCGGCGACACGCGTTTCGCGAGCATGTACGCGGCCTATGAGCGGATGCCGGCGGAGCTGAAGCGGCGCCTCGAAGGCGCCACGGTGATGCAGGGCTATCAGTACGGCCACGGCCACCGGATCGACCTGTCGCTCGATCTCTCGTCCATCCACCACTGCAGCCAGCCGCTGATCGTCGTCAACCCGGGCTCCAAGCGGAAGGGGCTCTACGCCGCCAGCGTCAACACGATGTGGATCGAGGGCATTGATCGCGAGGAAAGCGAGAAGCTCTTGCGGCAATGTTTCGACATCATCGAAGACCCCGAGATCATCTACGATCACAAGTGGCGCGTCGGCGATCTCGTGATGTGGGACAATCTCGCCTGCCTGCACGCGCGCACCGACTGGCCGCAGGAGCAGACGCGGATGTTGCGCCGCTGCACGGTCGAGGGCGAGCCGCTCTACTAGGCCAGCGAGACCGCGACCAACACGCGAGCGAGGAGGGCGACATGGCTGTCGTCGTTGAGCGGCCCGCCGCCATTTCAGTCATAAAGCTGCACCCCGTGATCGGCGCCGAGATCCGCGGCGTCGACCTCGCAAAGCCGCTCGACGACGAGACCGTGCAGGCGATCCGGAATGCCTGGTACGACCACACGGTGCTCGTTTTCCGCGACCAGAAGATTTCCGAGGACGACCAGCGCCGCTTCGCTACCTATTTCGGGCCCGTCGCCAAGCGGGTGCCGCCGCGCCCGGGCGCGGTCGGCCCCGACACGCTGCTCGAATGGGACGACATGCTGCTGGTCACGGACAATGTCGACTCGAACGGCAAGCCGCTGGGCGCGCTCGGGCACGGCGAGATGTGGTTCCACTCCGACAAGTGCTACCACCGCAAGCCGCACCGCGCCTCGTTCCTCTACGGCATCGAGATTCCGACCAAAGGCGGGCACACGAAATTCTCGAGCTCATATGCCGCCTACGAGAAATTGCCGCCCGACGTGAAGAAGAAGATCGACGGCAGGATGGTGATGCAGGGCCATCAATACACCACCGGCCGCCGCATCGACCTCACCGTCGACATCGCGACCATGCACCACTGCCGGCAGCCGATCACCGTCGACAATCCGGGGTCGGGGCGAAAGGCGCTCTACGTCACCAGCCAGAACACGATGTGGATCGAAGGCCTCGACCGCGCCGAGAGCGAGGCGCTGCTCCAGCGGATGTTCGACATCGCGGAAGACCCCTCGATCATCTACGAGCACGTCTGGCGTCCCGGCGATCTGGTGGTGTGGGACAACCTCGCCTGCCTGCACGCGCGCACCGACTGGCCGGCCGAGCAGCGCCGAACGCTTCGCCGCTGCACGACGGAAGGCGAGCCGCTGTATTGAATTCTGATTTGTAGCACAGGCGGAGCCGCGGGCTCCGTTACCTCGCCCCGCTCGCGGTGACTCCCCCTCACCCCAACCCTCTCCCCGCAAGCGGGGCGAGGGAGCCCGCTGCCGCTGCGGCAACCGCTTCGCTCACCCGCCCTTTTCGTTCTTCGCGATCCCGGGCAGCCTCGTGATCCATGGCAGCGCCGAGCGGAACCAGTTCTGCTTCGTCGGCACGAATTCCCTGCGCTGGCGCAGGATGCCGACCCGCACGCGATACGCGTCCTGCACGCCTTCGCCCGGCGACGTCGAGTAGATCGGCGAGCCGCATTCGCCGCAGAACGCCTGGATGCGCGGCGTGCCGCTGTCGGCCGTCAGCTTGAGATAATCCTTCGGCTTTCCCGTCATCTTGAGGTCAGCGCCGCGCACCAGCACCGACACGCGGAACGCCGAGCCGGTGCCGGTCTGGCAATCGGTGCAATGGCAGATCGAGACGTCGGCGGGATCGGCCTCGCCTTCGATCCTGATGGCGCCGCAGGCGCAGCTTCCGTCGATCCGCATGATGTCCTCCCGTTGTTCTTATTCCACGCTCGCCTCGATCGCGGCCATGTCGTCGTCGGACAGGCCGAAGTGATGCCCGATCTCGTGCACCAGCACATGGGTGACGATCGAGCTCAGCGTCTCGTCGTGCTCGGCCCAGTACAGCAGCATCGGCACGCGGTAGAGAAAGACCATGTTCGGCATCTGGCCGGTATTGTTCTCGGACTGGAACGGCAGCCCGACGCCCTGGAACAGCCCCATCAGGTCGAGCTCGCTCTCGATGCCCATGCCGTCGAGCACCTCCTCGGTCGCGTATTCGGTGACGCGGATCACGAGGTCCTTGCACAGCGCGCGGAATTGCTCCGGCAGCTGCCGGTAGGCTTCGTCCGCCATGTGCTCGAGCTCGTCGAGCGACGGGGCTTTGGCGTTGAGCCAGCGGTCGGGTTTTGCGGGCGCGGTCATGTCCGCTTATTTACGGGACCGGACCGGGGCGGCCAAGGCGGTGGTATGGCGCGGCCGTCCCAGCGGCGGTTTGGCGTTGACGGTCGGCCCGTGATCGGCGACCGTGCCGAAGGGCAGGGGGCCTGACCATGAGAACCAAGGTCACAATCGGGATCGTGTCGGCGGCGCTATCGCTTGGATACGTTGGAGCGGCTCATGCGCAGACGCCGGAGTTCGATCGCGTCTTCCGGGCCGTGACGCCGGCAGAGATGCAGAACCAGAAGCAGAACCAAAAGGCGCGGAAACGCGTCGCGGTGCAGAAGCGCGCGCCGACCCGCATCATCGTGCGGCCGGTGCTGCGCGAGCGTCTGGACTCCACCGAATTCCCGCGCAGCGACTATCTCGGGTATCCGGGTCCCAACGCGGTGCGGCAATGCGTCTCGTGGCTGCAGCCCGAATATCGGCCGGGCGGAACCGTTGTCACGCCGCAAATGCGCTGCTGGTGGCAGCGCGGCTGAACACCCGTTCACTGAAACCGAAATCAGTTCCAGACGTTATCTCCGCGGGGCGACTTGGAGGTAATGTCATGTACAAGAGTCTCGCAGGCATGGCGGCTGCGGCCGTGTTGACCATCGCCGCGGCGCCGACCGCGCCAGCAAATGCCGCGCCGATCAGGAATGCGCCCGGTCTCGCCGAGCATCAATCCGGCGTCGAGCAGGTCCACTATCGTCGCTATCATCGCCGATACCATCGCGTGTACGTTGGTCCTCGCCGCTTCTACGGAGGCGGGCCGTACTACTATGGCGGCTATGCACCTTACGCCTACGCGCCGTACCCGTACTATCGCCGTCACTACTACTACGGCGGACCCGCGGTACGGATCGGCCCGATCGGGTTTGGAATCTGGTGACGCGCGTTGCTTGTGACGCAAGCGTCAAATGCATCAGGCCCGCCATGTCGGCGGGCCTGATCTTTTTTGACGCGCTGATCCCTCAACAACCTGATTGCTTCGCTTCGCTCGCAACGACAGAGTTGCGCCAACCGGCTCAGTTCCACTCCCGCACGTCCACGAAGTGGCCCGCGATCGCGGCGGCGGCGGCCATCGCCGGCGACACCAGATGCGTGCGGCCCTTGTAGCCCTGGCGTCCCTCGAAGTTGCGGTTCGAGGTCGACGCGCAGCGCTCGCCGGGCGCGAGCTTGTCGGGGTTCATCGCCAGGCACATCGAGCAGCCGGGCTCGCGCCATTCGAAGCCGGCGGCGATGAAGATCTTGTCGAGCCCTTCGGCCTCGGCCTGCTCCTTCACCAGGCCCGAGCCCGGCACGATCATCGCGTTGCTGACGTTGGCGTGCACCTTCTTGCCGGCTGCGATCTTGGCGGCGGCGCGCAGGTCCTCGATCCGGCCGTTGGTGCAGGAGCCGACGAACACGCGGTTGATCGCGATGTCGGTGATCTTCTCGCCGCCCTTGAGGCCCATGTAGTCGAGCGAGGTCTCGGCCGCGCGGCGCTTGTTCTCGTCGGCGATCTCGCTCGGCACCGGCACGCGGCCGGTGATCGAGATCACCTGCTCGGGGCTGGTGCCCCAGGTGACCAGCGGCGGCAGCTTGCCGGCGTCGAGCCTGATCTCGCGGTCGAAGTGCGCGCCATCGTCGGAGCGCAGCGTCTCCCAGTAGCGCATCGCCTCGTCCCAGGCCTTGCCCTTCGGCGACTTCGGACGGTCCTTCAGGAACGCATAGGCCTTCTCGTCGGGCGCGATGAAGCCGGCCTTGGCGCCGCCCTCGACCGACATGTTGCAGACGGTCATGCGGCCTTCCATCGACAGCGCGCGGATCGCCTCGCCGGCATATTCGAGCGCATAGCCGGTGCCGCCGGCGGTGCCGATCTCGCCGATGATGGCGAGGATGATGTCCTTGGCGGTGACGCCTTGCGGCAGCTTGCCGTCGACCACCGCGCGCATGTTCTTCGACTTCGACTGGATCAGCGTCTGCGTCGCCAGCACATGCTCGACCTCCGAGGTGCCGATGCCGTAGGCGAGCGCGCCGAACGCGCCGTGCGTCGCGGTGTGGCTGTCGCCGCAAACCAGCGTGACGCCCGGCAGCGTGAAGCCCTGCTCGGGGCCGATGATGTGGACGATGCCCTGCCGCTTATCGAACTCGTTGAAGTATTCGAGATTGAAGAACTTGGCGTTGTCCGCGAGGTAGGCGATCTGCGCCGTGCTCTCCGGATCGGGATTGGGCTTGGTGCGATCGGTGGTCGGCACGTTGTGATCGACCACCAGCAGCGTCTTCTCGGGCGCGCGGACCTTGCGGCCGGAGAGGCGCAGCCCCTCGAACGCCTGCGGGCTCGTGACCTCGTGCACGAGGTGCCGGTCGATATAGATCAGGCAGGTCCCGTCGGGCTGCTCGTCGACCAGGTGGTCTTCCCAGATCTTGTCGTAGAGGGTACGCGCTTTGGCCATTCGTCGATCCAATTGTCGGGTTACGCGGGTCTATTTAGTGCCTTGGAAGCGTTCCGAAAAGTGCGAATTGCGCGGGCGGACCATTACTCTTTGAGGTGCTTCGCTCCCGCCCGCTCGTCCCCGCGAAGCGGGGACCCAGGTTAGCTCAAGAGTGGATTCCCTAAGTTCACAAACGAAGTGCAACACCTTCTTAGAGAGGTGTTGCCATGGGTCGCAAGTACGA
>JAIESR010000100.1 GCA_019745775.1 Xanthobacteraceae bacterium | reverse complement strand
CTATGATCCGCAAATCCTTTCTCGTTGCCGGCGGCTTGCTGAGCGTTGTGACCGCGGCCGCCGTCCTTGCCCAGACGGTGCCCGGGATCGACCTGCAGGCCATCCAGAAGAAGGCCGATGCGACCGCCGCCGATGCGCAAGCCTTTGTCGACGAAATCAAGCGTCGATCCGAAGCGGTCGCCGGCGACGCGCGCGAAACGGTCGCTCAGGCGCAGGACAACCACCAGCGTTACGCCAATTCAGCGGGCAATGCGGCAGGCGCATCCGAACTCGACCGGATGATGGCCAGCGTCTCGGGCAAGGCTCGCAACGGCGACGCACCCCAGTTCATCGTCTTTGCGTCGCTCTCGATGCCGCCCGAAAGCCTCAAGCCTCTCATCCGCGACACCAGCAAAGCGGGGGGCGCCGTGATATTCCAGGGCTTTCCCGGCAACTCGATGAAGGCGTTCCAGCAAGGGATCACGCGGGTCATCGATCAGGGCCAGGAAACCAAGGCGATCGGCATCGATCCCCGGCTGTTCCGAGCTTTCAACGTGACGTCGGTTCCCGCCTTCGTGGTCGTGACGTCGGACTTTGATCTGTGCGACGGTCTGGACTGCAGGACCAATCCGCCACCGCACGACCGGTTGGCCGGAAACGTCACCGTCCGCTATGCGCTCGAGACCTTTGCAAGTGGCGGCGGACCCGGCGCGCGCATCGCCGGCACCGCGCTCAAGCAGCTGGGCAATGGCAGCTGATGCGTCGCCTCGTCGTCCTTGCTTTCGCCATGTTGCTTGCAACTCCGGCGCTTGCTCAGACGCCGACCGGACAGGCGCGCGCTGACGGCAAGGCGTTCGGTGACGCCGCCGGCAAGGCCGCCGCAGGGATCGCCGACGACGAAAACAACGCCAGCAACAACCTGCCCGGCTATAACGGCGGTAACGCGCCGGAGAGCACTTACGAGAATAACATCGGTGCGCTCGACGCTGCCAAGATCACGGCCTCGCAGTCGCCGGAGAGTCGCCTCGTCATCGACGGAAGCACGAACAGGCCGCAGGTTCCGCAGATACAGGTCGATCAGACGGTCGCCCGCGGCGATATCATCAATCAGAATCCGTCGACCTATGTGCAGGGAGTCGATCCCCAGGGAAACACAGGTCAGTGTGTCGAGCTTCCCCCGACAAGCACGTCGCCGGGGACATTTGAGGCGACCTGCAATTCGGGGTCGCAGGTCGTTCAGGAAGCCAAGACGTGTGCGATTTCGCTCGATACCAAGGTCGAGACCAAGACCACGACGGTCTATGACTATTGGGTTGCCGGCGACAGCGTCTATGGCGCACCCTTTGTGCGCGATGGGCAGTTCGCCGGCGAGCTCGCCAGCGGCGTGTGCAAGATCATGCCCGAAGTCATGGGTGGCTGCGCGGCGAGCCGCGCTGTCGGGCTGTCGCCGAACAAGTTCTGCGGAAACTACAACGTCCGTCACTTTCAGTGCTCCGCGCCGATCGGCCCCGAAGATCCCTATTCCTTCATCATGCCGATCTCGAACCATTGGTATTATGCGACGTCGAGCGCTTCGGTCGAGACCGTCACGACGGCTCGAAACGAGAGCCTCTGCACGCCATTTGCCAATGATCCGAATTGCACGCTGACCGGCGCCGAAGTCTGCACCGACAGTAGTCCAGTCACGCGGATCATCGGCAACACGCCGGTAACCCAACCCTGCTGGGCGTGGCAGCGCGATTATCAGTGCCAGACGATCAAGCCTGCGAACGATTGCTCTGCGCTGGACACCAATCCCGCCTGTCAGTTCAACCGCACCGAATGTCTCGACGATCCGCAGCAAGGGCCATGCAAAGTCGAGGAGCGCATCTACACCTGCCCGATCCCCGGCAATCCTCAGACTGACAAGCAGTATTTGTGCGGCGGCGATCTCTATTGCGTTGGCGGTGAATGCGAGGCCGTCACCCGTGAGGCGTCCGACGAATTCAAGGACGCGGCTGTCGGCATGGAGTCGCTTGCCCAGGTCAACCGCGAGTTCGACGACGTCGATTACAAGCTGTTCAAGGGTACGGCGATGAGCTGTCACAAGCCCGTGTTCGGGCTGGTCAACTGCTGTGCCGGCAAGACTTCTGGCCTGATACCCACGGCCGCAGGGTTTGCAGCATTGGCGTCGGGGCCCGCCGCAATCGCCGGGCTGGCAACGCCGTTCCTGACGTTGTTCCTATGTTCCCCCAAGGAGATGGAACTCGACGTCCGCGATCGCATGGGACTTTGCCATACGCTGGGGTCCTACTGCTCGGGTTCGTTTCTCGGCATCTGCACGACCAAGCGACGCAGTTCGTGCTGCTTCCTCTCCAAACTGACACGCGTCCTGCAGGAGCAGGGCCGTGCCCAGATCAACAAGAGCTGGGGGACGCCAAAAACACCCGATTGTTCGGGGTTCACGATCAACGAGTTCGCGCAGCTCGACTTGTCGAAAATGGATTTCACCGAAGTCTACAAGGAGTTCGTCGACGCCGCGAAGGTGCCCGACGAGAGCGCGACCATGACCGATATTCAGGCGAAGATCCGCGCCTATTATTCCCAAAGGGGGCATTGATGAGTGCAACGACGGTTACGGCGTTCGATGCCTTTGCGCCGGTTCCCGAAATGTCCGTTCTCGAGCTCGCTGTGCTCCTCTGCTTTGCGCGCAAGCCGGGAAGCACGATCGCCGACGTCGCCGAGGAGATCGGTCACTGGTTCAAGGCCAGTGTCGTCGAAAGCGATCTGTCGGCCACCGTTCGTCGCCTCGTCCACCGCGAGTGGGTCACTACGGACGGCATTACGCTCCATGCGACCGACGAGGCTCTTCAGAAGGCCGAGTTCGCCGCCAAGGGCCTGGTCAAGCTCATCTATCGCGACCGCTATTTCTTTAACGTCGGCAAGCTCCTCGACGTCACGATCCTGAGGGAGGACCAATCCAATGCCTAACGTCATCAGTCGCTGCGCCGGCGTCCTGGCGCTTGTTGCGGTTCCTGCAATCTCGGTCGCTCAGGAGGCATCGGTTCCACTGGTGACCGCTGCCAGTGATAGTGCCGACGGTTCGCGAGCCGGCGCGCGCGAGCGCGGCATTTATGATGAGGAAGGGCAGGGGGGCGATCTCTATTGCCGACGGAAGCTTGGTACCTGGTTCTATTGCGATAAGCCGAAGGCGAAGCCGCAATCTTCGACGTCGCAACCCGTCCCGACGGAATCGGCCGATGCGCAGCTGAAGGCGATCGGCCGACAGCTCGACGAGCTCAAGGCACGCGCGATCCTCGAGCCTACCGAAGCCAATGTCTTGGCCTATGTCCGCTTCCAGCGCGAGCAGCTCGACCGCTCGTCGACGTTCGCCGACGTGTGGCAACGCGCCTTGTGGCAGAATCCCGATGTCGACTATACGCTTCAGCGTCCTGTCTCGACGATCGGCAAGCGCGCGTGGCTCGATAATCGGTCCGCGGCGCGGACAGCGACGATGGCCCGCCTCGCGCAGCGCTATGGCGTCTTTTATTTCTATGCCCAGAGCTGCGCCGCGTGCGAGATCCAGAGCCCGATCCTCAAGTCGATCGCCGACAGTAACCGGCTGTCCGTCGTTGCTGTCTCGATGGATGGCGGGCCGAACCGCGTGTTCCCGAACTATGTCGTCGACAGTGGCCAGCGCGAACGCATGGGCTTGCCAGGCAAGGCGACGCCGGCACTCGTGCTGTTCGATACCGTGACCAAGCGTCCGATCCCGATCGGCACCGGCCTGATGGCCGCAGACGAGATCATGGATCGCATTTTCGTCCTCACCAACACCAAACCAGGGAGCGACTTCTGATGTCTGGCGCACCTCATGGACTTCGCCGGCGTCTCGGCCGTACCGCCGCGACGCTCGGTCTTGTCGCCGCGTTCAACGCGTCGATCCTCGCGCCAGCGTCGGCCGACGTCGGCCAGGACATGCAAACCTATTTCGACGACGCCGGCATCCGGGCCAACATCACCGGGCCGACCGCCTTCCAGGGGCAGTCAGCCGGCTATTACTCGGGTGGGAATGTCTGGACGCGCTTCCCGCAAAAGTCGATCCAGCCTTTCAGCCTGCAGCTGCCGCATGCCCGCGCTGGGTGCGGCGGCATCGACCTCTTTGCGGGATCGTTCAGCTTCATCAACACCGCCGAGCTCGTCGCGATGCTCAAGGCGACCGCCAACAACGCGATCGGCTTTGCGTTCCAGCTCGCGATCGAGGCCATCAGTCCGCAGATTTCCGGCGTCATCAAGGACATGAGCCAGAAGCTGCAACAGATCAACCAGATGAACATTTCAAGCTGCGAGACCGCGCAGGGGCTGGTCGGCGGCCTTTGGCCGAAAATGGAAACGACGCGCAGCACGATCTGCGAATCGATCGGCAACAGCCAGGGGATTTTCTCCGACTGGGCGGCAAGCCGTCAGGGCTGCAACAATGGCGACAAGCGCGACCAGACGATCGCGTCTAACACGAATCAGGAGATGAAGGACCAGCTCGTCGGCGAGCCGCACAATTTCACGTGGGACATCCTCAAAAAGAGCCCGCAATTCCAGGGCTATGACGATCAGTTCCGCGAGATGGTGATGACGATCATGGGTACCGTCGTCACCAAGCCGTCGACCGACAAAACCAAGGGAACGATCATCCAGAAATTCGGACCCGGCGATGATTCGATCATCGAGGCGCTTCTTGACGGCACCCAGGGCGGCGGGACGGTCAAGATACTCAAGTGCAACGACACCGATTGCCTCGATGTCGGAACGCAGACGCTCACCATTTCGCAGGCGCAGGCGATTAGGCCGCGGGTCAAGGCGCTTATCGCATCGATGGCGAATGCCGTGAAGACCGATACAGCGATCGGCGCGGCTGAAAAGACGCTGCTCAATGTCGCCTCGCTGCCGCTCTACAAGATCCTGGCGGTCGAGGCCGCAGCCCGGACCGACGTCGTTCAGACGGGCGAGATCGACACGCTTGCCGAGATCACCGCGATCGATCTGCTTCAGGCGATCATGAACGATGTGATGGGCAAGTTCGACATGGCCAAGGTCAGCCTGGTCAAGGCCGACGAGGCGAGCGCCGCGGCATGGGCAGCGCAGGTCCAGGGCGTGCGGGCCAAGTTTGCGCAGCGCGAAGTCCGCAATTCGCAACGCGTCGAGGTGACGATGCGCGTGATCGACCGCACGATCGCGCTCGAGTCGACGCTTCAGAACGGGATGTCCGCCGGCATGTCGGCCGCGCTGAACTTCTCGCGCGGTCTCAACGCGCAGGGCCTCCAGTAGGCATAGGGAAGGGCTGAGACGATGCTCGAGGTCTTCACGATCGGCGGCGGCGACTACATCGTCAATGTCATGAATGCCGTCGCTGCCTGGACCGGCGGCGGCGGCTACAAGGCCATGATCCGCGTGGTCATGATCATGGGGCTGATCTACACGCTGCTGATCGTCGCCTTCAACCTCGATTGGCGCGCCTGGATGAACTGGTTTCTCCAGTCGACGCTGATCTATCTGTGCCTGATGGTCCCGACGGTGACGATCAAGGTCACCGACCGTGTCAACCCCGCGCTGGCGCCGTCGACCGTTGCGAACGTTCCACTCGGGCTCGGGATGATCGCGAGCTTCACCAGCCAGATCGGCGATTATCTAACGCGTGAGGCGGAGACCGTCTTCGTCATGCCGAACCAGCTGCAATATTCGTCGAACGGTATGATCTACGGCTCGAGGCTGATGGAGGCGACGCGTCAGATTCGCATCACCGATCCCGAATTTGCCGCCAACGTCAACGAGCACATGAAGCGATGCGTCTTTTATGACGTCATGCTGGGCTTCAAGTCCATGGACACGCTCGCCAAGTCGCCCGACCTCTGGACCGACATCGGCCCGGGGAGCCCTGCGCGCGCGCAGTCCTTCGTCACCCGTACCGGCAACACGACCGCTACGACGGTCGTGACGTGCGAGGCTGCATATCAAGCATTGACACCCCAGTGGCAGACGTTCCTCGCGGGATTTCGACCGCTGTGGGCCAAACAACTCTATCCCGGCATGTCGAATGCGATCGCCGACGCCAAGCTGGTCGCCGATCTGCCCGTGACCTACCAGGCCTTTACCGGGAACGCGTCGAACGCGCTTAGCATTATGCGCCAGAACCTCGCGATCAACGCGTTCATGCAGGCGCGCGATGACATGTCCGGCGGCACGGGGGCGGCATCGATCGACAGCTTCGCCGCAACCCGCGCCGACCTGCAGACCCGCAACACCTATTCCGCGATCGCGCAAGGCGCGATGAAATGGGTTCCGATTCTCAACATCGTCCTGACCGTCGTTTTCTACGCCATGTTTCCGGTCATCTTTCCGCTGTTCCTCATGCCTCGGACGGGCACGGGCGCGCTCAGAGGCTATGCCACCGGGTTCTTCTACCTTGCTGCCTGGGGACCGCTCTACGTCGTTCTCCACATGATCCTGATGAGCAAGGGGCTGGCGGCGGGTAACGCGATCGCTGCGGGCGGCACCACGCTTGGAAGCTTCGCCGGCATTGGTGCGGTCAACGACGAGACCGCGACGCTTGCCGGCTATATGATCGCGACTGTTCCGTTTCTCGCCGCCGGCATGGCGCGTGGCGCGATGGCCATCGCGAGCCAGGCGACGAGCTTTCTCGCGCCAAGCCAGAACGCGGCCGAACAGGCCGCGGGGGAGGCGACGACGGGCAACTATGCCTATGGCAATGCCAGTCTCGCGAATCAGACGATCAATACCCAGTCGCGCGACCAGTGGAACACGCAACCGAATTTCGGCAGCGGCGCGCCGGCGTTCGCTTTCCGGCAAGGCAATGGAGCGATCACGACCACGAACGCCGACGGTTCCGTCGTTACCAACCAGCAGCCGGCGATCTCGAGCTTCGAATGGAAGCCTTCCTTCACCAAGGGCAACCTCGGCGAGCTGCGCAGCACGCTCGATCAGTTCCAGAGCCAGTCGTCGCAAGCGCGCGAGCAGGCCAGCGAATCCTTCTCGGCCGCGAACACCTATGGAAGTCAGATCTTCAGCACCGCGCAGCGCGTCGCAAGCAGTGAAACGACGTCTGGTCGGCGGTTGCAGGACTCGATTGCGGAGTCGCAGAACCTCACGCGAAGCTGGTCGGACCGGCTCGTCAATGATTACGGGTTCGACCGTCGGGCCGCCGACGAGCTCGCTAGGTATAGTATGCTCAGTGGAAAAGGTAATCTTGGACTCGGCTCACCTGTGCCAGGTATAAGTGCCGGTATCGGCGCAGACGTGTTGTCACAGGAATCGCGGACTCGCGGGTCTTCGGCAAGTGTCAATGAGCGCATCTCGAAGGGGCTTGATTTCCTTAACTCGGAAAGCACCAGCGATATCGCCTCGCGGTCGCGTGAAAGCTTCTTCAGCAGTGCCGCAACCAGCGGCAATTCGGAACTGCAGGGCCTTACCCAACGACGCGACGCCAGCCTTTCGCGCGCAGAGACCTTCAGCCGCGAAGCGTCGCGCCTTGATGAAGTCGGCAAGCGCTACAGCCGTCAGGTCAGCGACATTGAATCCGGTGGTTATCAGACCACCCGCGACTACAGCCAGAACTGGCAGAACTATGTCGCGAGCGAGATGGCGCGCAATCCCAGCCTTCGCGACTCCGGATATGCCACGTGGATGCGCGACGTCGATCTCGACGGCGGTCGCCCGACCGGACCGCAGCGCGACGCGCGCGACGTGCTAGAGGCGCGGTTCCGTCGTTCTTTCGTCGACGAGATGCGTCAGGAGCTCGGGCCAATCGGGCCGCTCGGGTCGAGCGGCATATCACGGCCGTCTGTCTCATCGGAATCGGATGTACAGGCGTGGGGGCGGGGACAGATCGATAGCGTCAACGGGTCCGGACCCGACGTGCGCGTCGTTCGCAATGCGGGTGATCCCGCGCTTCGCGGGCTGGTGGGTGACCGGATCGATGGCGCGAATGCTCGTTTGGACCTTCATCAGCGCGACACCGAGTTCAGCAATGGATATATTCATCGTCAGGGGGACGCACTTTCGGGTGACGTCGGTGACGCGCAAAGTCAGCCGCTTATCCGGACGATGCCGTTGGTTGCGCCCATCCTCGATCGGATCAATTCGCCGACGTTTGATGCGACCAACTTTAGCCGCGCCAACGGCGTGGGGATCAAGCCTGGGGTCGACATATCAAGCCTCGATAAGCGCATGGCCCCTGCGATTACCGTCGTCGCCAATCAAAGCCGTTCCTTAGGGCTTACGGCACCCACGATCACTTCGGGGACTGATGGTCGGCACATGGATGGGTCGCTCCATCCGGCGGGTCGCGGGCTCGACTTTCGTGGAAACAATCTCACCTTGACGCAGGGTTATGCGCTGCAAGCCGGCGTCCGTCGGGCACTCGGGCCCGATTATGATGTCAAGTTCGAGACGTTCGCGGATTCGAGCCGCAATCACCTTCATGCCGAATACGACCCGAAGCCGCGGCGGCGGTAAGGGGGCGCTACTGGATCGCGAGATTACCCAAGATGAGGAACGCGAAGATGGCTACAATAACGCCCGTTAAAAGGAAATCATCGGGCGTGTTTGGCGTCCGCTTTGGGACGTCAAAACCGCTACGACCAGTAAACCGAGGGTCAGAAGGATTATTGAAGGGGCTCATTTCTTGTCTCCATCGTCTCTATACCACGAGTGCGATGGAGCGGCAAATGAGCCGCCGAACCCATCGAACATCTCGGCGACGGGACATGATCGTTGCAGGGTCGGCCCTCGGCTTACTGGCTGCCCATCCGGTAGCCGCTCAGAAGCTCGGCGTCGGTGGCACGGGTGTCGACGAGAGCGTTCAACTGCCGACATGTGAAAAGCCGATCGGCACTGTGGCGCTCGTCCAGGAGAAGCCGCAAAGCGACCCGCGCATGGATGCTTTGCCCGAACATCTGCGTGCCATGGTCGATCTTGCGAACGCGCAGCGCGCTGGCGGTCCGTCGGTCGATCCGCTGCCTTTGCTCAAGCTGCTCGCCGCTCGCTCGCGCTGTTTTATCGTCGTCGATCGCGGCGTCGGCTTCGATGCGCTTCAGCGCGAGCGCGCGATCGCGGCAGGGCAGGGCGGCGCAACCCCTGCTCCATCGCTCGCGATTGCGACACACCTTCTCAGTGTCAGCATCGTCTATCTCGACGCGAAAAGCCGGCAGAGTGCCGGAGGTGTCGGTGGTTTCATGGGCGGGATCGGGTTCTCGCAGAAAACGATGGAGGCGCAGGCTCTGCTCACGCTGACAAGCGTGAAAACGGGCGTGCAGGATGCCGTGGCGAGCGGATCAGCGCGAAAGAAGGATGTCGGCATCCTTTTTGGCGGTCTGAGCGATTTGGGCGTTGGCGCGCTCGGTGGCAGTTACGCGTCGACCGACATGGGAAAGATCACATCGCTCGCATTGCTTGACGGCTTCCGCAAGCTGGTGGCGGACGCCCGAGTTGGTATCTGTGGTCCGTGATGCCGTCGTTGCTCCCAAGCAAGGCGCTGGCCGCCATCGTTTTCACGATCGGCGCGCTTGTGCTGATCCGCGTCTTTCTGGCGGCGCTGCGTGGTTCGGGGTTCGCACGGCTATTCGTCAGACCAGTTCTGGTTCGTCGTAAGCGTTTCATGACGCCGGTCGAGGCGCAGACCCTTCGGTTTATCGAAACGCTATTTCCGCACCTGCGTGTTCACGCTCAGGTCGCGATGAGCGCGTTGATCGCTCCCGCGCGCGGACTGTCGCCAAAGGACCGTTTGTGGACGCATCGCCGGTACGGGCAGAAAGTCGTGGACTTCGTTCTGGAGGATCGCCGGAGCGGTCGCATCGAGCTGCTCGTTGAGCTCGACGACTGGACCCATGACGTTGGCAAGGATCGGCTCCGCGACCGGATCACCGCGTCCGGCGGATATCCAACGGTGAGACTGCCCGCG
>JAIESR010000139.1 GCA_019745775.1 Xanthobacteraceae bacterium | reverse complement strand
GCGGGCCCGCCCCCCCCCCCCCCCTTTCCGCGAATCCTAATTATTCGAGAGTCCCCCTCACCCGGCGCGCTATCTGACGATCGCGCGCCACCCTCTCCCCGCAAGCGGGGCGAGGGTAAGAACGCGCCGACGACGCCGATCGTGCTCATCCCGCCGTATACCCGCCGTCGACATACATGACCTGCCCGGTGCAGAAGTCCGAAGCCGGCGTGAGTAGATAGACCGCCATGCCCATCAGGTCCTCGACTTCACCCAAACGGCCAAGAGGTATGCGCGAGAGCGAGCGCGCGCGCGTCTGCTGGCCGAGCTCATCGTCGCCATACATCCAGGCGGTGAGCTTCGAGCGGAACACCGTCGGCGCGATCGCGTTCACGGTGATGCCGTGCTTTGCCCATTCGGTCGCCAGCACGCGGGTGAGCGAGTCGGTCGCGCCCTTGGACGTGCAATAGCCGGTGTAGCCGGAATAATTGCCGTGGCGGCCGCGCACCGACGACATCAGGAGCACCTTGCCGCGCTGCTTGCCGGCGATCCAGTGCGCGCCGACCGCCTTGGCCATGAACCAGATGCCGCGCACGTTGGCATCCATCACCGCCTGCCAGTCCTCGTATTCGAGCTCGTGGATGAAGCCCGGCTTGTTCATGCCGGACGCGACCACGAGCTGGTCGACTTTGCCGAAGCGTTGCAGCGCGAGATCGAGCATCGCCTTGGCGTCGTCGAGCGAATCCGGGCGGCGCACGATGGTCGCGGCCTCGCCGCCGACGTCCTTCACCTCGGCCGCGACCGCGTCGAGCTCGTCCTTGCTGCCGGAGGCGAGCACGAGCTTGCCGCCGAGCGCGCCGAGCGTGATGGCGCAGCCGCGCCCGAACGCGCCCGACGCGCCGGTGACGATCGCGACCTTGCCCTTGTTGTCGAACAGCGAGAGCGGATGACGCAGCGGCTCGGAAATCTCACTCATGATGTTGCCTCATGTCAGCTCACTCCCCGTCATCCTGAGGTGCCCGCCGAAAGGCGGGCCTCGAAGGACGACGGCCCGGCTATTGCAACACCGGGGCCGTGCATCCTTCGAGGCTCGCCGCTGCGCGGCTCGCACCTCAGGATGACGGAGACAGGGCGGCGCCCCACTCACTTCCCCGTCTCGAAGCGGAAAGACTGCGCCGGATCGAGCGCCGCGACCACCCTCAGCGCGCAGCCCTCGCCGTCCGGCCAGCGCCACGGGAAGGCGAAGAAGGTGCAGCGCTTGCCGGTGAGCTTGTCGATCTCGCCACCGATGTTCTCGATGCCCGGGATGCCGTTGGTCATCATGATCTTGTGCGCCGGCTCCCAGTGCGGGAAGTCGTCGATGATGTGGCGGCCGGTCTCGGCGAAATACTCCTCGTCGAGATGCGGCTGCGCCGGCCCCGGCCCATGCGGGCCGAGAAAGGTGCCGAGCGGATGGTCGAGCGCCTGCACGTCGATGCCGACCAGCTTGACGCCGCGCGCGACAATCCATTCCGCCGCTTCTTTGTAAAGCCCGGGCGAATAGGCGTAGTAGTCCGGGTTGTCGCCGTAGTTCTTGTGACTGCCGGTGTTGATCATCAGGATGTCGTTCTTCTGGATCTTCGGCTCGGCGTTCTCGAGATCCTCAGGCGTGATGACGCCCCACTTGCCTTTCGGGATCGAGACCACCACCCCGGTGCCGAAGAAGCGCCACAACGGATAGCCGGTCAGCGTCGGCTGGTTTTCCTGCACGTGGATCGGCGCGTCCATGTGCGTGCCGCGGTGCATGATGCCTTCGAACTGCTGCACCAGCAGGCCGTCCTTGGCGTGGAATTCGACCACCCGCACGTTGAGGTTCGCGCGCGACGGCCATTGCGGCATGCCGTGGCCCCAGTCGTGGGTGAGGTCGTAGAGCTTGAGCTTGCCCGTCCCCTTCGCGCCCTTCCTGGTCTCGCCGGACTCGATCCGGTTGGTGCCCTTGGGATCGAGGATCGCGACCAGGCGGATGACGCAGGCGTCGCCTTCGTGCCACTTCCACGGGAAGCCCTGGAAGGTGCAGCGCTTGCCGGCGAGCTTGTCGAGATCGGCGCCGACGTTCTCGATGGTCGGGATGCCGGCGGCGAGCAGCACCTTGTGGGCGGCGTTCCACTCCGGGAAATCCTCGATCGCGTCGCGGCCGGTCTTCTTCTTGTATTCCGGCAGCAGATATTTGATCTGCGGGCCGTTGCGGTGCGGGCCGAGCGAGGTCGCGAGCGGATGGTCGACGCAGGCGGTGTCGACGCCAACGAGCTTGACCTTCTTCTTGACCAGCCACTGCGCGGCCTTCTTGCTCAAGCCGGGCGCGTGGCCGAAATACTCCTGGCTGTCGGAATAGCGCCGGTGCCAGCCGGTGTTGATCAGCACGATGTCGCCGGCCTGGATCGCGGGCTTGGCCTTCTCCAGGTCTTCAGGCTCGACCAGCTCCCACTTCTTCTTCGGGATCGAGACCACCACGCCGGTGCCGAAGAAACGATCGAGCGCGAGGTCGCCCACCGCCTGCGTCTCCGGCAGCAGGTGGATCGGCGCGTTCACGTGGGTCGAGGTATGGAAGATGGTGGAAATCTTGTGGGTCATCACGCCGTGCTTGGCGTGATAGGTCAGGCGCTCGAGCTTGATCTCCTCGTAGCCGGGGAAGATCGGGGTATACATTCCCCACGGATGGCTGAGCTCATAGAATTCCAGCCCGCTGACCGGGTCCTTCGTCACCGCCATGAACGCCCCCGACACATGCCACCGGCCGCAAGCTACAAGAAAGATGGCTTCCGGTGTATCCAACGGACCGAAACCGGGCAACAGCAGAACCAGCATGACCGAGAACTTTGTCTACCAGTCCCAGGCCGTCCGCGTGCTGTTCGGCCGCGGCACGCTGCAATCCGTGCCGGCCGAGCTTGAGCTGCACGAGCGAAGCCGCGCGCTGATCCTCTGCACCCATTCGAGCCGCCCGACCGCCGAGCGCGTGCAGGCGGCGGCGAGCGGCCGGATCGCCGACATCCACCAGCTGGCACCATCGGGCGACGCCCGCGAGCGGCTCGCCAGGCTCGTCGACCACGCCAAGCGGAAGAACGCCGACTGCCTGCTGGTGATCGGCGGCGGCTCCCCGATCGGCTTCGCCAAAACGGTTGCGGCCAATGCCGGCCTGCGCGCGATCGCGGTAGTCACCACCTATTCCGGCTCGGAGATGGCCGCGACCTGGTCGATCGGCGCCGGGCCGGACCGCATGGCGGGCGAGGACGACGCCTGCCTGCCGCTGACCGCGATCTACGATCCCGACCTCACCCTCTCGCTGCCGCCGCGCACCTCGGCGGCGAGCGGCATGAACGCGATGGCGCATGCGGTCGAGACGCTCTACGGCCCGGACATCAATCCAGTGGTCGAGAGCCTGACGTCAAAGGCCGTGGAGCTGCTTGGGTCGAGCCTCCCGCGCGTGGTCGACCGTCCGGACGACATCGCCGCGCGGACGGATGCGCTTTATGGCGCGTGGCTCGCCGCCGCGTTCCGGGCCCAGGCCGGCGTCGAGCATGCCCTGGCGCAGCGCGTGCGGCAGGCATTCGGGCTCGACCATGCGCACTGCCATGCGATCTTCACGCCCTACGCCGTGGCCTTCAACGCCAAGGCCGCACCGCACGCGATGGAATTGATCGCCCGCGCGGTGGGCGCCAAGGACGCCGGCCGCGGTCTCTACGATCTCAATGTGCGGATCGGCCTGCCGACCGGCTTGAGGGGCCTCGGCATGAAGGAGGCCGACATCCCGAAAGCGGTCGACATCGTCGCCGCCGGCAAATTCGTCAACCCGCGGCCGGTGTCGCGCGATCGCCGACCTGATCACGCAGTCGTTCCACGGCGAGCCGCCGCGGTTTTGAAACATGCGGCACGCACCGGGCGACGTTGTGGTGGCCGCTCCCGTAGCGGGGAGAAGGGCTACTCCCAAACGGCAACATCAAGAATTGAATGAGGGGAAGCGCGGCAAGCGGCCCGCTATCGGCATAGCCACGGTTCAATCATGCAGCGGGGCCGCTCTCGTGGCCGTCGGTCGTGCTTGTACCAACCCTTATGCTTACCCCGGACCCAGCCATAATGGCGGCCGTGCTTGCCATATTTCTTCGTCTCATGCCAAGGCTTGTGGTGAATCGGCACCAAGCCATTCGCGACGGAGTTTCGCGTCGCCAGAGAGTCCGATGGGATCAACGGACTTGCGCCGGCACCGGAAGACACCGCAACCATGAGGGCGTAACCAAGTATAGCGCCAATCGAGACACGCATGACGTTCCTTTGTGCGTTCAGTCTTTGAGCGCGCCGCGACGGACGCTGCTTGCCAATGCTCCGATGCCCGGATTGGTTCCGCCGACAGCGTTGCCAGCGACGTCTCCGGTTCCGTCGAATCCGCCGCTGATCAATTAGGTGACGGCTCGCGCGCAGCGCGCACGCAAGAAGCCACCCTCACCCAATCGCGAGTCGTTGAAAGGCCTTCTTACCCTCTCCCGCAAGGGGCACAGCAACGAACGCCGGCGCTTGCGGCTCTATTGCTTCAGCATCCACTCCCCATCCTTGCCGCGCGACAGCGTGCCCTGCCGGCGCAGGCGGTCGAGCTCCATCGCGATCTCGCGGCCGTCCCTGCTGCCGAGCGACGCCATCAGCTCCGCGAAATGCATGGGCCGCGCGCCGAGCGCCTGCTCGACCGTTTGATACCGCGGCGCGCCGTCGATGCGCGGCGCATGCGTGGTGAGCGCTTCGACGCCGGTGCGCGCGAGCGCGCCGGTCAGGTCGAAGCCGGCCTTGGTGGTGGTGCGGTCCTCGCCCATGGTGACGTCCATCGGGAACGCCATCTGCCCGGCGGCGGTGACGAGATCGCGGTCGGCGCGGAAGCGGTTGGCCATCGCCCACTCCACCTCCTCGTCGGAGAACACGTCGACCTCCTCGTCGAGCACGTAGACGTGCTTGAGGAACGGGATCGCGAACAGCGCGGCGATCACCGCCCGCGCCTGCCCGGGCATTGCGCGTCGCACCGACACCCGCGCATGCAGCAGGCCGCTCGCGCTCGGCACCGCATAGACCGCGACCGGCTCGATGCCCGCCGCAGCCAGCACCTGGGCGATGCGCGCCTCGGTGAGGATCGCCGATTGGTGCGCGTGATCGCTGCGCGCGATCTTGACCGTGCCATGCAGCACGGTCTGGTGCAGCACGTCCTTGCGCATGGTGATCGCGGTGACATGGAACACCGGATCGATATGCGCAGGCCCGTAGTAACCGAGGAACTCGCCGTAGGGCCCCTCGATCTCGGTGTAGCCCGCCTTGTCGAAATAGCCTTCGATCACGAGCTCGGCGTCGGCCGGCACCGGCAGGCCGTTGGAGACGCCGCGGGTGATCGGCAGCGGCGCGCCGCGGAGCGACGCCACGGTGGCGAATTCATCGTCGGCGGTCGCGCGCACGCAGGCCGCCACGAAATCGAGCGGATGCGCGCCGACCGCGAAGTTGAGATGCAGATGCTCGCCGCGCTCGACGCAGGCGAGGAACATGCGCTTGAGGTCGGACACCTGCGTCAGGTTCGAGAGCATGGTGTTGCGCCCGCGCAGCATCAGCCGGCGGCAGCCGACATTGCGCCGGCCGGTCGCCGGATCGACCGTGTAGTCGATCGCCGAGGAGAGATAAGGCGCGCCGTCATAGGCGTGCTGCATGTGGAACGGCAGCCGGGTGAGATCGACGTCGTCGCCGGCGATCACCACCTGCTGCACCGGCGCCTCGGCCTGCGGCACCTCGACCACCGGCTGTGGGCTCGCCATGCGGTGGGCGAATTCCTGCGCCAGGTTGCGCTCGTCGGTGGTGCCGAACGCGGCCGCATGGCGGCGGCGGCTGCCGCCGACCGCGCCGACGATCTCGAAACGCTCCGGCCCGGCGTTCTTGAACAGCGTCGCCTTGGGCGAAGCCTCGATGACCGCGCTGATGTCCGCCAGCGCAATCGGCCGATCGTGGATATCGACCTCGCCGATCGAAATCAGGTGATCGACAAATCGCCGCAGCCGGAATTTTTCCAGATCGATATCAGCCATGGCCTCCCGGCCCCGCGTCTTTGTCCGACCGCCTTGACGACCGCTCAGGTGCGGCGATCCGCACCCCTACCTGACCCGCGATCCAAGCTACAAACAAGTTCCCAATGTTGCCTTTCTCCCCTAGCATCAATCAAACAACCGGTCGGAAAAGAAAATCGGAGAAACACGATGATCGCACGCAGGACGATCGGATCGGCTATCGCCGTTGCGGCGCTCGTCGCGAATGCGGGCTTCGCCCTTCCCGCGCGCGCCGATGCGGTCGCCGATTTCTACAGGGGCAAGCAGATCAGCCTGATCATCGGCACGTCGTCGGGCAACGACTACGATTTCCGCGCGCGGCTTTTGGCCCGCCACATGGGCCGCTTCATCCCCGGCGAGCCGGCGATCGTTCCGCGCAACATGCCGGGCGCCGGCGGCATCAACGCCGCCAACTGGCTCGCGAATGTCGCGCCGCAAGACGGCACCGCCATCCACCTGATCATGGCCAACATGATGAACAAGCAGGCGGTCGGCGTGCCCGGCATCAAGTTCGACGCCCGCAAGTTCTCGTGGATCGGCAATACCACCTCGACGCCGAACGTGACCAGCGCCTGGCACACCTCCGGCGTCACCTCGATCGAGCAGGTGAAGCAGCGCGAGCTGATCATCGGCGCGCCGGCCGGGACCGCCGGCGAGGTCTATGGCGCGGTGATGAACGCGCTGGTCGGCACCAAGTTCAAGGTCGTCACCGGCTATCCCGGCGGCAACGAGGTCAACCTCGCGATGGAACGCGGCGAGATCCAGGGGCGGGCATCGAACTCCTGGGCGTCGTGGAAATCGACGCGGCCGGACTGGGTGCGGGAGAAGAAGCTGATCGTGCTGGTGCAGATCGCGCTCAAGCGCGATCCGGAGCTGAAGGACATCCCGACCCTCATCGATCTCGTCAACAACGACCGCGACAAGAAGTTCATGGAATTCCTGTCGGCCGAGACGACGGTCGCCCGTGCGCTGGTCGCGGCGCCGGATACGCCGGCCGACCGGCTCAATGCGCTTCGCCGCGCCTTCGACAAGACGGTGCGGGACCCGCAGTTCCTGGCCGAGGCCGACAAGATGGGCGGCATGGACATCCAGCCGATGACCGGCGAAGAGGCGCAGACCATCGCCCACGGCATCGTCAACACGCCGCCCGAGATCGTCGAGCATGCCCGCAAGGTGTTGGGGAATCTGCTGCGATGATGTGTAGCCTGGGTTGAGCGCAGCGAAACCCAGGGGCACCTTCAGACCTGGCACAGTTCCCCGGATTTCGCTTCGCTCAATCCGGGCTACAAAAAGGGCGCCGCGAGAAGCGCCCCGTGAGGGAGGGACCCAGAATGGACACCGTCCGCGCGCTCGCAGCCGCTTTGATCGTGGCCGCCCTGCCCACGACCACGCAGGCGCAGGCTCCCAACGAAGCCGTCATGGCGGTGCCGGTGGCCGGCCTCGCCTTCAGCCTCGGCTATCTCGCCGACGATCTGAACCTCTGGGAGAAGCACGGCATCAAGGTGAAGACCGTGCAGATCTCCGGCATCGGTGCGATGAACGCGGTGATCGCCGGCAGCGCCGATTTCACGCAGTCCTCCGGCAGCGCGGTGACCCGCGCCGCGGCGCGCGGCCAGCGGCTGCTCGGCATCGTCGGCACCATCAACCGGCCGAGCGCGCAGATCGTGCTGCGCAAGGAGTTTGCCGAGGCCGCCGGCTACGATCCGAAGGCACCGCTCGCCAGGCGCGCGCAGGCGCTGCGCGGCCGCACCATCGCGGTCGACGCGGTCAACTCGGTGATCCACGCCTATCTGCGCTACGTCGCGGTCAAGGCCGGCTTCGATCCGGAAGAAATCCGCGTCGCGGTGATGCAGCCGCCCAACATGCTGGCGGCGTTCCAGGCGAAACAGATCGACGGCCTAACCATGGCGCCGCCCTGGGTGCAGGCGCCGCTCGCCGCCGGCACCGCCGTCCTGATCGCCAGCGGGCCCGACGGCGATCCGGCCGACCTCTGGCCGTTCGCCAACACGATGGTCGCGACCAGGCCGGAAACCTGCGTGAAGCGCCGCGCGCTGTGCGAGGCGGTCGGCCGCGCCTTCCGCGACGCCGTCGCGTTCCTGCACGACCGGCCGGACGAGGCAAGCACGATCCTCAAGAAGCGCTTCCCGCAGGTCGACGACCGGCAGTTCGCGCTCGCGATGGTGGATACGCGCAAGATCACGCCGCGCGAGTTGATGTTGTCGCCGGCGGGATTCGAGAACGCCGAACGATTCAATATCGAGGCAGGCCTCTTGAAGCCGGAGGAGAAGCTCAAGAGCTACGACAATCTGTTCACGGCTGAGTTCGTGCGGTGACTCGTGTTCCGCGTAGAGCATGATCGTGCGGCACCGGTGGTCTGCTCCCTCTCCAGTCGAAGTCGGAAACATCCGACTTCGACTGGAGAGGGGACGCACCGAACTCGCGGCACCGTCAATTCGCTCCCACCACCCTGCCCCGGCACTCGCCAAACCCGATCTGCGCGAACCCGTCCCGCCGCGCATAAGCGCGGAAGATCACCTCGTCGCCGTCGTCGAGAAAGCGCCGCGTCTCGCCCGACGGCAGCGTCGCCGGCTCGCGGCCGCCGCGGGTCAGCTCGAGCATGCTGCCGACGCCGTCCGGCGCCGAGATCGTGCCGGTGCCGATCAGGTCGCCGGTTTCCAGATTGCAGCCGCCGCAGGTGTGATGCGCGACCATCTGCGCCACCGTCCAGTAGAGATGCTGCGCATTGCTGGCCGCCAGCCGATACGGCGCCGCGCCGCTCCGGCGCATCGCCTCGGTGAGGATCGAGGCTTCGAGGTCGATGCCGAAGGCGCCCGCCTCCTGGTCGCCGGCATCCATCAGGTAGTCGAGCGGCCGCGGGTCGTCCTCCGGCCGCGGCGTCTGTGCGACGCGGAACGGCGCCAGCGCCTCCGGCGTCACCACCCACGCCGACACCGTCGAGGCGAAATTCTTGGCGAGGAACGGACCGAGCGGCTGATACTCCCAGGCCTGGATGTCGCGCGCCGACCAGTCGTTGAGCAGGCAGAAGCCGGCGACGTGGTCGCGCGCCGCGCCGATCGGGATCGGCGTGCCGAGCGCATTGCCCGGCCCGATCCAGACGCCCAGCTCGAGCTCGTAGTCGAGATAGCGGCACGGCCCGAAATCGGGCTCGGTCGCGGCCTGCGGCTTGCGCTGGCCGCTCGGGCGCCGCACCGCCGTGCCCGACACCCGGATCGACGACGCGCGCGCGTGATAGGCGACCGGGATGTGCTTGTAATTCGGCAGCAGCGGATTGTCCGGCCGCAGCAGCCGGCCGGAATTCGTGGCGTGGTGGATGCCGGCGTAGAAATCCGTGAAGTTGCCGACGCGCGCCGGCATGTGCATCTCGCAATCGGCGGCGCGGGTGAACAACAGAGGCTTCATGCCCTCGACCTCGCGCCGCTCCGGCCCGTCGGCATCGAGCAGCTCAGAGAGCCGCGCCCGCAGCGCCGCGCGCGGGGGCGCGCCGA
>JAIESR010000120.1 GCA_019745775.1 Xanthobacteraceae bacterium | reverse complement strand
ATCCTCAATCTTCTCCCTGGCTCGCTGCCTTCGCCAGCTGGGGTTTCCCGGCGCCTTCGAGCGAAACCATTGCGGGAATCGAGTATGCCATGGTCTGGCCCGGCCACATGGTGATGGCAGTTGCTCAACCTCCATCGGACGCCTTGCGTGATCGCTGCGCAGAGCTCGGCCGAGAATTGATTGTCCTGCCCGATGAAGCCGGCTCCACGCCGCCATCGGATCTGGCGAACGCATTGGGAGTTTCTGCATGACATCCGTTTCCGTTGCTCCCGGCCAGCTCCAGATCGGAGACCTGGTGCATGCCCGGGGACGCGAGTGGATCGTGTTGGCAAAGCCGTCGGAAGGCCTTCTGCGCGTTCGGCCTCTATCGGGCTCGGAGGACGATGCGATCCTCATTGCCCCGAGGCTGGAACGCGAGGCCGTGCGTGAGGCGAGCTTTGCTCTGCCCAACGCAGGTCAGCTGGACACACAGGACGCCGCTCGGCTGCTAACCGATGCCCTCCGGCTTTCCTTGCGCAGGGGTGCGGGGCCATTCCGTAGCGCGGCCCATCTCGGCGTTGAACCGCGGGCCTATCAACTCGTGCCATTGCTCATGGCCTTGCGGCTCGAGGTCAAACGGATGCTGATCGCGGACGATGTCGGCATCGGGAAGACGATCGAAGCCGGCATGATCCTTCGCGAGATGCTGGATCGCGGGGAGATCGACAGCTTCACGGTCCTGTGCCCGCCACATCTGGTCGACCAGTGGGTGGGCGAGCTGTCGCAGAAGTTCGACATCGATGCAGTGGCGGTCACCTCTGCTCGTGCGCGCTCGCTGGAGCAGGGCATCGCCCTCGGCGACACGATCTTCGGCGTACATCCGTTCACTGTCGTGAGCCTCGACTACATCAAAGCCGATAGCCGCCGCGAAGGCTTTGCGCAGGCTTGCCCGAAGTTTGTTATTGTCGATGAAGCACATAGCTGCGTCGGCGGTAGCGAGAAGGGCACTCAGCAGCGCTTCTCCTTGCTGCAACGCCTTGTGGAGGACGAGGCTCGCCATTTGCTTTTGCTGACCGCCACACCTCACAGCGGTAATCAGGATGCATATGCCCGGCTTTTAAGCCTGCTTCACCCCGATTTGCGGCACGCAGCTGACCTGGACGATCCGAATGCTCGCCGACGTTACGCCGAGCGACTGGCAAAGCACTTCGTTCAGCGCCGCCGGGCCGACATTGCTGGCAAGTGGGGCGAGAGCGATTCTTTTGCCGAGCCCATGAAGGCTGACGCACCCTATAGTTTGACGGGCGATTTCCAGGTCTTTCAGGAAGATGTCCTCGAATACTGCCTGGGCGTGGCGACACGGGCCGATGGCGCACAAGCTCGCCGCTTGGCTTTCTGGGGTACGCTCGCCCTTATGCGCTGCGTGGGTTCGTCGCCGGCCGCAGCGCTGAGCGCGTTGCGCAACCGTCTATCGGGCATGGCTGAAGAAGCGTTGCTCGGGCCTATGCTCTTCGACGAAGACGATGACGAATTCGCCGACACAGATATCGAGCCAGCGACCGCGGGTGACAGTGAGGAGATCGCTGAACTTCGCCAGCTGATCGCCAAAGCCGAGGACCTGTCTTCCCGTTTTGCTGATGATCCCAAGCTTCGCGAGCTCGTGGCGCAGGTCAAGGACCTGACGGGCACCAAGGAAGCCCGCCCTGTCATCTTCTGCCGCTTCATCGCTACGGCTGAAGCTGTGGGCGAGGCGTTGCGTGCTCGCTTCAAGTCGCACACCGTAGAGGTTGTGACCGGTCGCCTCACGCCCGAGGAACGGCGTGAGCGGGTCGAGGCGCTTGACGATCACCCCAATCGCATCCTCGTCGCCACGGACTGCCTATCGGAGGGGATCAATCTCCAATCGCTGTTCAATGCCGTGGTCCACTATGACCTCAACTGGAACCCAACTCGCCACCAGCAGCGCGATGGCCGCGTCGACCGTTTCGGTCAGCAGGCTGAGCACGTCTGGTCGGTCATGATGTTCGGCGCGAACTCCATCATCGATGGCGCAGTGATCAAGGTCATCACCGAGAAGATGAAGCGGATCCAGAAGGAAACCGGGGTTGTGGTTCCGGTGCCGGAGGACTCATCGAGCGTTTCCAACGCGCTCATGCAGGCGATGCTGTTGCATTCCAGTAAGCCGCGTGCACAGGGCATGTTCGATTTCGGCGATGCCGAAGCCAAGCTCGAGACCCAGTGGCGCAATGCTCAGGATAACGCGCACAAGAGCCAGACGCGCTATGCCCAGACGGCGCTGAAGCCTGAGGAAGTGCTACCCGAATGGCACAAGCTGCGCGATCTGCTCGGAGGGCCGGACGAGGTTGAGCGGTTCACTCGCCGCGCGCTGGCACGGCTCGATGTGCCGCTGGGGCAGCAAGGCCCGCACTGGCGTGTGCGCTATGATGATATGCCGCAGCAGCTGCGCGAGAAGCTCGCAACGCGTAGCCTGAACGGCACCCGCATTATCGGTTTCCGTGACAAGTTGCCCCCTAACGTCGCGCAGGTCGGACGCACCCATCCGCTTGTGGCAACGCTCGCAGGGACCATGGCCGAGGGCGCGCTCGATCCCAATGGTGTCGAAGGCAAAGCGACTCTCGGGCGAACCGGCGTCTGGATGACCCGCGGGGTCGATAAGCTGACGGTCCTCCTGGCTCTGCGGCTGCGCTTCAAGCTGGTCACCAGCGGCCGCCGCACTCTGCTCGCCGAAGAAGCGACCGGCATTGCCTTTTGCCCGCAGTCCAATCAGCCCATCGCGATTGGCGCCGAGGCTCTGGCCTTCCTGGAGCACGAAGCCACCCGCAGTATCGAGCCGCCTGCGAACCAGCGCCAGATCGACCTAGCGCTCGCGCGCCATCCCGATTTCCAGCCCGCCATCGCCGCCTATGCTGCCGAACGCGCCGCCGCGCTCTCGCACGATCATGAGCGCGTCAAAGCTGCCACCCGCGGCGAGGGCGTCACCACCACCGTCGAGCCGGTGCTGCCCGCCGATGTCATCGGCCTCTATGTCCTCGTGCCGGAGGCTAACTGATGGCGCGCCGTTCTTCCTCCACCGAACTCGGCCTCGTCGCGCTCACCATCGAGGGCGGTCTGATCGCGCCTGAGCAAGTGCAGAAGGTCATCGCCGCCGATCGCACCCCCAAGACTGCCGACAGCTATGCCTGCCCCAAAGGCACCAGTCTCGGCGACGAAATCGCGCGCTTCTTCCGCATTGGTCAGGCGATCTGGCGCGACTACGATCAGGCGGACGCCAAGACGATCGCCCGCACCGCCGCGTTCGCGCGCGACCTGTTGACCCAGTGCCTCGGCTTCGCCGACCTGCAAGGCCCGGTCGAACACCGCGAGGGCACCCGCCGCTACCGCATCGCTTGGGAAGGCAAAGGCGGGCGAGTTCCCGTGGTTGTCGCCGCGCCGGTCGAGGGTAGCGATGCCTTTGCCAAATCGCAGCCCGAATTCGGGGATGGCGAAGGCGGCCGCCCGCGACGCTCGCCCACCGCGCTCCTTCAAGACTGGCTCAACGGCACCGATCACGCCCTGTGGGGCCTCGTCTTCGCCGGCGACCGTGTGCGGATCATGCGCGACAACGCAAGCCTCACGCGCCCGGCTTGGATCGAGGCCAATCTCGGGGCGATGTTCCGTGACGAGATGTTCGCGGACTTCACCGCCTTCTGGCTCCTCGCTCATGCCACCCGCTTCGGCGCGCAGGATGCCGCCCCCTCCGACTGCCCGCTCGAACAATGGCGCGAAGCCGGGCTCAAGCAGGGGGTCGAGGCCCGCAAGGACCTCTACGCCAACGTCGCCACGGCGCTCGAAGAACTCGGCCAAGGCATCGTCACCGCAAACCCGGACCTGCGCAAGGAACTCGCTAGCGGTGCGCTGTCGATGCAGGCGCTGTTCGAGGAACTGCTCCGCACCGTCTATCGCCTCATCTTCCTCGCCGTCGCGGAAGACCGGGATCTTCTCCACCCCCGCCGCACCCCGCGCGAGGCACGCCAACTTTATGCCGCCGGCTACAGCTTCACCTTCTGGCGCGAACGCAGCCGGAGGCGTGTCGCGCGTGACAGTCACCATGATGCATGGGAGGCGATGAAGGTAACGCTCGCATCGCTCGAGCATGGCGAGGAGATGCTGGGCTTGCCCGCGCTGGGCGGCCTGTTCGCAGCGTCCAGCACGCCGCACCTCGGTGCTGCCATCATCCCCAACCGCGCCTTTCTCGCCGCGCTGTTCTGCCTCGGCTTCATCCGGAAGGACGGCATCACCCACCGCATCAACTGGCGCGATCTCAAGACCGAGGAATTGGGCAGCGTCTACGAAGGCCTTCTCGAAATCCGCCCCAGCCTCACCCCCGCGGGCGATTTCCTGCTCGGCACCGGCGCCAAGGGGAATGATCGCAAGACCTCCGGCTCCTACTATACGCCTGACAGCCTCGTCGAATGTCTGCTCGATTCCGCGCTCGACCCCGTCCTCAATCGGGCCGAGGCGAACGGGACGACGCCGGAGGAGAAAGTCGCCGCCATCCTTGATCTCAAGGTGATCGACCCGGCCTGCGGATCGGGCCACTTCCTCTTGGGCGCCGCCCGCCGCATGGCCGACCGGGTCGCCCGCTTGCGCAACGAGGATGCGGGCAAGGAGGACACGCAGGCCGCTCTGCGCGATGTCGTCTCCCGCTGTATCCACGGGGTCGATCGCAACCCGATGGCGGTCGAGCTCGCCAAGGTCGCGCTATGGATCGAGTCCGTCTCGCCCGGCCAGCCCTTGGGCTTCCTCGATGCCAACATCCGCTGCGGCGACGCACTACTCGGCGTGTTCGACCTCGCCGTGCTAGACGAGGGCATCCCTGACGAGGCCTACAAGCCGCTCACCGGCGACAGCAAGGACGCAGCCAAGTTCTACCTCAAGCTCAACCGCGACGCGAAGAAGGGGCAGGGCAGCTTTGACTTCGCAGGCGGCGGCGGGTTCATGCCTGCCAAGCCCATCGCGGCAGGCCTAGGCCGGATTAAGGCCATGACCGAGGAAACTGTCGGCCAGGTCGAGAAGAAGCGGCAGGCTTTCGAGGCGTGGAAGGCCGATCCCGCGCGCTACAGCACCGAGGTCGCCTGCGATCTCTACATGGCCGCCTTCCTGATGCCGAAGACCGAGGTGCCCGCGAGCCATAACCGTGCAATGGTGCCCACCACCGGCGATGTGCGGCAGAAGCTGGCGGGCGGGCAGGTCTATGGCCCGCTGGAGGGGGCTGCGCGCGACGTCGCAGGCGCGGCCAGCGTACTGCACTGGCCGCTCGAATTTCCCGATGTAATGGTCGGGCAGGGCGGCTTCGACGTGGTGCTCGGCAATCCGCCGTGGGAGCGGATCAAGCTTCAGGAGCAGGAGTTTTTCGCAGGGCATCCGGTGGCCGAAGAGGCCAACACCGCCGCCCGCACCCGCGCTATCACGAGGCTGGCCGAAGCGCCCGAAGGCTCACCCGACCGCAAGCTCTACGAAGCCTTCCAGATCGCCAAGCGCATCGCCGAGGCGACCAGCACCTTCGCCCGCGTCCCGGGCGATAACGGCGGTCGCTACCACTACACCGGCACGGGCGACGTCAACACCTACGCACTGTTCTCGGAGCACTTCCTCAACCTGACGCGAGATGGCGGCGGTGCGGGCCTGATCGTGCCGACGGGGATCGCAATTGATTCAACCTTTGCACCTTTCTTCGGCTACTTGGTCGACACTCAGAGGCTCGCCGGTCTGATCGACTTCGAGAACCGCGAGAGGCTATTCGCCGACGTCGACAGCCGTATGAAGTTCTGCCTGCTTACCATCGGCAGCGGCGTGGCAGACGCTGAGTTTTCCTTCTTCCTCACCGATCCCACCCAGCTCGAACAGGCCGAGCGACGCTTCACTCTCTCACCTGCACAGATCGCCCGAATTAACCCGAACACGAAAACCGCTCCGGTCTTCCGCGCCCGCCGCGATGCCGAATTGACCGCCACGATCTATGATCGAGTGCCGGTGCTGATCGAAGACGGCAAGGGGCCAGACGGCAATCCGTGGGGCTTCGACTACATGACGAAGATGTTCGACATGGCAGATAGCAGTCATTTGTTTCGCACAGCTACTCAGCTTGTTTCGGAGGGCTTTGTCGAACAAGGGACTGACTGGGTGCAAGATACCGGAATCCGCTATGTTCCTCTCTATGAAGCAAAGATGATCCATCACTTCGATCATCGCTGGGCGACCTACGAAGGTGATAGCAGTCGCGATGTCACACTCGATGAGAAGAAGGATTATCGGTTTGAGCCGCGTCCTAGATACTGGCTCGATGGAAGCCTTGCGAGAAGTCGTCAGCGGTCGAAGGATTGGAGCAAGGGCTGGCTCATGGGCTGGCGGGACATCACCAACGCAACGAACGAACGCACTGCAATCTTCAGCGTTTATCCCGCATTTGCTATCGCCCACACCGTCCGCAATTTGTTCCTCCGCCAAGCCGTCGACGTCGCAGCGGGATTCATCGCCAATCTCTCATCGCTACCGCTCGACTTTGTGGCACGGCAGCAGGTCGGCGGCACCCACCTCACTGTGGAAACGGTGAAGCAATTCCCCATCCTTCCTCCCAGTGCCTACGACGAAGCCGCGCTCGCCTTCATCGTCCCGCGCGTGCTGGAGCTAACCTACACCAGCCATTCCATGACCCCCTTCGCCCGCGATCTCAGCTACGAAGGGGAGCCCTTCGCCTGGGACGAAGACCGCCGCGCGCAGCTGCGCGCCGAGCTCGACGCTTGGTATGCCCTTGCCTACGGCCTCACCCGCGACGAACTGCGCTACGTCCTCGATCCCAAGGATGTGCTAGGCGAAGACTACCCAAGCGAAACCTTCCGCGTCCTACAGAGCAATGAGATCAAGAAGTACGGCGATTACCGCACGCAGCGCTTGGTACTGTCGGCCTATGATGCGTTGCTGAAAGCCGCACCCGCGACGCAGGATCTGGCGGACGGGCAGTGGCAGGGTTCCATCGCTGGCGAAGCAGATGTCCGCCTTCTTCTGGCAGCGATCATCCGGCGGATGGGCACGCCTCGCTCGCTGCGCGAGGTGATCTTCGCTTTCCTCTATGCTGCACAGCCGCACTTGCTCACACAGCATCTCGATCCCGGCGCTGCAGCTGAATGGCGGCGGCTTGTCGGCAGCGCGGCCACGACCCAAGTTACGCAGAGCGTTACGCCCCTATCTACCGCCCACGTCACCCACTTCGGAACAGCGCAAGCGTGGCTCGCTGCACGCCGGGCGTTGAGGTATGACGCAAATACGCAATCGGTCGATCGAGGGGCATCAATCTACGAGATCCCGGTTTTGTCATGGGCTGATGGTCGCGCTAACTTCGTTTGGCATGCCTTGCATTCGATCGACCTCAATGCCGGTTCTGCAACGTTGAGCCAAGAGGAGCGAAGATTCGTTGCCCAAGCCATCGCAGCCTGACTTATTCGCCGCCTCACTCGAAGGCTTCACGCCCCTGAATGGCGACGGGCCGCGCCTCTGGATCCGGCGTATGGTCATCTGGAATTCACCTGACGATGCGCCGATCCGCGATATCACGTTGCGGAAAGGACTGAACATCGTTTGGTCACCAGATGCGGATGCCGATGGGGCCCCGATGGGGCATGGTGGCGGCAAGACGAGCTTTTGCCGGTTGATCCGCTATTGCTTGGGCGAAGATAGCTTTGGCACCGACTTACAGCGCCAACGGATCGCTGCGGCCATGCCGGCGGCTTACGTTGGCGCGGAAGTCATGCTCGACGGCGAGCAGTGGAATGTCATCCGTCCCATTGGGGCTGGTGCGGGCGGCGGTAGCCACTGCGCAATAAGAGGAGGCACGCTGGAAAGTCTTGTCCAGGGCGAGTTACCCAATTCTACAATGGGGCCATTGCGTCAGGCGATTGTGAAAAAGGTGATGCCTTTGTCCGCGCCCCACATGCCGGTTGGTAGTAGCAGTGACGACGCTTGGGAGGCAGCCCTTGCTTGGATGACGCGCGATCAGGAATGTCGCTTGCGAGACATCCTTGAATGGCGCTCGTCGGAGACACAATCTCGCTCTCCTTCGCGGAACATGTCCAAGCCTGACCGCCTAAAGGTTGTCAGGTTGTTGCTCAAAGCGCTGCAGCAGGATGAGATTGACGCGACTCGGCGTGCGCAAGGCCATAAGCAAAGGGCCGAGGAGGCAACACGCCGCAAGCAGCGTGTAGAATGGTTGCGGGATGACATAGCCCGGAATCTAAGCGAAATTTTCGGCGGCGATCCGGGGGACGAAACAGCGCCTGATTTCTGGGCAAACCGCGCAAATGCCGCTGCCAGTGCCCAGAGGCTAAGCCTCGATCCACAGATCGATCAGAAGCTAGCAGACGGCCGATCGCTCTGTGACGAGAAGGAGGCCCACCTCCAAAAGATCAAAACGCGATTAGCTGAGATCGACGCAGTTCTCCCGGAGCTGAACAACCTTCTACGAATCCTTGGTGAAAAGGTGCCACGTGCATCTCTTGATGCCCTAGATGCATCGGATCCGAGATGCCTCTCTTGTGGTCAAAGCCTGCCTCCCGATGCGCGGATCTTTATCGACCAGCAGCAAGGCATTTTAAACGGACTCATCGCGGAACAAAAAGACGCTGAGGATCGACGTAACTCCTTGCTGTCCGAGCAGCAGGTCGCGCGCGCCGATCTTGCATTAGCGCAACAGCAGTTCGATCAAGCTAAGGCTGCACTGGTGAGTCTTCAACAGAAAGCCAAGGAAGCCGCTGACAGCCTCGCATCAGCGACTGGCTATGTAACTCTCACAACGCGCTACCCCGAGTATTTGAGCGAGATCACACGGCATGACGCCGAAGCAAAACGTGAACTGGAGTTAGAGGCCAATGAACGTCGCGCGGCCAACGACACCCGCGCAGCCTCTCAAGACATCGTTCAGCGTTTGTCTGAGCTGTTCCACATGACGGTGCAGTTTCTCATTCCGGACGGCCCCGCCGGTCGGGTGCTTCTTACCGAGAACGATATCCGACCTGACGTCGGTCTACACGGCGACCTGACAACGGCAGCAGTCGACTCATTGAAGGTGGTTGCGTTTGATCTTGCCGCCTTGTTGCTCACGATGGAAGGAAAGACTGAACTGCCCGGCTTGTGGCTACATGACAGCCCCCGTGAGGCCGATCTAGGGCTGGTGATTTACCACCGCTTGTTCGAGTTGGCTCTTTGGCTGGAAACTCAAACCGATGCTCCTCAATTCCAATACATTGTAACAACGACAACCGCGCCTCCTGAGAAGCTGCGAGGCGCTCCGTGGCATGTGCTTGAGCTTAGCAGTGCCCCAAGCGATAGGCGGCTGTTCCGCCGCGACCTGTAATTGGCAAGGGAGCCTAGGCAGCCAGCATGTGCGATGAGCGGAGTGCGGCGGTTATTGATTTGTTGGGAAATCCGGCCTATCTCCGTCGCAATCGCA
>JAIESR010000136.1 GCA_019745775.1 Xanthobacteraceae bacterium | reverse complement strand
GGCCCGAAACTATCTAGCGTCCGTCTGCCTTGCAGCCGCCCTCGTTTGGTGGATTTAATGAGTCCGGACCCTAGTAAGGGTAGCCTTCGAGCCTTGGCGTGTTGGGCTTCCAGTCATGCTCCTTGGCGTAATTGTCGCCAATCGGCATCTTGACCTTCGGCAGACTCTGTCTGTCGAGCACCTGATCCTCCGGGATCACGTCATTGAGGAAGAGCAGGTAGGCGGTCAGCGCGTAGACCTCGTCGGGGGTGAGCGTTCCCTCCAGCCCGGCAGGCATGCCGCGACGGATGTAATCCCACACGATCGTCGCATGCGGGGCGCGCAGTGGCAGAATGCGCTCCCGTTCCCAGATGGGAAGCTTTGCGGATCTTTTCGATCGCAGGATGGGGGCCATCCCCTCGATGCCCGTTGCGCCATGGCAGGCCGCGCACCCCTTGTCCAGGTAGACCTGTGCGCCCTGCTTGGCGTTGCCGCGGCCCGAAGGGAGTTCGTCTCCCTCATGGCTGATCGAGATATCCATGCGGCGGAGCTCTTCCGCGGTCGGCGTGCGTCCAAAGCCATAGGTAGGCGACTGCGCGAACGCGGAGTTTCCCAGAAGGCTTCCCAGCAGCAGCGAGATCGCGACGACCTTAGGCGAACCCATTGGTCACCTTCCCGTCCTTGGCGATCTTCCAGGGCATGATGCTGTTGTCGAGCCCGGGCACCCGGTAATCCCGCTCCACCGGCACGTTCCACCACTGGGCGATCTGCTCGCGCAGCGGCTGCACCTGCCCGATCTCGTCGGTGCAACGCGACAGAATCTCGGTCGCGTTGCCATCCCAATGCCAGGGATAGGCGAACCGAACGTGCGCCATGCGGTATGGCGGCGTCTTCAGCGCGGCGAGGTGCCACTTCTTCCCGCCATCGGTGGATACTTCCACCGTCTTGACGGCGCCGCCGCCGGACCATGCCAGCCCGGTGATCTCGTAGAATCCTTTGCCGGGCAGCTGCTGGGTGCCGGACGGGTACGTGATGACCGACTTGGGTCCGATCTGTTCGCTCAGCGCATGCTCCCTCGGATCCTTACGGAGATGCCCGAAGTCGTTATAGGTCATGTAGTACCGGTCGACGACCTTGATGCGCCGCAGATACTTGGTGTGGAAGATTCCCTCGAAGCCGGGCGGGATGATGCGCACCGGGAACCCGTTCTGCGGCCGCAAAGGCTCGCCGTTCATGCCGTAGGCGATGATGCAATCGTCCATCGCTTTGGAGATCTGCATGCTCGAGGCGCCCTTTATTTCCTCGGCGCCTTCGGCGACGAACCATTTTGCGGTGCCCTTCAGGCCGCACTCCTTGAGCAGCGTCGAAAGCAGCACGCCGGTCCATTCGGCGCAGCTGGTCATCCCGTGCGTTTCCTGCACGTCCTTTTGTTTCGCATTGTGCCGGTTTCCCGCACACTCGATGAAATGCACCCGGGTGACTGACGGGAAGCGCCGCAAGTCATCCATGGTGAAGGTCAGAGGGTTGTCCACCAGGCCGTGAATCGTCAGCGTGTGCTCCCTGGGATCGATGTCCGGCATGTAGGAGCCACGGGTGGTCGCCACATAGTGGAGCGACGATGGCGTGATCGAGCCGACAGAATCCTGCAGCGGCGTGGCGATGTGGAACTGCTTGCCGAACACGTCAGGTGAAGGCCTGCCGCCCGGGGGGTGCTGAATGCGCACCGAGGTCACGTATTTGGAGCGCTGGCCGTATTCGGTCAGCTCCTTGCTGCCGTGGATCATCGGGTATTGGTTTTCGGGGCCCGGAGTCGGAGGATGGTCGTGGGCTTGAGCCTGACGCGATGCAATGTCTCCCAGCGTCAACCCGCCGGCCAATGCCGCGCCACCCTTGAGGACCTCCCTGCGGCTGGTTCTTTTCGATTCCATCAGTCTCTCCTTTGAAGGAATGACACGACGACGAATTATGTGTCCGCAGGCGAGATCATATGCCGCATTGCCAAGTCTGACCAGTGCTCATCAGCAGCGGCAGCGCACCCATACACAGCCCCCTCGGAATGCTAGCTTGCCTGTTCGGTATGCCCGTCCATTCGGCCAATCGATCCAGCGACACACGAGAGCCCAACATGACTGACACGCCTGAATACACGCCGCCGGAAGTCTGGGTCTGGGAGAAAGGCGACAGTCCCAATTGGCGCTATAGCCACACCAATCGCCCGATCGCGGGCGCGACGCATGAAAAGGCGTTGCCGCGCGGAAAGCATCCGCTCCAGCTTTATTCACTGGCGACGCCCAATGGCGTCAAGGTCACGGTCATGCTGGAGGAACTGCTGGCCGCCGGCCACAGCGGGGCGGAATACGACGCCTGGCTGATCCGCATCGGCGAGGGCCACCAGTTCGGCAGCGGATTTGTCGGAGTGAACCCGAATTCCAAGATCCCGGCGCTGATGGACTATGGCGCAGAGACGCCGCAACGCGTGTTCGAATCCGGCGCGATCCTGCTCTACCTGGCGGAAAAATTCGGTGCGTTCCTGCCGAAGGATCGCGGCAAGCGCACCGAAGCGCTGAACTGGCTGTTCTGGCAGATGGGTTCAACGCCCTATGTCGGCGGCGGCTTCGGCCATTTCTATGCCTATGCCCCGGTGAAGATCAAATACGCCATCGACCGTTTTGCCATGGAAGTGAAACGCCAGCTCGACGTGCTCGACCGGCAGCTTGCAGACAATCAATTTGTCGCCGGCGACGAATACACGATCGCCGATATGGCGATCTGGCCCTGGTACGGCAACGGCATGGTGAACGGCGCCTCCTACAACGACCCGCGCAAGTTCCTGCAGACGCACGACTACAAGAACCTGACGCGCTGGACGAAAGAGATCGGCGAGCGCCCCGCCGTCAAGCGCGGGCGAATGGTCAACCGCGCCAGCGGGCCGCCTGAAGGACAGTTGCACGAGCGCCACGACGCCGGCGATTTCGCGACCAGGACGCAGGACAAGATCGGCGCGCGCGGGAGCGGATCATGAAGGGCACCATTGGCGCGCTTGTCGGCGTTTGACGATCGCCTTCGTTCATTCTCCGGATACTCTGTAATGAAAGCCTGACCTCAAGGCTTCACGAGCTGCGGGTACTTCACGCCCAGCTGCTCCAGATAGGTGTCGTACCGCGAAGCGTCGTAATAGAACTTGCTCATCTGCGGCCGGTAGCGCGCCATCAGCTCGCGATTCATATGGATCTGCGGCTTCGCGGAGTCCGGCAGCAGCGGCTCGTAGCGGTTGTTCTTGAGCTGGACGTTGTGGAAGTAGTCCTTCGCCTGCGCGATCAGCTCCGGCCGCATTATGAGATCGAGCACCGTCATCGCCATCACCTTGGAGCCGGCGACGATGCCCTTGTGGGCGATCGGCGTCGCCATCGCCATCGCGTTCGACCAGTGGTGGCCGGGCAGGTTCGGGATGTTGGCGGGATAGCGCAGCGTCGCGGTGGGCACGACCCAGGACACCTCCCCGATGTCGTCGGAGGGGCCGCTGTCCGGGTTCGCCACCGGCGGCCACAGCTTGCGCGGCTCGTTCGCCAGACCCGTTTCGCGCCCGCCCACCGCCTTCTGCACCGCCTTGGCGAAGGCGTGATCCTCGGGCGACCACTTGGGCAGACCGACTTTGTCGATATTCACCTGCAGCGTCTCGGCAAGCGTGCGGTTGAAATGGCGGGGCGCCGCCGCGCCGATCACTTGATGCGTGACCGTGGTGTCGGTCATCTTTGCGGCCGCTTCGGCGATGGTGTTTGCGATCTCGTAGTTGCGCTTGATGTTCTCGAAATCCATTTCGCGGATGAAATACCAGACCTTCGCCAGCGGCGGCACGACGTTGGGCTGATCGCCGCCGTAGGTGATGGTGTAGTGCGAGCGCTGCACGGGCCGCAGGTGCTCGCGCCGGAAATCCCAGCCGATGTTCATGAGCTGGACGGCGCGCAAGGCGTTGCGCCCGCGCCAGGGCGCCGCCGCGGCGTGCGCCGACTCGCCGCGGAACGTGTATTCGACCGAGATCATGCCGCTGGTTCCGCTCGGATGGCCCCAGGCGGTGCCGAAATCGTTGCCGACATGGGTGAACAGCACGGCGTCGACGTCCTTGAACACGCCGGCGCGCACCAGGTAGGATTTCCCGGCGAGCAACTCCTCCGCGATCCCCGGCCAGATCACCAGCGTGCCGGGGAGCTTCTCGCGTTCCATCAGGTCCTTGAGCGCGAGCGCGGCCACGATGTTGACGGCCTGCCCGGAATTGTGGCCCTCGCCGTGGCCGGGGGCGCCCTCGACCAGCTCGTCGCGGTAGGCGACTCCGGGCCGCTGCGACGCATTGGGAATGCAGTCGAGATCGCTGCCGAGCGCGATCACCGGCGTGCCGGAGCCCCAGCGCGCGACCCAGGCGGTCGGCATTCCCGCGACGGCGCGGTCGACACGGAAGCCGGCCTGCTCGAGCACGCCGGTCAGATATTTCGACGTCTCGACTTCCTGATAGCCCAGCTCGCCGAAGCTGAAGACGGTGTCGTTGATCACCTGGGCGAGCTTGCGGCGCTTTTCGACGCCGGCGACCAGCTCGGCCTTGAAGCGATCCGTCCTTGCGTTATCGGAACTTGTGCCGCCGCCTTGCTGCGGCTGCGCCAGCGCCCGTGCATAACTCCCGGCCATGGCAACCGCCGATAATGCGATCGCGACCGCTTCTCTCCGTGTCCGCATGATGACCCCCACCTGACACCCATTCGCTGGGTGCGATCTTAGTCCGCCCGCCGGACGTCACAAGGCATTCGCGGTCTCGTGCATACGTCCTATACTGCGGCACAGGGCCTAAGGAATGTCCGGAACCTGGGGCAGAGAACAGAGAGAACACGATGAGTGACGATCGTTCGCTGTCTGCGCTTTCGCTTCCCGAGCTCGAGGATCGCATCGCGATTGTCCGGGACAATATCCGGCAGCTGGTCGAGCAGGCCGCCGCCTATTCAGGCGCCGCGGACGAAGAGCGCAACGCGGACCGGATCGCCCAGCAAAGCGACGAGCTCGAGAAGCTGACCAAAGAACGCGATGCGCGGCTGGCGAAATAGCGCGGTCCGTGTGCCACAGACCTAGTCCCGCCCTGACCAACGGTCAGAAGGCAGTTCGTGCGCAAATTTTAAGCGAGCCTAGTCCTTCTATCCGTGACCTACGCGCCGACAGAGAGGGGCCAGACGATAGTCCAGTGCACTCAATTGGCGCTGTTCCATGCCCGATTTATGTCTAGATGAATTCGACGCGTCCTAATTACATAAACAACGCGCTTGTTGACGGGAGGATATGATGCGCCTGACGTTTGATCACTTCGATGGTCGTAGCTCCAACAACGTAGACGTCATCGACGAGGATACCGGCAACACTGTTGGGTACATTCAATCGTGGGGGGTCGGACCGCCCGGTGGCGGCGGGATACATGTGACGCTTTTTGGTGACAAGTACAGGGCACAAGTCGACAGTTACAAAGCATGTTGGGGCTTCGTGAAGGGTGTCGAAGCTGTCCTAAGTCATATGACTGGGACCGAGCCCCCAGCTTGGGCAAAAAGGCGCAGCGACTCTAGTGCCGCGCAGCCATAGTCCAGCCGGCGGCGGAAGTCCTGTAAGCGGCTTCGCAAAAATGAGGGAATTTGCTGCGCGCTCGACCTATCCTACGTGCTACCCTCCGGATGCAGATGAAAGGAGGTCGACCATGACCAAACTTTTGACTGCGCCGGAAGCCCCTGTAGACGACTCGATCCCCCGGCTAAGCCCGCTGTAGGCGGGAGCGGATGTAGCGAGTAAATCCTCGCCGAGGAACTGTGAAGGCAAGGGCAAGGCCCTACAGAGCCAAGCCCTTAATAGTGAGAGGCCGCCTCAGTTGGCGGCCTCGTCATTTCGGCCCGGTACTCGTTCGAGGGTCAGTCCAACCGCCGCCGCTGGATTGGCGGGCCATCGGCGGCCGGGGGCGGCAGAGCCAGTGTGAACTGAACGACTTGCCGACCATAGTGACGAGCAACTTTTTCGCGAAGCTCGCGCATGTCGTTGCATTCCTTCGCCATGCCGATCACCTCGTAGCACCGCGACACGAGAGCCCTGACGCCGATGTTCTCGGTCAACTGTCGATGCCAGTGAATTCCGGGCGGCGGCTTGTTATTCTTTAAATACTCGGCCACGTCCGGGTCCTGCGTATCGTAGATCATTTCGATCACGAGCTTGCCCCACCACTTCGGGCGGCTATGCAGGTTGCCTTTCCAACCGGTCAGCCTGCCGAACTCCGCCCAAAGTTCGTCGGGGAATGTTTTCTCCCATGCGCGAAGTTCGTCGGCGATGAACGCTCGCAATTTGACCTGCAAGGCGTCTTCAGCACGCTCGTATTGGTAACCGGTCGCCTCGTCGATCAGCGCCTCGAGCCCCACCTTCGCACAGGCGGATAAGAACATGCTCGCCTTCATAGCCATCTGCCGCTGGCGATCCGTCATCTTTGGATATGGAGAGTTTGGGTCAAACGAGGCCTGCAGAGCGGCTACGAATCCTTGACAGACTTCGATCATCAGGTCGGCGGGTAGCCCCTTCACCGCCTTCTCCAAGCCCTCCACCTCGAGCAGGCGAAACGGCACCAATCGGTTGAGGACCAAATCTTTATTGATAAAGGGCTCCAGCGCCTTCACACCGATGTATTTCTCGAGGGCTCCGCCTCCCCGGATGCCGGTCAGCAACTCAGTGGCGGACGTCCGGCCGATGATCTTCTGTCCATCGTCCAGTACGTAGCACGGCACCTCGAGTCCAACGATGTTGAGCGTACCGCGCCAGCGCGCGATCGGCATATGCTCCTCCGGCTCGAGGACTTCCTCGAGCGCGTCTTCGACCACCTCTTCGGGTGGGTCGTCCTCCGGCGCAGGTTTTGACCAGCGTGCCGCCGCCGCCTTACGCGCGATGTCCTTGCGCTCCTCGTCAGACAGCGCTGCCGCCCGCGCCGCGCCTCCCTTTTTCCCCGCCTCACTATGCCTGTCATCGACCATTGATTCCTCCTTGGCTGGTGCCAAGGTATCACGGTCCGGATCGACAAGCAATATGCTTATCATATGCTAAGCATATTGCTTAGCATATAGCTAATCCACCCGCACGATCTTACCCGGATTCATGATCCCCTCGGGGTCGAGCGCGCGCTTGATGGCGCGCATCGCGTCGAGCGCCGGGCGGCCGTGCTCGGCCTCCAGATAGCCCATCTTCCCCTGCCCGACCCCGTGCTCGCCGGTGCAGGTCCCGTCCATCGCCAGCGCCCGGGCGATCAGCCGCTCGTGCAGCGCCTTGGCGCGGGCGACCTCGTCGGCGTCGGCCATGTCGAACGTCATGGTGAGGTGGAAATTGCCGTCGCCGACATGGCCCATGATCGGCGCAATGAGCCGGCTCTCGGCGATGTCGCGCTGGGTGGCGGTCACGCATTCGGCGAGTCTCGAGATCGGCACGCAGACGTCGGTGGCGAACACGCCGGCGCCCGGCCGCAGCGCCCGCCCCGACCAGTAGGCGTCGTGGCGCGCCTGCCAGAGCCTGGTGCGCTCCTCCGCCTTGGTCGCCCACTCGAACGGGCCGCCGCCGAATTCGGCCGCGATCGCGCCGAAGCTGCGCGACTGCTCCGCGACGCCGGCGTCGCTGCCGTGGAACTCGACGAACAGCATCGGCGTCTCCGGCAGCGCCAGCTTGGAATAGGCGTTCGACGCCTTCACCTGGAGTTCGTCGAGCAGCTCGATGCGGGCGACGGGAATGCCGGACTGGATGGTGACGATGGTCGCGTTGCAGGCCGCCTCGACCGACGGGAACGGGCAGACGCCGGACGCGATCGCATCCGGGATGCCGGCGAGGCGCAGCGTCAGCTCGACGATGACGCCGAGCGTGCCTTCGGACCCGACCATCAGCCGCGTCAGGTCGTAGCCCGACGACGATTTCCTGGCGCGCCTCGCGGTCGTCATCAGTTCGCCGTCGGCGAGCACCACTTTGAGCGAGAGGACGTTGTCCTTCATGGTGCCGTAGCGCACCGCGTTGGTGCCGGAGCAGCGCGTCGCCGCCATGCCGCCGAGCGAGGCGTCGGCGCCGGGATCGATCGGGAAGAACACGCCCTGGTCGCGCAGGTGCTCGTTGAGCGCCTTGCGGGTGATGCCGGGCTCGACCACGCAGTCGAGATCGTCGGCGTGCACCGCCAGCACCCGGTTCATGTCGCGCACGTCAATCGAGATGCCGCCGAACGGCGCGTTGACCTGGCCTTCGAGCGACGAGCCGGTGCCGAACGGGATGACCGGCACGCGATGCGCCGCGCAGATGCGCACGATCTGCTGCACCTCGGCGGCACTCTGCGGGTACACCACCGCGTCCGGCGGCTGGTTGGGAATCCAGGTCAGGGTGTTGCCGTGCTGCTCGCGCACCGCCTGCGAGGTGACGAGGCGGTTGCCGAATGTCCGGGTCAGCGCGGCAATGGCAGCAGCGACAGCGCGCGGATCGCGATGCCGCGTCGTTACCGTTGCGCTCTCCGACATGCCGACGTCCTTTGCCATCCGCCCTTTGACACCGATTGGCGCGAGGTGCAGGCTCCGCGCGCGACAAGCAAGAAAACAGAATACTGGGAGGAAACATCCATGTCCCGCAAATCATTCATGCTGTCGGCAGTGCTGCTCCTGGCACCGGCGCTTGATATGGAGCGCGCATCCGCGCAGACCGTCCTGTTCGAGGCCGCCCGGATCATCACCGGCGATGGCGGCGCGATCGAAGGCGCCGCCTTCGTGGTCGAGAACGGCACTATCACCCGGGTCGGGCGCAGGAACGACGTCGCCCTGCCCGCGGGCGCGACGCGCGTCGACCTCGGCGACAGGACCGTGATGCCTGCGCTGATCAGCACCCACGTGCATCCCGGGTTTCAGATGGGGCTTGGCTATTTCGCCAAGAACTTCACCCGCGAGAACATCCTCGACGACCTCAGCCGCGCGCTTTATTTCGGCGTCTCGACCGTGATGTCGCAAGGCATCGAGCGCGGCGACGTCATGTTCGACATCCGCGCCGACCAGGCCGCCGGCCGCGCCGGCGGCGCGCGGCTGCTGCTCGCCGGGCGCGGCATGGGCGCGCCCAATGCCGGCCCGGGGAACCAGGGGTATGCCGGCTTCGCCTATGCGGTCACGACCGAGGACGACATCCGGCGCGCGGTGCAGGAGCAGGCGGCGCGCAAG
>JAIESR010000024.1 GCA_019745775.1 Xanthobacteraceae bacterium | reverse complement strand
TCGATGCCGGCATCGTCCCGAGCATCGTGCTGATGAACCCGCCGTTCTCGGCGGTCGCCCATGTCGATCGGCGCATGGCCGACGCGGCTCTGCGCCACATCGCATCTGCGTTGGCGCGATTGCCGGAAGGCGGGCGCCTGGTCGCGATCACCGGCGCGAACTTCGCGTCCGACAATCCCGCATGGACCGACGCATTCGTGCGGTTGCAGGAGCGTGCGCGCGTCGTGTTCTCCGCCGCGATCGACGGAGCCGCGTATGCGAAGCATGGCACCACGATCGACACCCGGCTGACCGTGATCGACCGGCAGCCTGCAGATGATACGACGGCATTCCCGCCGTCGCCCGGTGTCGCGTCGGACGCGGCCATACTGCTCGGCTGGGTGATAGAACACGTTCCACCGCGTCTGCCGATCGCGGGACCGGTCGCCGCTCCGACGGTTCAGCGTCCGGTCCTTCCGCGGACCGCGCGCGCCTACCTCAATCGCGCGTCCGCGCCGTCCCCCTCGGTCACCATGCCGGAGGCGATCGAACTCGCCTACGAGCCGGTGGCGTGGACGCCTGCTAAAGACCGTAAAATCACGGATGCGCTTTATGAAGAATACGGATTGCAGTCGATCCGCGTTCCCGGCTCTCAGGCGCACCCGACCAAACTCGTGCAATCGGCTGCGATGGCGTCGGTCGCGCCGCCGATCCCGGCCTATCGGCCGCACCTGCCGGCGAACGTCGTCACCGACGGACTGCTATCGGACGCCCAGCTCGAATCCGTCATCTATGCCGGCGAAGCGCACGCGGATTTCCTCGCCGGATCATGGACGGTCGACGAGACCTTCGATCTCGTCACCGCGGCGCGCGATGATGCGGAAGGCGACGTCCGCTTCCGGCGCGGCTTCTTCCTCGGGGATGGCACGGGCGCCGGCAAGGGTCGCCAGGTCGCCGGTATCTTGCTCGACAACTGGCTGAAGGGCCGCCGCCGTGCGGTCTGGGTCAGCAAGTCGGACAAGCTGATCGAGGACGCCCAGCGCGACTGGTCGGCGCTCGGCATGGAGCGGCTCCTTGTGACGCCGCTCTCACGCTTCCGCCAAGGCACGCCGATTCGGCTCGGCGAGAGCATCCTGTTCACGACCTACGCCACGCTGCGGTCCGATGCCCGCGACGAAAGGGCGTCACGCGTCCAGCAGATCGTCGACTGGCTCGGCGCCGATTTCGACGGCGCGATCGTATTCGACGAATCGCACGCCATGCAGAATGCGGCCGGCGGCAAGGGCGAGCGCGGTGATGTCTCCGCCTCGCAGCAAGGCCGTGCGGGATTGCGATTGCAGCACGCCCTGCCGAACGCGCGCGTTCTGTACGTCTCGGCAACCGGCGCCACCACGGTTCACAACCTCGCCTATGCGCAACGCCTTGGATTGTGGGGCGGGGAGGACTTCCCGTTCCCGACGCGCTCAGAATTCGTCGAGGCGATCGAGGCCGGCGGTGTGGCCGCGATGGAAGTGCTGGCGCGCGACCTAAAGGCGCTCGGCCTCTATGCGGCCCGCTCGCTCTCCTATGAAGGCGTCGAGTACGAGCTGGTCGAGCACCGGCTGACCGACGAGCAGATCCGCATCTACGACGCCTACGCCGGGGCGTTCGCGATCATCCATAACAACCTGGACGCCGCGATGCGGGCTGCCAACGTCACGAGCGAGACTGGCACGCTGAATGCGCAGGCCAAGTCGGCGGCGCGCTCGGCTTTCGAGAGCGCCAAGCAGCGCTTCTTCAACCATCTCATCACCGCGATGAAGACACCGTCGCTGATCGCTTCCGCCGAGCGCGATCTGAAAGACGGCCACGCCGCCGTCATCCAGATTGTCTCGACCGGGGAAGCATTGATGGAACGCCGGCTGTCGGAAATTCCCACTGAGGAATGGGGTGACGTGCAGGTCGACATCACGCCGCGCGAGTATGTGCTGGACTATCTCGCGTACAGCTTCCCGACCCAGCTCTACGAGCCGTTCACCGACAGCGAGGGCAACCTGTCGTCGCGTCCTGTCTACCGCGACGGCCAACCGGTCCAGAGTCGCGACGCCGTTGCCAGACGGGAGCGGCTGATCGAGAAGCTCGCGTCATTGCCGCCGGTGCATGGCGCGCTCGACCAGATTGTCCAACGCTTCGGCACTGACACGGTAGCTGAGGTGACAGGCCGCTCGCGCAGGATCATCCGCAAGACCGGATCGGACGGCGTCGATCGCCTTGTCGTGGAAAACCGGGCTGGGTCCGCCAATCTCGGCGAGACCCAGGCGTTCATGGACGACGCCAAACGCATCCTCGTGTTCTCGGATGCCGGCGGCACTGGCCGCAGCTACCATGCGGAATTGTCGGCCCGGAACCGGCGGCTGCGCATACATTATCTATTGGAGGCCGGGTGGAAGGCCGATGCTGCGATCCAAGGTCTCGGCCGCACCAACCGCACCAACCAGGCACAGCCGCCGCTGTTCCGGCCGATCGCCACCAATGTCAAGGCGGAGAAGCGGTTCCTATCCACCATCGCGCGCCGCTTGGACACGCTCGGAGCCATCACCAAGGGCCAGCGCCAGACCGGCGGCCAGGGTCTGTTCAGGCCCGAGGACAATCTCGAAAGCCATTACGCGCGCGATGCGCTTCGTCAGCTCTACCTCCTGCTGGTGATGGGCAAGGTCGAAGATTGCTCGCTCCAGACCTTCGAGGACGCGACCGGGCTGAGGCTGACGGATTCCAATGGCATCAAGGACGACCTGCCGCCGATCACCACGTTCCTCAACCGCCTGCTGGCGTTGACCATCGACCTTCAGAACGTCCTGTTCACCGCATTCGAGCAGTTATTGACCGCGCGCATCGAGGGCGCGATCGCATCCGGCACCTATGACGTCGGTCTGGAGACGCTGACGGCCGAGAGCTTCACCGTCACCGATCGACAAACCATCTATACGCATCCCGCCACGTCGGCCGAGACGCGGTTGCTCACCATCACCCAGCGCGAGCGCAACCGGCCGGTCACGCTCGATGATGCATTGGACCGTCTGTCGGATCCCCGCGCCGTGCTCTTGGTCAACAGCCAGTCCGGGCGTGCTGCCGTACAGGTGCCGGCCCGCAGCGTGATGCTCGACGATGGGCAGGTCGAGCGCCGCGTGCGGTTGATCCGGCCGATGGAGCATCCGGTCATGCCGCTGGCCGCGATGCCGCGGACCCATTGGCAGGAGGCCGACCGCGAGACCTTCGCGTGGACTTGGTCGGCAGAAGTCGCGGACGTGCCGGCGTTCACCGATAGTGAGATCCATATCGTTGCCGGTCTCCTGCTTCCGATCTGGAAGCGCTTGCCGAATGAATCGACACGCGTTTATCGGCTCCAGACCGACACCGGCGAACGCATCATCGGCCGCAAGGTCTCGCCCGCCTGGGTCGCGAGCGCGACGGAGACCGGCGTCTCCACACTCACGCCGGAGGCCGCGCTTGCGGCCTTGCTCGATGGCAAGACCGTCCTCGATCTCGCCGACGGCCTGCAGCTTCGCCGCGTGCGTGTCATGGGCGCCAACCGGATCGAACTGACCGGTTTCACCGACGCCATGCGCGACCGGCTGTCGGCCTACGGCCTGTTTCACGAGATCATCTCGTGGAAGCTGCGCATGTTCGTCCCCACCGATACCGCTGGTGGCGACGTTCTGGCGAAGGTGCTCGAACGCTATCCGGTCGCGCGCATCTCCGAGCGAGCAGCATGACCATGCCGGGATATGCGGGCGAACTGGCACGCTGCCTCGCGCGCGAGGCCGAAGCGGTGTGCCGCCGGTATCTCTCCAATGGTCGTCGCGAGGGCCGATACTGGCTGGTCGGCGACGTGAAGAACACCCCCGGGCGCTCGATGTTCGTGCGCCTGAGCGGTCCCGAGTCCGGTAAGGGTGCGGCCGGCAAATGGACCGATGCCGCCACCGGCGAGCATGGCGATCTGCTCGATATTATCGGTCGGACCTGCGACCTCGATGATTTCCACGACGTCGAGGCCGAGGCGCGACGGTTCCTCAGCCTGCCGCGGCCGCAGGCCAACCCGGACCCGAAACCGCGTCCCGCATCTGCACCAGCCGGCTCGCCGGAATCGGCACGCCGTCTCTTCGCAATGTCGCAGCCGATTGCGGGCACAATCGTAGAAGCGTATCTGCGCACACGCGGCATTACGGCTTTGCACGAAACCGGAGCCTTACGCTTCCATCCGCGCTGCTATTACCGACCCGACCGGTATGCGCCGACCGAGACCTGGCCGGCGATGATCGCAGCCGTCACCGATCGCGACGGTCGCATCACCGGCGCCCATCGCACCTGGCTCGATCCCTCCGGTCACGACAAGGCCCCCATCGATTCGCCGCGGCGCGCGATGGGTCATCTCCTTGGCAACGCCGTCCGCTTCACGGTCGCGCGCGATGTCGCGGCGGCCGGCGAAGGCATCGAGACCATGCTGTCGCTTCGTTGCGTCATGCCGAACATGCCGATGATGGCGGCGCTCTCAGCCGCGCATCTCGCAGCCATCCTGTTTCCGACAATGCTGCGCCGGCTCTATGTCGTGCACGACAACGATCCGGCAGGTGACGGCGCCGTGGCCAGTCTGTTCGACCGCGCGCGCGCGGCCCGGATCGATGCGGTCGCATTGTCACCCCACGGCGACGACTTCAACGACGATCTGCGCCGCTTCGGCGTTGACGCGCTGCGAGCGGCGGTTCGGGTGCAACTCGTCCCGGGGGATGTCGCGCGGTTCATGCGTCTGTGAGGCAGCGGCCGAAACGGGTGAGCGTGGGCGCGGCGCTGAGACGCTGATCGTCGACATCTTGTTACGCGAGGACGTCGCACTCACACCGGAAGTATCAACAGTCGTTTCAACTGAAGAAAGGAGAGGTCATACTCACCTTCGATCACGGCCCTTCGTTTCCTTACACCGACATGATTCTGCAGGCGCTGGCACGTGAATGTGTCAAAGCCACTTTTTTTTCGCTAGGCCGCAGCGCGGTCGCAGATCCTGAACAGATCAGACACATTGCTTCGTCTGGGCACAACGTGGGCACACAAACTTTCAATGCCATCTCTTTGGCAAAACTTTCGCTGCCCGAGGCGCAAAAAGAGATTTCGGAAGGGATAAGCGCTGTCACCGCGGCGCTTCAAGGCGAGCACAAACGAGCGCCGTTCTTTCGCGCACCGATGCTAAAGCTGTCGCCCCAGCAAGAGCGCTACGTTACTTCTCAAGGAATGGCCGTATGGAGCATGGACGTTGACTCTCGTGATTGGCGAGAATCGACGCAAGACGAAATTGTTGCAGAGATCATGAAAGGCCTTGCCAGAACGGGCAGTGGGATAGTGGTCATGCAAGATAGCCAACCTGAAACAGCGCGTGCGCTACCCGCGCTGTTAGATGAATTCAAGCGACGAAACTTTCGGATCGTGCACGTCGTTGCCGCCGATCCTCTACAAGCCGGCACAAATGCTATCCCATCGCAACGTGCGGTGCCGGAAGCTAAACCACGTCGAACCAGCAAGAGGTAGCCCGACTAATCAATCCCTTCACAGGGCTCCGCTACGAAACCTACTGAAAATCCGATGCCAAGTCGTCGACCATAGCGGATAGCTCGGGCCGGGTTGGCTGCGACAACTTCGCGAGCCCATGACGTTCTTCGACAATTGGTCTGCCCCCTGAGAAGTGGTCCTGATGTATGGCTTAAGGCCTGATGGAGGACTGAAGAATGCCGAGGAAGAGACACACGGCTGAGGAGATCGTCACCAAGCTGCGGCAGGTTGACGTGCTGACCTCGCAAGGTCGGCCGGTCGCGGAAGCGGTTCGGACGACAGGTGTGACGGAAGTCACGTACTATCGCCTGGCGCTCGGAATACGGTGGGCTGAAGGGCGATCAGTTGAAGCGGCTCAAGGAGCTGGAGTCAGAGAACAAGCAGTTGCGGCGCGCCGTCTCTGATCTGACGCTGGAGAAGCTGATCCTTAAAGAGGCTGCCTCGGGAAACTGGTAAGCCCCGTCCGCCGCCGCGCCTGCGTGGATCATGTCGTTGCCAAGCATGGTGTCTCCGAGCGCCTTGCGTGTCGGGTTCTTGGCCAGCATCGATCCACACAGCGCAAGATTCCAACGATGCCGGATGATGAGGCGGCTCTGACCGCCGCACCATCGCGTTCCCCACCGCGGGACGCCGGGTCGGCGGTGAACGTTAAGCGCATCGAGCGGATCTGGCGGCGGGAGGGGCTCAAGGTTCCACAAAAGCAGCCGAAGCGAGGTCGGCTCTGGCTCCGCGTGCCTGCAACCGCTCGAAGCCGGCATAGCCGTCGACGTGAAGGACTCCCGAGAACCGTTCCAGATGTGCCGCCGGGCGCTCGGCCTTGCGATCAGGCGCGAACGCATAGACAGCAGCCGGCGGCGTGGGTCCGCCCCATCTGAGTGGACCATTCGGAATCGCTGGCTCCGCGGGAAACAGTGCACTCGACGAGCCGCGCTCACGATCATCGCGGGTGCCTGGGGGTGTCGTTGGGCCGACATTCGGGCCGTGAATCGCAGCCTCGAACGCAATGTCAGCGCTATCGAAATAGGCGTCCTTCGGCATGTAAAGCTGTGAACGACGATCGTGTCGAACGCCGGCGGCTTGGTCGTTGCCTGGCCAAGAGCGGTGTGCGACTCGTCTCCATGACCCAGGAGCTCGGCGACGATCCCATGAGCAACATGATCCGGCAGATCATGGCGCTGTTCGACGAGTACCAGTCCAAGGACGACGGCTAGCGACACTGCACACGGTCCAGGGCGAGTGCTCAAGGGGGAACTAATGGCAAAATCGATCAATCTGCCGAATGGTCGATCTTGGAAGACCCAGACAGCCGCACTGGCCCACTTCAAGGCTATGCTCGCTCGCTATTCCGACAATCAGGCTGTGGAAGACCGCTCGGACTACGATGATTTGGTCGCTCTCCTTGAGCGTTACGCCGCCGTTATCACCGATAGTCCGGCGAAAATCGGATCCGGTATCGATCACTTCTTCCGACGACGAAATGTTGGCGAGGGATATTCGACGCCTGGCTTTTGGGTTCATAGGACAGACGGCACCGACACGGATTTCAGTTACATCGACGCCGTGAAGGGCCAGCCGAAGTCAAACGCCCAGGAATTCTATGACGCCTGCCGGGGTGCGGTGGCTGCCGATCTCCTTGCGGCGAAGAAGCATCATTTCGAAACGCACGCTGATAGCGCCGGCCGCGTGCCATGTGATCTGTCAGACGAACTAGCACTACTTTGGCAGATTTTGAGCGGCACGGGATTCCCAAATCAGTTTTTCAATGATTCATGGGTGGTCGGCTTTTGGAGGGTCGACCATGGCGAGCGCGACGTCGGATTGGAGAGATGCGCTTGGACGCTGGCTCAAGCCATTCCTGGATTGCTTGGGCCACAAAGCGCGGCGACAGATGTGTCCGCTCTACGTATCGGGGCTGATCGGTCCGGGCGATCGCAAGAGCGTTCAACCGATGGCGGAGCGGCTTGCGCCGGGTGATTATGATCAGCTGCACCATTTCGTCGCTGCGGGCATCTGGGATACGGCTCCGCTGGAGACGGAACTGCTCATCCAGGCCGACAAGCTTGTCGGCGGCGGTGATGCGGTGCTGGTGATCGACGATACTGCGGTACCGAAGAAGGGCCAGCACTCGGTCGGCGTGGCTCCGCAATACGCGTCAGCCCTTGGCAAGACCGCCAACTGCCAGACGCTGGTGTCACTGACGCTTGCACGAGGCGAAGTGCCTGTGATGGTAGCCTTGCGGCTTTTCCTTCCCGAGAACTGGACGAGCGATACGGCGCGATTGGATCGAGCTGGCGTTCCGGCCGAATATCGAACTGCGCGAACGAAACCGGAGATGGCCCTGGCCGAGATCGATCGCATGATCGCAGCCGGTGTCCGGTTCGGCTGTGTGCTGGCGGATGCGGGGTATGGGATGAGCGCGCCGTTCCGCCAGGGGCTCACGGCTCGCAAGCTTGCCTGGGCCGTCGGCATCCCGCGTCACCTCAAGGTCTACCCCGTCGGGGTGCGACTGATCTGGCCAACAGCTGCTCGTGGACGTCCTCGTAAACGACATATCCCAGATATTCTATCGACGGCGGCCGAAGATATGCTGGCGGATGCCAAGTGGCAGAACATCAGCTGGCGCACCGGCACGAAGGGAAAGCTCAAAGCCCGCTTTGCTGCTGTCCGTGTGCGCATCGCCGACGGACCGCCACAACGGATCAGGGACAAGGGTCAGCAGCATCTGCCTGGGGACGAAGCCTGGCTCATCGGTGAGCACCGAATGTCAGGAGAGAAGAAATATTACCTTGCCAACCTGTCGGCTAAAACCAACCTGCGCATCCTAGCCGCCACCATCAAGGCGCGATGGATCTGCGAGCAGGCGCATCAGCAACTGAAAGAGGAACTCGGCCTCGATCACTTCGAAGGGCGATCCTGGCAAAGCCTTCACCGTCACGCTCTCATGACAATGATCGCTTACGCATTCCTCCAGCACCGTCGCCTCACCCAAGTGAAGCGGAAAAAAAAGAATCAACGGGCCGCCACCTCAGCCAAGCTTGCCAGCCGTACGCCACGCCATCGTCGATCTCCTCCTTCGACCTCCGCCTCAGCGATGCCCAAACTGTCGAAGATGGATCGGCTCAGGAGAAAAGCGGCGTGAGTAAATCTGCCAAAGTAGTGCTAGGGTCCGGACTCATTAAATCCACCAAACGAGGGCGGCTGCAAGGCAGACGGACGCTAGATAGTTTCGGGCC
>JAIESR010000099.1 GCA_019745775.1 Xanthobacteraceae bacterium | reverse complement strand
GAGGCGATGTAGCGGGCGTGGTCGGGTCGTGGCTCAACACTGAGGTTGAGGTCGGCGCAGATCATGGCGCTGAGAAGCTCGACCGTGCATTCTTCCATGGCGTAGGCGGCCGAGCCGAACCGTCCGGAGAGATCGCGGTCGAGGCGATTCTTGGCGCCGGAAGCGTGGCCGCATTCGTGGAGCAACACGGCGTAGTAGGCAATCGCGTCCCGGAAGCAAGCGAACTCGGGCATCTGCACGTGATCCTTGGACGGGATGTAGCAAGCTTGTGATCCGCCGTGGCGAATATCGATGCCAAGGGCGGCGCAGAAGCGCTCGGCGTGCTCGATCCGCTCGACCTCGGGAAGCACCGGCAGCTCGGGCGGTGTGTAGCCGTCGACCTGAGCGGCATTGAAGGCAGTGTAGCCGCGAGCAAACAGGCGCCGTGCGGGCTCGTGATGATTGTCGTCGCCATCCTGACGATCTGTGTCGCTGCTGCGATCTGCCGTCTTCCAGAACACGACGAGGTGGCCGCGCTCGCCCTTGCGAACCTGAGCGCCGAGTTCGTGCCATTGGCGATAGGTGCCCCAGATGCCGGCGGGATAGCCGGCCGCATGCGCCGCAGCCCAGAGGGTGATGACGTTGACGCCGCGATAGGCCTTGCGTGAAGTGACGTTGACGGGCCTGGTGATGGCCGATCCGTCGTGATGCCAGGGCATCCGGTAATCTCCGGCGCCGGCCTCGATGGCGGCGATGATCTGGTTGGTCACGCGCTCGTAGATATCGTTGACGGTGCGGGCCTGGCTGTTGCGATTGGTGGTCATGGGTGCCTCCTGTGCTCGCCCTCTCCGTCGAGGGCGAAGCGGCAGGGGCAGACGCGGCGAGCCGGGCCGTCACACCCTGTTCTCGGTTACCGGTGCGGAACAGGGTTGACGGGCTGGCAACGTCTGCCACAACCGAGCCCCTGCCTCGACGGGCGAGCACAGGAGACGTCGGCCACGACCGATGGCCGCAGGACCGGCCGGTTACGGGGATATTGCGTGGCTCTCAGCCAGCGCCATCTCGCGGCGAGCGCCGCAGCGGAACGACCTTGGCCTCATTCGATCGCGCCAGTTCATTCTGCAAGCCGACAATCACCTCGTCACGCTCGGCAACCTGCAACGTCAGCACCTGGATGTGCTGTGCGAGTGTGCGGGTGAGCGCACGCAACTCGGTCATCTCGGCGCCACGCACGGCCCGGAGCTCGGCTTCGAGGAAGCGGACACGCTCCTTCAGTGCCTGGGGAGATGATCGCCGGTGGCGTACTTCGGCGGCGCGAAACTCAGCAAGAAGATCGATCGCACGGTTCGCCGTTGCCCGGCTGACGCCGGCCTCGCGCGCCAGATTGGAGACGGTGAGCGCGCCGTCGGTGCGCTCGGGCCGACCGTCGAGCAGTCGTGCCATTCCCGCCCTCAATGCCGCCTCGCTCTTCGGACCCAGGCTGGTCATGCATCACCGTCCATCAGATGTGCGATCAGCCGACGCTTGCGTTCGTTGTCGCGTGTGATGGCCGCGCGCTGCAGCGGCGACAGGCGCCGGTCGGCGAGCAGGGCTTCGCCGTCCGCGATCGAGGCTTGCCACGGCTCGCGGTGTCGGGCGGTCAAACAGGCGTTCGGGCAGCGATCGGGGCTGCATCGGGACAAGGCCGGTGCCGCCCGCTCGGAATGCGGTGCGGCGTTGAGGCACAGCGCGGTCGCGGCATCGAAGAGGCAGTCGTTGAGAAAGCCGACGTGCAAGGTTCGACCGAGATGAGCCAACATGGTGCGCAACCGTTTGCGATCCATGATCCGGCCGGGAAGCTCGCCGAGTTCGTCCTGCACACGCGCGAACTCCCGCCGCAATCGTGTCGCGCCTGGTCCCGCCGGACCCTCATGACGAAGAAACGCTTCGTAATGAGCAACGATGTCGTCGAGTTGGCCAAGCGCGCGTTCGCGCTCCACGGCCAGACGGAAGTCCGTGTGCGCCGAGCCCGCATAGCCTTCGAACATGGCGACCGAGGCGTGCTTGTACTGGATCTTTCCCGCAACGGTGCCGAACGGCCGATTGGCGATGTACCATGCGACCGTGCGGCGTAATTGCCGGGTGGTGAACTTCCAGGGCTCGTCTCCGATCCGTGGGATCGCCGGCGTGTCGGCGGAGCGCGCATCCAGCCCGTCGCGAAACAGATTGAGCGTGATCGTCGCACCCATGCCGAGATGATCGTTGCTCCAGGGCCAATCCTTCAGCGTCACCCATAAGGATGACAATCCCTTCTCGCGGCGATTAGGTGCGGAGAGGGCCTCCATGACCGCGACGGCGCGAGCGACCGGCTCGATCGTGATCCAGTCGGCCATCATGCCGCGTGCGCCTTGACGCTTGTAGACGGTGCTGCGCACCCGGTAGAGTTCGACCAGGCCATCGGCGCTACGAACCGCCGACACGCAGCCCGGCTGCATGGCTTGCACCTCGCTGTCGCGCATGCCGGTGAGATAGGCGCAGACCACATAGCAGGCGGCTTGCAGCATCCGCTCCTCGCGGGCGAGGCTTAAGCCGTCGAAGCGCTCGCGCCATGGCAAACCCGTGTCGGTATCGATCGAGATTGGCGTATTGAGACCGCCGATCTCGGTTCCCAGTTCAGCCGCCGCGGCATCGATCAGCCGCGCGGTCGGTTCGGATTGGCTGACGCGCCCGCTCTCGGGAGCTCCGACATGCAGCCGCATCAGATGGAGGTTGTAGGGAGGAATCTCGCGGCCGGTCAGCGGATCGATCCGGCGGGCGGCGTTGGGCGCCCGCTCCCAGATCGGCACGCCTCGGCCTGCGGCCCGGCGCGCGTCGACCCACTTCGCGACACGGGCGCGGTAGGTCTTGGCAACGGCTCGACTTGTCCGGGCATCGCGCGCCATCAATCGAGCGCAGCGGGCTTCCAGGGCATCGAGTTCTGCGCGCGCCGCCAGGATATCCGGCGCATAGACCTCGATGTACTTGAGCGACCAGCGAAGCATGGCGCCGATGATCGGCTCGGGAATGCGCGGCGTGGCATTCTCGGCGGGCGCAGGCGGACGTCCTGCAACATGGTGCGCCGCGCGCCCGCGCCACGGAAGAATGCCGATGCCGCCGCCCGTCAACCATGGCGACAAATGATGCAGATCGATCGGCACTTCGACATACTTCACCGTCTCGTTGGGCGTTCGCCGCCCGCCGTCGCGGGCGTGCACCAGATAGGCATCGAGCAGCGCCTGATCGATCCGGCTCAGATCGACGGCACCGATCCTTGTGCTGAGAAACGCCGCGAAATGCTGGATGTAGCGCAGCAAGCGGATCGCCGAGGTCGCACCACAAGGCGCGCGGTATCCCGGCACATGGATGCGCAAACGGGCGATCACATACTCCTTCGCAAGCCGCTGCGTCACAGGATCGGCGATGCGGGCGAAGTTCAGCCGATAATTGCTGTAGCGGGCGTTCACGCGGAAGATGGTGGCGCCCAAATCCCAGTGATCGTCACCGAAACGGGGAAGCTGCGCGCGGTCGACATCCTCCCTGACCGTGACGCCGGCGAGGACAGGCTCGTCGTCACCATAGATGGCGGATGGCAGCGACCGCCGCGCCGGCAGCGTGATCGGCGTCGGCATCACGGCGCTCCCGCTTCAGGCGGCAGGTAAATCAGCGCCGGGTCTGAAGCCGCGACCTGACGCGCCTGCTCGATCTCGGCATCACTGAAGCGGGGCAGGATCTGATCGGCGATCCGTCTGTGAACGCGTCCGAACTTCGTCGTCCAGTCATGTTCGGTGAGCGTCTGCCTTTGCGCGCGGATGAAGGTAAGGAACGACAGGAGCGCGGGCAGCTTGCGGGCGGTAATCACCGCATTGCTGCATTCCAGGCATCCCCAGAATGGCGACGGACAGGCTTCGCCGTCGGCCCCGAACGGGCTCTTGTAGAAGCCGCCGCAACTGGCGAGCCAGACGTCCTGCTCGCCGCTTAACAGGGCATTGACGGCGGCGGCGCCCGTGACCGCCAGATCACCGGCCTCGTCAGGATCAGCTCGAAGGGCGGCCTCCTGCCCTGATGACAAGACGTGCGGCTGCCGAGCGGCGTCGAGCGCATCGGTCATGGCGTCGGCAATGGTCGCTTCGTGGAGATGGCGAAGCGCGGGAATGTCGGCGTAGTGATTGGCCGCGACCGCGATGCTGTGCCCGACCGCGAAGCGGTCGAGCTGGCCGCCGGTTCGGCGATACCATGCCGCCTTATGGGTCTTGCGCAGGCGGGTCAGGTTGAGGCGGAGCGGCCGGCCCTGCTCGTCGAGGATGCCATGCCGTCCGACCCATGAGGCGATAACTTCCTTCATGCTTAGGACGCGTGGGGTCAGCCGGCCCCAGGCGAAATGAGCCCACAGCGAGTGCACGCCGAGCCGGTGTCTGGCGGCTTCCGTCCAGTGCAGCACCTTCCGAACCAGGCCGCCGGGCGTCGACGATCCGCCAGCGCGGACGCGCAGTCGCTTCCACTCGGCGCCGCGCGCCCGCCGCTTGCAATACTCGATCTCGACATAGCCGCCGGATGGGTTCTTCAGGCAGTCTGACCGCAATCCCTTGATGGCTTCGACCTCGAGACCAGACTCGAGCGAAATGAGAACGATGAGCGGCACCAAGTCGGCGGCGAGGAGGTGCCGACGGCCATGGAGATCGTGGATCAGGCGATCGTTCGCCAAACCGCTTTCCCGGCGAAGCGTATAGAGCCGTTTGAAGAGCGGATGCCGGTGCCCGATGACGCCTTCGACATCGATCGCTGCCATGGCCGCTTCGTGTGCTGCTGCCAGAACGCTGCTCCGATCGGCATCGTCGTGCGCCGGAAGGCGCTCGGCCGCAGCAAAGCGATGCATGATCGCGCTGAGGTCGGCGCGTGCTGCACTTCGCAGTGCCGACGCAACATCATCGCCATAGGCATCGCGCGGTTGGGCGCGCACGCCCGGCCGATTACTCGTGTACATGAGCCGGCGCGACGCATCAGGTGGCAATTGCCGCGGTTCTGCCGCATCCGCCAGCCGGAGCAGATTGAGCACCTTGCTCATCCGGTGCAACCGATGATTGGGATGCAGGCCACTCTCTTCCATCCAAGCGTCGAAACCGTCGATGCACGCGGCGTTGACGTCCGACAGACGCATCACGTGATGAGTGCCGGCGTCGAGGTAGCGCCAGAACATCTTGAGCGCATTGGCGTAGGCAGCGGCGGTCGAGATCGAGCCTGCCGGACCGCCAACCTGGCAGGCGCGCCAAAGCGCCCCCGCAAGCGTCCGCGCCAATGCTCTGCGACCGCCCAGCATCGTCAGGTCGATCGTCACGGTGCGGTCCGCGAGGGTGACAGGGAAGCGGAGCGATGCGATCGCCGCTGCAGCTTCCTCCTCGGGATCGGGCAGCGTCTCGGGAAAGAGGGCACGACGGCCAGGCCGCCGCGCCGATGTAGTCATGGCGGCGGTCATTGCGCATCACCGGCCGTATCTTGGGCCCAGCGATCCGCGGCCGCCTCGACCAGTTCCTGCGCTTCAGCCAAGCTGTCGAGATAGATGTAGGTGCTGGTCACACTCGCGTGCCCCAGCAGATGCTGCAGCTTCTGCAAGGGATCGCCGAGAATCCGGCGATAGGCCGCGCCGTGCCGATCCTGCGGATCGAACACCGCGCCAATCTGCTCGCGGATCAGCATTGAAAGCATGTTGACGGCGAAGGAGTGCCGCAATGTATGGGGCGATACGTCGAGGTCGATCCCGAAACGGCGACAGCGGACGCAGGCCCGGCGAAAAGCCGCTTCCCAAGTGGCTGATGGGACCGGCCGGCCACCTTCCGTCAACCAGAGCAAGGCGTGTTGCGCCTTGCCGGGCACGCCGATCAGCACACGCCGTCGCTCGCTCGGCGTCAGCCGATCGAGCCGGACCCGCTTGCCCGCCGCGTCGACGATCCTCCCGCCCTCCGGCGCCAACCAGAGTGGATTGGTGACCGATGGCTCCCATCGGGCGGACGATATGGTTCGCTCGAGATCGATGTAGTCATTGATCAGCGCCAATACCCGACGGGGAATGCGAACACGGCGCGGCCGTCCGCCCTTGGCGACCGCGCCTGGCAGATCGAATACGACCGAGCGCAATCCGGCTTCTGTCGCACGAGGAAGATCAGCCAGAAGCAGGCTACCGCCTTCGGTCAGCCGCAGTCCAGTCGTGACCAACAGCTCTGCGAAGAGCGCGTTCCGTTCGCCATTGCGGCCACGCCACGTCGGATCGTCCGTGCCGTCGGGCGAGCGTCCTCTCAGCCCCACGTCGCGGAATAACAGATAGCGGCCGAGATCAACGTAACGCATATCGTGCTGCCGTGCCGCGCGCTCGCGCGCCCGGTTCGTCGTAACGGCCAGCACGGCGCGCGTGCCAGCTGCCCTGCGAAGGGTGACGCCATAGCTGAAGGGCGAGGTCGTGATGATCCCTTCTTCGACGGCCCACCGATAAAGCTTATCGAGTGCCGCAATGCCGCGGTTCCAGCTCGCCGCCGAGACTCGGAACGCGGCGTCCGACAGGCGCCGCGCCCGGTGAAAGGCCAGCACGTCGTGACGGTCGGCCTGCCAGACCGTCTTGCGGTCCCGCCGCTCGCTGAGAAAACGCGCCCAGACGAGAATGTCGTGGGCGTAGGAGCGCCATGTGTTCGGCGACCGCGCACCCATGCCCGGACATACGCGGAAGAATCGATTGAGATGAAGATCGTAGCTCCCGTCATCCATCAAGATGAAGGGCATGCCCTCGATCAATCCGGCGCGCTCGGCGGTGCCGAGCGCGCCGGCCACCACGTTCACTGCAAGGTCACCAATCGAAAGCGGGCGCGAAACAACATCAACGTCTGTAAAATACAACTGCACGCAAGATACCTAAGCGGAGCGCCTTCGGCGCAACTTCATTGTTTAGAATGCGAGGGGTTCCCCTCGCGCTCTCCCGCTCGCCGCGTGGCAGGGGTGCAGGACTTCGCCTGCACCCCATCAACAGCTTGTGGTGTCGCCGCCGCGTCAAGCGTTGTCCTCGCTACGCTGCGGGAACGCTTGACCCGGACGTCTGAAGAGCCTCACCGGAACCACCGGTGATGCATCTCCATGGCTGATTCTGAGACAGGATCACAGAGTCAGGATAAGGCGCGGTGTGACAGCAGGCCGTGTTGCAGATTGATTGCAGCCAGCGGCGCGGGAAGCTGCCGCAAATAGGATGAGGGCGCGCCGACAAGGCTGCACAACTGGCCAAAACTCCAATGGGTGGTGGCAATGGGTTCATCACGTCCCGGCACGATCAGAGCCAACCGCTCGGCGTTGTCGCGGGTAGCCTCCACCCTTACGGCACGACTTTCCACGGTGCGGGCCTGTGCACTATCAGCGCGGCGACGCACCGCGTCATGGAGATCGGTCAGGCTGAGATAGCGTTCATCATCGGGCCGGGAAAACCATTCCGACGACACACGGCCAACACGTTCGCCGCGCGATATGTCCACACGAAAGCCGCTGGAAACAGGCTGCTCGGTCTGGGTCAAAGTCATCATAGTCATCGCTCATTCTCCTTTGGGGCTGGTTAAAGCGCAGCGCTGCGCTGCAACCCTGCCCGTCGGCGAGACCGGGGTAGCAAGGGCAAGGGCGGCCGGAGTGGAGGGGGATCACCCGCCCGAAGGGGCGCGCGACGCGCGCGCGTCTGCACGCGGCATTCATGTCGTCGTTGATTTTTGTCGTGGCGCGGAAGACCGGGGAGACCGCTCCGGCCGGCACCGGTACGGTGCTTTACCCTTGCCTGCGCGAGGGCGGAGCCCTGAGTGACCGAATCCAAAACAGGGAGACCGAAGGTCTTCTCCCGCCTTTCTTCCTGCATCATTGTGGCCATAAGCACATGAAAAACCCCGCCTCCGAAGAGGCGGGGCTAGTCGATCCTGCTGGATCAGTCGCCGTTGCGGCGGGACCAGATCAGTGTGAAGCTGTCGTCGCCATCACCTTTTACCAGCGAGGCGTAGATCGGCGCCGGGAAGCTCGGATCGTCGAGCTTGACCGAGAGATATTCGCGATCGCTCTCCTTCGCGGTCTTCTTCCAGGCGGCGCCGAATTCGGTGGTGCCTGCGACGATGCGAAAATTGGGCGCCCTGTCGTTTTCCGCCTCGGTCGCGACAAACTTCGCCTTGACGTTGAGCGTGAGCGTCTTGACCGATCCGGTGTAGCCGTTGTCCGACGCGGTGAAGGTTCCGATGGTAGCCATGGTGGTCTCCGTTCTGTTGTCGGGCCGCGACCATCGCAGCCTCGATGGCG
>JAIESR010000026.1 GCA_019745775.1 Xanthobacteraceae bacterium | reverse complement strand
GCCGTGCGTGGCGGCGGGGCCGTCGGCGTCCTCAGATCGGGCGGCGGCGCGCCGTAAGGCGGCGGCGCCATCGCCGCATGCTCTGGCGGCACATTCGGAACAAGCCCGCGCGGACGCGCCGGCGCATAGGCAAAGCGCGGGTCGTGAGCGGGCGATGCGTGCACGATCCGTCCGTTCTGCGCACTCACCACGACGCGCAACTGACCGCCCATGTTGTCGGAGGCGAGCACCTCCCAATGGGGTCCGCGGCGTGCCGGCTGCGTCAGTGGCCGCAGCCCCGAGGTGCGCACGATCGCCAGGACTTCGCTTGGCGGCAGCCCCGGTTGGGCCATCGGCTCGACGGCCGCTGGCGGCGGCTCGCCATAGACGGTCTGCGCTTGCACCAACGTGGCCGTGGTCCCCGCCACGCCCAACGCGGTCAGCCCCGCGCATAATGCGATCTTGTGTTTCAAGACACCTCTCCTGGTCTTGTTATGGAGCAAACCTAGGCACGACAGGTGCCGAAATTCGGGCAGAACACGTCACAAGGTGGCCACAAACGCCCCGATTTCAGTGGATTTCTCCTATTTCTGATAGACGTAGCGGACGATCGCATCGAGCGAGATCGCGCCCGGCCCTACCGACATCAGCACCATCAGGATCGCGAAGATATAGACGTGCGCGGTCCACAGAGCCTCCGGCGCCACATAGACCTGGATCAGCACCGTCATCGCCAGCAGCGCCAGCGCCGAGAGGCGCGTCGCGAAGCCGAGCATCAGACAGACCGGAAGCACGAATTCAGCGTAGGTGAAAAGATAGGCGGCAACCGCCGGCGGCATCGGAAGCGCGGAATACTGTGACTGAAACAGCTCGAAGGTCTCCGGCTTGATTTCGACTGGCAGCACCACCGAGAACTCGGCGCCCTTGACAAGCGAGATCGGAATTTCCGGTCCGGAGATCTTCGCCTGCCCGGACAGGAAGAACACGCGCGCGATGAGAAAGCGCAGACCGAGCGCAACCAGGGCGTAAGGCACCACGCCGCAGAGCAGGACGAGCTTGTCGATCAGGCTGGCGAGCAGCGACGATGAGCGCGGCGCCCGTTCGCTCGGGAGGTCGGAAATCGACATCGCCTTCTCCCCCAATCCAAAAGGCTGTCCGTCCGGTTGGGGATTATAAGCGAGATCGGCGGCCGCCGGGCGGGCGGGCGATTTTTCCACCGTGGCGAAAAATTGCGGAACAGGACCGCTGCTCGCGCCTAACCTCTGGAGCACAACGAGAACCCGAATTTAGAATTAGGCGAACCCTTGTATCCGTGGCTAAAATTTGGCATGGTGAGTTAGGACAGCATTGCTGTCCCACTTGGCGGCACGCCTCATGCGCCGGCTGAAGGGGATCAGCCGAACGCGGGGTGAACGTCAGACAGAAACGGTCAGGCGCTGAAAGCCGTGGCAGCGGTCAGCGAAAACGGCCGTCAAGCGACCAGAACGGCGGCACCTTCGGCCACAGCGCAGATGCGCTGCGGACCTTGCGCCACCGGTCTGACGAAACGCCGATGGCCGATGGCCGGGCCATGGCGAGGCAGAGCCGACCGACGGAAGAGATAGAGTGAGGATGCGTACGAGGGCGACACGACAGCGCGAGACGAACCGGCGACGCGGCAGCACGTCCGCTGCGCGCCAAGCGTCGTCGTATCGTGCGCTCTCGCAGCGGCCGCTCGGCGACACCGCCGATCCCGGCCTGCCGCCCGCGCAAGGCCTCTACGACCCGGCGCGCGACAAGGATTCCTGCGGCGTCGGCTTCATCGCCGACATCAAGGGCCGCAAGTCGCACAAGCTGGTCGAGGATGCGCTCGCCATCCTCTGCAATCTCGAGCATCGCGGCGCGGTCGGCGCCGACCCGCGCGCCGGTGACGGCGCCGGCATCCTGGTGCAGATTCCGCACGCGTTCTTCGCGAAGGCCGCCGACAAGCTCGGCTTCAAGCTGCCTGCGCCCGGTGAATACGCGGTCGGGCAATTGTTCATGCCGACCGATCCGGACTGGCGGCAGATCATCCGCGACATCTATGCGCAGACGATCAAGCGCGAGGGCCTCACGCTGATCGGCTGGCGCGACGTGCCGACCGACAATTCCACGCTCGGCGTCAGCGTGAAGCCGACCGAGCCGGTGCACCAGCAGGTGTTCATCGGCCGCGGCAAGAAGATCAAGGACGAAGGCGAGTTCGAGCGCCGGCTTTACATCCTGCGCAAGGCGATCTCGAGCCAGATCTATGCGCGGCGCGAGCGCCGGCTGTCGAACTACTATCCGGTGTCGATCTCCTGCCGCACCGTCGTCTACAAGGGCATGTTCCTGGCCGACCAGCTCGGCACCTATTATCCCGATCTGCACGACGCGGATTTCGAGAGCGCGCTCGCGCTGGTGCACCAGCGCTTCTCGACCAACACGTTCCCGACCTGGTCGCTCGCGCATCCCTACCGGCTGATCGCCCACAACGGCGAGATCAACACGCTGCGCGGCAACAACAACTGGATGGCGGCGCGGCAGGCGTCGGTGTCCTCGCCGCTGTTCGGCGACGACATCTCGAAGCTCTGGCCGATCTCCTACGAAGGCCAGTCCGACACCGCCTGCTTCGACAATGCGCTCGAATTCCTGGTGCAGGGCGGCTACTCGCTCGCGCACGCGATGATGATGATGATCCCCGAGGCCTGGGCGGGAAATCCGCTCATGGACGAAGAGCGGCGTGCCTTCTACGAGTACAACGCCGCGCTGATGGAGCCGTGGGACGGCCCCGCCGCGATCGCCTTCACCAACGGACGCCAGATCGGCGCGACGCTCGACCGCAACGGGCTGCGTCCGGCGCGCTACTTCGTCACCCGCGACGACCGCATCATCATGGCCTCGGAGATGGGCGTGCTGCCGATCGCCGAGAAGGACATCGTCACCAAGTGGCGGCTGCAGCCCGGCAAGATGCTGCTGGTCGACCTCGACCAGGGCCGCCTCATCCCGGACGAAGAGCTCAAGGCGACGCTCGCCAAGAGTCATCCGTATCGCGCGTGGCTCGATAACACGCAGATCGTGCTCGAGGACCTGCCGGCGGCGGCGACCCAGGCCAACATCTCCAACCTGTCGCTGCTCGATCGCCAGCAGGCATTCGGCTACACCCAGGAGGACCTCAAGCTCCTGATGACGCCGATGGCGATCCAGGGCGAGGAAGCGGTCGGATCGATGGGCACCGACACGCCGATCTCGGCGCTGTCGGACAAGTCGAAGCTCCTGTTCACCTACTTCAAGCAGAACTTCGCGCAGGTCACCAACCCGCCGATCGACCCGATCCGGGAAGAACTGGTGATGAGCCTCGTCTCCATCATCGGGCCGCGGCCGAACCTGTTCGATCTCGAAGGTTCGTCGCACCTCAAGCGTCTCGAGACCCGCCAGCCGATCCTCACCAACGAGGACCTCGAGAAGATCCGCTCGATCTCCGAAGTCGGCAACGGCCATTTCAAATCGCGCTTCCTCGACACCACCTGGCCGGCAGAGCATGGCGCCGACGGATTGCGCGACAAGATCGACCGGCTGTGTGCCCGCGCCGAAGCTGCGGTGCGCGAAGGCATCAACATCATCATCCTGTCTGACCGCCGCGCCAGCGCCGAGCGCATTCCGATGCCGTCGCTGCTCGCCTGCGCGGCCGTGCATCATCATCTGATCCGGCAGGGGCTGCGCACATCGGTCGGGCTGGTCGTCGAGTCCGGCGAGCCGCGCGAAGTGCACCATTTCTGCTGTCTCGCCGGCTACGGCGCCGAGGCGATCAATCCCTACCTCGCGTTCGAGACGTTGATCGCGATGGCGGACAAGCTGCCGCAGAAGGTCGAGCCGAAAGAGATCGTCAAGCGCTACATCAAGGCGGTCGACAAGGGCATCCTCAAGGTGATGTCCAAGATGGGCATCTCGACCTATCAGTCCTATTGCGGGGCGCAGATTTTCGACGCGGTCGGCCTGAAGTCGGACTTCATCGCCGAGTTCTTCGCCGGCACCGCCACCCGCATCGAAGGCGTCGGCCTCGCGCAGATCGCCGAGGAGACCGTGCGGCGTCACCGCGATGCGTTCGGCGACGCGCCGATCTATCGCGACGCACTCGACGTCGGCGGCGAGTATCAGTTCCGCGTGCGCGGCGAGGATCACGTCTGGACCGCCGGCACGGTGTCCGCGCTCCAGCACGCGGTGCGCGCCAACCTCCCCGACCAGTATCGCGCCTATGCCAAGGTCTCGAACGAGCAGACCGAGCGGCTGCTCACCATCCGCGGCCTGTTCCGCATCAAGTCGGCCGACGACGACGGCCGCAAGCCGGTACCGATCGAAGAGGTCGAGCCAGCCAAGGAGATCGTGAAGCGTTTCGCGACCGGCGCAATGTCGTTCGGATCGATCTCGCGCGAGGCGCATACCACGCTCGCGATCGCGATGAACCGCATCGGCGGCAAGTCGAACACCGGCGAAGGCGGCGAGGAAGCCGACCGCTTCAAGCCGTTACCGAACGGCGACTCCATGCGCTCCGCCATCAAGCAGGTGGCGTCCGGCCGTTTCGGCGTCACCGCCGAGTATCTCGTCAACTCCGACATGATGCAGATCAAGATGGCGCAGGGCGCCAAGCCCGGCGAAGGCGGCCAGCTGCCCGGCCACAAGGTCGACAAGACCATCGCCAAGGTGCGCCACTCGACGCCCGGCGTCGGCCTGATTTCGCCGCCGCCGCACCACGACATCTATTCGATCGAAGATCTCGCGCAGCTCATCTTCGACCTGAAGAACGTGAACCCGGCCGGCGACGTATCGGTGAAGCTCGTCTCCGAGGTCGGCGTCGGCACCGTCGCCGCCGGCGTATCGAAGGCACGCGCCGATCACGTCACCATCTCGGGCTTCGAGGGCGGCACCGGCGCGAGCCCCCTCACCTCGCTCAAGCATGCCGGCTCGCCATGGGAAATCGGCCTCGCCGAGACGCACCAGACGCTGGTCGCGAACCGCCTGCGCAGCCGCATCTCGGTGCAGGTCGACGGCGGCATCCGCACCGGCCGCGACGTCGTGGTCGGCGCGCTGCTCGGCGCCGACGAGTTCGGCTTCTCCACCGCGCCGCTGATCGCGGCCGGCTGCGTGATGATGCGCAAGTGCCACCTCAACACCTGCCCGGTCGGCGTCGCGACGCAGGACCCGGTGCTGCGCGCGCGCTTCGTCGGCAAGCCCGAGCACGTCATCAACTTCTTCTTCTTCGTCGCCGAAGAGGTGCGCGAGATCATGGCGCAGCTCGGCTACCGCAAGTTCAACGAGATGGTCGGGCAGATGCAGATGCTCGACAAGCGCCAGGTGGTCGAGCACTGGAAGGCCAAGGGCCTCGATTTCTCCAAGCTGTTCCACAAGCCGGCGGCCGGCAAGGGCGTGAAGATCTTCAAGTGCGAGCCGCAGGATCACAAGATCGACAAGATCCTCGACCGCCGCCTGATCGCGGAAGCTCAGCCTGCGCTCGAGCGTGGCACGCCCGTGCGCATCGTCACCACGATCGGCAACACCGACCGCACCGCCGGCGCGATGCTCTCCGGCGAGGTCGCCAAGCGTTACGGCCACGAGGGCCTCGCCGACAACACCATCCATGTGAAGTTCACCGGCACCGCCGGCCAGAGCTTCGGCGCGTTCCTGGCGCGCGGCGTGACCTTCGAGCTCGAAGGCGACGCCAACGACTATGTCGGCAAGGGACTGTCGGGCGGCCGCATCATCATCCGGCCGACCGCGGATGCGGCGATCGTGCCCGAGGAATCGATCATCGTCGGCAACACCGTGCTCTATGGCGCGATCGACGGCGAATGCTACTTCCGCGGCGTCGCCGGCGAGCGTTTCGCAGTGCGCAATTCAGGCGCCATCGCCGTCATCGAGGGCGCCGGCGATCACTGCTGCGAATACATGACCGGCGGCATCGTGGTCGTGCTCGGCAAGACCGGACGCAACTTCGCCGCCGGCATGTCCGGTGGAATCGCTTATGTACTCGACGAGGACGACACCTTCGAGCGCCTCTGCAACATGACCATGGTCGACCTCGAGCCGCTGCCGGCAGAGGAAGAGATTTCGCGGCGCGAGTACGGTCACGCCCAGGACCTTGAGACCTCCGGCTGGGTCGAGGTGCTCAGCGACATGACGCGTTACGACGTCGAGCGGCTGCATCTCCTGGTCACGCGTCATGCGCGCCTGACCGGCTCCAAGCGCGCCGAGCAAATCCTGGCCGACTGGCCCGAGTACTGCCAGAAGTTCCGCAAGGTGATGCCGCTCGAGTACCGGCGCGCGCTCGCCGAATTGGAGAAAGCGCGCGCCATGCAGGCTGCCGAGTAAGCCGAGCCGTCACAACCGAGCAGTCACAGCCGAACATTCATGGGCAAGATCACCGGTTTCCTCGAATACGAACGCAACGACCGCGACTACGAGCCGGTCGAGCAACGCGTCAAGCATTGGCGCGAATTTGTTCTGCCGTTGCCCGAGGAGGAGAACAAGACCCAGGCCGCGCGCTGCATGGACTGCGGCGTGCCGTATTGCCACGGCACCAACATCGTCACCGGCGCGCCGACCGGCTGCCCGGTGAACAACCAGATCCCGGACTGGAACGACCTGGTCTATCGCGGCGACTGGGAGGAGGCAGCGCGCAACCTGCACTCGACCAACAATTTCCCGGAAGTGACGGGCCGCGTCTGCCCGGCGCCGTGCGAGGCGTCCTGCACGCTCAACATCGACGACAACCCCGTCGCCATCAAGACGATCGAATGCGCGATCGCCGACCGCGCGATCGCTCAGGGGCTCAAGCCCGAGCCGCCGTCACAGAAGACCGGCAGGAAGGTTGCCGTCATCGGTTCCGGCCCCGCCGGCATGGCTTGTGCGCAGCAGCTCGCGCGCGCCGGGCACGACGTGCATCTGTTCGAGAAATACGCCAAGGCCGGCGGCCTGATGCGCTACGGGATTCCCGACTTCAAGATGGAGAAGCATCACATCGATCGCCGCGTCGAGCAGATGCAGGCCGAAGGCGTGACCTTCCACTACGAAGCCCATGTCGGCGTGAATGTCGACGCGGAGAAGATCGTTGCCGAATACGACGCGGTCGTGCTCGCGGGCGGCGCCGAGAAGGGCCGCGACCTGCCGATCCCCGGCCGCGAGCTCAAGGGCATCCATTTCGCGATGGATTTCCTGCCGCAGCAGAACCGCCGCGTCTCGAACGAGCCGCAGGTCGCGGGCGCCGAGCCGATCCTCGCCACCGGCAAGCACGTCGTCGTGATCGGCGGCGGCGACACCGGCTCCGACTGCATCGGCACCTCGTTCCGGCAGGGCGCGCTGTCGGTCACCAATTTCGAGATCATGCCGCAGCCGCCGGAGAAGGAGGACAAGCTCCTGACCTGGCCGGACTGGCCGTGGAAGCTGCGTACCTCATCGAGCCACGAAGAAGGCGCCGAGCGCGACTTCGCGGTCGGCACGATCGCCTTCGAGGGCGCGAACGGCCAGGTCGCCAGGCTCAAATGCGCCAAGGTCGACAACAAATTCCAGCCGGTCGCCGGCACCGAGTTCGAGGTGAAGGCCGATCTCGTGCTGCTCGCGATGGGCTTCGTCTCGCCGGTGCACGAGGGCATGATCAAGGCGCTCGCCCTCGAGCTCGATCCGCGCGGCAACGTGAAGGCCGACACGGTGGCCTACCGCAGCTCGAACCCGAAGGTGTTCGCCTGCGGCGACATGCGACGCGGCCAGTCGCTGGTGGTGTGGGCGATCCGCGAAGGCCGCCAGGCCGCGCACGCCGTCGATAAATTCCTGATGGGATCGACGACGCTGCCGCGCTGAGCGGCTGCTTTCCAAACCCGAGATAACTAGCGCGCTATGTTGAGCGGCGGGCGCGGCACGTTGTCGGCGCGCGGCGGGGCCTGCGGGGCCTTGCGCTGCTGCGGCTGCTGCTTGGCGTCGGCCGGCTGTTGCTGCTGCGGCGGCTGCTGAGCCTTCGGCCGCGGCGCACTCGGGAACGGCTGCTGAACGGGCTGCTGTTGGCCGCCTTGCTGCTGCACCGGCGGAGTCTGGCCCGGCGGGCGCGCCGCCGGCCGCGCAGGCGTCGCCTGCGGCTGCTGCTGTTGCGGCGGTTGCTGTTGCTGTTGCGGCGCTTGTGATGGCGGCGGGGTCGATGCCTG
>JAIESR010000131.1 GCA_019745775.1 Xanthobacteraceae bacterium | reverse complement strand
AATGCCTTGACTTCGAAACTCCAATCGAGGCGTTCTCTAAAGTGTTGCACTTCGACTGTGAATCCACCTCCCCGCTTACGCGGGAATGAGCGGTGGAGAGATTGGCGCGACAAACAGGGACCCCGATGCGCGCTAATTCGCTCGCGCTGCGGCTGTTCTTCTCGGCGACCACCTGGATCGTGGTGATCCTGGTCGTGGCCGGTATCGTGCTGTCCGGTGTCTACCGTGCCGCGGTCGAGCGCGCGTTCGACCGCCGCCTGCAGGTCTATCTGCGCACGCTGGTGGCCGACGTCGCGACGCCCGACGACTCGGTCGATCGGTTTCCGCAGTCGCTGTCCGAACCGCTGTTCGAGCTGCCGCTCTCGGGCTGGTACTGGCAGGTGTCGCGGCTCGACACCGCGCGGCCGGAGCTGCGTTCCTCGCGCTCGCTGTGGGATTCGACGCTTGCGCACCTTGACGATCGTGCCGCAACATCGGCCGGCGGCGCCCGCCAGGGCTATATCGACGGCCCCGAGGATCAGCGCCTGCGCGTGGTCGAGCGCACCATCGATCTCGGCGACGAGGGCCGCTTCGTGGTGACGGTCGCGGGCGACGCCGCCGAGATCGACGAGGAGATGCGCACCTTCGACCGCGCGCTGGTCGCGACCTTCGCCGTGCTGGCGATCGTGCTGCTCTTGACCACGACCTTCCAGGTCCGCTACGGCCTCGCGCCGCTCAAGCGCATCTCCGAGGGGCTGGCCGCGATCCGCTCGGGCGGCTCCGAGCGGCTGGAAGGCGGTTTCCCGGTCGAGGTCGCGCCGCTGGTGCGCGAAACCAACGCGCTGATCGACGCCAACCGCGAGATCGTCAACCGCGCGCGCACCCATGTGGGCAATCTCGCCCATGCGCTGAAGACGCCGATCTCGGTGATGATGAACGAGGCGGCCGCGCATTCCTCCGATCCGCTGGCGGACAAGATCCGCGAGCAGACCGAGATCATGCGCGATCAGGTCACGCGCCATCTCGAGCGCGCCCGGCTGGCGGCGCGCGTCGCCACCATCGGGACCGTGGTCGAAGTGCGCCCCGTGGTCAGTTCGCTCGCCCGCACCATGGAGAAGATCCACCACGGCCGCGGCATCGCCATCGAGATCGATGCGCCGGAAGAGGCGCGCTTCCGCGGCGAGCAGCAGGACCTCGAGGAGATGGTCGGCAATCTCGTCGACAATGCCTGCAAATGGGCGCAGTCGCGGGTTTCGATCGAGGCGTTCCGCGAGCAGCCGGACGCGAGCGGCGAGCGCCGCTTCGTGCGCATCGTGGTCGACGACGACGGGCCCGGACTGACGCCCTCGCAACGCGAGCAGGTGGCGCGGCGCGGCCGCCGTCTCGACGAGACCAAGCCCGGCTCGGGCCTGGGCCTGTCGATCGTGATGGAGCTCGCGACGCTGTATGGCGGGCGGTTCACGCTCGGCACCGCGCCGATCGGCGGCCTGCGCGCGGAGCTGCTGCTGCCGGGCGCGTAAATGTGCTACGGTTCGAGTCTGTTGATCCTGAGGCCCCAGGAGGACCGATGGCGCACGAACGGATAGAGATCAGCCCAGAGGTGATGGGTGGAAAGCCCGTCATTCGAGGAACGCGTGTTCCGGTCGAGATCATCTTGCGCAAGCTGGGAGCCGGCGATTCCCCAGAGCAGATCGTTGCAGATCATCCGCGGCTGACGTTGGACGACATCCGTGCCGCTCAGACTTTGCCGCCGATTATTTGGCTGATGAAGCACTGATCTACGGCTGACCAGCGTGCGTTGGCTCGCGGACGAGTGCGTCGATGCTTCGCTCGTTCATCTGTTGCGCGTCGATGGACATGACGTCGTGTATATGGCGGAAGTGGCGCCACATGCACGCGACGAGGACGTATTGGCGCGAGCAGACGGCGCGCTCTGAAGAGCGTGCGACTGCAAGCAGCGATCGAAAAATTCGCAACCACAATGTTCGGGCGTTACACCGTCGTTGAAGAGGTGCGCTTCCGGAGTCGCTTATTGCGTCCGTTTCCACGGTAGTGGCCGGCCAGCCCGCGACGCTCTATGGCGGGAGGTTCACGCTCGGCACCGCGCCGATCGGCGGCCTTCGCGCGGAGCTGCTGCTGCCGGGCGCGTAGAGCGCGTGACGGCCAGCGCGCATTTTTGATAGACTTCGCTCACGTGACTGCGCGCCTCGCTCCGTTTCGTCGGCTATCTCCGCTGGAGCGGGAACTTGCCGTGTATGATCGCGCCGGTGAGATGGGAATTGCACAAATAAAAGGTGGCTAAATCGCCGAGGGAGGCCCCCATGACCGCCAGATTGCAACTCGCTCTGACCGGGCTCGTGATCAGCTGTTGCGCCTCTGCCGCAGCCTGGGAGCTGCCACCCGACAACGGCACCATGGGTAAAGAGACGATCGCGGCCATCCTCGCCGGCAACGATTATCCCGAGACCAGCGGCTACCGGCAGAGCATCGATTTCATCGACTTCACCATGTACGGCCAGAAGTTCACCCAGACCGTGGTGACGCTGACGCCCGATAAGCCGCTCATCCGCAACGGCAAGCGGGTCGTAGTGGTCGGCGAGCCCGGCAGCGAATACGCAATGGATTTCGTGCGCACCGTCGAGGACAAGGACGGCGCCGGGGTCTGGCTCGCCAAGCGCGGCATCACCTTTGTGGCGCCGACGCGGGTGGGGCGCTGGAATTTTCTCGCTCCGACCAAGGACGGCTCCTGGGAATCGGTGCCGCTCGGCCAGCGCATGCCGATCTTCGAGCGCGGCCAGACCGCGCACTGGACGGAGAAGGACTACATCGTCCGGCGCGTACAGACGGCGGGCTCGGGCGGCTCCTCGCCGGAGCAGATCACGCGGGTGGGGCGCCCGGGCACGTTGCTGGAGAAGCAGCTCCTGGCGGCGACCGGCAACACTTTCGTCGAGGGCTATCGTCTTGCGCTCGTCAAAGCGATCCCGGACCGGCAGAACGCGCTCGTATTGTTCTGGGGAATGTCGACCGGCGGCTCGACGCTCTATCCGCTGGCGAAGTACTACACACCCGACGGCTATCTCGGCTGGGGCACCAGTACGACCGGATTAGGCTCAGCCGGCGGCCGATCGGTCGCCGGCAATTTCAACGCCGTCTATGAGCGCACCGCCGCGCGCGTGCGCGAGCGCGGCATCGACGATTTCAATCTCTATACCAAGGAGATCGACCCGCAGACCAAAGCCAAATGGTGGCAGGCTGCGCAGCGCAATCCGCGATTCAAGAGCACGGAAGACCCGCCGATGCAGTTCGGCCTCAGCGCCATCGCCGAGACGGCGATGCGGCTGTGGAATTCCGATTTTCTCCCTGTCGAGAAGCGCCGCGCCGGGCTCGCCGCTTTCATGCAGGAAATGCTCGAGCCGGCCTTGCCGCCCGCCGAGCTCAGGAAGGTGCCGGTGCTCGAACTCAACGGCACCCGGGACGAGGTGCTGCCGCCGGCAACCGTCGACGCCAACCGCAAGGTGATGGAGCCTTACACGAAGAAGTACCGCGTCGGCCGGATCGAGGGCCTGCACCACTATCTGTTCACGCAGGACAGCATCAAGACCGTGGTGACCACCTGGATGCGTTACATCGAGTCGGGCTATTTCGACTGAGGCCCGGCGGGCATCGGTGTGCTGCGCAAGCTGAAACCCGGCGCCCGCCGCATGACATGCGCCGGCCTCGTGCTATCCTTCGACAAAACAAGACGATGTGGGGAGGATTTCATGCGCGAAGCGTGGCGGTGCGGCTCGAATTTCAGTGCGACATTCCGCACGGCGGTGGCGCTCTGGCTGACCGGATTTGCGAGCGCGGCGCTCGCCGATCCGATCCCGCCAGGCTTCGAAGCCGGCAACATGACGCCGATCGGCTACTCGGCGCTCGAGAACCGGCGCGGCGCCTTCAAGATGACGTTGAAGAAGACGCCGGACGGCCGCTGGTACATGTATCTCGGCCATCTGTGGCATCGCGGCTGGACCATCGTCGATGTCACCGATCCGAACAACCCGACCTTCGTGAAGCACATCCCGGGGCCCGCCAATACCTGGACGATCCAGGTGACGTCGCACGGCAACATCCTGGTGACGGCGTTGCAGAAGGCCGCGCTCGGCTGGGGCCTCGACGAGAAGGGGCCCTACGATCAGGGCTTGCTGGTGTGGGACATCAGCGATCCCGTGAATCCGAAAGTGATCTCACATTGGCGCACCGACTCTGACGGCACCCACCGCAATTCCTATCCCGGCGGCCGCTACGCTTATCTGTCGGCATCGGCCAAGGGTTTTGAGGGTCGCATCCTGGTGATCCTCGATCTGGAAAATCCGGCGCAGCCGAAAGCGGCGGGGCGATGGTGGATGCCGGGCCAGCGCGAGGGCGAGCCGCGCCCCGACAAGGCGCCGCGCGCCTTCCACGGTCCCGCGATGATCAGTCCCGACGGCAAGATGGCGACGCTTGCTTACGCGCCGTCGCTGGTCAATCTCGACATCAGCAATCCGGCGTCGCCCAAGCTGATCGGCTCGCTCCAGTTCACGCCGCCGTTCTTCGGCGGCGGCGGCCAGGCGCTGCACACCGCGTTGCCGCTCTGGGATCGCAATCTCGTGCACGTGAATTCGGAAGCGCAGAACGAGCGCTGCAAGGAGCCGCTGCATTTCGCCGGCCTGGTCGAAAACAGCAACCCGGCGGCGCCACGCTTCATCTCGATGTATCCCGTGCCGGTGCCGCCGAAGGGCGCGCCCTACAAGAATTTCTGCGAGAAGGGCGGGCGCTTCGGGCCGCACAACGTCAACCAGGAAATCCACCTGCCGGACGTCGAGAAGCCCGGTAACCTGATCTACCTGACGTACTTCAACGCAGGCTTGCGCGTGTACAACATCAGCGACCCGCGGCTGCCGGTCGAGACCGGCTGGTTCATCCCACCGACGCCCGCGAGCAATGCCGGCGTGCGTCCGCGCGACGGTGTGTTCACGCAGACCGAGGATGTGCTGGTCGATACCCGCGGGAACATTTTCGTGACCGACAAGAACTGGGGCCTGTGGGTACTTCGCTATTCCGGCCCCGGCCAGCCGGCGCCAACCGATCGTTAGCCAGCACGCACCAACATCCTCTGGTTTGAGCCTGGATTACCGTTGGGGAACAGAGTTTTGCCCTATTTTCCCCATCTAGGTTCACGGCTTTTATCGTCGCGGGGGGTCTTGATGCGTCCATTCAGGCTGGTTGCCGTCATGCTCGCGGTCGCGACTGTCGCGGCCTGCGCGAGCGATCCCTATTCGCCCACGCCCAAGCAGGATTCCGGCGCAATGACCGGGGCGCTGGTCGGCGGCCTTCTCGGCGCGGCGGTCGGTGGCCGCGGCGCCGGCAACCGCATCGCGGGCGCGGCGGTGGGCGCCATCGCCGGCGGTCTCGTCGGCAGCGCCATCGGCGCGTCGATGGACGAGGAAGACCGGCAGATGGCTTACGCCGCCGAGATGCAGGCGCTCGAACACGGCGCACCCGGCGTGGCGGTGGGCTGGCGCAGCGACCGCACACGCTACTACGGCAGCGTCGTGCCGGGCCCGTATTATGAGAACGCCGGGCGCCGCTGCCGCGGCTACACCCATACGATCTACATCAATGGCCGGCCGGAAGCCGCGCGTGGGACGGCCTGCCGGGCTCCCGACGGTCGCTGGATTGCTGTAAGCTGATTCCCGGGATGGTTCACCGAGGACATGAGGACACAATGACAGGACTGGTTTCGAACCTTGCGCGCGGCGCGCTGTGCGCGGTCGCGCTGACGGCGGCGTCGGTCGGCTTGGCCAACGCCGCGCCCGCGACGGTGGCCAGCAACACCAACCTGCGCCAAGGCCCGGGCACCGGTTTTCCCGTCATCATGACCGTGCCGGGCGGCAGCGTCGTCGACGTCATCCGCTGCGGCGGCGAATGGTGCAATGTGATGGCCAACGGCCAACCCGGCTACATGATCGGCCGCAATCTCGGACGCGGCGGGCCGGCCCCGGTCGCCGTGGTCGCCGCGCCGCCGCCACGGGTGGTGATCGTCGGCCCCGGTCCGTACCCCTACGGTCCGTATTACGGCCCGCGCTACTATTACGGGCCCGGGCCCGGCTTCTACTACGGCCCGCGCCGCTACTGGCGCCGCTGGTGAGTTTTCGCAACGCCTTGATGTTGCAAGGCGATCGCTGCGTTCTTGCTTAACGCGTCCTTAAACCGCCGCCGCTAACATCGGCGGCGGATATCCAGTAACGCGTGGTGTGCGGCATGGCCTCGGGCGCCTTGCCCCTCGATCGGCTGCGGCAATTCTTGCGGGAGCTTCCGTCCGGGGCGCGAACATTGCTCATGACGGAGCTCGAGCGCGCTGTCTTGCGCGGCGACGAGATTCCGGGCGGCGACATGCTGCTGCAGGAGGTGCGCGCCGCGGTCCGCGATTCCGGCACGCCTGCGAACGCGCCGCGCATCGGCGCCCCGGCGCGCGCATTCTTCCGTCCGCTCGAACCGTTCCTCGTCGACACGCAGACCGACCGCAAGGGGCCGGGCCGCATCGCGCGCGCGACGCTCGATCCGATCTGGACATGGATCTCGCGCGATCTCGTGCCGGCGGAAGCGGCGATCTATTCCGACAGCGTGGCGCGCGCGCTCGCCGGCGGCGAGGCGGACCCGCCGGACCCGCTGGTGCATTCGTTCCAGGCGCTCGCCACCGCACGGATGCGCTCCACGCTCGACGCTGTGGAGTCGGACGAGAAGCTGCGCCGGAAAATGTCGCACCTGATCGCGATGCCGGATGCGCTCGCCGCCATCCGCGACGTGCAGATCATCGTCGCCTCGCGCGATTCACTCGATCTGATTGCCACCCGCATGCCGGGCCACATCCGCGATCTCGGCGGCGGCATGCTCGACAACATGAAACAGCTGCTCGACTCGCGTCTGTGTTCCGAAAACAGCTTGCAGCCCTATGCGATGATCATGGTCGCAAACCGCCTGGCGGTGCCGTGGCAGCTGATCCGGCTGGCGGTGCGGGCGGCGGAGAGCGACGACGTCGCGCGCATCGCCAACTCGCCCTATGCATCCGCCGTCAGCATCACGCTCGGCGACATCGAGCGCATGGTCGAGGAGCTCAAAGCCGACCTTAAGCGCGGGCGCACCGTCGCCGTCGCGTCGCTGCTCAAGTGCATCCATGACGGCGTGCGCGGCGTACGCACCGAGCTCGACCTGTCGGGAGATTCGCCGTGGGCGCGCCAAGTCGCGTCGATCCGCAGCGAAATCTCGAGCGTGCTGACCGCCGAGATGGAGTCGCTGCCCGGCCGGGTGCGCCGCCTGGTGCGGCCGCGGCTGTCGAAAGACATCACTCGCGGTTCCATACTTAACGCCGACGAGGTGGGCGAGACCGAGGCGATGATCGAGTTTGTCGGCGCCTGCCGCAACTTCGCGCGCGAGCTCGCCACCAGCGAAGTGACGCTGCGCACGTTCCAGGAGGTCCAGCAGTACCTCGATTCAAGCACGCGCGCGCTGCTCGATGCGCTGCGGGCGGCCGGCGAGCACGATCGCGCGTTCCGGAAATCGCAGATGGACGCCGCGATCAGGTTCTGCGGCAAGGCGTTCGGGCAGGACTATGCGGCGCTCCTGGTGAAGGCCGCCGAGGCGGCCGACAATTCCGAGCGCCGCGCGGCGGCGAAGGCCTGACGATCGGGCACTTTGCCCCCGGTTGCGGCGCTACGGCGGCCATGATGTAACTCACGCCGGCCTCGGAACCAGCCGCCTCCGGAAAGCCCCAATCGCCCCGATGAAGTCGACACCATGACGTTCTGGTTCGTGTTCGCGCTGATGACGGCGGCGGCGATCTTCGCCGTTCTGTGGCCGCTCTCGCGCCGTGACCAGGCGCCGCGTTCCGGCAGCGACGTCGCCGTCTACCGCGACCAGCTCGACGAGATTCGCCGCGACCGGGCCGCCGGCCTGATCGGCGAGAGCGAGGCCGCGGCCGCAGAGGTCGAGGTGTCGCGCCGGCTGCTCGCCGCGGCCGACGCCGAGGCGGCCGCAGCTCCGGCGGCGCCCGCC
>JAIESR010000012.1 GCA_019745775.1 Xanthobacteraceae bacterium | reverse complement strand
ATGACTCCGATCCCCTTCCAAAAACGAATCAGGATCGTATTGTCAGCTCGGAAAATTAATGAGTTTTGACCCTAATCACTGTGAAAAAATAAGCCAGGAAACGCCGCATGGCGGCCGACGCGCTCCCGGATACACCAACAGGCTCCTCGACGGCGTGAAGTTCAAACAAACGGCCTATGCGCTCGATCGCGACTCCCAGAAAGTGGCGCTTGCCCGCTTCCTCTGTAACGCCGTTGGCAAGTCTGTAGGCGGAATCAGAGCTTCTGGCTGCTTGAGGCGATCATCATTCGCAATGCCAAGCCTTCTCATGAAACAACTTCAGCGATGCTAGATCAAAGCCGCCACCGCCACGACGCACCACTCCAATCAACGCCCGAAGATCAGATCGCCTTTACCGAAGACGTGCAGCAATCGCATTCATTTGCTCGATTTCGCGACGCTGTCCTTGGGATATCTCCCGACAGAGTTGGACCAACTCAGGATCCTGCAACTTGGCTTCGCGACACATGAGGATTGCCCCCGAATGATGTGGAACCATCGATTGGATGAACTGGCGGTCGTTGATCAATGCCTGGGTCCGAGTGGCCCAGAGCGAGCCGATGGTGAGCACCGCAAATACAACGTAGAGAGCAATGTTCATATGGGAGTTACGATACATGCCGCCCATGAAGGCAATCATCAAGATACCCATCGGCGCCCACATCGTGAGCGCCATATAGAACATGTTCAAGTTGTTGCGATAATCTCCCCAGCCATCGATCATTGTATACATCACCAGGTACATGACGACGAGGCTGAACACCATATTCAACGCGAACATCCGATATGCGTGGCCGCTGGAATGGCTGTGCTCTTTATGAGTTTGGGATGTCTCTATCATTCAATTGTTGCCGCTTGGTCCGCTCCTCGGAATCGGCTCATCGTCAGGTGCAACAGATAAACGCGCGGCATCTGCCAATGTTTCATGCACGATGTGACAACCTGCAAAGCCGGCTCGCTTCAAGGAGAACGACGCGCGCTCGGCACACCGAATTCCGCTCCCGCAGTGCGGTAGCGCCATGACGGAAACGTGAGCTTCTAAAGCAGAAGAGGTTCCGGAATACGAGCTTGTTGAATTGTTCCGGCTGCGATGCTTTGGCCGACCTGCAGCCCATCTCTCGGGAAACATCGGCATGGGTGTAGGTCGATCGTTGGGTCGATAATTTTGTTTGGGTGTGCATCCGTGTTGCAACAAGGTTCAGCGGAATCGATGTGATAGCCGGCCCCGCGGTCGGTGAGGATGCGGTTGATGCGAGCGGCATCGGGCAGCGCCATGTCCGGGGCGTGCTGCTGCAATTGCTCGCATGCAGAGTAAAGGGCGTCGATGAACAAGGGTGCGTTCGCGGCGGCCTCGTTCATCGCCCGCTCAAGATCGCTCGCGGCCCAACTCGCGTCGCTGCTTGAATGATACGGCACCCCGGCTGCGGCGGCGAAAGCCGATTTGAAGTGCTCGAGGATGGCCTTTCGCGATCCTTGCCCGCTGATGCGGTTGATCAGATTGAGAAAGTCGCCGACGACGCCGGGTTCGATCGCCCCGGGACTGTCAAACCGCCATTGGTTGTTGAATCTCAGCATCGGTGGTCAACCTTGGTTGCTCAGCGGCTCGGGATCGTCAAATTCCACGAGACCCTCCGCGATCATGAGCTTCACGGCGTAATTGAGCGCTGCGCGTTCGCGGTCGGTGATCGGGATGGCGCTCGTCGTAATCGAGGCTCAATTCCTCGATCAAATGGATGATCATGGTGATGTGCAGCGCAAAGGATCGACGGGCGAGGCCGGCATCCGTCTCCGGAAAGTAACGGGTCATGGCTGTCGGTCCCGGAAGATCCTCCATCGGCCCCCAAGGCCGTCACGCTTTCAACGACGTCGCGCCTCGACACATGCGCCGCAGCGGTGAGATCGCCATAGAGCTGGCGCAGAGATTTCTCCAGCGCCGTCACATTGAGGGAGCCATTCGGCTTGCGCCGACCTTCGCGCACCGCCTTGAGCTGCGCGAGGATTTCCATCTCCTGTCGCAACAGCGCGTGCGCTTGCAGATAGCGCGCTTCTTCAATGGCGCTCTCGCAAGCGTACAGCCCGATGACAAATCCAGCGAAGAGTGCATTGCGCTCTTCCGACGTGGCAGTGGCCGGTGTCACCACGCCGTTGGTGCGCAGCAATCCGGCGCCCAGCACGCCAGCCACGAGAAGGTGGGCGTCAATGAGCTTGCCGTAGGCCTGCTTGGCCTTCGCTCTGGCCTGATCGCCAAACATCTTCTGAACACCGTAAAGCATCGCCGCCGGATGAATCAGCGCCTGCTTGTGCTCTTCAATTGACTCATCATCGTCGCCTGACGTCGCCGCCATGTTTCCCGCCCATGCTCACTGTCCTGGTCAAACCGACAATAGATGCTTTCGGGGGCATTCGGCGGAAAGTGGCAGTCAAAAGCTCTGTCCGAAATGGGATCGGGCGGCTCCCTGCGGACCGGGCTGTCGGCTCCGCTGAAGCCCCGGCTGCGCCGGGTCTTCACCCTTCGGGCTTCCATCCACTGCCGCGGCGCTCGCGGAACCGCTCACAGAATTCGTTGCCGTTCGTGCGCGCTGCGATAGTCGCGCCGAAGAGTGAGAGTGCCGGCCGGGTTGGCCGTGACGGGTTGAGGGCTGGAGGAAAGGCTTCCGGCGCCCGTCGCGGAGCCCGGCGATGTCGAAACACTCTGAACGTGCGCGCGCCGGCGAGAGCCGGGCGAGCCTCTATGACGAAATTACCGAAAAGATCATCGCCGAGTTGGAGGCCGGCCGTGTGCCCTGGGTTCAGCCCTGGGGGACGGCGGCGGCGAAGGCGCCGCTCGCCATGCCGAAGAATGCTTCGACAAGCCGCCAGTACAGCGGCGTAAACGTCCTCATCCTTTGGGGAGCGGTGATCGAGCACGGATTTGTCGGCCAGAGCTGGCTAACCTTCCGCCAGGCGCTGTCACTCGGCGGCCACGTTCGCAAGGGCGAGCGTGGCACTACCGTCGTCTATGCCGATCGCTTCATTCCCGATGACGAGAAGCTCCGTGCTGCGGAAACGGGCGAGGATGCGCAGGCCATTCCGTTCCTGAAGCGCTTCACCGTCTTCAACACCGACCAGTGCGGCGCGCTACCGGCCGAGATTGCGACCGCCGCGCCTCCACCACCGCCCGGCATGATCGAGCCGCAGGTCGAGGCGCTGATCAAGGCGACCGGCATCGACTTCCGCATCGGCGGCAACAGCGCCTTCTATCGGCCGTCGCAAGATTACATTCAAGTGCCACCGCCGGCGGCATATCCCGAGCCGATCAACTGGCACCGCACGGCGCTGCACGAGCTGGGCCACGCCAGCGGCCATCACTCTCGCCTCAAACGTGACCTGTCCGGATCGTTCGGCTCGAAGAAATACGCCTTCGAGGAACTGATCGCCGAACTCTGCGCGGCATTCTCCTGTGCGTCGCTCGGCATCGTGCCGACCGTGCGGCACGCCGACTATATCGGCTCGTGGCTCGACTGCTTGCGAGAGGACAATCGGGCCATTGTTCGCGCCGCATCACAGGCGAGTAAAGCGGCCGACTATATCCTCGGCTTCCTTCCGGACGAGGACGCGCCCTCCAAAACCTCGATCAGCGCCATTGACGGGAGGGCGGCATGATCCTCGTGACATCGGAACTGTGCGAGCGCCTGCTCGCGAACGGCCGTCGCCGCGGTCTCGACCATGTGCCCGTCGTAAAGTTCTTCAACCCGCTCGGCATCGGCACCTGGCTCGCGACTGAGCTCGATGAGGATGGCGACACCCTGTTCGGCCTCGCCGATCTCGGACATCCCGAGCTCGGATCGTTCAGCCTCGCAGAGATGCAGGAGCTGGAGCTGCCGCTCGGCATGGGCATCGAGCGTGACATCCTGTTCGAGGGCGGACATCCGCTGTCGGTCTATGCGCACGCCGCGCGCACAGCCGGGCGCATTGTGATCGACGAACGCTCGCTGCGCGTCGCGGCGGCCGCCTTACAACGGGTGAGGCGATGATGCGCTTCCTTCGCTGCCCAAGCCCACATCCTACGAAGATACGCCGCGCAAACGCGCGGCGTATCGACAGTCGACGCTACCCTACGCCGCAGGATGTCGTTGCGGCCGACCAGTCCAAAGCGGGCCTTGGGGATCACGATACTTCGGTTTGCCGGTTTCTGGCGCTGCCCTCCCAGAGTGAGAGGGCGGCGCTTCGCTCCGTGACGGGTTGGAGGTCGAGAGAGAGGCTTTCGGCCGCCCGTCGTGGAGAACTGACATGGCAAAGGCCGTTCAGAAGATCACGTTGTCGCCATCGCGCGACATTCCCTTCAACAAGCTGGTGCTCAGCCAATCGAACGTGCGCCGCATCAAGGCCGGCGTCTCGATCGAGCAATTGGCAGAGAGCATCGCGCAGCGCACCTTGCTGCAGAGCCTCAACGTCCGCGCCGTGCTCGATGGCGATGGAAATGAGACCGGCATGTTCGAGGTGCCGGCGGGCGGGCGGCGTTACCGCGCCCTCGAGCTGCTCGTGAAGCAGAAGCGCATGGCGAAGACGCAGCTCGTTCCGTGCGTCGTCCGCGAAGGCGGCATCGCCGAAGACGACTCGATCGCCGAAAACGACGAGCGCGTCGGCCTGCACCCGCTCGATCAGTTCCGCGCGTTCCAGACTCTGCGCAATCTCGGCATGAGCGAAGAAGACATCGCCGCGCGGCATTTCGTGACGCCGGCGATCGTGAAGCAGCGCCTGCGGCTCGCTTCCGTGTCGCCAAACCTACTCGACGTCTATGCCGAGGACGGCATGACGCTCGAGCAGTTGATGGCGTTCACCGTCACTAGCGATCATGCCCGGCAGGAGCAGGTGTGGGAGAACGTCAGCAAGTCCGGCTACGATGAGTCCTACCAGATCCGTCGCATGCTGACCGAGAGCACGGTCCGCGCCTCCGACAAGCGCGCACAGTTCGTCGGCGTCGCGGCCTATGTGGCCGCCGGCGGCGCCGTGCTGCGCGACCTGTTCGAGGAGGACGACGGGGGTTGGCTGCAGGACGTGCCGCTGCTCGACCGTCTCGTGACCGAGAAGCTGAAGGCGGAAGCTGAAAAAATTGCGGCCGAATGCTGGAAGTGGATCGAGGTCGCTGTGACTTTCCCCTGCGGTCACGACCAGGGCCTGCGAGAGCTTGAGGGCATTCCGGCCGACATCACGGCCGAGGAACGGGCGACGATCGACGCCCTCCAGGCCGAGCAGGCCAGGCTCGAAGCGGAATACCAGGACGCCGACGACCTGCCCGACGAGGTGGACGCCCGTCTCGGCGAGATCGAGGAGGCGCTGTCCGCTTTCGATGACGGGCCGCATTTCTATGACCCCGGCGACATCGTGCGCGCCGGCGCTTTCGTCAGCATCGACGGCGACGGCGCGCTGCTGGTCGAGCGAGGCTATGTGCGGCCGGAGGACGAGGAGTCGGTTGATCAGACGGAAGGAGAGGGTGAGCATGTTTCGCCCGATGCGGACAGAACTGAATCCGGCGGACCGTCCGTGCGCCGCGCCGTCATCACGGTCGGCGGCGATCAGCCCGAAGCCGAGGATGAGGAAGACGACGGCATCAAGCCGTTGCCTGACCGGCTTGTGATGGAGCTGACGGCGCATCGCACGCTCGCGCTGCGGGATGCGGTTGCCAGCAACTCGCACGTCGCGATGACGGCGCTCCTGCATAAGCTTTGCGTCGACGCATTCCACACCGTCTATGCGCCGGGGTGCATAGAGGCAGCGGTCCGTCAGATCCATCTGCCGGTTCAGGCGCCGGGTCTGAACGACAGCGCGTCGGCGAAGGCCGTCGACGAACGGCACGAGGCCTGGAAGGCCGACATGCCGAAGGATGACGATGCGCTGTGGAATTGGCTCACTGCGCTCGACGACGCCAGCCGCTCCACCTTGCTGGCACATTGCGTCTCCTACGGCGTGAACGCGCTGTTCGAGAAGGTCGATCGTTACGGCGGCAATGGCGTATCCTCCCACGGCCTGCGCCGCCGGCTCGACCAGGCCGATCGCCTGGCGCGGGCCGTCAATCTCGACATGGTGGAAGCCGGGTGGCGGCCGACGGTCGAGAACTATCTCGGCCGCGTCACCAAGAGCCGCATCCTCGAAGCCGTGCGGGAGGCGAAGGGCGAGTCGTCTGCCCAACTCATCGACCATCTCAAGAAGACTGAGATGGCGAAGGAAGCCGAGCGGCTGCTCGACGGCACCGGCTGGCTCCCCGAGCCGCTGCGCCTCGCCGAGACCGCCCCGGCATCGACCGACGCCTCTGACAGCACCGGCGAGCCACTCCCCGAATTCCTCGCCGATGACGAGGATGAATCGAGCGAGGCCGGTGAGGACGAACAGCCGCACGCCGTCGCAGCCGAATGACTCCACGAGCGGGGCGGCTTCGGTCGTCCCGCTCTCTTCCACCAAAACTCAATCCCTCAGCCCGGCCACCGCGCCGGGCTTCATCGTTTCAGGAGCACCATCATGACCAACGACACTCCGACTCACGACCCGACTTTCGACACCGCGTCTTGGCTCGCACAGGAGCAAGCGCGTGCGAGACTCGATGAATCCATTCGCCCCAAGAATAAGGCTGCCCTGTTCGAACCGCTTGCTCAGGTCGGCATCACCACCGTCCTCGTCGAATTCGACGGCTATGGCGATAGCGGGCAGATCGAAGACATCAGCGCCCATGCCGGCCCTGACATCGCTGTCGATCTTCCCGAGTGCAATGTGGAAATTGCGCGCGTCGAGTACGGCAGCCTTGAGATCGTCCGCAAGACTTACACGGTGAGGGAGGCGATCGAGCGACTCGCCTACGATTTCCTCGAAGATACCCACGGCGGCTGGGAAAACAACGAGGGCGCCTATGGCGATTTCCTGTTCGATGTCGCCGAGCGCACGATCACGCTCAACTACAATGAGCGGATCGAGACCTCCGAATACACACAGCATGTGTTCTGAGGAGGCAACGATGGCGCATCCCTATCACCATTCGCTGTCCTCGGTGCGCAAGTGGGGCGGCACGGTCGAGGACTACCTGGAGCTCCATAGCTGGTTCGATACCAGCAAGGAGATCATCGCCGACTTCCGGCATCGCGCGCTTCGGCACCATGCCGAAGGCATCTTTATGGCGGAGACCATCTTCGGACCGACCATCACCTTGTCGTCGGGACGCGTGATTCCGACACGCTGGGTCGGCGAGCAGCACGTCATCGAGGATCTCGGCTTTATCCCGTCTTTCGCCGACTGGGTGAAGTGCATCCGGCCCGAGCCCTGGATGGGTCGCACCCGGCGCATCGAGCGCGAGTTCGAACCGTTGCCCGCGGCACCGGCTGCCACGGAGGTCGCTTGATGTACGGCACCTATCTCCGGCTCGACATCACCGTCCATGACGGCTGGCGAGCGGTCGTGCGGGCGGCATCGCGCAAATTGGCTCGACAGTCGCGGCGCGACCCGAACCGCCGCACGGCGCGCAAGGCCTTCTACCGCCAGATGCTCGATTATCACCGGCAGGCGCAGGAGATCGTCGCAACCTGGCAGCTCTGACCACGTCCTCAGCTCCATATACCATCACCACGAGCCCGGCCACCGCGCCGGGCTTTTCGCATTTCGCAGCCTGTTCGAAAGGAGACCTGTCATGGGTTGGCTCTACATGCAATCGCTGGGCGGCCATTACGGTCCGCGCCAATATCATCTGGGAGAAATATGCCAACCTCTATCTCGACGTCGACCGGGAGGAGGAGCGCTTCCTCGAGTTCGAGCGCTGGTGGAACGCCTGGTACAGCTTCAGCCGTGAGGAGATCGTCGAAATCGTCGACCATCT
>JAIESR010000067.1 GCA_019745775.1 Xanthobacteraceae bacterium | reverse complement strand
GCTCGCCCGACCGGCGCATATGCCGCCAAGGACCTCGGCATCCTGTCGGTCGCGTTCCGCGCGCAACGCTCCTGGGGTGCCGGCGACTAAGCTTCGAAACCAAAACGGCCCGCAACGAACGAACCTCCGTTGCGGGCCATCGCTGCACTCGGGATGCCCCCCTTTGCAGACACCTAACCCCGGCCAATCCGCCGGGGTTTTTTGCGGCCCCATACAGCGATGCGCTGTTCATGCCTGCGTTGCGCTGATCGTCAGGGGGCCTGCGATTCGACAGCCGGCTGCACGGTGTAGACGTCGTTCGGCGGCAGCACCAGCACCAAAGCGAAGCGTATCCCAACCGCAAGGATCAGTACTCCCAGCAGCAGGCGCAATCGCTCGGCCCGCATCTTCTGGCCCGCCTGTGCTCCGAATTGCGCGCCGATGGCGCCTCCCACCATGAGGATCAGCGCCAGCACCGCATCGACCTGATGGTTGGTCGCGGCGTGCAGCAACGTCGCCGTGATCATCGTCACCAGCGTCAGGACCGTTGAAGTCCCGATCACCGTCGCTGTCGGGACTCGCAGCAGGTAAACGAGCATCGGCACCAGCAGGAAACCGCCGCCGATGCCCATGATCGCGCCGATGAAACCCATAACGAACCCGATCAGCCAGACCGGGACAACCGAGACGAAAATCCGCGAGCGCTTGAAACGCATCTTGAACGGCAGGCGATGCACCCAGGTATGGCTGCCGGGCCGGCGCAACTCCACCGGCTTGCCTTGGCGTTCGCGAATGATCGCGCGCAGGCTCTCAGCCGCGAGCATCCAGCCGACGGCCGTCAGCAACAGGACGTAGGAAAGGCCAATTGTGGCATCGAGCTGTCCCAGCCGGCGCAGCAGCGTGAACAGCGCGACCCCGGCGATGGTCCCGAGGACGCCGCCGACCAGCAGCATCAACGCGAGCGGCAGATCGATCGCGTTCCGTCGCCAATAGCTGATGGCGCTGGAAAACGATGACGCGGCGATGTGGCTGGGCACGGTCGCAACCGCCACCCCGGGCGGAATGCCGAGGAAGATCAGCAATGGCGTCAGGAGAAACCCGCCGCCGATACCGAACATGCCTGAAATGAACCCGACCGCGATGCCGAGACCGAGAATGACAAAGATGTTGACCGGAAGGTCCGCGATGGGAAGGAAGAATTGCACGGGGGCGCTCGGGCGGGTCGAGAGCGGAACCTCAGTACTACTCCCATTACGGCGATTTAGGTACCGTCAAAGCCTTCCCGAACCGATCGGCGGATGCGTCCAATTGCCGGACCGTGACGTCGTCGCCGATCTCGAACTGCATCAGGTCTTCGCCGACTTGCAGCGGGCCGCCGTAAGTTTCGCGTGTTTCGGCAAGAAGGTCAGTGACGGTCAGCGGCGGAATCTTCTCGGTCGCGATGAAAACGAGATGCGTATAGGCCGCGAGCTTCGGCTTGGTTTCGGCGAACACCAGCCCGGCCTCGCGCGGCGTGGTGTGGTGCCCAATGATCCGCTGAACATAGGCCTCCGACATAAGTTCGGGCCGCGCCGTCGCGACTTCATGAACGAGCAAGTCGGCGCCGCGTCCGTACTTGATGACATTCTGGTTGTAGCGGGTGTCGCTCGATAGCACGGCCGAGCGGCCCTGAAATTCGAAGCGATAACCGTAGCACGGCTTGATGACGTCACCGTGGTCGACCTCGAAAGCGATCACTCTGACGCCGTCCGCCTCATAGACCACGCCGTCGCGGTCGAACTCCTCGACGATCGTCGCGACGCCTTCCGGCGGCAGCTTCTCGTCCTCGATACGTATCTTGATGTCGGCGGCGTAAGCTTCGGCGAGCTTCGCCATCAGCACTTTTGCGCCGACCGGCCCGATCACGCGCATGGGCTTGGTCCGCCTGGCATAGTGCGACGAGAGCCAGCCGGTCAGCCAGAGATCGGGAACGCCGGAGGTGTGATCGGAGTGATAGTGGGTGAGGAACAGCACATCGATGCCGCCCATCGGAACGCCGAGCTGAAAGAGCCGCATGGTCGCGCCGCGGCCAGCGTCGACCAGCAGCGTCTGGCCGCCGGCCTGAACCAGCGTGCAGGGACCAAAACGATCGGGGCGGGGAACCGGCGTCCCCGTCCCGATCAGCGTTACCCGGAAGTCGCTCGCGCTGCTCATTGATCGATCTTGATGCCCGATTCCTTCACGACCTTACCCCAATGGGCAACTTGTGCGCTGAGAAATCGGCCGAACTCCTGGGGTGTACCTCCGACCGGCTCCGCTGCCATATTTCCGATGGCGTCGCGCACGCGGGGTTTCGCCAAGGCTTTGTTCATGGCTTCGTTTACCCGGGTGATCACTTCGTTCGGGGTTCCGGTTTTCGCCAGAATGCCGAACCAATCCTGGATAATCAGATCCGGGAAACCCGCTTCGCCGACCGTCGGCACATCCTTCAAGACCGGCAGCCGCGCCGGGCCGGTGACCGCGATCGCGCGCAGCTTGCCAGTGGCAATCAGGTCGATCACCGGAAGCGGCGTGATGAACTGAAATTGGTTCGTACCATTGATCAGGTCGGCGATGGCGCGCGGCAATGCCTGGTAGGGAACGTGCGTCGTGCGCACGCCGGTTTGCAACTTGAACATCTCACCTGCAAGATGCGCCGGCGTCCCGAAACCGCCCGAGGAAAACGTCAGTTTGTCCGGCTGACTCTTGAGCAGCGCGACGAATTCGGCGAGCGACTTCGCTTGAACCGAGGGATGGACGACGAGCACATGATAGGCCGACGCAAGCCTGATGATCGGCGTGAAGTCGGCCTCAATACGGAACTTGACATTGGGTAGCAGCGCCGGTGCCGCCGAAGACGACATCGCGACCGACGCAAGGGTGTAGCCATCCGCCGCCTGCCGGAGCACCTCCGCCAGCCCGATCGTCTGGATGGCGCCCGGCTTGTTCTCGACGATGGCGCGCCAGCCTTCGCTCTCGCCAAGCTCGGCGGCCATGAGGCGGCCCATGATATCCGGCGGCGTGCCGGCAGCGCTCGGCACCACAATACGGATCATGTTCGACGGATAGGCCTGCGCGGCGGCCCACGATACGCCTGCGGCAATTGAAAGCGCCAGACAAGTCAAAGAGAGCGCATGACGAAAAGGTCGCTTCAGCATTGCAGCCTCCGGTCGTGGCATGAGGTCACCGTGACGTTGCGATCATCAGCGACTCCGTGCCTCCAGCGCCAGCAAAAAAAACACTATTTTCCGCTCAGCGGAACCATGAAAATCCGCTAACCGGAATGCTAAATTCATCCCACGCGCGGGGCATTGGACGTGGCGAGAGCCGACACCATCAAGGGATTGCAGCGTGGGCTGCGGGTGCTGCGCGTCGCTGCGCTCCCGGAGAATTGGCGTTCGGGAAAAACAGCTGCTGCCCGCCGATCCTGTAGTCGGCGATCGCCCTCTGGCCCTCGGGCGAAATGAGCCAGTCGATAAAGGCCTGACCCAGCTCCTTCTTCACGTGCTTGTGCTTCTCGGGATTCACCAGCATCACGCCGTACTGGTTGAACAGGCGGTTGTCGCCCTCCACAGCAATGACGAGATCGCCGCGGTTCTTGAATGACAGCCAGGTACCGCGATCCGTGAGCACATAGCCGCCGGAGGCTGACGCAGTGTTGAGCGCCGCGCCCATGCCCTGGCCGATTTCCTTGTACCACGGGCCGCGATCTTTCGCGATGTCGATGCCCGCGCCTTTCCAGAGCGCAAGCTCGGCGGCGTGCGTGCCGGATTTGTCGCCGCGCGAAATGAAGGTAACGCCTTTGTCCTTGATCGTCTTGAGCGCGGCGACGATGTCATTCGTGCCGTTGAAGCCACCGGTGTTGCTCTTCGGGCCGACCAGGATGAAGTCGTTGTACATCACCGGATAGCGGCGCACGCCGAAACCGTCGGCGACGAATTTCTGCTCCTGCGGTTTCGCGTGCACGAACACTACGTCGGCGTCGCCGCGGCGGCCGGTATCGAGCGCCTGACCAGTCCCCTGCGAGATGACCCGCACATCGATGCCGGATTTCTTCTTGAATGCCGGAAGGATTTGTCCGAACAGGCCGGAATCCTGCGTCGAGGTGGTCGAGGCGACGGCGATCGATTTGTCCTGTGCGAAGGCGGCGGATGTAGCGACCACCGTAAGCGCCGCGAACATCATGACCGGACGACGTGTCAGCATGTTGAACTCGCGTGTGCCGGGGGCCGATCAAATCAGAAGCTCGCCGGCGACGAACCGCCGAGCCCCGTCCGTTATGGGATTGTTGAAGAAAGCTGCGGCATCGCTCGCTTCGACGATGCGGCCACGGTGCATCAGCACGACGTCGCCGGCGAGACGGCGCGCCTCGCCGAGGTCGTGGGTCGACATCACCACCTTGATGCCGCGTGCGGCGACATCGCGGACCAGATCCTCTACCGCCTTGGTCGCGGCTGGATCGAGGCTCGCGGTTGGCTCGTCGAGGAACAAGACCTGTGGGTCCTTGGCGAGGGCGCGCGCGAGCGCAAGCCGCTGCTGCTCGCCGCCGGAGAGCTTGCGGGCCGGCCGATCGCCAAGCTCGGCAAGACCGACCAGCGCGAGCAGCTCGCCAAGTCGCGCGTCATGGTCGGCGCGCGACACGCCGGCGGCTTCCAGCGCGTAGCGCAGGTTGGCCGCGACGCTGCGGCGGAGCATCACCGGCCGCTGGAACACAATGGCGCGCCGGCTGAGGGGCGCGTCGGTGCGTCCGCCCCAGGTCGCGCGTCCTGACGTCGGCTGGATCAGGCCCATGGCAAGCCGGAGCAGGGTGGTTTTCCCGGCGCCATTCGGGCCGATCACGACGCTCGGCGCCCCGGGAACGAAGGCAAAATTGATCCGGTCGAGGATCGTGACGCCGTGCACCGCGAACGACACATCGTCGAAGTGGATCGGCAGGTTGGCGACCGGTGCGCGCATGCTCATCCCGCCATCCGCTCGCCGAAGCGGCGCGTGCTCCACGCCGCGGCATTGATCGCGATCACGATGACGATCAGGATCATGCCGAGACCGATTGCAAGCGGCAGGTCGCCCTTGGAGGTTTCGAGTGCGATCGCCGTGGTCATGGTGCGGGTGAAACCGTCGATATTGCCGCCAACGATGATGACCGCGCCGACCTCGGCGGCGGCGCGGCCGAATCCGGCGAGCAGCGCGGTGAGCAGGCTGAAGCGGCCGTCCCAAAGCAGCGTTGCGACACGACCGAACGTGCCGACATTCATCGCTTCGAGCTCGTCGCGATATTCGAGCCAGAGGTCTTCGATGGTCTGGCGCGTCAGCGCCGCGATGATCGGTGCGATCAGGATCGTCTGCGCGATGATCATCGCCTGCGGCGTGAACAGGATGCCCCACGATCCGAGCGGCCCCGAGCGCGACAGCATCAGGAATACGCAGAGACCGACCACGACCGGTGGAAGCCCCATTAATGCATTGAGAACGACGATCACACCCTCGCGACCGCGGAAGCGCGACAGCGCGAGCCAGGCGCCGAACGGCAGGCCGATCAGTGCGGCCAGCAAGACTGCCGACAGGCTGACCACCAGCGACAGCCGGACGATCGCGAACAGGGCCGGGTCACCGGTCAAAACCAGCTGCAACGCGGACATGTTTTCCGGCATAGTACCTCCGTGCAAAATCTTGCATTTTGGATCAGGCTAGGTCAATTCTAGTGTCAAATTCATGAATTTGCAGGTTCATGCATGGCGGAATTGATGACCACGGAGGAGGCCGCCAGCTACCTCCGGCTGTCGGAGCGGAAGCTCTACGAGCTGGTCGCCCGCGGCGCGGTGCCCTGCACCAAGGTGACGGGCAAGTGGCTGTTTCCGAAGGCCGCGCTCGACCGCTGGCTGGCCGCCGGCTACGCGGGGCCGCCGGCGTTCGCGTCGACGCCGGTGCCGGCGATCGTCGGCGGCAGCCACGATCCGCTACTGGAATGGGCGATGCGCGAGAGCGGTTCGCGGCTCGCGAGCTTGCCGGAAGGCAGCGAAGCCGGATTGCAGCGGCTCGCGCGTAACGAAGTCGCGGCCGCGGCGATCCATCTGCATCGGCTCGACGGCGATGACGATGCCGCGAACATTGAAGCCGTCGCCCATTCGTCCGGCTTGCACGATGCGGTGCTGATCGCGTTCGCGCGGCGCGAGCAGGGGCTCATCGTCGCCGCCGGCAACCCGCTCAAATTGAGCAACATAGCCAGCGTAGTCGCCAAACGCGCACGGCTGACGCCGCGTCCGCAGGGCGCCGGCGCTCAGCTTCTGCTGTTGTCGCTGCTCGGGCAGGCCGGGCTCGCGCCCGATGCGCTGGCGACGGTCAAGCCGGTGGCGCCGACCGGGCCCGACATTGCGCAGGCAGTGCGCGCCGGCCGCGCCGACTGCGGCATCGCGACCCGCTCGGTCGCGCAGGCCGCTGGGCTTGGCTTCGTCCCGCTGACCTGGGAGCGCTTCGACCTCGCCACGCGTCAGCGCCACTACTTCCTGCCGGAGTTGCAGGCGCTCGCCAGGTTCCTGCGGACCGAGGCCTTCCACACCCGCGGGCGCGAGCTGACCGGATACGACACCGGCGAGGCCGGCAACGTCCGGCACGTCAATTAGGCCGGTTTGACGCGGGTTGCCTTACCCCCGACGCCGACTATATTGCGCGCCACTTCCGGGCGCTTTGGCGCGCTTTACGCAAAGATGCGTGCGCCTTAAGGAAGGTCTGCTGGGAGAGGTGGCCGAGTGGCTTAAGGCGCACGCTTGGAAAGCGTGTATACGGGAAACCGTATCGTGGGTTCGAATCCCACCCTCTCCGCCACGCGCTTGAGGTCCGTTCCGGACACATAGGTTACGTTTCATACCGGAGACATGGGTAACACTTTTGGACCGAAGGGGTTCTCCAA
>JAIESR010000121.1 GCA_019745775.1 Xanthobacteraceae bacterium | reverse complement strand
GATCATGTGCGGCGAGTGCTTCGGAATCATCCTGACGAGCGCGTCAGGAGTGCCCTCAGCTTCGAAAACGCGGGCTATAAAGGATTCGCGCTGCTCCTCGATCAAGAGCCGGTATGCGTCGTTCATTTCACCGACAGCGCCCATTACGAACATGCAGCAACCTGGCCTCTCGCCGATCATGAAGTCGCGCTGGTCAACATAATCACATTACCGCAATATCGATCTCGCGGTTATGCCTCCCAACTCATTAAGGAGGCCACCGCAGAGCTGGTGCCAGATCCTTTTGTCCGTGCGATCGCATTCATCTGGTGGAACCACACCGCATCTCTTCGCGCGTTTCGCAAGGCGGGTTGGAAGCGGATAGGATTCTCCCTCGAGCTCGTGCGGCGGAAGGGTCGAACTTTCACCATGCGGATCCCGCTCTTGCCCTAGCCTGTCAGACCCCAGGTGCCGTTGGCGACCGCGGGGGAGCGTCGGACGCCGATGCTGAATGAGGAGGGGCGCATCTTGCTCTGAAGCATCGGGCGCTGCACGGGTACGAGGCGATTGGGACGATCGTCGTGGGCTTTGTCATCGCAAATGGCCCGGTCTGTGCCTGACTGCTGGTAGGAGCCGCAACGCACTCGTCTCTTACGGCCGGTTCCTCCTCAGCAAGCAGGCGTTGTTCGTCGCCATGCTGGGCCTCGCCTCGTTTGACCGCTTCCGCCTCACTCCGGCACTCGAGTACTCGATCAGCGCGGGCGATCATGCCGGCGCGCTGCGCGCGCTGCGGCTGAGCCGGGGCGTCGAAACCGCCCGCATCGTCTCGATCCTGGCGCTGGTCGCCTGGCTTGGGACGCTCGAACCGCCTGCGTCCGCCATGTGAGGGGCGGGCGTTCCAATCACCCGCCCTGGTCGCGCTAGGCGGCCATCTTCTCGCATTCCTCGGCGCAACGGTTACAGGCTGCGACGCAATCCTCCATCCCGTCTAGCCCTTCGCAGCTTGCCGCGCACGCGCGACAAATATCGGCGCACTCGCGGCAGATGTTGGCGTGGCGCTCGGATTTGCGCGCTATGCAGTCGATCGCGACGCTGCAGATCTGCGCGCAGTCCAGCATCAGCTTGATATGTTGCGGTTCGGAGTGTCGCCCGCCCGCCTCGAGGCAGTGGTTAATCGCCATGTGGAGGCAGGTGATGTGGCACTCGTGACAGGCGTCCATACACGCCTTCATCTCAGGATCGATTTGATGCATTGTCTTTCCTTTCATATGAGCCCTGCTCCTCTCGGAGATACGCGGTTCTTGGCGGCATACCTCGCCGGCGTCGGGGGCCTCGCCGCTTTTACGGCTTGGACCATAGTTCAAGGTCAACCCTGTTCTTTCGCACAACGGGTCCCATGGTCAGCGCACGAATAGGGTTGCGACGATGATCCCGGCACCGAGCGCCAGGAGGGTCAGCAACGCCATCGCGGCGATCTGCGGGCGCGTGACGCGCGGTTTGCCCATCATCTCGGAATGCTCGTGGTGGCGCTTAGGGCACTCCGATCGCAAGATCGTCCAGGATCGGGCAATCCGGCCGATCCCCGCCCGCGCAACGACGCGCGAGATCTTCGAGCGACTTACGCATGGCGCGGAGCTCGCGCTCCTTGACTTCCATTTCCTTCGCCCGCGCGAGCGCGAGCGCCTTGACCTCACCGCGCGCACGATCGCTGTTCTGCCAGAGCGCGACGAGCTGCGCGATCTCGGCAATGGGAAAGCCGAGATCGCGCGCGCGCCGGATGAAGCGTAGCATATGCACGTCACGGTCGTCATAGTTGCGGTAACCGGAATCGCGCCGGACGGCCTTCGGGATGAGGCCGATCGCCTCATAATGGCGGATCATCCGCTGGCTGACCCCCGAAGCCTTCGCGGCCTGTCCTATGTTCACTTGTCCTCTCCTCAGGTCGCCGTGGGACGCCAACGGCGGAGCGTCAGAGCATTGGCGACGACGCTGACGCTCGACAGCGCCATGGCCGCACCGGCGATCACCGGGCTCAGATAACCCAAGGCTGCCAACGGGATGCCGATCAGATTGTAGATGAACGCCCAGAACAGCCCCTGGCGGATTTTGGCATAGGTCCGCTTCGAGATGTCGATCGCATCGGCGACCAGGCGCGGGTCGCCCCGCATCAGGGTGATGCCTGCCGCGTGCATGGCGACGTCCGTTCCCGTCGACATGGCGATGCCCACGTCCGCCGCCGCAAGGGCAGGGGCGTCGTTGACCCCGTCGCCGACCATGGCGACCGTGCGGCCCTCTCCCTTCAAGGCCGCCACCGCATCCGACTTTCCTTCCGGCAGGACGTTGGCAATGAAGTCGTCAATGGCGAGCTTGGCGGCCGCTGCGCGGGCACTTCCCGCATTGTCTCCGGTCAGCATCACGCTGCGTATGCCGCGGTAATGCAGCGCCGTTACCGCAGCCAGGGCCGAGGCCTTGACCTCGTCGCCGAACGCCAGGAGGCCGAGGAGGCGGCGCTCGGGTGCGCGTTCGGCGACCCAGGAGACCGTTCGTCCCTCCGCTTCCAGCCGGGCCGCTTCGACGGACAGCGCCGTCAGAGCAATGCCCTCGTCCTCCATCAAGCGCGTGCTGCCGAGGAGCAACTCGCGTCCATTCACCGCCGCAGCGACACCTCGGCCCGGCAGACCGCGCATGCCTTCAGCGCTGGCGGGTTCGATGCCTTCGCACGTAGCCCAAGCCATGACGGCCCGCGCGAGCGGATGCTCGCTGCCGGCCTGAAGCGCCGCGGCGAGCGCGATCAGCTCGGTACGCTCAACTCCATCGGCGGGCAGCCCCGCCAGCAGCGAGGGCTTGCCTTCGGTCAGCGTGCCGGTCTTGTCGAACGCGACGACGTTGATGCGGTGGGCGGTCTCGAGCGCCTCCGCGTCCTTGATGAGCACGCCGGCACGCGCCGCGACCCCCGTGCCGGCCATGATGGCGGTCGGCGTGGCCAAGCCGAGCGCGCACGGGCAGGCGATGACGAGCACCGCGACGGCGTTCAGGATCGCGACCGCCACTCCGGCACCAGCGCTCAGCCAGCTGGCAAAGGTAAGCGCCGCGATGAAAAGGACGATCGGAACGAACACGGCGCTAACCCGGTCGACGAGCCGCTGGATCGGGGCTTTGGCACCTTGCGCGCTTTCGACCAGACGCACGATTCGGGCGAGGGTGGTCTCGGCACCCACCGCGGTCGTCTCGACCAGGATGAGCCCGTCGGCGTTGATGGACCCGCCGGTCACCTTGTCACCCGGACCCTTAATGACCGGAAGGCTCTCTCCCGTGAGCATCGACTCGTCGACATGGGTCGCTCCCTCGATCAGCCGCCCATCAACGGGAATGCGCTCGCCGGGCCGGACGCGCACGCGGTCACCTGTGCGTACCTCCGCCAGCGCAACCTCTCGTTCCGTGCCGTCGACGCCGACGACGCGTGCCTGGTCGGGCCGCAGCGCCATCAGCGCGCGGATCGCCTCGCCGGTCTGGCGCTTGGCGCGACCTTCAAGCCACTTACCGAGCAGGATAAGCGTGATAACAACGGCCGAAGCCTCGAAATAATAGTGCGCGGCCATGGCGTGCATCGGCGCGAACAGCAGCTGGTAGAGGCTGAGCCCGTAGGCGGCCGATGTGCCGATCGCGACCAGAAGGTCCATGTTGCCGGTGCGGGCACGTACCGCCTTCCAACCCGCGCGGTAGAAGCGCGCGCCCAGCCAGAACTGCACCGGCGTCGCCAGCAACAGCTGGACCCAGCCCGGCACGGCAACCTCAATGCCGAACGGCGCCAGCAGCATCGGCACGACCAGCGGCAGCGACAGCGCCGCGGCGATCAGCACATGGCGGAGCTCCCGTGTCGCCGCCGTGTCGCGGCGGGCGTCCTCGGCGTCCCGCTCCGCCTCCGCCGAGCCGGTGCGCGCAGATGCAGTGTAGCCGGCGCTTTCGACAGCATCGACCAGGACATAAGCAGGGACGTTCCCCACCGCTTCGATCCTGGCCGTCTCGGTCGCCAGGTTGACGCTCGCGGAGCGGACTCCGGGCACTTTCAGCAGTGCCTTCTCAACGCGGCCGACGCACGACCCGCAGGTCATGCCGGTGATCGTCAGCTCGGTCGTTTGCGTCACCGGCGTGTAGCCCGCCGATAGAACCGCATCGGCCACGGCACCGACATCGTATCGTCCGTCGGCGAACTCGACATTTGCCCGCTCGGTTGCGAGATTGACCGAGACGCGGGCAACGCCTGGCGCCCCGGCGATGGCGCGCTCGACCCGCCCCACGCACGTGGCGCAGGTCATGCCTTCGATGGCCAGGGATAGCCCGTCGTCGCTCTCTGCATAGGTCTTCACTGGCAACCGCGCCGGGGCGTTCATAGTCGTCTCCTTTACTGAGTCGACTTCCTTATCGTCCTTCACATCGTGTCAGGGTCAACACCTAAATTTACCTCTTGACCCTGACACAGTGTCAAGCCCCACATCAGCTTCATTCACCTTATGGGAGAACGAAGATGATCGATTTCAAAGTCGAGGGAATGACTTGCGGCGGCTGCGTTCGGGGTGTGACGAACGCGCTTCACCGCGTCGATGCCGATGCCATCGTCAACGTCGACCTGCCAAGCAAGAGAGTGTCGGTGAATTCGACAGCCGATGTACAGCAGCTCAAGCAGGCCATCGAGAAGGCCGGTTTCTCGGTCACGCAATAAAGTCCGATTTTGCGCGAGGGCTTTGCGGCGCGGGCGCGTAAAAGGATTGTGCGTTGATCCGCACGCGCCCGCCTCGCGATCATAAGTGCAGCGGCCCCATCCGCGTTTCCCAGCACCGACGAGCGAGGTGGCGAGAACCATGACCGACATTGACCGCAGCGAGCCTGAGAGCGGCAAGGACGCCCGCGAAGTCGTGCTCATCACCGGTGCGAGCGGTTTCATAGCCGCCGCGCTCATCGCCAGGCTAGGGGAGCGCTACACGGTTGTCGGCCTCGATCGTGCCGGTCCACCAGATCCGCCGCCGCCAGCGGTTGAGGTGGACATCGATCTCGGTTCGGACGATGCCGTCCGTGCCGCGCTCGACGAGGTGCGCGCGCGGTACGGCAACCGCATCGCCTCGGTGATCCACCTCGCCGCCTATTATGACATCACGGGCGATCCCAACCCGCTTTACGACAAGGTCACGGTGCAGGGCACGCGGCGCCTGATCGACGGGCTGCAGCCGTTCGAGGTCGAGCAATTTGTCTTCGCCAGCACGATGCTGGTCCATAAGCCGACCCCGACTCCGGAGGAGCGCATCAGCGAAGACTCGCCGATTGGCGCGAGCTGGGCGTACCCGCAGTCGAAGGTCGACGCCGAAGCACTGCTGCATGCTCGGCGGGGGCAGATCCCTGTCGTCTTCCTCCGCGGCGCGGGAGTTTACGACGATGACGGACGCTCCGCGTTTCTCGCGCAGCAGATATCGCAGATTTACGAGCACCGGCTGATCTCACATTTCTATCCAGGCATGCTGTGCGCGGCGCAGTCATCGGTGCACCGCGAGGACTTGGCCGACGCCGTGCTGCGCCTGGTCGATCGGCGGCACGCATTGCCGCCAGAACTGCCACTGCTCATCGGCGAACCAGACCCGCCCGGTTATGCCGAGATCCAGGACATCGTCGGGGAGGCGCTCCATGGGGAGGGGTGGAAGACGATCCGTGTCCCGCGGCCGCTCGCGAAGGCTGGAATTGTCCTGCAGAACGAAGCGCTTGGCAGCGGTGACTTCATTCAGCCCTGGATGATCGACAGCAGCAACGACCACTATATCCTCGACATCTCCCGCGCACGGTCGTTGCTCGGGTGGGAACCGAAGCACAGCCTTCGCGACACGCTCCCGGCGATCGTCGCTGCGCTTAAACGGCATCCGCGGGCCTGGTACCGGAACAACAAGCTCAACGAGAACCGGGTGGCGTGGAATGAAAAGCCAGAGGCCGCGCCTGCGGGGTCTAGCCACCACCAGCCCGCAGCGGCCGCCGAAACGGGCGGCATGGATCACGGCGGGATGGACCATAGCAAGATGGGCCACGCGGCGATGGGGCACGAGCCCGGCTCCTCCTTCGCAGCGATGTCGGACCACGGCGGGCACGGCGATCACATGGCATTGATGGATCGCGACGAGCGCCGTGCACGCTGGGCGCTTTACGCCAACATCGGTCTCGGTCTGTGGCTCGCCTCCAGCCCGCTCATCTATGACTCCATGACCACGCAGAGCGTCGGCGAAGCGGCGCGCTTCGTCACCCTGGATCGCGGGCTACCGTCGATCGAGTGGCGGGCGAACGCACTGGCGATAAGCGATGTCGTCAGCGGCCTTGCCATCGTGCTGTTCGGCGCGCTGTCGCTCGTCCCGCGCACCAAGACTTGGGCGCAGTGGGCGGTCGCGTTCGTCGGCATCTGGCTGTTCTTCGCGCCGCTGATCTTCTGGAGCCCGAGCGCCGCGCAGTATAATAATAATTTGCTCATCGGCTCGGCGGTCATCGCCCTGTCGGTGCTCGTGCCGATGATGCCGGGCATGAGCATGCCGGGCATGATGGACCCCAAGAACATCCCGCCCGGCTGGACCTATTCGCCATCGACGGACGCGCAGCGGCTGCCGATCGTCGCCATGGCGCTGATTGGGCTTCTGACCTCGCGTATCCTGACGGCCTACCAGTTAGGCCACATCGATACTGTGTGGGAGCCGTTCTTTGCTGGATCGCTGGCCGATCCGCGCAACGGGACGGAGGAAATCATCACTTCCGACATGTCGAAGGCGTGGCCGATCCCCGA
>JAIESR010000098.1 GCA_019745775.1 Xanthobacteraceae bacterium | reverse complement strand
ATTCTGCCTCCGATCGCGCCGGCCTGTCGGCCACGATCTATATTTAGCCCCTTGTGGTGTCAACTACGTATTTGGGAATAAACTCCTACACCGTCGACGGTGATGAGTCAAGCGGTCTGTAGTTGGCCCCGGCATCAACAGGGTCGAACGCAAAGAGAAAGCCGGCGCCGAGAAGGCGCCCACATCGTCGCGGCGTCCTTCTACCGCGGCGGCGAGGTGATCGCGGCCAACCTCACGCCGGAGCAGCGCAAGGCCTACTACGACTCCGAGAACAAGGCGGTCGATCTGATCAATGCGGACTTCTACAAGTACGCCCATCACGTCACCGCGCACGCCAAGGGCGCGCTGGAGCCGCGCGAGCTGCTGCGCGCCTTCGTGCGCTACAAGCACGTCGACTGCTACGACCCGACCCTGTTCAACCGCGCCTATGACTGGATGAAGGCGCGCGGGCTGAGCGAAGGCCAGAGCCAGCACGCCGCGCTGGTGGTGGGTTGAGGCGAGTATTCCGCGGTCCGTAGGGTGGGCAAAGCGAAGCGTGCCCACCACTGTTCCATCGATATGCGATGACGATGGTGGGCACGCTTCGCTTTGCCCACCCTACACCGGCTGAACCGATATACCCTTATCCGCGGCCCTTCTTCGCCGTGAGCGCGGCCTCATAGCGCTTGGTCAGTTCGATCGTGCCCAGCGCGTATTTCGTGCAGGCCTCGCGGTCGCCGTAGAACAGCGCGTTCGACGGCGCGCCGGTCCTCTCGTACGCGGCCTTGAACACCGGCGATTCGTGCGCCTGCTTGGAGGTCCGCTCCAGCAGCTCGAACAGCTTCGGATTCTTGTCCGCCCACTCGGTGTGCACGGCCCATGCGCGGGCCGAGTAGAGGTCCGGGATATCGGTACCGAAGACCTTGTTGATCAGCGGCGCATTGTCGCTCAGCTCGGCGAATTGATTCTTGGTCCGGTTGAACACCCCCAGCACCTTGAACTTCTCCGACAGCGTGAGCACGCCGGTCATCGGCAGCGCGCCGATGTCGGCTTCGCCGTTGAGCACCGCGATATAGGTCGGATTGCCGCCGCCATAGGGAACGAGGTTGTAGCGCGATTTGGTCGCCTCGCCGAGCGCGAGCAGCCCGATCGAACAGGGGTGCGGGATGCGGCTGACGGCGACGTTAAGCGGCCGCTTCTTCGCGGCGTCGACCACCTGCTCGATCGTCTTGTATGGCGAGGTGCGGCTCGCGAACACGATGCTGTCGTCGATGTCGACCATCGAGAAATAGATGAAGTCGCGCGGGAAATTGTAGTCGGGCTTCTGGGTCGCATACATGATCATCTCGGGACCCATGTTCCCGAACAGCAGATTGTGTCCGTCTTTCGGGCGACGCTTGACGTAGAGCTCGTAGCCGATCTGGCCGGCCGCACCGGGGAAGAAGTTGTATTCGAACTGGGTCTTGAGCAGCGGGCCCCAGGCGTCGTCGAAGGCGCGCGCCAGTCGCTCGGCGCCGCCGCCCTGGCCGGTCGGGATCACGACGCTCATGCGGCGGCCCGGGTAGTTCTGCGCCGACGCGCGATCGAAGGGCGCCGACGCCAGCAGGGCGGCCGAGGCGGCAAGGCCGCCGCAAAAGGCCCGGCGCGGCATCAATAGTTTAGACGTCATGTGTGCTTCTCCCTGGAGCAGTCCTGGAGGAAATAAGAGCCGGGGGCCCCGGCGTCCTGAGCCATCTTGCCACAGGCGGCCGGGTGCCAAGAAGCGCCGCAAACGCCGCTGCGGCAACAGGGCTCAGCCGCCCTTGCCGCCGCGCTTGGCGGTGAGCAGCTTTTCGTAGCGCTGCGCCAACTCGATGGTGCGCAGCGCGAATTCGGTGCAAGCCTTGCGGTCACCGTAGACCAGATTGCGGTCGGTGGCGCCGGTCTTGCGATAACCCTCCCGGAAGATCTCCGAGGCGTGCGCCTCGCGCGAGGTCCGCTCCAGCAGCGCGAACTGTTCCGGGTTCTTGTCGGCCCATTCGGTGTGGACGCCCCAGGCGCGTGAGGTGAAGAGATCGGGGATGTCGATCCCAAATACCGAATTGATCGTCGGTGCATTCTCGGTGAGGTCGGCGTAGACGTTCTGCTTGCGATTGAACACGCCGAGCACCTTGAACTTCTCGATCAGCGTCATCACGCCGACCATCGGGCTCGCGCCGATGTCGACCTCGCCATTCATCACGGCGATATAGGTGGGGTTGCCGCCGCCGTAGGGGATGAGATTGAAGCGCGCGCCGGTGGCCTCGCCGAGCGCCAGCGTCGCGATCGAGGTCTGGGTCGGGAGCCGGCTGACGGCGACGTTGAGCATGCGCTTTTTGGCCGCCGCAACTACGTCCTGGATCGTCTTATAGGGCGAATCGCGGTTGACGTAGATGCAGCTGTCGTCGATCTCGACCTGCGAGAAATAGATGTAGTCGCGCGGGAAATTGTAGTCGGGCCGCTGCAGCGCATACATGAGCATCTCCGCGCCCATGTTGCCGAACAGGAGATTGTGTCCGTCGCGCGGCCGGCGCTTGACGAACAGCTCGTAGCCGATCTGGCCTGACGCGCCCGGATGGAAGGTGTATTCGAACTGTGTCTTGAGCATCGGCCCCCAGGCCATGTCGAACGGGCGCGCGATGCGCTCGGCGCCGCCGCCCTGGCCGGTCGGGATGATCACGCTCATGCGGCGGTTCGGATAGGTCTGCGCCGCCGCGCCGCCGAACGACGCTGCCGCCGCCAGGCCGGCGGATGCCGCAAGACCGCCGACAAAATGCCGGCGCGGCATGGCGATACGATTGCTGGACATCGAACGCGTCCTCCCCGAAACGTTTCCGCGCGGCCGTCTTTCTTGTTTCGCCGGCGATCGGGCCGGCGACGGCGACCGCCTTATCTTACTTCGCCAGCGCGGGCTCCGCAGCCGCTTTCGGGGCCACCGTCGGCGGCAGGTCCTTGATCCGCGGATACACTTCCTTGGCGAACAGCGTCATGCTGCGGACCGTGCGCCGGTGATCGAGGTGCCCGGCCTGCTGCATCATCATCAGGTGATCGAAGCCGCCGACCTGATCGTAGAACTTGCGGATGCGCGCCGCGACCTTGTCGGGTGTGCCGGCGATCAGGATGCCTTGCTCCATCATGTAGTCGAGCCCTTGCGCGCGCACCGCCTCGGTGCGGCCGCCGAACTTGCCCTGCAGCGCCATCACGTTGAGCGCGATCGAGGCGTAGCCGGGCGGATTCTTGAACTGCGGCTCGGTCTTGTTGGAGCGGATGTACCAGAGCAGTTCCTGCGCGCCCGCCTCCGCTTCGCTGTCGGAATCGGCGGTGAACACCAGCGGCAGGAAGGCGGTTCCGCCCTGGTGCGGCACGCCGGCGTCGACATAGTGCTTGCGATATTCGTCGAACAGGCTGCGCGTGTTCTCGTGGGGCTGGAGGAAGGTCGCGAAGGTGAAGCCGTGCCGCGCGACCTTGCGCACGTTCTCGCGGTCGCTCGATCCGGTGATCCAGACCGGCGGATGCGGCTGCTGATACGGCCGCGGCCAGATATTGACCGCGCGCTTGTGCCAGAAGCGGCCTTCGTAGTTGAACGGGCCGTCGTGGGTGGTCCAGGCGCGCATCGCGAGGTCGATGCCTTCCCACAGCCGCTCATTGGTCATCGTCGGATTGGAGTTGGCGGGATTGATCTCGGTCGGCACGCCGCGCACGAAGCCGACGTCGAGCCGGCCGCGGGAGATGCAATCGATCATCGCCATCTCCTCGGCGATGCGCACGGGCTCGCCGCGGTTGGCGATCGGATTGCCGAGGATCAGGATGCGCGCGTTCTTCGTCTGCCGCGCCAGGATCGCCGCCGGCAGCGGCACGCAGGAATCAATGCAGCTCGCCGAGGAATGATGCTCGTTGAGCATGATGTCGAGGCCGAGCTCGTCGGCGATGCAGTGCTCGTCGAGATAGCGGTTGTAGAGGTCGGCGCCGATCTTCGGGTCGAACAGGCGGTTCGGGATGGTGACGCGCGTGTTCTTGAGCTCGTCGAACGGCGGAATGTGCGGATAGGGCATTTCCGTGAAGTGCCACGCGCGCATTTCTTGTTCCTCTACCCGTTCTGTTCTGCGGCGGATCACGCCCTGCGGGCTGATCCGCCCTACGCATCCTAATCAAGAAACCGCTTCAACTCTGTGAGAAACGCCTGCGGCTGTTCGATATGCGGCAGGTGCCCGGCTTGTGGGACGACCGCAAGCCGCGCACCGGGGATCAGCTTACGATAGGCCTCGCCGTACTTCGGCGTGACGATGCCGTCGTGCTCGCCCCAGATCAGCAAGGTCGGCACCTTGATGCGGTGCAGCCGGTGCTTGAGCTTGGGATTGTGCAGGTAGGGCTCCCAGCCGAAGCGCGCGAAGGTTTCGCGGTCGCGCGCAACGATGGTGAGCTTGTCTTCCGGCATGGACTTGAAGTCGCGCTTGCCCTTGGCGGCGTCGTGCCACTTCAACGCCGTCACCTCGTCGGGGCTGAGCAGCCACACATCCTGGATCTCACGCTCCGTCGGCTTGCCGGTCTTGATGCCGTAGGGATCGACCAGGACGAGCTTCGATATGAAGCCGTCGTCCTTGGTCGCCATCTCGGCGGCGATCCAGCCGCCGAATGAAAATCCCACCACCGGAACGTTCTTGAGCCCGAGCTCGTCGACGACGTCGAGCATCATGTAGGCGATGTCGTCCGGGCCGGTGATCCAGTCCGGGCGGCTGGAACGGCCGAAGCCGGGCGGCGAGGGGATGATGACCTCGTAGAACTTGGCGAGTTCGTCGAGGAACGGCGCGTCGCGCTCGAGCCCGTCCTCGCCGGGCATGAGCAGCAGCGGCGGGCCGCTGCCGCGCCGCACGATCTCGAGCTTCAGCTCGTCCGACGGCCCGATTTGATGAATGTCCTGCGGATTGTGTTCTTGCACCGGTTTCCGGCTCTTGTTGTTTGCCGGACATCTTTAAGCAGACCGGCAGGGCGCTTGTCGAATCGCCTTGCTGCGGCGAACTACGCGCTCGCCTTGTTCCGCACAGCAGAACCGCGCGCATAGCGGCTTTGCGGGATCGGCAGGCCGAGGATGTCGCGCAGCGTCGGGCCTTCATAGGCCGTACGATAGAGCCCGCGCTTTTGCAATTCCGGCACGACCATGTCGACGAAGTCGTTGAGCCCGATCGGGAACACCGGCGCCAGGAAGTTGAAGCCGTCGCAGGCGCCCTCGTCGAACCACTGCTCCATCTGGTCGACGACTTCGACCGGCGTGCCGACGAAGCCGGCGTGGCCGCGCTGGCGCGCGAACCATTGGTAGAGCTGGCGGATGGTCATGTTCTTGCTGCGCGCCATCTTGATGGCGTCGTCGGAGCGGCTGCCGATCACCTTGTTCTGCGGCAGCTCCGGCAACGGCCCATCGAGCGGGAACCCGGTGAGGTCATGGCCCATCCGGGTCGATAGCAGCGACACGCCGACGTCGGGGTGCAGCAGCTCGTCGAGCGTCGCGAGTTTTTCCAACGCTTCATCGTGAGTACGGCCGACCGTGATCGACAGGCCGGGCATGATCTTGAGGTGATCGGGGTTGCGGCCGTAGCGCGCCATGCGGCCCTTGAGATCGGCGTAGAAGGCCTTCGCCGGCTCGATGCTCGCATGCGCGGTGAACACCACCTCCGCGGTCTGTGCGGCAAGCTCGCGGCCGTCGTCGGAGGCGCCGGCCTGCACCAGCACCGGCTGGCCCTGCGGCGAGCGTGGCACGTTGAGCGGCCCGCGCACGTCGAAATGCTCGCCGTGGTGATTGAGGGTGTGCATCTTCTCCGGATCGAAGAACAGGCACTGTTCCTTGTCGCGGACGAAAGCGTCTGCGTCCCACGAATCCCACAGCGCCTGCACGACCTCGACGAATTCCTTGCCGCGCCGGTAGCGGACGTCCTTCGGCTTGTGCTCTTCTTTGCTGAAATTGAGCGCCTCGGTCGCGTTGCCGGAGGTGACCATGTTCCAGCCGGAACGGCCGCCGCTGACGAGATCGAGCGAGGCGAACTTGCGCGCCACCGTGTAGGGCTGCTCGAAGCTGGTCGAGGCGGTGCACACCAGCCCGATGTTCTTGGTGTGGGCGGCGAGTGCAGCGAGCATCGTGAACGGCTCGATCCACGCCACATAGTGCAGCCGGTGCAGGCCTTGCTCATGCGCGGTGAACACCGAATGGGTGTCGGCGCAGAACACCATGTCGAGCAGGCCGCGCTCGGCGGTCTGCGCGATCTCGACCATGCGGGCGAAATTCTCGCCGGCGTCGGCATGGCCTTCGGGATGCCGCCACGATGCGATGTGGTGGCCGCTGGGCCGGATGAACATTCCGACCTTCATCTTGTCGTTTCTTTTGCTCACGAAGCCGGCTCCCGCTTCTTGCCAGTCGGGAGAAGCGTAGCTCAGGCGGGCAAGTCCCACAATCGCTGCACCAGGCGGCGCGCCAGCACGCCGGCGACGCGGCGGCGGTAATGACCGGGCGTGAACGTGGTTTTCATCGCCATGACCTGGTCGCGCACCAGGTCGTCGAGGCCTTTGAACACGCGGGCGTCGAGCGCTCCGCCGCAGAGCTTGTCGGTACCGTCGAGCAAGACCGGCCGGGGATTGGTGCCGGTGAACGCGACGCGCAGGTCGGCGAGCACGTCGCCGTCGCGGCGCAGCGCCGCCGCTACGCCGCAGACCGGGTACTCGATCGAGCGGCGGATGCGGATCTTGTCATAGCCGGAACGCAGAGTCCCCTCACCTACCCTCCCCCGCG
>JAIESR010000144.1 GCA_019745775.1 Xanthobacteraceae bacterium | reverse complement strand
GCCCGTAGTTCAACTGGATAGAGCACGAGCCTTCTAAGCTTGGAGTTGCAGGTTCGAGTCCTGCCGGGCGCGCCAATAAAACAATTGGTTAGGTGTTACCCGAGATGGATTGAGGTAACGTATAGGTAACGAGGGCCTGAGATGTTCGAGCTGGGCGTGGGCCCCGATCAAGAGCGCATCTGGAATGCATATGGTCAGGCAATGGGGGAAGCGCTCGGGCTCGCAAGGGCTCAAGTTCCAATGGGTAGCGATACCCGATTATGAAATCTCGGTTATCAAAGGCTCTGAGGGCTGGTTCGTCACCGAGGGCACATTCCGAGAAGGCTTCTGCGCTGCTCGCAAATGACGCGTGACCAGGAGCTATGGGCAATGGCTCTCCATGTCGAACGGCATCACGGCTCCGCGGCTCCGCGCTACATGGGGCTACGACACGAAAGTGTGATCTGCGTACGCCAAGCGTGAACGCTAGGCGAACACGAAGCCGTGTCATGCAGCGAGCAACGATGCGGGTGTGCGTAGCGGCCTGAGCTGGCCGACCGGAGGGCGGTCGTCGGTGTTCCAGCGGTAGTCGCCGGTGAGTGAGATATGCTCCCACCCGAGCGGTGCGATGTGGCGGGCAGTTTCGGGAGGGACGGCCATGCCGGCGATGGCCTGTTCGAGGTAGCGGGTGTTCCACAGGATGATGGCGGCTACGAGCAGGTTGAGGCCGGAGGCGCGGTAGGTCTGGTTTTCGAACCGGCGGTCCCGCAGTTCGCCGAGCTGATTGAAGAACAGCGCTCGGGCGAGCGCGTTGCGCGCCTCTCCCTTGTTGAGTCCGGCCTGGGCACGCCGGCGCAGGTCGATGTCGCGCAACCAGTCGAGCATGAAAATCGAGCGTTCGATCCGCCCGACCTCACGCAATGCCAGCGCAAGGCCGTTCTGACGTGGATAGGCGGACAACCGGCGCAGCATGGCGGAGGCGGTGACGGTGCCGCTGCGGATCGAGGTGACGAGGCGGAGCAGTTCGTCCCAATGGTCAGCGACGTGGCCGACCGCGACCGGATCGCCGGTCAGTCCGACGAGCAGCGCCCCGGCATCCTGCTGCGGCAGCAGATGCAGGCGTCGTTCCTTCAGATCCCGCAAACGCGGCGCGAAGCGGTAGCCGAAGAACGGCATGAGGCCGAATACATGGTCGGAGGCCCCGCCGGTATCGGTGTAATGTTCTTCGATCGACAGACCGGTGGCATGGTAGAGCAGCCCGTCGAGGACATAGGGCGCCTCGCCCGCTGTCGCCGCGATCACCCTGCTCGCGAACGGGTCATATTGGTCCGAGATGTGGGTGTAGAAGCTGACCCCGGGCTCGTTGCCGTTACGCGCGTTGATGTCACCGATCGCAGCCCCGCGCCCGCCGGCGTGGAAGAGCTGGCCATCGCTCGACGAGGTGGTGCCGTCGCCCCACAGGCTGCTTAGCGGCAGGGCGCGATGCGCGTCGATCAGTCGCGCCAGCGCCTCACCATAAGCGATTTCGCTGACGTGCCAGTCATGCAGATGTGCGAGCTGGCGCAGGGTGGCCGCCTGGCAGGTATCCGCCATGCGCGTCAGGCCGAGATTGATGCCGTCCGCCAGGATCACGGTGAGAAGCGCGTTACGATCATCGGCCGGTCGACCGGAGCGGCGATGAGTGAAGCATTCGGAAAAGCCGGTCCAGCCATCGACCTCCAGCAACAGATCGGTGATCTTCACGCGCGGCAGGCGGTCGTAGACCATGCGCCGCACGTCCTCTGTACTGGGCGGGGTTACGGCCTTGAGCGGCGAGATGACGAGCCCGCCGGCGTCGAGCCGTACCTGGGGCAGTTCCCCCTGCCGGGCGAGCGCCGTGACTTGTTCGATCGCGGTATCGAGGCGGGCACGGCGACCGGCAATGAAGGTATCGAAGTCGGTGTCGATCGCCAACGGTAACGGCCCGCGCTCGCGTAGCGCCGCAAAGGTGGCGGGCGGCAGGAGGTAGCTGTCGAAAGCACGATACTGGCGACTTTCCTCTACCCATATGTCGCCGGCACGCAGCCGATCGCGCAACTGGGTGAGAGCGCACAGTTCATAGGCTGCGCGGACGACCTGCCCGTCGCGCAGCACAAAAGGCCGCCACGATGGCGGCACGAAGCGAAGCGGTGGATTGTCGGGCAAGCGTCGCCTGCCGGTCCGATAAACCTCACCGACAATCCGGACCGCATCGAGCAGCCCCTGCACAGGACCGGCACCTTGGAAGGTGAAGGCGTTGAGGAGCGGCCCGATCACCGGGCGCAGCGAACGATGCCGGTCGATCAGCTCGGCAGTACGATCGGTCGTCTCCGGCGCGACCAGTATCTCCGCTTCCCCGACCGCCGTTCCCAGTTTCTCCCAGTCGATCGCCATCGCGGCAAGCGAGTCCAAGCCTTGCGCCCGTGCATCGATCAGCAGGCGGCAGGAGCCGGTGAGCAGGCGCAACTGTGCCTGGAGCGCGCGGATCGTACCCAGCGCCTTGTCGCGCGTCCGGTTCTCGGCGCGCCGCATCATGCTGCCGAGCAGCTTGTCCGTCATCGCCAGCACCGCATCGGCGAGGCTCTCACGAAGCCGCAGCGCGGCTGCCGCCAGAACGGCATGGCGGCGCCGGTCGGGCAGTTCCGCCAGATGCTGCGATGTGATCCGCACCGCCTCGTCGGCGATGCGGTCGAAGGCCGCGGTCGGGATCGTAGCGGCCCGCGCCGGGGCCAGTCCGATCGCCCGGACATGATCCAGTCGTTCGAGCAGGCGCATGACGTTGCGCGGTGCCGGCGACAGCGGCGGGTTGCGCAGCCACGACAGCCACGTCGCACCCCGGTCGCCACGACGGGCGAGCAGCGCATCGAGGCGGGTACGTCCGCCATCACCCAGCCCCTGGGTCAGCACATCGTGGACGAGTTCGTCGGCCTGGCGGCGCGCTCGTCGTACGATCGCCTCGATGACGGTGACGGGCGGCAGCAACAGGCGACGACGTCGCATTTCGTCGATGACGATCTCGGCCAGCTGCAATGGCTGGATGATGGTCTGCGCCACGGGCATGGCGAAGGTGGCCAGTGCGTGGAAGTCGGTCCGGCCGAACGCTCGATAGCCCATGCGTCGTGCCAGATCGGTGAGATGCGCACGGCGGGTCGGCTCACGACGGCCATAGTCATGCCAAGCCGCTTCAGGCACATCGAGCTGACGGGCGACGAACGACAGGATCGATAAGGGCGGTGTCTCGTCCGCGCCGAGTACCCGCCCGGGCCAGCGCATATAAAGGAGCGTCATGGCGTAGCCGAGCTGCGATGCGGGACCACGCCGGATCGAGACCCAATCCAGATCCTCGCGTGTCAGGGTGAAGTGTCGCGCGATCTCGCGTTCGTCGGTCGGGGGATCGAGCTGACGCGCCAGCACCTCGCGGGTGAGCAGGCGTCGCCTCGCCATGACCCTGAACCTCCTTGAGGCTGTCCGTCAGACGGTGATTGGACGGCCAGCGTGAATGTGTCCGTCAACTCTGGACCTTCGACGGCGATTCGGACAAGATCGCGTCAAGATGGGAAAACGGACACTTCGGACCCGCGCATGGCGCTGATCGGCTATGCGCGCGTCTCCACCGCCGACCAGAAGTTGGCACTCCAGCATGACGCGCTGATCCGCGCCGGTTGCGAGCGCACGTTCGACGATCACGCTTCGGGCGCCAGGGCGGACCGGCCGGGGCTCGCCGAGGCGCTCGCCTATCTGCGAGCCGGCGACACGCTGGTCGTCTGGAAGCTCGACCGGCTCGGCCGCTCGATGCGCCATCTGATCGCGCAGGTCGGCGATCTGGCGGCGCGCGGGATCGGGTTTCGCTCGCTGACCGAGAGTATCGACACCACGACGCCGGGCGGAATGCTGGTGTTCAACATCTTCGGAAGCTTGGCTCAGTTCGAGCGTGACCTGATCCGCGAGCGCACCCAGGCCGGATTGCGCGCCGCGCGCGAACGCGGGGCGCAGGGTGGCAGGCGTCCGGTCGTCACCCCCGACAAATTGCGCAAGGCGCGCGCGCACATCGCCGCGGGCCTGACGGTGCGCGAGGCGGCCGCGCGACTGAAGATCGGCAAGACCGCGCTCTACAAGGCGCTGGGGTGTGGGACGATCCCTTCGCCACCGACGATGCCGCATGGGCCGCCTTCCGCCGCACCGTCGAGGAAGAGGGTATGCGCGCCTTTCTCGACCAGGCCGTCGTCATCCCGTTTCGGCGCTGAATGCGTCAGTAGGCCAAGAGCGGGAGACCAACGATGCCGACAAGCGCCAGGCCGCTGTGGATCCTGACCGGATTGCTGCTGGCCTTCTATCCGGTTCTGAATTTCGTCTACTGGCCGCAGGTGCTCCGCTCGGGTGTCCTGCCCCCTGATGGCGACAGCATCGGTATCCCCATGTACGGCAGCATCCTTGTGACGATCGTCGCATCGCCCGTCGTGCTGGGCATCGCGTGGCTTTGTCTCCGGCACTATAATCCAGCGACCCGCCTTGCCACGATCAGGTGGGATCGCCCCATCCGCACGGTCACGGTCAGCTTGGTGTTCGGAGGGGCTGCCGTACTGTGCGTCTTCGGCAGCGTCGCTGAACTGGGTCATGCGATGCCGTGGTACGAATACCTCTGGACCGGATATGCGCTGGCATGGGTGCCTTGGTTGCTCGGTATACGAGCCGCCGTGATCGATCAGGACAATACGGCAGGCGACTGAACCCCGCCGTTCACTGCTCGTTCGCTCCTACCGTACGCAGAATGCACTTTCGTGCAGTCACCCCTTATCGGCGTGCAACATTGGCTCTGCCTCAGATTTGATGACGTCGGGCGTTGAGGATTCTGTTCGGTAGGAGATCAGCGCGATGGCCCGGAAATGCAGATCGTCAGTGTTTGTACCAGAGGCTTCACCGGCGAGAAGGTGCTCGTCGACAGCGCTGCGGTGGTGATTACCGTGGTGCCCGCAACGGCGTAGCGTCGTGTAGTGAACAAACTTGCCACCAGCTGCTTTGACCCCGGCGAGCCGCGCCACACCATTCTGGTAAAGAATGTTTCGTAAGGTGCGCACCTCTGTAAGCATGGCCTGAGGACCGATCAAACCCATAGCGATCGACACCGTCGGCGGGCGGCGCTCGGTTATGAAACCCTTGGGCCGGGCCTACGGCCCGGCAGTCAGGCGAACAGGTCGCCGATCGCGCGCAGCCGGAAGGCGTTGAGCCAGCGGCGCCGGCGATGTTCAGTCGCGTCGTAGACCATGTGGCACCGCTGACAGAGCGCGGCGAGGTTGCGCGGCCGGTTGTCGCCGGGATCATGGTTCAGGTGCGCGCTGGCGAGCACCACGCGCGTCTTCCGGACCGATGTGGGCGCGCCGATGCCGGCGAGACCCGGTTGCGCCCGCGCCAGCTCGTCCGGCGATGGCAGGCGGCGAAGCCCCCTGCCCTGCCCGTTGCGCCAGGTCGCGGCGTCCTCGTCCCACCAGACCCCATCGCCCAGGTGCAGCACGTCGCGGCCGTGCGGACGGCGGCAATGCTCGCAGCGCCCTTTGGCGCGGCGGAACCGGATGAGATTGGACAGCTCGCGCCAGTCGATCGGGTAGAGCCAGCGATGTTCGCGCGCGATCGGCATGACGATTCTATGAGTCATGGCCGATGAGAACGAAAGAGGAAAGTTACCGCTTTCAGGTTCAAATCACGCGGCGTGAACTTCCAGTGTTACACCCGACGCGCGTTGCAGTGTGCTGATGACCGAAAACAGATTGTCAGCAGCCGGATTGCCCGTTGGGCTGAACATCCGCATCAGGCTTTTAGACGGCCTTCCGGTTCGTTCGGCCAGTTCCTCGAAACCCACCGTCGCCTTGATGTAGTCGCGCAGGACTGCCTTTCCGGTGTCGATATCACCGAGGAGGAAGGCATTGACGGCTTCGGTGAGGAGCGCCGAGCGAAATGCCGGGTCCGCTTGAACACGCGCGCGCACAGTGTCCTTGAAGTTGCGAGTGAGAGCCATCACGATCTTCCTTTCTTCCGCGCCTTGTAGTCCGCCCACAGCGACTTGGCGGTGTCGATGTCACGCTGCTGGCGCTTTTTCGTGCCGCCACTCAGGAGGATGACGAGGGTTTGACCATCCATGCCGAAATAGACGCGATAGCCAGGCCCGAAATCGATCCTGTATTCCGAGACGCCCTCTCCTACCGGTTTGGCGTTGGAAAGTGCGCCGCGTTCGACCTTATTCAGCGCCACCGCCACTTTTGCGGCCGCTACCGCATCCAGCGAGGCAAACCAGAGTCCGAACGGGCTTCGCCCTTCCCCGTCCTCATACTCCTTTAGCACCATAGGTTCCATATATGTTACCATTGACCTGATCGTCAAGGTTGGACGCGCCCGAGCGGGCCGCGCTCTATCTCCGCTTGGCAGCTCCGATCGAGCCGCCATGCTGGCGTCTCGGTAGGGTAGACGCGAGACGCCTCTTTCGAGGACGCCCCAGCGCCTCCCCCCGAACCGTGCTTGCACCTTT
>JAIESR010000074.1 GCA_019745775.1 Xanthobacteraceae bacterium | reverse complement strand
ATGGATTCACAATCAAAATCAGCCGGGAATCCCCAGCCCGATCACAATCGATTCATCGCAACCGGGGAATGCTCTAGTGGACGCGCTATGGCGAAGTAATCCAGGTTGTCGAGATAGCTGGATTGCTTCGTCGCTGCGCTCCTCGCAAAGACGACCTTTAGCGCGCGAGCTCGAGCCGGTCCGACGTCAACAGCTGGCGCGCGGCCTCGGCGCTCATCGGCTCGCCGAACACGTAGCCCTGCGCGTATTCGCAGCCGAGCTGGTAGAGCTCGACGGCGTCCGAGTCGGTCTCGGCGCCCTCCGCCACCACTTCCATGCCGAGGTCGTGCGCCATCGCGATGATCGAGCGCAGGATCACCGGCCGCTGACCCTTGTTCGACGCGCGCACGAAAGACTGGTCGATCTTGATGGTGTCGAACGGGAAGCGCTGCAGATAGGCGAGCGACGAATGGCCGGTGCCGAAATCATCGAGCGCCAGGCCGGCGCCGAGCTCGCGGATGCGTTGGAGCATCTGCGCCGCGTGCTCGGGGTTCTCCATCACCAGCGATTCCGTGAGTTCGAGCTTGAGCGTGCCGCGGGCGAGGCCCGAGCGCGCGATCACGGTGCGCAGGTCGTGCACCAAGTCCTGCCGCAACAGCTGGCGCGACGAGACGTTGACGCTGCAGAACACCGGGTCGCGCTGGCGCACCGTGCGCTGCCACTGGCCGAGCTGGCGCGCGGCGCGCTCCAGCACGAACAGGCCGAGATCGACGATCAGGCCGATCTCCTCGGCGATGGTGATGAACTCGGCCGGCGACACCCGGCCCATCTTGGGATGGTCCCAGCGCGCCAGCGCCTCGAAGCCCGCCACCGAGCGGTCCTCCAGCCGCACGATCGGCTGGTAGAGGATCGTGATCTCCTCGCGCTCGAGCGCACGCCGCAGCTCGGATTCGAGCGTGAGCCGGTCGGTCTTGCGCGCGCGCATCGACGGCTTGAACACCTCGATGCGGTCGCCGCCGATGCGCTTGCAGTGATACATCGCGAGCTCGGCGTCCTTGAGCACCTCGTCGGCGCGGTTCGGCTGACCGTCGGGCAGCGCGATGCCCATCGACGCGGTGAGGAAGATCTCACGGTCGTTGAAGGTGATCGGCGCACGAAGCGCCCGGCGCAACGTCTCGGCGAAGGCAATGATGCGTTCGGATTCCTTCTCCGAGAGCAGGATCAGCGCGAACTGATCGCCGGAGAGCCGCGCCAGCGTGTCCTGCGGCTTGAGCAGCCGCCCGAGCCGGCGCGCCAGCGTCAGCAGGATCGAGTCGCCGACCGCGATGCCGACCGAGTCGTTGACCTGCTTGAAGCGGTCGAGGTCGACGACCACCACCGTCGGCTTGATCTGCTGATCGACCTTGGAGAGCGCCAGAATCGATTCAAGCCGGTCGACGAACAGCTCACGATTCGGCAAACCGGTGAGGTTGTCGTGCACGGCGTCATGCAGCAGCCGCTCCTCGGCATTCTTGAATTCCGTGACGTCGGTGATGGTGCCGACCAGCCGCACCACCTCGCCATCGGAGCCGACCACCGGCCGTGCCTTGAGCGCGAACCACATGTAATGGCCGTCGGGCGTGCGCAGGCGGAAATCCTGCAGCAGCCGGCCGCGGCGCTGCTCCAAGACGCTGTCCAGCGCGGCGCGGAAGCGGTCGCGGTCGAGCGGATGCAGCACTTCGAGCCAGCGCGCGGCAGGGCCTTCGAGCGCGCCGCGCTTGAGGCCGAGCAGCGCTTCAGTCTCCGGGCTGGTGAACACCTTGTCGGCGGATACGTCCCAGTCCCAGATCAGGTCGCCGGCGCCGGTCAGCGCCAGCGCACGGCGCTCGACATCGGAGACGATGCCGTGCGTGATGCCACCGGCGAAGGCGTGCTGCATCACCGTGAAGCCGATCAGCATCACGATCAGCACGAGGCCGCCGAGCAGCGCCGGACCGACGATGTCGTTGGTGACGACGCCGGTGACCGCCGCGCCGGCTGCGACCGTCCAAACCAGCATCAGGAGCCAGGTCGGGATCAAGAGCACCGCACGGTCGAAGCCGTGGGTCGCGAGGTAGATCACCAGGCAGAAGCCGAACAGCGACACCGCCAGCAGCGACAACCGCGCGATGCCGGACGCGATCGAGGGATCGACCAGCGCCAGCGCGATCAACAGGCCGAGGATCGCGAGCCAGCCGATGGTGATGTGCGAATAGCGCACGTGCCAGCGGTTGAGATTGAGATAGGCAAACAGGAACACCAGCAGCGTACCCGCCAGCACGGCTTCGCCGGAGGCGCGCCAGACCTGTTCGGCGCCCGCCGACATGTCGAACACCTTGCCCCAGAAGCCGAAGTCGATGCCGATATAGACCAGCACCGCCCAGCTCAGCGCGGCGGCGGCCGGGAACATCACGCTGCCCTTCACCACGAACAGGATGGTGAGGAAGAGCGCGAGCAGGCCGGAGATGCCGATCACGATGCCGTAGTAGAGCGTGATCGAGTTGATCTTGTCCTTGTAGGCGTCGGGCTCCCACAGATAGATCTGCGTGAGCTTGTTGGTGCGCAGCTCGACGACGTAGGTCATCACCGCGCCGGGATCGAGCGTGATGCGATAGACATCGGCGCCGGTCGCGACCTGGCGCTCGGGACGGTCGCCGCTCGAGGTGATGGTCACGACCCGCGAAAGCCCGAGGTCGGGCCACAGCAGGCCGGAGCCCACCAGCCGGTAGTGCGGGACGACGATCAGCCGGTCGATCTGCTCGTTGCCGGAATTGGCGAGCGCGAACACCGCCCAGTTGAGATTGCCTTCACGGGCGCGCACGTCCATGCGCTGCACGATGCCGTCCGGGCCGGGCGCGGTCGACACCAGGATGCGGTCCTGCTCGGTGCGATGGCGCTCGACCGCCGCGGTCAGGTCGATGGCGGCGGCATCGAGCCGCACGCCGATGGCCTCGACCGCCATGGCCGGCGACAGGCCCCCCCACAGGATCGCCCCGACCGTCAAAATGGCCGCCAGGAAGGCCGCAACGGCGCCGGCGACGCGGGTACCAATCAAGCGGCGACCTCCAGGCCTTCGGAACCGTTTGCCAATTGCGGGAGAACAGACGGGGTCGGCTAACAATGCGTCGATTTCGCGGCCTTTTCCGCGCATTGCCTGGACTGCCGCTGCCCGTTGGCTCGTCATGACGACGGTATCATAGCTTAAACCGTCAGGACGATCTTGCCGATATGGGTCGAAGCTTCCATCCGGGCGTGGGCGGCGGAAGTCTGCGCCAGCGGGAATGTGGAGTCCATGACGGGCCGGACCCTGCCCGAGGCGATCAGCGGCAGCACGTGCTGCTCGACCCCGCGCGCGATCGCGCCCTTGTCGGCGACCGGCCGCGAGCGCAGCACCGAGCCGGTATGGGTCAGGCGCTTGAGCATGATGCGACGGAAATCCACGGTTGCCTTCGACGAACCTTGAAAGCCGATCTGCACGATCCGTCCTTCGACGGCGGCCGCCTCGTAGTTGCGCTCGATGTAATCGCCCCCGACCAGGTCGAGGATGACGTCGGCGCCCTTGCCGCCGGTCGCGCCCTTGGTCGCGGCAACGAAGTCCTCGGTCTTGTAGTTGATGGCGACGTCGGCGCCGAGCGTGCGGCAGGCTTCGCATTTCTCCGCCGATCCCGCGGTGGTGATCACGCGCGCGCCGCTCGCATGGGCGAGCTGGATCGCGGCGGTGCCGATGCCGGACGAGCCGCCATGCACCAGCATCGTTTCGCCGGCTTTGAGCCGGCCGCGCTCGAACAGGTTGTAATAGACCGTGAAGAAGGTCTCCGGGATCGCCGCCGCTTCGTTCATCGACAATCCGGGCGGCACCGGCAGGCAATGGCTCTCATGCGCGGGGCAATATTGCGCATAGCCGCCGCCGACCACGAGCGCCATCACGCGATCGCCGACCTTCCAGCGCGTGACGCCGGCGCCGAGCGCGACCACCTCCCCGGCGATCTCAAGGCCGGGAATGTCGGTGGCGCCTTTGGGCGGCGGATAGAGTCCCTGCCGCTGCATGACGTCCGGCCGATTGACGCCGGCGGCCGCGACCTTGATCAGCAGTTCGCCCTCGCCCGGCTGCGGCACTGGGCGCTGCTCGGGCACGAGTTGTTCAGGGCCGCCGGGCGCGCGAATGACAATGGCGGTCATGGTCGATGGGATTGGCATGGGATTGTCCTAGGGCCTGAGCCCGAAAGTGGAAACCGGCTTTCGGGTCCGATGCGCGATGCAAGGTAGGCCGCGAGTGGTACAACCGCGGCAGCTCCCATGCTAGCCTGCCGTCAAAATTTAACGTTCCTGGACCTCCCGCGATGGCTGACTCCACCTCCCCCGAACGCGCCGCCATGTATGGTTCCAACCGGCTGCAGATCGGCCTATTCGGGCCGAACTGCTCGTCCGGGCGCGCGGTCACCAGAGTGCCGGAGCGCTGGACCGGAAGCTGGCCGGACAATCTCAAGCTCGCGCGCCTGGCGGACGAGGCCGGCATCGACTTCCTGCTGCCGATTGCGCGCTGGAAAGGCTACGGCGGCGACACCGACTATCAGGGCGCGACGCTCGAAACGCTGACCTGGGCGTCGGGCCTGCTCGCCTCCACCAAGCGCATCACCGTGTTCGGCACCGTGCATGCACCGCTGTTCAACCCGGTGATCGCCGCGAAGGAATGCGTGACCGCCGATCACATCGGCAACGGCCGCTTCGGCCTCAATCTGGTGGTCGGCTGGAACGAGGGCGAGTTCGAGATGTTCGGCGTCGAGCAGCGCGACCACGAGAAGCGCTATGAGTACGCGCAGGAGTGGCTCGACGCGGTCAAGCTCACCTGGTCGCCGAAATCCGATTTCGACTACCAAGGCAAGTATCTCAAGCTCAAGGGTATCCGCGCCAAGCCGAAGCCCGTCGGCGGCGTTCGCCCGCTGATCATGAACGCCGGTGCCTCGCCCACCGGCCGCGCCTTCGCGGTCCGCAATTGCGACGCCTTCTTCCTTCAGGCGTCGCGCACCTCGAGCGAGGAGACCGCGGCCAGCATCAAGAAGGCGAAAGACCTCGCGCGCGAGCACGGTCGCGAGATCGGCTGCTACTCGGTCGGCGTCGTCACCTGCCGCCGCAACAAGAAGGAAGCGGAGGAGTACTACCGGCATGCCATCCTGGAGAACGCCGACTTCTCGGCGATCGACAGCATCCTCGCCATGAAGGACATCACGCCGGAGACCAAAGGCAAGGAGGAGTTCGAACGCCAGCGCCTGTTCTACGCCAACGGCATGGGCGGCCTGCCGATCGTCGGCGATCCCGACCATGTCGCAAAGGTCATGGCGGAGCTGAGCCACGCCGGCCTCACCGGCATGGGCATCTCGCTGGTGAACTACCTCGACGAGCTGCCGTTCTTCTGTGACGAAGTGCTGCCGCGGCTCGAGCGCATGGGCGTGCGAGAAAAGCGCAGCCGCGCGCAGGCGCTGTCGGCGTGACGGAGACGGTCACATGAAAGAAGATGACGACGAACGGCCAAAGAAGAAGATTACCCACGAGATAGGACAGGATCTCTATCTGCTTTCGGTGAAAGAACTCGAAGAGCGCATCGCGCTGCTCACCGACGAGATCGAGCGCCTGAAAGCATCGATCGCGAGCAAGCAATCGTCGCGCGGCGTCGCGGATTCGTTTTTCAAAAAGTGAGCGCCGCTTCTCGCGCGACGCGCGCCAAAGCGTCACCAATAGTCGCTACAAAATTATCCGCTCACTTAACGTGTTATTAAGCTTTCCCCTTCATTACTAGGATCGTCCATCTTCTGGACATTGAGTGGCTCCTGTCCACTCTGTTTGACGCCTCCCTGTTTAACTTTCGAGCCGCCGGCAA
>JAIESR010000143.1 GCA_019745775.1 Xanthobacteraceae bacterium | reverse complement strand
CTTTACGTCAGACGAATGCGCTAACTACCTCGCCCATGCAGGATATGCTTCGTCCTAACTGGGAAATGCTCTAGGGCGTTCACGCCCGACTTCGACGGGCTATGGACGCGCGTAAACGCGCTTATGGCTCGCAATGACGGAGCTGCGTCATCCGCTCACCAGGTTACTTGGGCGGCTCGAAGCCGCCCGCGCTCCAGCGCGGCGCCATTGCCGGTGAGGTCAGCGCCTTGACGAAAGCGCGCGCCGCGTCGGGCGCCTTGCTCGCCGCCGGGATCGCCGAGGTGTAGACCGTCCACAATTGCAGCTCCTCCGGCAGCGGTCCGGCCATCCGTGCGCCCTTCACCGGCACGATCTCGGAAATCAGCGTGACGCCGATCTCGGCTTCGCCGCGCGCCACCTTCTGCGAGATGTCGATGCCGCCCTTGGCGTGGATGCCTTTTTTGGTGATCTCGTCGTAGATGCCCAGTTTTTTCAGGAGCGCGAACAGGTGTACGGCCGACGTGCCGCCCAGCTCCGGCGCGGTGTAGGTGACGGATTTGGCGTCGAGCAGCAGCTTGCGGAACGCCTCAGGCGTCGAGAAGTCCGGCACCGGCGCCCCGTCACGGATCGCGACGCCGATGCCGACGCGCCCGAGGTCGGTGCGGCTGCCGGGAACGAGCTTGCCGGTCTTTTCGAGGTCGACCATCAGCGGCCCCGAGGTGATCAGGAGGTCGGCCGGCGCGCCTGACGTAATGACGTCGCGCAGTTGCCCGGTGGTGCCGACGGTGAAGTCGAAGATGTCGCCCGAGGCCTTGCGATACTCCTCGATCATGCCCGCGATCACCGAGCGCACGGCGCCGGCGGAGATCACCTTGATTTCGGCGGCGGTGGCGGGCGTGGCGAGCATTGCAGTAGCTACCGTGACGAATGTAAGCGCGCGGCGCATTGCTTCCCCCCCAATCTTGTTCTGATTGATCTTATGCGGTCACGGCGAGGGTAGCCATGGCCGCCGCGATGTGTGGCGGATGTGCAGGATTTCAATGGCGTCAGTCGTGATCGTGTAAAATATCCGATATGGATAGCGTCGAACGACCGCCGCGCGGATATCCTCGTGCTCGCGCCACTTGGGCTTCGAGGGAAAAGGTATTCGTAGATTAGTTGGAGGTCGGCGCTAGCCTGAGGCGTAAGCCGAATCCTCATTTAACGCCACAGCGTTTCCAGAAGGCCTCGACCTCCTCATCGGAAACAAATTCTCCTCGCCGCGCTTGCTCCAAGCCTCGCATCACGGCGGCGCGCTCTTCGTTGGACATGACGTAGACGCCGGTCCGCCGAGCCTCAATGACGCGCGCATAGTCTTCGAGCTCTTGAATGTCTTCCTCCGGCCAGGAAGAAACGCGATCCAATAGATTTTTTGCGGTCGGAGACATGAGCCTCACGCGTGCCCGGCTTCGCCCGACAGCATGCCGATGTCGATACCGATCTTCTTCAGCGCCTTGTTGTACTTGGCGTCGTTGTCCCGGCCGAAGACGAGCTCGGCGTCGGCCGAGCAATGCAGCCAGCCGTTCTGGTGAATCTCGCTCTCGAGCTGGCCCGGCGCCCAGCCGGCATAGCCGAGCGCGAGCACCGCGTTGGCAGGACCGCTGCCGCGCGCGATCGCCTTGAGGATGTCGAGCGTGGCGGTGAGGCAGATGCCGTCGTCGATCGGCAGCGTGGAGTTCTCGATATAGAAATCGTTGGAGTGCAGCACGAAGCCGCGCTCGGTCTCGACCGGGCCGCCCTTGAGCACCTTCACGCCGCCCGCGCTCGACGGCAGCTCGATCAGGTCGGACGCAGGGATCACGTCGAGCTTCACCAAGAGGTCGGCGAAGCTGATGTTCGCCGCCGGCTGGTTGACGATGATGCCCATCGCGCCGTCGGAAGAGTGCGCGCAGATGTAGATCACGCTGCGTGAGAAGCGATCGTCGCCCATCGACGGCATCGCGATCAGCATCTGACCGTCGAGATAGCCGCGCCGGGGGGTGGAGCTGCGCGGCCGGCCCTTGCCGCGGCCGGACTTGCTCACGCTGACGTCAACAAGCGGCTTTCCCGTCTCGGGGTCACCTTGGGCGCCGGCTTCGTCGTCTTTGCCTGTCTTGCGACCGAATTTCATGACGAAATGCTACTCCATTGTCTGCCGATTGCAACGAAGAGCCACCTGGATTGGTTCATTTCGCCGCAATCGGGCGGCTCATCGCGATAAATATCTATGTCTTTCATGTGTCTTTCACCAGTGCCGCGCATCATGGTGCCTCACGACGATTTCAATGGCGAAGCATTGGGCGGCCGGCTAAAGCGATGCGCATGACGGCCAAGATTTGTGCCAATACCGGCGGCAAGACTGGCGCCTTGAACATCACTGCGGTGGTTTGCACCGCCGCCGTCGCCCTGGGCGCGGTTCATGCCTTGACCTCGCGTGCAGGAGCCGCCGAGGACACGACGCCCTGGGACGGCGACGCCCGCAGCGGCGTGCGCCTGGTCGCGGGTGCACCGAAGGCCGGTACGCCGTATCTGCGCGCCGGCGTCGAGATCCGGCTGATGCGCGGGTGGCATACCTACTGGCGTTACCCGGGCGATGCCGGCGTGCCGCCACAATTCAGCTTCGAAGGCTCGCGCAACGTCAAGCATGTCGACGTGTTGTGGCCGGCGCCCGAACGCAAGGTCGATTCGGGCGGCACATCGATCGGCTATTCGACGGGTGTCATCTTTCCGCTGCGGGTCGTGCCGCAGCAGGCCGGCAAGCCGGTCGCGCTACGCCTGCGGCTGCAATACGCGATCTGCGAGAAGCTCTGCGTGCCGGCAGAAGCCCGCGGCGAGTTGACGCTCGCGAGCGGGCGCGCGTCGCAGGATGCCGCCCTGGCCGCGGCCGAGGGCCGCGTGCCGAAGCGGCTCGCCCTGGGCGAGGGCAGCGAGCTCGCGATCCGCACGGTGCGGCGCGAGCAGGGCACGGGCAACAAGGAACGCGCGGTGGTCGACGTCATAGGGCCCGCCGGCGTCGATCTGTTCGTCGAAGGCCCGACCGAGCAATGGGCGCTGCCGGTGCCGACGCCGGTCGCCGGCGCGCCGCCCGGTCAGCGGCGCTTCGTGTTCGAGCTCGACGGCGCGCCTGCCGGCGAGAGCTACAAGGGCGCCATGCTGACCCTGACCGCGGTCGCCGCCGGCCGCTCGGTCGAGGTCTCGACCCGTCTCGACTAATTCGCCACAGACGCTAATTTGAGGCCCCCGCGGTTCCCGCCGCGGGCCGGAATTGCCCCATCAAGACCAACCTGTACGAGAGGACGAGCATCATGCCCATCAAGGTCGGCGACCAGCTGCCCAGCGCCAAGTTCCGCGTCATGACCGGCGAAGGCCCGGCATGGAAGACCACCGACGAGATTTTCAAGGGCAAGAAGGTGGCGCTGTTCGCGGTGCCCGGCGCCTTCACCGGCACCTGCCACAAGATGCATGTGCCTTCGATCGTGCAGAACCTCGCCGCGATCAAGGCCAAGGGCGTCGACACCGTCGCCGTCACCGCCGTCAACGACGTGTTCGTGATGGACGCCTGGAAGAAGGCGACCGCGGCCGAAGGCGTGGACTTCCTCGCTGACGGCAACGGCGAATTCGCCAAGGCGATCGACTTGCAATTCGACGGCGCGGCCGGCGGCCTCGGCACGCGCTCGCGCCGCTACGCCATGCTGGCCGACAACGGCACCGTGAAGGTCCTCAACGTCGAGGAAGCGCCCGGCAAGGTCGAGGTCTCCGGCGGCGACGCGCTGCTGAAGGCGCTATAAATTTCGAGCGCTGGACTCTCTCCGCCCTCATCCTGAGGAGGCCCGAAGGGCCGTCTCGAAGGATGGGGGCGGCCTCTGCTTTGAGACGCGTTGCTGCGCAACGCGCCTCAGCATGAGGCCGGGATAGGCCGAGTCCTACTTCCCCGCCGCCTTCAGCACTTTCAGCATGGCGCTGTGGATCGTCTCGTTGCCGGCGAGCACGTCGACGGTCGCCGGCGTCGTGTCCTTGCCGTCGAGATCGGTGACGTAGCCGCCGGCTTCGCGCACCATGATGGTGCCGGCGGCGATGTCCCAGGCGGAGAGATTGCGCTCCCAGTAGCCGTCGAGCCGCCCGGCGGCGACCCAGGCGAGATCGAGCGCGGCGGCGCCGAACCGGCGCAGGCCCGCGACCTGCGGCTGCACCGCCGCGATCTCGCGGGCGCCGAGCGCGAGGTCGCCGCGGCCGAGATGCGGCAGCCCGCAGGCGATCACCGAATCCGCCAGACGCCGCCGCGCCGCGACCCGCAGCCGCTTGTCGTTGAGGAAGGCGCCCTTGCCGCGCTCGGCGGTGAACAGGTCGTCGTTCGCGGGATTGTAGATCACGCCGGCGACCACGGTGCCTTCGCGCTCGAGCGCGATCGAGATCGCGAAATGCGGAATGCCGTGCACGAAGTTCGAGGTGCCGTCGAGCGGATCGACCACCCAGGTGTGGGTCTTGTCGGTGCCCTCGTGGCGGCCGCCTTCCTCGCCGAGGAAGCCGTAGCCGGGGCGCGCGGTGAGGAGCTCGTCGCGGAGCGTCTCTTCCGCCTTGCGGTCGGCGGCGGTGACGAAGTTGGCCGGTCCCTTGAGCGAGACCTGGAGATGCTCGACCTCGCCGAAGTCGCGCTTGAGCGTCCGCCCGGCCTTGCGGGCGGCCTTGATCATGACGTTGAGCAGGGCGGAGTGGAGCATGCGCGCGTCGGTCTGCCCGCCGCGGGGGGCTACGTCAAGAGCGCGGCTCGCGGGCGAGGCGGAGCGACTCGATGGAGGGCTGCGCGGCCTTGGTGCCGGCCTCGACGATGTCGGCGCTCTGCGCGCGCATGAAGCCGTCGAGCTTCATGTCGTTGCGCCCGGCTTCCTTCGCCAGCAGGTGCCACTTGATCGCTGCCACCGGGTCGGCGGGCATGCCGCGGCCGGCGGCGAGGATATGGGCGATGCGGTTCTGCGCGATCGGGTTGCCCCGCTGCGCCGCGCGCATCAGGAAGCGCGCGCCGTCTTCCTCGTTCCGGTTGACGCCCGAGCCGTTGAACAGCGCGATGCCGTATTCGATCTGCGCGTCGGTGTTGTCGGCGATCGCCGCGTGATAGAGGAGCCGCGTCGCTTCGACGACGTCGCGCTTCACGCCGCGGCCTTCCTTGTAGAGCGTTGCGAGCGCGTATTGCGCCTCGGGGCTGCCGGCGTCGGCGGCGATGCGGAACAGCTCGGCGGCGCGCGCGAAGTCCTGCGGGAACAGCTGGCCTTCGATATAGAGCAGGCCGAGATTGTACGACGCCATCGGATGCTTGAGCCGCGCGGCGGCGGCGATGAGCTTGGCGCCGTCCTCGCGGTTGACCGGACCGCCGCGGCCGGCGATGCGCAGCATGCCGAGCGCGAACATCGCGTCGCGATCGCCGCGATCGGCGGCGCGGCGATACCAGTCGGCGGCCTTGAGGTCGTCCTGCTTCACGCCGAGGCCGGAGGCGTAAAGCTCGCCGAGCAGCGCCATCGCCTTGATGTCGTCCTGCTTCTCGGCGCGCTCGGTCGCGAGCGTCAGCGCGGTCTTGTACTGGCCGCGCTGGAACGCGGCATACGCGACGTCCTCGCGTCCGTTCCAAGTCGCCGGCGCTTCGATCGGCGCGGTGACCGCGGTCGGCAGCGTCGGCTTGCTGGTCGGCGGCGGGCCCGACGGCGCGACCGGCGTCACCGGGACCGCGACCGGCGCCGGTGCCGGCCCGCT
>JAIESR010000008.1 GCA_019745775.1 Xanthobacteraceae bacterium | reverse complement strand
ATGACTCCGATCCCCTTCCAAAAACGAATCAGGATCGTATTGTCAGCTCGGAAAATTAATGAGTTTTGACCCTAGTTGAGCGGCAGACTCGGTCTCTCGGCTCCCCTCCCCCTTGTGGGGAGGGGTCGGGGGTGGGGGTCTGCGATGGGGTGGCGGTCTGCCATAAGCAACCACCCCTACCCCGGCTCGCGCTAACGCGCTCGCCGACCCTCCCCACAAGAGGGAGGGTGACTCGCGGCACGAATTCCACCTACTCCTTCATCTTCACCGTCGTCGCCGGGCCGCGCAGCGGCCGCTCCTCGCCCAGCAGCACCGCGACCATCGCCGCCGCGATGAACACCGCCGCGCAGACGAACACCCATCCGAACAGCGGCGCGAACTCGGCGGCGCGGGCCGTGCGCGCACCCTCGCCCGCGCCGTGGCGCGCCAGCGTCTCCATCAGCCGCGCGCCCTCGCCGCTGTCCAAGCCGCCGAGCAGGATCGCGGCGAACACCGCGACGATGATCGCGCCGCCGAGCTGGCGGAAGAAGTTGAGCGTGCCGGTCGCGACGCCGAACTGGTGCGGCTCGACCGCGTTCTGGATCACCACCGTGGTGACCGGATACATCGTGCCGACGCCGAAACCGTTGACCGCGAGCACCGCGCAGATCCCCGGCAGCGACCAGCCGGCCGGCATCCAGGCCAGCAGCAGGAACGTCGCGATCGTCAGCGGCAGCGCGCCGAGCGGCACGCGCTTGTAGCGCGTCACCCGCGAGATCAGCCGCCCCGACCAGAGCGAGCCGAACGAGGTGCCGACGACATAGGCGATCAAGGCGATGCCGCCGCCGGAGGCCGAAAAGCCGAGCACCAGCTCGAGATAGAGCGGCACCACGATCGAGAGCCCGATGATGGTGCCGATCGAGAAGAAGCCCGCCGTCACCATCAGCGCGATCAGCGGCTCGCGGACGAGATCGAGCGGGATGAACGGCTCCGGCGCGGTCGCGAGCCTGCGCGCGAACGCGAGCCACATCAGCGCCGACGCCGCAAACAGCGCCAGCACCGGCCACGACAGCCACGGATAGCGCACGCCACCCCAGGACAGCGCCAGCAGCAGCAGCACCGCCGCCACCACCATCACTACGGCGCCGAGCACGTCGAGCGTGTGCGGGCGGTCGTTGCGCGGAATGCGTTTCAGCGCACGGTCGGTCATCAGCAGCGCGACGGCGCCGAGCGGCAGGTTGATCCAGAAGATGAACGACCAGTGCAGATAGTCGGTGAGGAAGCCGCCGGCGAGCGGGCCAAGGATCGACGCGGTCATGAACATCACCGACGCGTAGCCCTGGAACAGCGGGCGCTCGCGCGGCGTGAGGATGTCGGCGATCACGGTCTGCGCCAGCGGCAGGATGCCGCCGCCGCCGAAGCCTTGCAGCGCGCGCGCCAGGATCAGCATCCCCATCGTCGGCGCGAGCGCGCAGGCGAGCGAGCCGATGAGGAAGATCGCGAGCGCGATCAGCATCATGGCGCGGCGGCCGTAGATGTCGGAGAGCTTGCCGAACAGGGGCGTCGCGACGGTGGCCGCGAGCAGATAGGCGGTGACCACCCAGGCGAGGTTCTCGACGTCGTTGAGGCTCCGCCCGATCGCGGCGAGCGCCGGCGCGACGATGGTCTGCTCCAGCGCCGACAGGAACATCGCGAGCATCAGCCCGGCGATGATCGGGCGGACGGCGGCGTGGTCGAGCGGCGGCGGAACGGATGGTGGCGGGGGAGTGTCGGGAGAGCTCATGTAGGCGGACATTATACGAAGCCAGCCGCACACACCTCCCTCTCTCCGTCATCCTGAGGTGCCCGCCGAAGGCGGGCCTCGAAGGACGACGGCCCGGCTGTTGCAACACCATGGCCGCGCATCCTTCGAGGGCCGGCTACGCCGGCCACCTCAGGATGACGGGTTGAGGGCGGAGGAGACGGGGGTCACATCCGTCCAATTCCCTGTTGATTCTGTGCACAACCCCGATTCGGAACGCATTCCTGCCAGCGCGCGAAACGGGAATCGCACTAGCGTCCGCCGACGGCTCGGGGGAACGGCGGATGACCGCGCGGCGGGTGGCGACGGCGCAACGCGAGGCGCAGATGATTGCGCCGCAGATCAGTTGGGGCGAGCTCGGCTGCCCCAAGGAGACCGGCGTCTACCGCGCCCCCGGCGGGGCGATCCGCGTCAAGCGCATCCACATCATCGTCGCGGAGGACGACCCCGCCGCGCTGTTCACGGTGATCTCGTTCGTTCCGCCGCTCGGCCCGGCCGAGTTCGTGCTCGGCCATCGCGTGGCGTGAGCCGCCGTAGCGACGCACACGGCGGCCGCCGTCGCAACGCCCTCAGCTCGATCGATGATCCGCACCCGCGCCGCTTGCTCCGTTACCCTCCCCCTTGTGGGGAGGGTCGACCGCCGACCGAGCGCAGCGAGCGAGAGCGGTCGGGGTGGGGGTCGCGCCGAACGCAACCACCCCCACCCCGCGCGCATTTCACTTCGTTCAATGCGCGCGACCCTCCCCACAAGGGGGAGGGTTGGCACCGAGTTCGCGGCAATGCTTGCAAGACAACCGCCAGCCGCCCTGCCCCGCCTCCCGCCGTGTCAGCACACCAGCGCGGTCACGCCCGCCGTCGCGCCGCCCGCGACAGCCGCAGCGGCCAGTCCACGATCCGGTCCTCCAGCTCCTCGTCCCGCACCGCCTCCTCCGACGCGCCGACGCGCCCGCGCACCGAGACGCCGGCGACGTGCACGGTCTCCGGATCGCCCGAAACGAGCGGATGCCACCAGTAGAGGTCCTTGCCGTCGGCGACGAGGCGGTAGCCGCACGACGGCGGCAGCCAGACGATGCGGCGGATGTTGCGCGGCGTCAGCCGCACGCAATCCGCCACCTTGTCGGTGCGGTGCTTGTAGTCGGTGCAGCGGCAGGTCTCGCCGTCGAGCAGCTTGCAGCCGACGTCGGTGAAATAGGTCTTGGTCGCGTCGTCGGCGTCCTCGAGCTTGACCAGGCAGCACTTGCCGCAGCCGTCGCACAGCGATTCCCACTCCCGGTCCGTCATTTCGGACAGGGATTTGCGTTTCCAGAAGGGGATGTAATCCTGCCCGCTTGCGATGCGGCGCCCAACCTCTTCGAGGCTCGCCACCAACTGATCGAATCGATCTTTCTTCATGCTCGAACCGCCAAGAATAAATGCCGTCGGTGAAAGGGATCGGCAGAATCCAGAGAATCGGCCATCTGCGGCGACGCTACAGAGCCATATATAGGCAACAAAGTCGGACTTGTCCCGCTGGGGCCTGGTTCATCGGACGCGACCAGGACCGGGATATGGTAAGGTCACGCCAGCGCCGCCTGGGCGCATGACCATCGAAGAAGGCAAGCCCGTGCGCCAGTACATCGGTCTGATCCACAAGGAAGCCGCCAGCGACTACGGCGTATCGTTTCCGGATTTCCCGGGCGTGGTGACGGCCGGAAAGGACCTGGACGATGCCCGCGCCATGGCCGAGGAAGCGCTCGCATTCCATGTGGAGGGTCTTGTTGCGGACGGTGAAGCCGTTCCCGAGCCCTCCAGCCTTGAGGCGGTGATGGCCGATCCGCAAAATCAGGAGGGTGTGGCTATCCTCGTCGGCGTGAAAACAAATTAGCGCGTCAGCAAAACGGCGGAACGGACATGTCCAAGCCGGTGATCTTCACGGTGTCGGCCGCTTGGGACGACGAAGCGTCGGTGTGGACCGGCCATTGCGACGACATCCCTGCCGCCACGGACGCGCCGACGCTCGACGCGTTGCTGGCGAAGATTTCCGCGATGGCGATTGATCTGCTGTCGGACAATCATCCCGGCGTCGATCCGGCGTCGGTGTTTGTGCAGATCACCGCATTGCGTGAAGCCGAGCCAGCCGGGGCGTGATGGCGCCTCGTTACTCAAGCATTCTATGATCGCCTTGCGAGCAAACACATGGCAAATGCGATCTTTACAACTAAGGTTTCTCCAAGCTACGACGATCGTCCGGAAGAGTATTACCATTTTCCCCGTACCTATTTGAACCAAGTTCACGCTGCGGTTGGCGACCATATCATTTACTACGAGCCAAGACGGCCGAGTTCGGATGATTCAAGTCGCGGGGGTCGTCAAGCATACTTCGCAACCGCTCGCATTGATGGCGTGATCGAGGACAAGGCCCGATCAGGATACTTCTACGCTCTCGTCTCGAACTACCTAGATTTTGACACACCAGTCCCTTTCGCTCACATCGGCGCGTACTACGAAAGCGCTCTACGCAAATCTGACGGCACGACGAACAAAGGCGCCTTTGGCCGCGCGGTACGCTTGATACCTGAAGTCGAGTTCGATCAAATTCTCAAGGCCGGGTTTGCAGCGGAGCTTGGTTCCTCGGTTGAGCCCGACTTGCAGTCGGAGATTGATGAACCACTCCACCTATTCGAAAGACCAATCGTCGAATTGACGATTTCGAGGCCTTTCCGGGATCAATCGTTCAAGCGGGTCGTGCGTAGCGCCTACAACAACAGATGCGCGTTTACCGGGTTGCAGTTGATCAACGGTGGCGGGAGACCTGAGGTACAGGCAGCGCACATCATGCCTGTCTCCAACAATGGCCCGGATTCAATTCGTAACGGGTTAGCGCTGTCGGGAACAATCCACTGGATGTTTGACCGCGGCCTTGTCTCCATCAACAAAGACTATCGGATTCTTGTGGCGAGCAACCAAGTTCCCGAACAGCTACGAAATCTCTTCAACCGAGGCGGACGATTGGTGTTGCCGACCGACCGCAGTCTCCATCCGCACCCACACTATTTGAAGTTCCATCGAGAGACGATTTTCAAAGGCTAGAGATCACCCGTTGGAAATGTTTTGCAGCATCAAACGATTGACCCTTCGCGCGACCCGCGCTGGATGCCGAAGCTCGTGCTGCCAAATTCGAACTACACGCCATCCCAATTTGTTGAGCTGCCGATTCACGGCCCTATCACGTTCACAGTTTCGACTGATCTTCCGCAGCCAAAACGCGCGATTTGATGCGGGCATACTGCCGTGTGAGGGACAGCCGTGCCAGAAACAGCCGTCCACAAAAACGGCAAGTCTTGCTTCAGGAAATGTAAAATCCGGCTTGCCAAACACGGGCTTTCGTCGACGCCAGCCTATTATCTTGTAGTCGCGAAAGATCTCTATTAGACGAAGTTCAGTTGCCTGGTTGCCGCTACCCCTAACCTTGGACATGATGTCGGAGCGCTTCTGGCGCGAAAACATGTCCGCCATTTCACTGGTCTCCTACGCACGCCGCTCCAAGGAAGCGCGAATTTCCAAGGCATGACGGCGGATGAATTCCGGCGGAAGCGCATTACCAATCATCAAAGCGATCGCTTCTTTTCCCACCGACAACTCGAACTTGTAGCTGCGCGGGAAACTTTGAAGCAGCGCCGCCTCACGCATCGTTATCGCTCGGTTTCGCTCTGGATGCAAAAACCGACCTTTCGAGGGATTGAAACATCCACTCGTAATAGTCGGCGCAACTTCATCCCATGCCATGCGTCCATAAATATCTCTAAAGCCGTCACTCCTCTTGTGACAAGCCAGTTGCCGCCTTTTCGGAAGATCGCCACTGGCCTGCACCCGGTTCCGAAGACACCGAGTTAGGTGTTTTGATGGAGCTGGAGGTGGGTCATGGAGAGACGAAAG
>JAIESR010000029.1 GCA_019745775.1 Xanthobacteraceae bacterium | reverse complement strand
CGGCCGGTGAACTCGTCGATGATGACGACCTCGCCGTTGCGCACGATGTAGTCCTTGTCGCGCTGGAACAGCTTGTGCGCGCGCAGCGCCTGGTTGACGTGATGCACGGTCGAGACGTTCTCGACGTCGTAGAGCGAATCGCCCTTGAGCAGGTTGGCGGAGCGGAGCATCTGCTCCATCTTCTCCATTCCCGCTTCCGTGAGCGTAACGGTGCGCTGCTTCTCGTCGACCTCGAAATCGGCCTTCTCGAGCTTCGGGATATAGGTGTCGATGGTGTTGTAGAAGTCGGAACGGTCGTCGAGCGGGCCGGAGATGATCAGCGGCGTGCGCGCCTCGTCGATCAGGATCGAGTCCACTTCGTCGACGATCGCGTAGATGTGGCCGCGCTGGACCATGTCCTCCAGCCGGTACTTCATGTTGTCACGCAGATAGTCGAAGCCGAGCTCGTTGTTGGTGCCGTAGGTGACGTCGCAGTCGTATTCCTTCTTGCGCTGTTCGTCGTCGAGGCCGTGAACGATCACGCCGACGCTGAGCCCGAGGAACTTGTAGACCTGCCCCATCCACTCGGCGTCGCGCTTGGCGAGGTAGTCGTTGACGGTGACGACGTGGACGCCGCGGCCGGCGAGCGCGTTGAGATAGACCGGGAGCGTCGCGACCAGTGTCTTGCCTTCGCCGGTCTTCATCTCGGAGATGCGGCCGTCGTGCAGGATCATGCCGCCGATCAGCTGGACGTCGAAATGGCGCTGCCCGAGGGTGCGCTTGGCGGCTTCACGGCAGGTTGCGAACGCCGGTACCAGGATATCGTCGAGCGTCTTGTCGCCGTCCGCGAGTTCCTTCTTGAACTGGGCGGTGCGGGCCTGCAGCGCCTCGTCGGAAAGCTTCTCGAGCTCTTGTTCGAGCGCGTTGATCTGCGCCACACGCGGCAGATAGGCCTTGACCCGGCGCTCATTGGAAGAGCCGAAAATCTTGCGGGCGAGCGCGCCAATCATGCTGGAATTCCCTTAGAGGCCCCCCCAGGGCGCAAAGCGCCCCAGCGCATCTGTTTGAACATGATCTCGTCCGAAAACCGGTGCCCACTTTTCGGGATCATGTCCTAAACCAGTCTACCAAGTCGACCAGGAACGGCGCACCGGACATACAAAACCGACCTTTGTCGCGGCAAACCGTGCGCACGTTCATCGATCTTGCCACTGCATGCCGGAAACGGATCAAATTTCGCGAGGCAAACGGCGGCTTTCGGGCCTGGTCCGGCTGGTTTTGCGAGACATAGGAGTGGGCTAGACCCTTGTCAATTGGCGAGTTTTTCTCACGTTCTTTTCAGAATCCGGCCCTGTGGCGGATATTGCAAAGGGGTGCCGATTGGGCGACTGTCCGGCCGCGTTCCGCAGTCGGCGGGGCCCCAGGGAATAGCTCTCAAGGACAGCGCCATGATTTCGCTGAAACTTCCCGCCTTGCCGCAGGTCACGCAGCCCGATGCGCGGTCACGCCGCACCGCTGTCTCGACCGTCGCGACCACTGCTGTGGTCTTGGCGCTCCTGATCCTGCCGGTCGTCACAGGCTGCGGGCAGCAGTCGTCCACGCCATCGTCTTCTTCGTCGTCGTCGGGCGGATCGGCCTCCGATCCGGTGATCGCCCGCGTCAACGGCATGGACATCCGCGAAAGCGACCTCGCGATGGCCGAGGAAGACCTCGGGCCCGAGCTCCAGCAATTACCGCCCGACCACCGGCGCGAGCAGATCATCAACTACGTCGCCGACGTCATGCTGGCGGCGCAGGCGGCCGAGGGCCGCAATCTCCAGAAGACCGATGAGTTCAGGCAGCGCGAGGCGTTCTTCCGCCGCAAGCTGCTGATGGGCCTGATGCTGCAGGACCATGCCCGCTCGCAGGTTAACGAGGAAGCGCTGCGCAAGGTCTACGACGAGCAGATCAAGCCAATGGGCGCGACCGAGGAAGTGCGCGCCCGCCACATCCTGTTCCGCGCCGATCCCAAAGACGCGAAGGCGCAGGACGAAGCACGCGCCCGCGCCCAGGCCGCGCTCGAGCGCATCAAGAAGGGCGAGGAATTCGCGACCGTCGCCACCGAGCTGACGGAGGACCCCTCGGGCAAGGAGAACGGCGGCGACCTCGACTATTTCACCAAGGACCAGATGGTGCCGGAGTTCGCCAACATCGCGTTCCAGATGTCGCCGGGGCAGGTGTCGAATCCGATCCGAACGCAGTTCGGCTGGCACATCATCAAGCTCGAAGATCGCCGCAACCGGCCGGTGCCGGAATTCGAGAAAGTGCGGCCGCAGATCGAGACCTTCCTGATCCGCCGCGGCCAGACCGAATTGATTGGCCAACTGCGTGAAAAGGCCAAGATCGAGCGCCTCGACGGCAAGGGCGCGCCGGCGGCGAAGAAGTAATACCAGAGCGCGCCAAGTTTGACTCGTCATGCCCGCGCTTGTCGCGGGCATCCACGTCTGAAATCGCGAGTCAAATCAAAGGCGTGGATGGCCGGCACAAGCCCGGCCATGACGCCGGGAGAGATCGAACCTTTTGAGTGCCGGCATAAGCGCGCGCTACGCCGTCTTCAGCGCTTCGCCTTGCGCGAAACCGTAGAGCGCGGCCGGATTGGCCACCAGAACGCGCTGGCGCAGCGCCGCGTCGGGCAGCCAGTCGGCGACGAGATCGGCGAGATCGCCGTCATTCGGCATCGGCTTCTTGCACATCACGTGCGGCCAATCGGTGCCCCAGATCAGCCGCTCCGGGTTGACGCTTGCCAGATGACGGGCCAGCGCGGTGACGTCGGCATAAGGCAAATCGGGCGCGGTCGAGATTCGATAGGGCCCGGTCAGCTTGACCCAGCAGCGGCCGCTCTCGAACAGGCGCAGGAAACCGTCGAGGCTCGCGGCGCCCGGCCATGGCCCGGCACCGCCCTTCGGATAGCCGAGATGCCCGACCACGACATCCACGGGCAGGCCTTCGATCCCGGACGCGAATTTCGGCGCCGCATCGAGATTGACCAGGAATTCGATGTGCCAGCCAAACGGTGCGATGACCTTCGCCAGCGCCGGGATCACATCGACGGGCACGACATTGCGCTCCCCGGCGTGGTCGACGAGATTGAAGCGCACACCGCGCACGCCGGCGTCGTCGAGCGCACGAACCTCATCGGCGGAGATATCCGCCTTCACCACGGCGACGCCGCGCAGCCCTTGCCGATGGCGCGCCAGCGCATCGAGCAGCGCGCGATTGTCGGTGCCATAGACGCTTGGCTGCACCAGCACCGCGCGGCCCACGCCCAGCGTTCCGAGGAGGTGCAGATAATCGTCGAGGGTCGAATCCGGCGGCGTGTAGATGCGCTCCGGCACATACGGAAACGTCTCGGCCGGACCACAGATATGAGCGTGGGTATCGCAGGCGCCGGCCGGGAGCCGCACGCGGGGCGGGCGGGGATTGCGGTCGGGCGGCGGGCACGGGGTCGATGTCATGGCGGCGGCGACACTATTTTCCAGCGCCTGGCAAGTCCACCGACCGGCACGCCCTTGCGCCGCGCGCGAGAAGCTGGTGTTAGAGCGTCGCGTCGCGAGCGTTGTTCGCGCCTCAAATGACACGGTCATGACATGAGCACCAAGGTCTCCCCCCTCGCCCCCGTATCGGTCCCCGACATGCCCGACGTCGCCGGCGTCAAGTTCGCGACCGCGGCGGCGGGCGTGCGTTACAAGGGCCGCACCGACGTGCTCCTGATGGTGCTCGATCCAGGTACGGTGGCCGCCGGCGTCTTCACGCGCTCCAAATGTCCTTCCGCACCGGTGGAATGGTGCCGCGCCAAGCTCAAGACCCGCAAGGCGCGCGCGCTGGTGGTCAATTCCGGCAACGCCAATGCCTTTACCGGCAAGAACGGCCGCGCGGCCTGCGCCTTCACGGCGCGGATCGCGGCGAAGGCGGTCGGCTGCAAGCCGGACGAGGTGTACCTCGCCTCGACCGGCGTGATCGGCGAGCCGCTCAATGCGGCGGTGTTCGACGGCGTGATGGAGACCCTGGTCGCCAACGCCAAGGGCGACGGCTGGCTCGACGCCGCGCGCGCGATCATGACCACCGACACGTTTCCAAAAGTGGCGACGGCGAAGACCTCGATCGGCAAGGCCACCGTCACCATCAACGGCATCGCCAAGGGCGCCGGCATGATCATGCCGGACATGGGCACCATGCTGTCGTTCGTGTTCACCGACGCCCCGATCGCGGCGCCACTGTTGCAGGCGCTGCTGCGCGAAACCGTCGAGGACACCTTCAACGCAGTGACCATCGACGGCGATACTTCGACCTCCGACACGCTGATGGTGTTCGCGACCGGCGCCGCCAAGAGCGCACCGAAGATCAGCAAGGCAAACGACCCGCGCCTGAAGGGTTTCCGCAAGGCGTTCGCGACGGTGCTCGCAGACTTGTCGGAGCAGGTGGCGCGCGACGGCGAAGGTGCGCGCAAGCTGGTCGAGATCGAGGTCGAGGGCGCCGTGTCGAAGACATCTGCGCGCCGGATCGCCATGTCGATCGCCAATTCGCCGCTGGTGAAGACCGCGATCGCCGGCGAGGACGCCAATTGGGGCCGCGTGGTGATGGCGGTCGGCAAGGCCGGCGAGCCGGCCGACCGCGACAAGCTCTCGATCTGGTTCAACGGCATCCGCGTCGCCCACAAGGGCGAGCGCGATCCGACCTATAACGAGACCAAGGTGTCGGAAGCGATGAAGAGCCCGAAGATCGGGCTCAAGGTCGCGCTCGGTCTCGGCCGCGGCAAGGACCGCGTGCTGACCTGCGACCTCACCAAGGAATACGTCGCCATCAACGGCGACTACCGTTCTTAATGCTTCCTTAACCAGGCGGACCAGCCCGCCAGTCCGGTAGCATGCGTTGCATCGCCGTTAACCCACGCCTCGATACCATCGGAGCTTGAGCGTGAAGGTCGTCCTGGTAGCCGCCTGCGCGCTCGTCGACGCCGACGGACGCGTGCTGATCGCGCAGCGCCCGGAGGGCAAATCGATGGCCGGTCTCTGGGAATTCCCCGGCGGCAAGGTCGATCCGGGTGAGCGCCCCGAAGACGCGCTGATCCGGGAGCTGAAGGAGGAGCTTGGGATCGTCGTCAAGGAGGCGTGTCTCGCGCCGCTGACTTTCGCGAGCCACACCTACGAGGAATTTCACCTCCTGATGCCGCTGTACGTATGCCGGCGCTGGGAGGGGACGGTCACGCCCCACGAGCACCAGAAGCTCGCCTGGGTGCGCCCGAACCGGCTGAGGGAATACCCGATGCCGCCGGCGGACATCCCGCTGATCTCGCACCTGACGACGCTGCTTTGATGCCGATGCGGGATATCGACACCGAAAGCACAAACGCAAAACCGATGCGCGAGCCTGCGCCGTCGCTGCTGATGATGCCGGACAAGCGCGCAGCCGGCGACCAGGAGGGCGGCACGGCGATGAAGTACGCGCTGATTGCCGCCGGCATCGGCGCGGCGGTTGCGGGCACCGTCTACAGCCTCGGGACTTTCACGGCGGGCCTGTACCAGACCATCGCGGGCTTGTTCTGATCGATGGCGTTTTGGCAATCTAGAGCATTCCCCGGTTGCGATGAATCGATTGTGATCGGGCTGGGGATTCCCGGCTGATTTTGATTGTGAATC
>JAIESR010000113.1 GCA_019745775.1 Xanthobacteraceae bacterium | reverse complement strand
TGCCGATCGGCGTCATCGTCTTCCCCGGCTCGGGTATTTCGGCGAACCTCGCCGACAAGGCCAAGAAACTTGGCATCCCGGTCTGGAACTTCGGCGGCGCCTGAGCGCCGCTGCACTCATGCAATGCCCGCAGAATCTCGTAGAACCGCGCATGCGATTTGCCGCTTCTACGGTGGCCTACTTCTGGCAGCCTCCTTCGCCACCGCTCGACGAAACCGATCCGACGTGCGTATTGCTCCGGCTTGGTGTGAGTTCGAGCACGGCACGCGCGTCCATGTCGCCTTATCCGAATATGGATTCCAAAGACGACAGGGATGGGCTAATCTGAGCGTCGCGCCGTGGTGGTGGTGGGAGGCGCGGCCGTCGACTTTGCACGGGTAGAGTAGGCGCGCAGCGCCGTGCCGCCTCGCGGCGGTCGGTTTCTTCGCGCCTCTCTCCGAACCGGACGTGCCAGTTTCCCAGCATCCGGCTCTCCATGCGCGGCTCACGCCGCGGGTGCCGTCAACCCGGCGAGGCGGTTCAGCGCGTCCCACAGCGCAGCAACTGGTACATGACCTTGCCGTCGAGGCGCGTCGTCCCAGCCATTGGTGATCATGATGCCTCGCCACGGGTATTGCATGGTGCCACCCGTGACGAAGCTGCGAAGTCGCGTCCGCCCGTCGCCCCAGACAAGCCTGCGCTTACCTGGTTCGGTAGGCATACGGTAGCGGCGCAGCATCGGCCACGTCGCCTTGGGATGCTTCTTGCGCAGCCAGCGCAACACCCGGTCCGACAGCCACCAGTCCAGCTTGCTGAACTCGCGTGATGCTCCTGTGGCGTGACGGTAATAGGTGCGCCAGCCAAGGATAATCGAGTTGAGCTCTCCAATGAGCTGGGCCAGAGAGTGTCCAGTTGGACACGTCCTGATCCGGGACTTGATCGCGTCTCGCAGTCTCTGCACTTTGCCTTTCGGAATATACAGATTCCCGACGAGGTGCCCCGTGCGGCGCGCCTTCGTCTGGATGATGCGATAGCCGAGGAAGTCGAACCCGTCCCCGACATCCGTGACCAAGGTCTTCTCAAGGGATAGCTCCATGCGGAGTTCCTGCTTGAGGAACGCCGCAAGTTTGTCGCGCTCGGCCATCGACTCGTCCTTTGTGCCCGTGACCAGAATGACGAAGTCGTCCGCGTAGCGGGCGATCTGGAAAGTCGGGCGTCCCCGTTTGCGGTCGTAATGCCGCCGGTCGGCAGCATTCTGCAGCCGCTCACGGGGTCGTGGTGTCCACCGTCCATATCGCTCGTCGAGGGACGTCAAGTAGACGTTGGCCAGGAGTGGCGACAGGACACCGCCTTGCGGCGTGCCTGTGATGGGGTGGCGGATAGTGCCTTCGACCAGGATGCCGGCTTTCAGGAAGGCGAGTACAAGCCGCAGGACCTTGCGATCCTGGATGCGGCCACGCACCTGTTCCATCAGCAGGTGATGGTCAATGGCATCGAAGCAACCTTTGATGTCGCCTTCGACTACGAAGCGAACCGGTGAGGTCCCGTGCTTCGTCGGGTGCAGATGTTTCTGCACTATCGCGAGCGCATCATGGGTGCTTCGCCCACGTCGGAACCCGAACGAGGTCGGATAAAAGTCCGCCTCGAAGATGGGTTCCAAGACAAGTTTCAGGGCCATTTGCACCAGTCGGTCTTTCAGCGTTGGGATGCCGAGGGGCCGGAATCGTCCCGGCTTGCCCGCCTTTGGAATCAACCGTTGGCGGACGAGTTCAGGCTTATAGATTCCGCTGCGCAGCTCCTCCCGGATTTCCGCAAGGAACTGTTCTACCCCACCGGGCCGCTGTTCGACCTTACGCCGCGTCATCCCGTCCGTGCCCGGCGTTCGGCTTCCCGCGTTGCGGGCGAGCCGTCGCCACGCGTGGCCGAGTGTGCGGCGATCACACACCAGATTGAACAAGTCCGCGAACCACTTCTCAGAGTTCGCGTGACTCCACCTGTACAGCTTGCGCTGCATGTTGAGAACGAACGCAGTATTCACCGCGTCGGGCCTCATCGGCCCACCTCCTGCCGGCCCGCTGTACCCACTGTCTCCCTTCGCCATGTGGACGGCTTTCCCGCCCTCGGACTACTACGAAGACTCCGTCCCTTGCGACAGCGTTCGTCGGTCGTCTCGATCATCTTCGGTTTAAGCGCCGAAGAGGTCGTCGCAAGGTTCCCAGGTTCACTCAATGACCCCTTGTCCGTTGTAGGAGCCGACTCTACCCCGTGTGGATTCCGGGCGTTGACCACCGCAAGCTCGGCCAATGCCTGACACGCAAATGTACGCGCGCCCCTGATCCGCGAGGATCCAGCGCAGATCGGCGCTCCGCCGGCCTTGCGGCCGCCCCACCCACTTCCAATTTGGTGAGGTTCATGTTCTACCGAGGCTTCAGACATCGGTTCGGTTACCCTCTCCGTAACGGACACGCTCGCCGGACCGGAAAGGGCGGAAGTCCCCAGCCGTCCGACTTTGACGGGTTCTGCTTATTTATGGCTTGCCGGAGACACCCAGCGCGCCTCACCCGTCAGCTTCACTCCCCGCGCTGCGGCGCGTTGAGGGCAGGGTCTTCCACCCTGCGGGACCATTGAATGCGCGTACCGGATCCCACCCGGTACTCCTGGCGCACAGACCCACCACCATGATCATCATCGGCATCATTCTTGGCTTTGTTGGACTCGCGTATCTCTGTTGGCTGCTGTTCGCGCTAGCGGTCTATGCGCTTCCATTCTTCGCTGGCGTCACCGCAGGGCTCGCCACCTATCACAGCGGTTCGGGGCCGATTGCGGCGATCATCGTTGGCGCGATCGCTGCGAGTATCACCCTCATTGCTGCGCAGATCGCCTTCGCGACTCTCCGCTCGCCCCTTATTCGCGCAGTGATCGCGCTTCTCTTCGCAATGCCGGCGGCCATCGCGGGGTATCATGCCGCGCTCGGCCTTGCGCACATCGGCATATCCGGCGAGGGTTGGCGACAGGCTGTGGCAGTTGCGGGCGCGATCATCGTGGCGGCCACGGCGTGCGCGCGCATGGCGCTCTCGGGCCCGCCCGATCACGGACAGGGCAGTGCCGCCGGCGTGACGTCGCCTGATTCGCTGACGTCGCTGGCCAAGCAGGGCTGAACTTCCGCCGTCGTGGTTTCGAAAATGGTTGACGTAGCCGATCTTTGATCGCCAACGCGTGATGATAACGCGCGCTCGATGCAGCGCTTCGATGAGGCCGACGGCACCTCGGGGCGACACGATCCCCATGCAGGCGTTGTGCTGCCTGATCCGGACATACTGTAGCCGCCCATCAGTACGCCAGAGCTTCTTTTTCTTCGCCCAATGAGCCTGGCCACTTGTGCAGGTCGCTTGATATCCGCCAGGTCTTCTCCTCAGTGCTGTCGAACCGGTGCGAGCCACGTGGCCTCTGATGGCTTGATCTGGCCAAAGGACGGCTACGCCTCGATCGCCTATGCCGCAACGGCGTCGGTGAGACTTTCTTCCCCTGGGCTTCGCCCATTCCTCGCGAGGCAAGAAAGTCCCACCGCCGCCATCCTCCGCTGCGCTCCGGCCCGAAGACGGGTGCGTTGTCGATCGCCTTCGGCCTGGAGATCGCCATCGAGGCCGCGATGGTCGCAGGCTTCGAACAGCAAAGGAGAAGCGACATGGCAAGCATCGGCACCTTCAAGAAGTCCGGCGAAGAGTTCCAGGGCGAGATCGTCACCCTGAGCGTCAAAGCCAAGGGCGTCCGCGTAGTCCCTGAGACCAACCGGGCCAGCGAAAACGCCCCCAGCCACCGGGTCTATGTCGGCCGCGTCGAGATCGGGGCCGCCTGGTCGAAGCGCTCCAACGAGGGCCGCGACTACCTCTCGGTCAAGCTCGACGATCCAAGCTTCACCGCTCCAATCTACGCCAACCTCGTCGCGGACGAAGGCGAGACCTTCACCCTCATCTGGTCCCGCAGCCGTAAGCAGAACGGCGACTGAGCCGGGCCGCCAGCAGGCCCCGCCCGGACCGACCGGGCGGGGCTTTTCGTGCGCCGCAACCGCGACACCACTTTGCCATCCACTCCACTCCACTCCACTCCACTCCACCGCGCGCTGAACGGCGCGGCTAAAGGAGGTCAAGCGAGTCTTTTCAAGCGTCGCAGAAAACGAGCGCCCGATTTGAAATCTCGCCGCACAGCTAGGGTCGGGCGCCGAAGATCAGTACAACATCAGGCGATCTTGATCTGCGCGCGGCCGTCATCCTGATCCGCGTCTCTACGCCTTTCCTGATTTCCGCTTCAGCGATTTTGTGGGTTCACCCCCGCCTTCCTCGTCGGGCGTGACGAGTTCGACGTGACTTACACCGAGCGCTTGCGCAAGGTGAAAGAGAGTCACCACGGTCGGATTGCGCCGACCGCGCTCGAGGCCACTCACATATTGCTGTGTGAATCCGGAGAGCTCCGCAAAGCGCTCCTGGGTAAAGCCTTTAGCGAGCCGCAGTCTCGCAAAGTTTCGGCCGACCAGCTTGCGCATGTCCATGCGCCAAAGCTGACCGCCTACACACTATGAGGTTTATCCCTTATAGTGTGTATTCGCAGGCAGGTGGAAACCTGCCCAAGGCCGCCCCCAATAGATCGTTATGTCTTATTATGGGGCGGCGATGCCATCTCTCATCTCTCACGAAGGCGCGTTGCCGGGTCGTGTCGCAATCGGTCCGGGCAGCGCAAGTATGGTCATGCCCCAGCCTCCACTCGATCCCCCAGTTGCCGACCAAGCCCCGGAGGCTGACGTCCTTACCGGTTATGACCAAGAACATCTTGTTACCTACCTCCGCCTCCTCGATGCCGACACCGAGGGTGCCGATTGGACCGAAGTCGCGCGCATCGTTCTGCATATCGATCCGGCGCAAGAACCGGAGCGCGCGCGGCGCGCTTGGGAGAGCCACTTGGCGCGCGCCAAGTGGATGACGCAGCATGGCTATCGCCACCTTCTGGAAGGCGGGGCACCCCACTGATTTCTGAATAGGTAACGGCGTAATCAATATCGCGACATGATTTGATGTTTTGTGCAGGTGGCAGATGCATTTCCAGAACGAGGGCTAAATTAAATCGCATCGATTTCGGCATCACGTGATGCCGTCGCCGCGACTCCTGCAAGCTGCATTCAGCCGCATTCGCACGCCACCCCTGACGTGCCGTGCAACCCGTACGAGTATCGCGTCATTGCAGGGTCCAACATGCCAACAACACCTGACTGGCGAAATGCCGCCGCCTATAGTTACGTGCAACGACTCAGTCGCGCCGAGCTTGCATGGGAGTTCCTCCGCCGCAATCCCGACTACGGGCGCGACTTTCGAGCAGCTGCGCGACGGACCTCCGACCAAGCCGACTTCCCGGAGCGATTAACACGACGCTGGGGGCTC
>JAIESR010000146.1 GCA_019745775.1 Xanthobacteraceae bacterium | reverse complement strand
CGGTGGCGCCGCCGCGACCCCCGGCAGCGGCGACCCCTGCCCCGGCGGCTCCGGCGGCGCCCAAGCGGACGGGCGCAGTCCAGCGGCCAGCAGTGACGGTGGCGGCGCGGCCATGAGGCGGCGCGGCGCTCCGGGTCTGCTCAAGGAAACCGCAATCGCTTTGCGTCGCCGGCTCCATTCCGCCACGCGGCGGTAACGGCTCGAACCGCAAACGGCCCGGCACGCCGAGTCAGGGACACAAGCGGACATGTTCGTCTTGGCGGACATGTTCGTCTTGGCCTAACTTGCGATCCTGAGCAACACTTTGATATCTTCGGAGCATTCCGAATATGCCCAAGCAAGTGGCGGGCCTCTGGCTCCCAGACCACGAGACCCATTTGATTCCGTATCTCGAGCGCGGACCACAGTTCGCGGGGGGAGCAACCTATCAGTTCCAAAAATTTGCGCTCGCATTTCCTTTTATCGAAACGTTCCGCCACGCCGTTGATGTCGGGGCACACTGCGGCCTGTGGAGCCGCGTACTGTCACATTGCTTCCCTCAAGTGACCGCATTTGAGCCTCTCCCGATAAATCGAGAGTGCTTCGTCATGAATGTGACCAGCGAAGGCGTTCGCCTCCACGATTGTGCGCTAGGCAATCACGACGGCGCGGCGACGATGGACGTTCCAAGTGAATGCAGTGGGTGGAGTTTTGTAGATAGCCGAGGTTCCACTCAAGTGCCGATCAGGACGCTGGACTCTTTTGAATTCACAATTCTGGACTTTCTGAAACTCGATTGCGAGGGCTACGAGTATTTCGTGGTCGAGGGCGGCGCTCAAACGATCCGCAAACTCAAGCCTACCATCATCGTGGAACAGAAAATTGGCGCCGCCGAACGCTATAAGCTGCGCCACGACGATGCAGTCACGTTGCTGAAATCTTGGGGGGCAGAGGTCCGTTTCGAGCTGGATGGCGATTTCGTCATGAGCTGGTGACATGGACTTCGCTCCCGCAGACATCAAAACAAGCAGGCCTTCACATTTCCGTGCCATGCGAGGTATTCATGCAAGGCATTGAAGCGGATTTTTCCCCCGCGGACCTCGCGGACCTAGCGCTCCAGCGCACCGCCGCCCTGATCTCGCTCGGCGGCGGCGGCGCGCTCGTGAGCTGGTTCGAAAGCGGCAATAAAGCCGCCCTCATGTCGTTTCTGGCGCCCGTCGCCGTCGCCCAGCCCTTTACAAGGGCGGTCATTGAAGAGATTGAGCGTGAAGTCGATGTGCTCGGTCAGCACATCGATTTCTCTCCGATAACCGCGCTTTCCAGCATCGGGCCCGGGCTCTGCATGTTCGAGCTTCTGCTTTATCGGCGGCACCGCTGCCGGCTGTACCTCATCGACATCGAACGATCCGATGAGCATCAGCATGGGTTCGCTCAACGGGGATCGGGCTATTCAAGCAATCCGACCGCGCGCGCGTTCCTCGAGCGCAACGGCGTGGCGTCCGCCGACATCGCGTTCTGCAATCCTCGGGTGGAGGCGCTCAATGATGAGCCCGTCGACGCCATCCTTTCGAACATCTCGATGGGATTCCACTATCCCGTCACCGAATACGTTCTCTATATTGAACGCGCTTTGCGGAACAACGGAGTCCTGATCTTCGACAAGCGAAAGGGCGTGCCGGATGCCGGATGGGACGCGTTGGCCCCGAAATTCAAGACCCGCGTCATCGTCGATTCCCCCAAATATCAAAAATTGATCTGTGAGCGACGCTAGATGCTGCGGATCGCATTTCTTCACGTCGGACAGGAGACGGTGCTGGCGAGAATTCTGGTCCGTTCGATTCGGGCGCACAATCCTGACGTCCACGTCACGCAATGCACCGATGGGGCGAGCCCGGCTGTGGCCGGCGTCGATGAAGTCGTGCGGCTCGACAGCGATACCGGCCGCCTGATGACCTTTCGGCTGCGCAGCTTTGCCGGACTGCCCATCAGCGAGCCTACGCTGTTCCTCGACACCGATATGGTTTGCACGGATCGCATCGACGCAGCCGCAGAACTGGGCCAGCATGACGTCTGCGTGTGCGTGCGGGAATTCAACAAGGATATGCTGCTCGACCCTCACGCCATGAATCTGGACTTGCGTGAGTACGAAGGACGCACGTTGAACGAAGTCTATCCGCACCTAGCATGCGCTGTCATCGCCAAGACGCCGGAATTCTGGTCGGCGTGCCTCGACAATCTCATGAGCTTGCCGGAGAAATTTCATCATTGGTTCGGCGACCAGGAAGCTATCCGCAACGTCATCGCGGGCGGCGGCTGGTCGGTTGGTTCACTGCCTGAATCACGCTATGCTTGCCTGCCCCACGAAGTTGATGACCCGGCACACCGGCCCAAGCTCTTTCACTTCAAGGGGCCAATGCGCAAGCAGATGATGATCGACGGCGCGCGCGCGGCCGGGTGGCTTTGACGGCCCATCTGTTGCTCCGAAGGAGCCGTGAGCGGCCGTGAGCCGGCGGCACACGTAATGGCGCCGTCCTCTTCGCTTCGAGCCGGCCTGGACGGACGGCGTGCCCTGCGTCACGGCACCACGGCAAAGAACAAGAACACGGCGAAGATCACCAGATGCACGATGCCCTGGAGCACCGTGGTCCGGCCGGTGCCCAAGGTGATCACACCGAGCAGCAATGTCAGCGCCAGCAGGGCCTGATCCTTGCCGTCCAGGGCGAGTTCGAGCGGCTGCCCGATAATGATCGAAACAACGGCGACTGCCGGGATCGTCAAGCCGATGGTCGCGAGCGCGGAGCCCAACGCCAGATTCAAACTGGTCTGCAACCGGTTGAGCCGCGCCGCCCTGACGGCCGCCAGCCCTTCGGGCAACAGCACCAAGGCGGCGATGACGATCCCCACCACCGCCTTCGGCACGGCAAGGGAGGCGATGCCCTGTTCCAGCGCGGGCGTCAGCGCTTTGGCAAGGCCGACAATCGCGATCAGCGAGACCAGAAGCATGACGGCGCTGAAGGCCGCCGTCTTGCCGTCGGGTGGAGGCGCGTGCGCCTCCTGGTCATCGCTCCGAACCGGGAGGAAATAATCGCGATGCCGGACGGTCTGAATGAACACCAACGACCCGTACAGCACCAACGATACGGCACCGGCGAAGACGAGCTGCGACGTGCTGTATTGGGGGCCGAGGTCGCGGGACGCGTAGTTGGGCAGGATCAACGTGAGGCTGGTGAGCGCGGCGAGCACGGCCAGCGCGGCGCTGGCGCCTTGCAGATGGAACCCCTGTTCGTGGTGGCGCGCCGCGCCCAGGAGCAGGCAGGCGCCGACGATGCCATTGCACACGATCATCACCGCGGCGAACACGGTGTCGCGCGCCAGCCCGGCTTTTTCCGCCGGAGCCGCGATCATCACCGAGACGATCAGGGCCGTCTCGATCACCGTGACGGCCAGCGCGAGGACCAGCGTGCCGAACGGCTCGCCGACGCGATGCGCAACCACCTCCGCGTGGTAGACGGCCGCAAACACGGTGGCCAACAGGACGATGCCGGCGGCGGCGACAACAACGCCCGCACTGCCGAGAAAGAATGTCAGCGACAGAACCGCCCAGGCCAATGCGGGCCACGTCCATGTCCACCAGGGCATCCGTGCTGCGACCATGGCGATATTCCCCACCTTGGATTGCCGGGCGGTTCATCCTACACGAAGACTGAAGCTATCCGCCCATTTCCGGCGGTGGCGGCGGCGCAGGCGGCGGCGAACGGCGCGCCATGAAGCCCGTGAACCAGCGGCGGCCGAACAGCGCGATCACCATGCCGCCGTACACGGCGGCGCCGATCAGCGCGTAAAGCGCGAGCGCCAGCTCGTTCTGCAGCGCCCTCCCCGCCGTGAGCGCGCCGACCGGCGTGCCGGCGAGCCAGAGCACCAGCGCCATCCCCAGCCCGGCGGCCGCGAGCCGCATCGCGGAACGGACCACCTCCGGATCGAAGGCGAACAGGCGCCCGCGCCGCGCAAACCAGACCAGCAGCACGAGATTGACCCAGCCGCCCATCGCGGTCGCAAAGGCCAGGCCGACCTGCGCGTGCGTGCCGGCGAGCGCGATCTTGAGCGCGACATTGACCAGCACCGCGAAGAACAAGGCCTTCACCGGCGTCCAGGTGTCGCCGCGCGCCAGGAAGGTGGTGGCGGCGCTGCGCATCAGCACGAACGGCATCAAGCCGACGGCATAGGCCTGGAGCGTGGCGCCCGCCGCCGCCGCATCGGCGGCGGTGAAGGCGCCGCGCATGAACAGCGCCCGCATGATCAGGTCGGGCAGCAGCAGGAATGCGACCATACACGGGATCGAGAGCAGAAGCGTGAACTCGATGGCGCGGTTCTGCGCGTGGCGCGCGCCCGCCTCATCGCCACGCGCCAGCCGGTTGGCCATCTCCGGCAGCAGCACGGTGCCGACGGCAATGCCGATCACGCCGATCGGCAGCTGGTTGAGCCGGTCGGCGTAATAAAGCGCCGACAGGGCGCCGGTGACGAGGAAGCTCGCGATGATGGTGTCGGCGAACAGGGCGATCTGGGTCTCGGCCGAGCCGATGGTGGCGGGCCCGAACCGCTTGAGGAAGAGCTTCACCTCCTCGTCGAGCCGCGGCCAGCGGAACGCCGGCAGCACGCCCTGGCGCGAAGTGTCGGCGACCAGCAGCAGGACCTCCAGGCAGCCGGCGATGAACACGCCCCAGGCCGCCGCATGGCCGGCGGTCGGAAAGAACACCGCGAGCGCGAGCGCCGCAATCATCGACAGATTGAGCAGGATCGGCGCCGCGGCGGCCGACGCGAAGCGGCCGAGCGCATTGAGGATGCCGCCGTAGAGCGTGACCAGCGAGATCAGCAGCAGATAGGGAAAGGTGATGCGCGTGAGCTCGACCGCCAGCGTGAAGCGTTCGCCGTCATGGGCGAAGCCCGGCGCCAGCACCGAGATGACGGCGGGCGTGAAGATCAGCGCGATCGCCAGGAGCACCGCCTGCACGATGAACAGGAGCGTGAAGATGCGATCGGCGAACAGCTTCGAGGGATCGGCGCCGGACTGCTGACGGATGCGGGCATAGGCCGGCACGAAGGCGGCGTTGAAGGCGCCCTCGGCGAAGATCGCGCGGAAATGATTGGGCAGCCGCAGCGCCACGAAGAACGCGTCGGCGATCGGGCCGGCACCGAGGATGGCCGCGAGCACGATGTCGCGCACAAAGCCGGTGATGCGCGACAGCAGCGTGAAGCCGCCGACCGTGAAGATGCGTCCGATCATGTATCCCTAAGTCCTGGACCCTCGGGTGCCCGCCGCCCGCAGCGGACAGCGCCACGGACCAAGAATCGCAGCCT
>JAIESR010000141.1 GCA_019745775.1 Xanthobacteraceae bacterium | reverse complement strand
GCGTCGAAACCGGGCGCTGCAGCGTGTAGTCGAGCTCGGGATCCTGCCAGATCGCCCGCTGCCAGACGTCGCTGAAAAGCGAAGCTCGGTCGAGCTGGGCGCGCTGGAAGCGGATATAGGCCGTCACATTAGCTGGCGTCGGCTCGAGGATCGCCTTGGCCTTCAGTTCCCGCAAGGTCGCCGTGATTGCGTCCAGTTGGCTGGTTGCGCTGGCTGCAGGCGCGGGCTCATCCTGCTCCGGCGGTTTGGGCCGATCGCAGTAGAACCAGTATCCGAGCCGCCGCTCCTCGCAGTAGAAGCTGTCCTGGCGTTCGGCAGACTGCGCATTGGGCGGCGCATCGGCTCGGGTTGCGGCACTCTGGGCGAGCGCCGGGGATGACAGGGAAACGGCGTTGGTAATCGCACAGGCGGCAAGCAGCCGCCACGCGGCCTTACTGGCGGGCGCGGGCATAGTAGTCCTCGATCTTCTGTTGGATGTCCTGGGTGGCCTGCAGCTCGTCAGGCAGGCGGGCGGCGTCGGTGAACTCGGCGTAGACCTCGCTGAAATCCATTTTCGAGAGGTCGAGCCGGGCAAACTCGTCGATGGTGAAGCCCTGGCATTGCTCGGTCTTCGGCTTGCCCCAGGGCTTGTTCAGCTGCTGGCGACCCTGTTCCTGCAGGATTCGCGAGAGCTTGGATTCAAAGCAGCAGTAGACCTTGCGCTTGGTGAGGCACACGCCAAGAAAGGAGGATGAGCAATAAGTGCCGACATAAGCGCACAGACCTTGGGCATCCTTCTGATGCAGCAGCATCTCCTCGCGGCTGCAGCCCAGCGCTACGAGCAACTGGATGCCCGGGATAAGCGGGAAGCCCTTGCCCTTGCAGCAGTTGAGCACACCAAAGACCTTGGATGAGCAGCTTTCGCGCGTCCCTTTGAACAGGGTGAGATTGTCCGGATCGAATTCGCGGCGCGCCTGGTTCATCGCGTTCAAGGCGACGGCCGCGTCCTTGAACTCGTCGTTGGCCTCGCGCTGGATGGTCTCGCATGAGCCATCGATACAGTAGACATCGCCGTCGCAGATAAACTGGTTGGTGTTCGCAGGCTGGTCTGGAACCGGGCAATCATAAACCCGCTCCCAGGTGCGGCAGGGCTCGCCCGCGAGGCAGTCTTCGCGCACCAGCTTGCAGCCCGGAGTGGCTTCAAGCGTCTGGCAGTCCTGTGCCTCGGTGAACTGTGCGCAGCTGTAACTGCGGCTCCACGCCCAACAAGGCTGCGTCACTGCAATGCCATCGATGATGCGGGTGACCGGATCGCTGTCTGTGCACGTCTCGGTGTCCTGCTGACATGAGGTGTCGGCGGCGAGACCAGCACACTGGCTTTCATCGCGCGTGGTGGTGACGACGTTCTCGCCCGTCACCGTATAGGGCGTCGCGCCCTCGACCGGTGCGGTGCAACTGACGAGATCGACCCTCAGATCGCCGGAGTTGCAGCCCCAGTAGATCCCGAAATAGGGATCGCACAGGTTGATCGGATAGGATTGCGTGACCGTGCATTGCGGCGCAGGGTAGCGGTTGCAGTTGTAGACCGAGGCCGGGTCAACCCCGCTGCCGCCAACGCAATAGTAGCCGTAGACCTGACGCTGCTCGACCCGCGCAGTCAACGTTACGGGGCAGGTCCGCGTTTCCTGTGTCGCCGTATAGCCGACATTGCAGGTCGCCATGTAGCGCGCCGCGGTTCCGCTGGCCGGCGGCAAGGGCACGCAGCGTCCCTGCGAGCCGCCGATGGCCATTCCGCTCGTATAGGCGAGCGGGTCATCGCTGATCACATTACTGCGCGCGATCGTTGCATCGAGATCCTGCGGCGTAAACCGGGCGCGCCGGTCCATCGAACCCCGCATGGCCTTGTAGCCGGTGTTGGTCGTCGCCTGGCTCGCCGCCTCGCGGCTCATCCGGTCCGGATCATCAAAATAGCCCGATTGGCTTGGCGTTCCGCCAAAATTGGGGATGCGGTTTGCATCCGGGTTGGTCGTTGCCGCGCTTTGCGCCGAGGCAGCCTTGTCCCGCCCAAAAGCCTTGCCGTCGGCCTTGGCGGCATCGGTTGTGGTCTGGGCGTGAAGCGGCCCGGTCAGGGTGACCAGGAGCGCACTCAAGTACGTGACAGATAGGAATTGCCGTTTCATGGAACCTGCCTTTCAAGCCGGGCGAGGTGCTGGGCCGCAAGCAAAGCACCGGGGCCACCGCCGCGCGCGAAAGTCTCGAGCGCGTAAGAAGCGCTGACATTGCCGCTCATCCGGTCGTGCGGCGGGACCTGCGTCCGGCAATCGAACCCGTCGCACAGATCGAAGTCGCTGCTGGTGACCACGTAGGTGGGCACGGCCTCGATCCCGAAAGCACGGAAGAGCCGCGGGTCGATGCCGACGCCATCCAGTTGCTCGCCGGGCTTTGCCACTTTGGCCAATGCGGCCGTGAGGGCCTTGGCGCTGTTGCCGGGCAGACCGCGCAAGGCGACGATACCGCCAGCTTTGGTAACGTCGTCGATCAGCACGCGCAGCGCTGCCGGCGGCATCGAAAGCGAAGCAAAAGCGATGAACCTTGGGGCTTCACCCATGCCTTCGCTGGTCATGGTGCCGGCGTCGGCCACCATCCGGTCAAAGTCGAATGTGATGGCAGGATCAGGCTTCGCACTTGCGGCGGCCTCACGGGCGTAGCGGCGAGCATGCACCTCCGCCTCGTCGGAGCTCGTCCTCGCCTCCCGCGCCAGAGCTTCGGCTCTGGCGCGGGCATTGGCGGACAGCGCGTCGGCATCGGAAGCGCCCGCATTGGCCCGAGCCCGGATAGCGGCCAGATCGAGGTCCGGTTCGGCCGTCTGCGCAGATGCTCCCGCCAAAGCGGCAAGGCTCGAAAACGAGGCGACTACAAGAAGATGAGGAAGTTTATTCATAGTAGAGTAAGACGTGGGCGCGGCGCGGTGTCTCCACCGCCCGTTTCCCACGCCTTCTCTCCGAACCGGACTTGCACCTTTCGTTGTGCATCCGGCTCTCCAGAAGCCTTGGCGAACTCGGGTTTCTTCATCCATTTGAGATCGAACCTCCGAACAGGCACGTAGCTCATCAAGAACTGCTCTGTGCCGCCTTCGGCCCAGACCGAGTTGCCCGGATGGGCGATGCTCGGTCTGCGCCACGATGCGATTTTCCGTCCGGGGACACGCTTGTGTTTGGCCCGCAGCCACAGCCAGAGGCGTTGGCGCACATGCCAGTCGAGACTGGCAAGAATGCGCTTGGCCCCCACGCAGTAGCGGTAATAGGCGGACCATCCCCGGAGGTATGGATTGAGGTCCTGAAGCATGGCCGTGAGCGAACGCCGAAGCGTCTGCCGCCGCGCCAGTTGATTTACCCGTATTCGGAAGCCGTTGATCGGCTCGCGCGGGATTTCGATGCGGGCATGCAGCCCGTACCGCTTGTCCCACTTGAGCCGCACGCGGCATCCCAAGAACCGACAGCCCTTGGTCAGCGCAGTGATGCGCGTCTTTTCGGGCGAGAGCGTCAGACCCATCGCCTCGTGCAGGTAAGTTGCCAGCGCCTGCTTCTCGGCAAGAGCGTCAGCTTCCGTCCCCGACACGAAGATCAGGAAGTCGTCGGCATAGCGGACAGGGTAGAAGACCGTTCGACCGGCCTTGCGATCCTTGTCGCGCTTGATCGCCGCGAGCCTGATCCCATCGGATTTCAGCTCTGGGCTTTCGGGGCGGCGCACCCAGTCCCGATACCGTTCCTCGATCACGCTGAGCGCGATGTTGGCCAGTAGCGGTGAGAGCACGCCGCCTTGAGGCGTGCCGGTGTCGGTGGGGCTATACGTGACATGCTCCAAGACCCCGGCCTTGAGGAATTGCACGATCAACCGGTTCACCTTGGGGTCCGCGACGCCGTGGCGAACGCGTTCCATCAGGGGATGATGACCGATGTTGTCAAAGCAGGCCTCAATGTCGCCTTCGATTACCCATTGGTACGGCGCATTGTGTCGGTAGCCATCTGCCGCAGGCTTACCTCGCGACTGGATGGTCACACGGATATGTTCGAGACAGGCCTGACTGCCGCGTCCGGGCCGGAACCCGTATGAGACAGGCCAGAACCGGGCCTCGAAGATCGGCTCCAGAACTTGTTTGACCGCGCACTGCACCACGCGATCCCTGACCGTAGGGATACCGAGGGGTCGGAACTTCCCCGGTTTGCCCGGCTTTGGAATCCACTTCCTTCGTGCAGGGGACGGACGATAATCGCCCGCCCTGAGCTCCTCGCGGAGTTTATGAAGGAATCTGTCGACACCAATCCCGGTGGCAATTTTCTCTACGGTCGCCCCGTCGATCCCCGGAGTGCGCTTGCCGCGATTACCGGCAATCGTCCTCCAGGCCATGTACAAGTTGCGGGGATCGGTCACCCAATTCCACAAGTCGCAGTATGGTTCTTCGGGGTTTTCCCGACTCCATTGGTAGAGCTTTCTCTGAACGCCGAGGAGCCAAGCCTGTGGGGCTTGATTACCAGAGTCCACTGGTAGTTCCTCCGTCATGACAGCCCACCGACTTCCTGCCCGCCTTCGCCATGTGGACGGCTTTCCCGTCCTCGGACTACTACGCAGGCTCCGCCCCACCAGCGTCCATCCCCGGTCTCCGCGGATAGCCTGCTCCGAAGCAGGCGGACGATGGTGGTTCCCGTGTTCCGACGATCAACCTTGGACCCGTAGGTGCGACGCTTAACCCCTTGCGGCTCGGGCGTGTGGGCAAGAAAGGACGACCCGCACACGAATGCTCGACGAGCATTCACCAGAAGGCAGCACAACAAACCAACCGGTTCACACCGCGATCTCCCCACCCCGTCAGGTGATCGGGAGTTCAACTGTAAATAAAGAGGCTTCAGACACGTCATTCGCTTGTATCTCACCTTAGGCCCTGTGGTAGCCCAACCTGCGGCTGACGGGCCGCATCCGGTACATTTCAGGTCTCCTGCTCTGAGGCCGGCCGCCGGAACGCGGCAAACCTTGGAGACCCCCTTCCGCCCCGACTCCTTCCGCCGGGTGGGGTGGCATCGCAGCCACCGGTTGATCGTCAGCAAGACGATCGAAAGGAATATGATGCTGAATTACATGCATATTTCCTTTCTGCGCCGTCACGGCGCTCGCACGCAGCAATTGCGCTTGCGCCAGACGAGGTAGCCCATGTCCTCGCCGCCGGCGGGATAGGCACGTCCAGCGTC
>JAIESR010000095.1 GCA_019745775.1 Xanthobacteraceae bacterium | reverse complement strand
GACCCCGCCGAGGCCGACGCGGAGGCCGCCTTCGAATCGATCTGGCAGGATCGCGGTCCCAAGGATCACGCTTTTGCTGGGGACTACCGGCAACTCGCCTCGCGACTGGTCGGCGCGCTGGTGCGTTCCGGCGCCGGGCGCCGCTTCCAGAAGTCGGAGCCGCTTGCGATCGACTTCCCAAATGGCCGCGTCGTTGTCGAACCGAACGAACGTGCTGAGATGCTCGACGGCAAGGTGGTCTTGCGGCGCGTGCGAACCGGATACCGGACCAAGGAAGAGTATGACGGGCTTGAATACACACTCTACCGGCTCGCCGGCGAGGTGCACTTCAAAGACGGCTTCGTGGTCGAAGCCTTGCACCTGACCGACGGCGTCATGGAGTTCGTCGAGATCAGCGACGAGAAGTTCGGCAACCGGCGCGACAAGACGGAAGGAATGCTCTCGGGCATCAACGCCGGGAACTTCCCGACCGAAATCAATTCGGTCACCTGCCCGCGCTGCCCGCATTTCTTCATCTGCCCGGCGGCGCCGAAGGGGCCGCTTGACCTTTCTTAAAAAAAGTCGCTCCGCCTTTCCGGGTACCCCCTGGTTTTTCCGATCACCTCTTGAAGGGACGGAGAATGGCAAAGGGGCCGCACTCCTGATCCCAGCAAGGAGTGCTGAACATGACGTCTATCGACATCTTCTACCAGGGCGAGGGAATCCGCGAGATCGCGCATTTCGAAGCCGCCCCGGATCACAGCTTCGCCGCCATCAAGATCGCGATCATCGAGAAGCACGGTCTCGACAAGGAGACCCTGATTTACCTCGAAGACCACGACGAGCCGGTCGATGAGAGCTGCCTGCTCCGCGACCATGCCGGCCATGCCGGCATCAAGGCCCATCTGCACCGCTGCCGCCACGTGGAGGTGGCCGTCACCTTCAACGGCGAGACGGTGCACCACCGCTTCGGTCCCGGCACGACCGTGGCGCGGGTCAAGACCTGGGCGGCCGAGCGCAAGTTCGGCATGACACCGCAGGAGGCCGGCGAGCACGTGCTGCAGATCGCCGGCACCAAGGACCGGCCGGATCCGGGCACGCACCTCGGCACAATCGCGTCCTGCCCGGCCTGCAAGATCGCCTTCGACCTCGTCCCCAACGAGCGCGTCAACGGCTAGGGAGCGGCGTGATGAGTCTCCCGGATGAGCGAGCTTTCCGGGCCGATATCGGAAAGCCCGCCTTTCGCCTCGCGCAGGCGGAAGGCCGCTGGCACCTCGTCGGCATCGCCTGGCCGCACGTGTTGATCGCCGTCACCGCGGCCGACGGCCGCGCCTATGTCCTGCGCTTCAACTGCGCCGGCTACCCGCAGCAACCGCCGACCGGCGGACCGTGGGATACCGAGAAGAACACGATCCTGCCCGCCGCGCGCTGGCCGCGCAGCAAAGGCGGGCGGCTCGGCACGGTGTTTCGTGCCGACTGGAAGGGCGGCACCGCGCTCTACCTGCCCTGTGATCGCGAAAGCATCGCCGGCCACGACAACTGGCGGCACGAGCTGCCCTCGAAAATCTGGCGGCCCGCCGCCGGCATCAATCAGTACCTGGAGCTTGTTTATGAACTTCTCAATTGCGCAGATTATTGCGCGCCTGTGGGCGCCGCGGCATGAGATCTCCTGCTCGTGGTTTCTGTGGCAGCGCCTGTGCGCGAGGCTGCGCGAGCGCGGCCGGAACGCGACCCGCGAGAGCGGCGCGTTCCTGCTCGGCTACCGCGCGGACGGCCGCGCCCGCATCACCGACTTCATCCTCTACGACGACCTCGACCCGCACGCGCTCAACACCGGCATCGTGCATTTCGACGGCCGCTATTTCGGGACGCTCTGGGATATCTGCAAGCAGCGTGGCATGAGCGTCGTCGCCGACGTGCACGTGCATCCCGGCGGCGCGGGGCAGAGCAGCTCCGATCGCGATCACCCGATGATCTCGCGCGCCGGGCACATCGCATTCATCCTGCCCGATTTCGCGCGGCCGCCGGTGCCGCAGGAGTCGGTCGGCATCTACCGCTATCTCGGCGGCAAGCGCTGGCACACCGTGCCGGCCGCGGCCCGCCGCATCTTCTTCCACATCGGACTGTGAGGCCGCCATGACCGCATTCACCGCCGCCGACAAACTGCACCGCTTGGTCAAGCAAGCGCTCGACAGCGGCGCCGCCGCAAGCATCGCCGAAGCCGAAGCGCTCTTCGCCGGATATCGCCTTGCGCTACGTATCGGTGACGAGGCCGCGCGAGACCGGCATCACCAGGCGGCCCTCCTGACCGCCGTCGCGCTCGCGCGGCGCGTCTTCCTGGGCGGCGTGAGCGTGGCGCCGCTGCCCGACGCACCGCTGGCCGTCCGTCTTCCGTTCGGCGTTACGCTTGCCGACGCGATCGTGGCCCTCGGCGCCAGCATCGGGGAGCCGGCAGCCGGCACGCCGGTGATTGAGATCGGCGGCGCACCGTCCGCAAGGCGCGCACCGTTTCATGTGCGTGCCGTGTTCGCCGGCTGGCGCGGCGGGATCGTTCCGGCACCGGCCGAGGCGGCGCCCGTGCCGGCGCCCGTCATGGCGCTGGCGCCGATGCTCGCCGCCGCGCTCGCCGTGAATGAAGCCTTTCTTTACGTCTCCGGCCATGTCGGCGTCGCGGGACGGCGTGCTGTGGGTCTGTCGCTCTGGGATCCTGCGCCTGCGTGCGACTGGCTTAGCACTATCGTCGCCGAGCCGGTGCTCTCGCTCCTACCCGCGCAGCTGTGGCTCATCGGCCTTGGCCATCTGGGCCAGGCCTATCTTTGGGCGCTGGGGCTCCTGCCCTTCGCCCGTCCGCAAGACCTGAGCCTGGTCCTGCAGGACATCGACATCATCACGCCCTCGACCGAAAGCACGTCGATCTTGAGCGACTCCACGCTCATCAACGTCAAGAAGACGCGCGCCATGGCCACCTGGGCCGAGCGCCGAGGCTTTTCGACCGTGATCCACGAGCGCCTCTTCGACGCTTCGTTCCGGCGCCAGGACGATGAGCCCGCCGTCGCGTTGTGCGGGCTCGACAACGGCGCGGGACGCCAGGCGCTCGATCAAGTCGGCTTCGACTTCGTGGTGGAGGCGGGGCTCGGCCGCGGGCACCGGGACTTCCGGGCTATCCGCCTGCATACGCTTCCGGCGTCGCGACCGGCGTCGCAGATCTGGCGCAGCGCGCAGGCCGACGATCAGGTCGAGGACCGCCCCGCATACAAGGGCATGCTCGCGAGCGGAGCGCTCGATCGCTGTGGCGTCACGCTGCTCGCCGGCAAGGCCGTCGGCGCGCCGTTCGTCGGCACCGTGGCCGCGACGCTGGCCTTGAGCGAGGTGCTGCGCCTCCTGCAGGGCGGCGCCGTGCATGAACTCATCGATCTCGATCTCAAGGCGCCGGAATACCGCAGCGCGGTGCCGACGCCGCAGGACTTCAGCGCGCTCAATCCGGGATATGTTCTCGCGCATTCTTGAGACCACGGCCGGGATATCCACGGCATGAATCCACAAATCCCACATTTGTGGGTTCAGGATTTTTCCCCGCTGCCATCCAGGCCGTGCTTCTTGCGCAAATCCGGGGTTGTCGCCCACTCCTTGCCGGGAATCAGACTGACGAATCCGTCGAACACACGTTTGAAGACGCGCTTGCCTTCGGCGTCGTCGAAGCGGGCTTGCTCTTCCGCCGTGAGCAGCGGACGCACATCGCCGAGAAATCCGCGCCTGTCCAGCTTGTCGAACATGCGCTTTTCAGCCTCCCACCGCGGAAGCGGCTTCTTCTTCATGTATTCGACGAACATGTCGACGGTCCGCTGCGCGCTGAGCTTGGGAAAGCTGTCGAGCGCGTGCCCGAGATCCACCAGGTCGCGTCCTTTGTCGCGCTGAAGCAGGGCCCGCAGCTTCGTCGCCAAGACCTCTTCCGTGGAGAAGATAGGAATGTCGGCCGCGCCCGAGAACCACGGGTTGTCGACCTTGAAAGGCACGCTCTCGGTCGGATCGAGCGGCGTGATTTCGACTTCGTTGATCTCGATTTTTAACCGGATGGTCGACGAGCCGTCCTCGGCCGCGACGCTATAGCGGAGCGCGGGCGCGACCGGGCTGCGCAGATACTCAGGATCGCCCAACCACGGGTCGAGCAAATCGTGGACGCGGTCCCAGATGGGCTTTGAGGCGCCCTCCTTGGTGCGGGTCAGATCGATATCCTCGGAGTACCGCAGTGGCTTTGGGAAATGCAGCTTGTTGAGCGCCGTACCGCCGCGAAACCGAAGCTCCTTGCTCAGGAATGGATCGCTGAACAACTTGACGAGCGCTCGCGCGATGATGAGATCTTGCTCGACTTGCCTCGGCTCGGCCCATGGGGCGACCTTTGACCACGCGACGATATTCTGCGTCGGAATCATTCATCCACCTCCGGATAGCGTTCCACGGCAACGCGCCATCGCTCATTGCGCTCGATTGGTTTCGGCGTCGAAGCCTTTGCGCCGCGCTTTACCGGTTCAAGCGTCACCCACGGCAGCGCTTGCGCGGAGGACAGATGATTGTGCAAAGCCTGCGCGCGCTCGGCATGTCCGAGCCGCTCAAGCATATATCCGAGCCTTTGGCTGCAAGCGCGCTCAAAGTGCGGCGCCATCGCCGCCAGTTTCTCGCCATCGAGTTTTCCGCCGAGATCGGCAAGCACGGTAGCAACGGCGTCGATGCCACCGGCGACATGCATGTAGCGAAACAGATCGAGCGCCGTCAGTTCGGGCGAGGATATTTTCATTTTTCCCGTATCTGTCTTGCGTTCGACGATGCCCCCGCGGACGCTCTCCAGATCCTTGCGGAAATAGAACGTAACCCAAGAGCGCCCCGCCAGGATCTTGCGAAGCTGCTTGTCCGTCACGACTTGGAATTCCATCACGGCATGATGCGAGGCGCCGTGCAGTTCGGCCGCCTTGAGCAAGCCTACATAATAAGGACGCGCTTCATGGCGCATCAGCGCGTCGATGTACCAGGTGGGCGGCGGCGCCTCCCAGCTCATGAACTGCGGTGGGACGGCGACGTAAAAGCCGTGCCGGGGATTGAACAGCGTGTGGCGTTTCTGGAGCCGGGCCGCGGCTTTGAG
>JAIESR010000060.1 GCA_019745775.1 Xanthobacteraceae bacterium | reverse complement strand
GTGTCGTCGGCCCACAACGACGAGAACGGGGCCCTAACATGAGAGAATGGCCCCACAACCTCGCGACTATGGCCCTCGATCGTGCGAGCGGTGGCCTACGATCATGCGACCAACGCGACCAATCACCCATAGCTCGGCGCCACGGTGAGCGGCTTCTTGGCGAGGACCCGACGGCGACGCCATGGCCCGTGGCGGCGCAGCAAGCGACTGGCAACGTGGACGCTGATCTCCGTCCCGAACCGCCGCAACGCCTCGTTCTGCACACGGTTGGCGCGCCAGCGCGGTCCGTCGGGCTGAGCTGTAGCGATCCACTCGGCAAGTTCCATCACCTGCGACTCGGTGAGGTACTGCCACCTAGGCCGTTCGAGCGCAGCATCGAGGCCGCCTGCAGCACCACGCTTCAGCCAGATATAGAGGGTTCGCGGCATGAAGTCGGCAAGGTCGGCCGCGATCTCGACAGGCATGCCTTCCCGCACGTCTGCGATCGCCAGCAGCCGGGCGCGTCGATGCGGAAGCCGCTCGCGCGCCGCTGTGGTCCGCAGTTCCTCTGCGGTCTCCGGCAAGTTGTCGATCCAACTTCGCCACCAGGCACGGTTCGAGTAGCTGCGCTCGTCCGGCCAGCAGGGGAGCAGCAGTTCCTCGACTCGCCGCCGCAGCTTTTCGTTCAGGTGGGGCCAGCGCATGAGTTGACGATGCGGTCGGACGGCTCGGAGGATCGCGAGCGCCACCTGGACACGTTCCGGCCAGCCCTCGAACATCCAAGCGAGAACGCTCAGCCCCTCATAGCCACCATGCGGTGCGCTACCGAACGGAGCGCTGTTCAAGTCTCGGGCGATACGTGTGAAGAGCTGATCGCGAGCGGTAGGCTTGGTGTCGATCCATACGGCGCCAAGCAGAACATCGAAGAGCGCCACGGCGATCTCCCAGTCGAGCTCTCCGACTCCAGGCAAGTCGATCAATCCCAGCGGGCGGCCGACCAGAAGCCGCTTCTGGAAGCGAATCACGACGTCAGCTGCCGGCCGCACCTCGGTGCGACCGAGGGCGAAGCCGCATCGCGAGCAGCGATCCGCAGCGAAGTGCTCGTCGGACGCGAAGGCCGGCAGGCGCAGTTTGGCTCCGCACGCCGCGCACTCGCGGACGAGCACAGCACCGTGCGCGGCGCAGGCCGCGGCCCAGCCCAAGGTCCAGTCGCGCCGGATATAGGGCTGCTCGTCGTCAGCCAGACAGCCGGCGCAGACACCGATCCGACGCGACTGCCGCGTCGGCTGCTCGCTGATGTAGCGCGGCCGCGCGAACCGCTCGGGCACGGCGTCGATGCCGCTGTCGCCGGGCCAGTCTGCGAAGCTCAGCGCCTTGATCCGTTCTGCAGCGACACCGGTCCGGTGCGCCAGGGCAACGAGCACCGTCGCGTCGGGCCTCCGCCACCACTCAGGATGGATGGTGAACTCCGTCTCGGCGTCGCCGAGCAGCAGGGCCTGCGGCGAGACGCCGAACGGATCGGCGAAGCGGAGCAGCCAGGAGGCCAGGGCCTCGTCGATGAACGGTGGCGCCTGGGCGGGCAGGCGGGGCGCAAGGACGATCTCGAAGTCGAACGGCTCGACTGCGAACAGCTCAGCCGGCGGCACGGCGCCGGTCCGTCGGAGGCTTGAAGTCGATGTCGTCGAGCATGTCGATATCCACACGTTCGCGACCGTTCGCCAGTGCCGCAACTGCGGCCGAGGTCACGAGGGCGACGATCTCGCCGAGGATCCCCTCCGACGACGTGAGCAGCTTCTGCGCCATCGCCGGCTCCTCCAGGCCGGAGCGCTCACGCAACGGCAGCATCGCCTCCAGCGTGTTGAGCAGCCGCAGATACTCCGGGCCCATACGCCAGGGCGGCAGATTGAACGGGGTGAACCGGTTGGCGAGCTGGTCGTCGCTCTGGATCGCGCGCAGCGCTTCCGCCGTTCCCACCGCCACCAGCGGGATCTGCAGTTCGTTGCCGAGCCAGCGCAGCAGGTTCAGGAATCGCCGCTGCTGGTCGCGCGAGCCCGACAGGATATTGTGCACTTCGTCGATGACGAGCATGCGCACGTCGGTCGCGCGCAGCATCCGCATCGCCATGTCCTGCTTGGCCGCCAGCCGGTCATTGCTTCGGTCAGGCGCGCCGAGCGCCTCCAGCACCGCTGAGAAGAACCGCCGCTCGTCCGGCGCCGGCGGCATCTGCACTTTGAGCACCGGTATGGCGATCGCACCGTTTCCCGCGTGCGGATCGCCGGGCAGGTGCTCGCGCCGGAACTTCTCCACGATCATCGTCTTGCCGTTGTTGCTCGGCCCGACCAGCAACAGGTTCGGCATCCGCAGCCGTTTCGGGAACGTCAACAGGTCCTCGAGCGCCGACAAGGCGGCTTCCGCCCGTGCATAGCCCATCCAGCGATCGGCCCGCACACGGCGAACGCGCAGCTCCGCAGGGGCGTCTGCCAGAGCCTGCGCCACCGGCAGCAAGTGTGGATAGTGCGCGTCGCTCATGTCCATTCCTCGACGTTGGCGAACAGCCGCTCGTTTTCCGGCAACGGCCCGATCACGGCAGGGTCGGGATCGCTCCGCCTGCTGACAGGAGCCTCCGCCGTCCCGCCGATCGACCGCAAGCGACGCTCGCGCTGCCGACGCAGGGTCTTGGTCTCGACGACAGCCGACGCGGCGAGGCCGTGCATCTTCTCGATCGCGTCGAAGATCGCATCTTCGTCGATTTCGGCGCAGCCTTCCTCGCGCATCCGCGTCAGCGCCAGGCGATGCTCCCACAGGCTGATCGGCGGACGCCGCAGGTCGGCATAGGGCAGATCGTAGTAGACCCCGTCCGGCGCCAGGAGATGAATGCGGCTGAGGTCGCGCGGATCGTAGCGAACGATCATCCTCTCGCGCTCGCCGATGAGCGTGCGCAGCACATCCGACCAGTAGCTGATCGAGTGCAGGAACACGCCCTGTCGCCGGACCAGGCGTCGCTCGATCGGCAGGAAGTCGATGACGAACCGGCGCGGATCGCCGACCGGCGTCGTCGCCCCTCGGGCCAGTCCGTCCGCGCCGCCGGCGAGCCCTTGTTTCCAACGGCTGAGCGGCGTTGCGCCGATCCCGCGGTGCAGATCGCGGTGATAGACGCCGGTGATCGCAAGGGCGAGCCATCGCTCGACCTCGTCCAAAGTCATCGCCGCGCTCTTTTCCGGATCGAGATCACCCTTGGCACGCACGTCCGAGAACGTCGTTCCGGGCAGGAGATGGACCTTGCCCATCATCGTGCCGATCAGCCGTTCGATATGGCCGCCGTAGTGCGGGGTCCGCACCGGGCGGTAGTCGACCGCGATGCCGTATTGATCGCAGCCACGCTTGAGCGCCCCGGAGTGGAACTCCTTCGCATTGTCGAGGTGCAGCCGCTCCGGCACGCCCTCGACAGGCCAATCGCCGTCGACGTCGCGCGTCATGAGCCAGTTCGCCTTCGGCAACGCTGCATGGGCGATGCACAGCGCCACGCTGGTCGCGGACGGCGGATCGAGCGAGAGGTGGAAGCCAGCGACGCAGCGGGAATGCACGTCGATCGCAAGCGTCAGCCACGGCCGCTGGATCGGTTCGCGCGTGGCACTGTCGACCACGATCACATCGACAAGCGTGTGGTCGATCTGGACCAGCGACAGCGGCCAGGGCGCATCAAGCGATCCTGCCGCCGCGCCGAACCGGTCGCGGGCCGCCTTGCGGCCGCTCCGCCGGGCCGTCACCTGAGCCGCCGGACGCTGGGCGAGGCGGAGCCGCACCGCCTTGCGGCCAGGCGCCGGATAGCCGAGCGCGCGGCACCGGCGCCGCACCTCGATCAGAAGATCGCTGACACGCGGTTTGCGCCGCGACAGGTAATACTCGTCGATCGCCGCGTTGATGACCTCGTCCACTTCGGGCGACAACTTGATCCAGCCGGCCTTTCGCCCGGGAGGCTCCGGCAGCAGGCTCGTGAGGCGCGGATCAGCCTGATATCGCGCGAGCAGCCGGTAAAGCTGCGACAGACTGAGATCAAGCTCGGCCGCCGCAGTCTCGGCGTCGTCACGCGTGCGATCGGCCAGCTCTGCGAGGTCACGGATCACGCTGAACCGACGCCGCGCCTTCTGCCAGTCCCGTGCCGGAACGTCGGTCAGATCGAGCGACGGCACCGCGCCGCTCATGACACCGTCACCGGCGTATCAAGCCGTATGGGCGCGCTGAGGTCGACGCCAAGCTTGCCGTGCGCGATCAGCCGCCAGACCGCGCCAAGCGCGATCACTCGATCGCAGTCCATCGCCTCGACAACGCGTCCGAAGGTGGGTTCCGACAGCGATCGCGCAGCATGCAATGCCCGCTCGGCGGCGACCGGATCGATCGCCGCCCGTCTGAGCGGCGTCAGTCGGGTGGCGTTGTCGAGCCGCGGACCGCGGATGCTTCGCTCCGTCGCGATGCGGAAGCGCCCGCCGCTGTCGCGCGCCACGTCACGAGCGATCGAGAAGCCGGGCCACAGCCAAGCCCAGTTCGTCCGCAGATCGGCGCGATACTTCACCTCGACCAGCTCGAAGCGGCCATCGCTCCATCTGATGCTGAAGTCAGGCGTATACCAGCGCCGAACACCGCCGTCCTCGAACCGGATCGTCATCGACTGCGAGACGATCGTCGCTTTCGGATCCGCGAAGCTGGTGAGGATCACGAAGTCCCGCTCGAGCGCGCTCTCGTGCTCGACGACGCCGCTTTCGAGGCAGCTGTACCCCGTGACGTGTGACCGGCGACTGAGCGGGATGCGTCTCACCGCGTCCTCCGACTCAACAGCGTGTCGCGCGACAATACACCTACATCTTGTAGGTAGTCCACTCAATAAGGGCCAAATCTATGTTGGAAGGGCCGTCACCCGATGGGCGAACATCTGCAAAGACTCAACATTCCGCCTGCCGCCAGACTCATCAATCAGGGCCAACGACA
>JAIESR010000087.1 GCA_019745775.1 Xanthobacteraceae bacterium | reverse complement strand
GCCGCCTGCTGCGCGGGAGCCGCAGTCTGCGGCGTGGTCGCGGTGCCAGCCGGCGATGGTTGTGCGGTTTGGGTTGCGGCCTTTGGCGCAGGACGCCGCGCCGTCTTCGGCACCGGGTTCGGCGGGCGCGGCACGTGACGCAGATCGAGCAGCGATCCGCGCCGGTTTTCATAACCCGCATAGGTTGCAGGCGGCGGTCCGGGCGGGCCGTAGGTCTCCATCATGCGCTCGTCGACGGCCTGAGCCGGAATGAAGCGCATGATCTGCCCGGTGCGGGCGTCGATGATCAGGCGGCCGTCTTCACCGTGCCGGTCGAGCGCCGCAATGGTGTAGATCCAGCCGCGCTGGGTGACTCGGCCGAGCGGCGAGTAGCCACTCGCGCGCAAAACCGTCACGACCTGTTCAGGCGGCAGCATCGGCCGCGGCGCGCGCTCATGGCGCGCCGAGGGGATCGCCGCGTGAGCCCCCGAGCCATAACGCCCGGGACGATAGGAATCAGCATAGGGCCGTTGTGGATAAGACCGTTCCTCATAGCGCTCGATGTAACGTCCCTCGGGCGGCGGCAGCCGGCCATCGTCCTCCAGGATCCGCGGCATCGGGATCCGGATGTCGCCCACCACCGGAAAATCATCGCCGGCGCGCGCCGGAGGCCCCAGAAGTGTAACCGCGGCGAGTATTGCGCCTGCGGCGACGGCCCGCCCGGCCAATGGTCCCCTCGAAAACAATGTCATCGCGCGTGGCCTCCCATCCCGTGTCCCAAAACCGTCTTCCGGCTCCCCGAAATCAGGGGTTAACAGTCGTTTCCGAATTCGGCGGAGCTTGGACCGGACGGCGGCGGGATTGCCTCAATCCTGGGGCGTTGCATGGCGGCGCTGACCCATCGGGACAGGGACTCTCACGCGCTTGTGTGATAGGAAAAAGTTTGGCAATCTCGGCGGTAGGACAGGACTGCTGTCCCAATTTCCGGGTATTCTCGGCATGGCGTTTGCAGCGCCCGGAAGGCAGGCAGGCCGCACGGCAGCCGGAAACGGCGCGCGCGAGCTGCAATTTCTATAGCGAGGCTCGTGACAGCGCGAGCGGTGGCCCCAGGGATTCCCCAAGGGTACCGCGAACGCCGAAGCTGCGGCCAAAATGGGTTAAAATAGACTGCCTCTAAAGAGGCGTGAGGATGAGAATGAGCGGTTCAGACTTCGAGCGTGACGCAATCAAAGATGATTTCCCGGCAGCTGATCCGGGCTCGAACTACCGTGAGCATAACTGGCGTCCAGCTGCTGAAGGTCTATACGACCCCACCCTTGAAAAAGACTCGTGCGGCGTCGGCTTCATCGCCAACATCAAGGGCAAGAAATCGCACCAGATCGTGTCCGACGCGATCAACATTCTTTGCAATCTGGAACATCGCGGCGCTGTAGGCGCCGATCCGCGCGCCGGTGACGGCGCAGGAATCCTCGTGCAGATTCCGCACGCATTCTTTTCGCGCAAGGCGAAGGAAGCCGGCTTCACGCTCCCTGCCCCCGGCCAGTACGCCGTCGGCGCGCTGTTCATGCCGCGCGAGAAGCCCTGGCGCGAAGTCATCAAGAGCATCATCGCCGACAAGATCAAGTCCGAAGGCCTGCTGCTGCTGGGCTGGCGCGACGTTCCGACCGACAACGCCTCGCTCGGCGAGACCGTGAAGCCGACCGAACCGAACTGCATGCAGGTGTTCATCGGCTGCGGCGACTGCGCTGACGAGGAAGATTTCGAACGCCGGCTCTATATCCTGCGCAAGGCGATCTCGAACGCGATCTATCAGCGCCGCGAACGCGCGCTCGCCGGTTACTATCCGGTGTCGATGTCCTGCCGCACCGTGGTCTACAAGGGCATGTTCCTCGCCGACCAGCTCGGCAAGTACTATCCCGACCTGCACGAGCCGGATTTCGAATCCGCTTTGGCGCTGGTGCATCAGCGCTTCTCAACCAACACCTTCCCGGCGTGGTCGCTGGCGCATCCCTACCGCATGGTCGCGCACAACGGCGAGATCAACACGCTGCGTGGCAACGTAAACTGGATGGCGGCGCGTCAGGCGTCGGTGTCGTCCGAGAAATTCGGTGACGACATCGAGAAGCTGTGGCCGATTTCCTATGAGGGCCAGTCCGACACCGCCTGCTTCGATAACGCGCTCGAATTCCTTGTGCAGGGCGGCTACTCGCTGTCGCATGCAATGATGATGCTCGTTCCCGAGGCGTGGTCCGGCAATCCGCTGATGAGCGAAGAGCGCCGTTCCTTCTACGAGTATCACGCAGCACTGATGGAGCCGTGGGACGGCCCCGCTGCGATTGCTTTCACCGACGGCCGCCAGATCGGCGCGACGCTCGACCGCAACGGCCTGCGCCCGGCGCGCTATCTCGTCACCAAGGATGACCGCATCCTGATGGCGTCGGAAATGGGCGTGCTGCCTATTCCGGAAGACCAGATCATCACCAAGTGGCGTCTGCAGCCCGGCAAGATGCTGCTGGTCGATCTCGAGGAAGGCCGGCTCATTCCCGACGACGAGATCAAGGCGGAACTGGCCAAGAGCCATCCTTATCGCGAGTGGCTTGACCGCACCCAGATCGTGCTCGAGGAAATGAAGGACGCGCCCGCCAAGGCGATGCGCTCGAACCTGTCGCTGCTCGATCGCCAGCAGGCGTTCGGCTATTCGCAGGAAGACCTCGCCGTCCTGATGACGCCGATGGCCTCCACCGGCGAGGAAGCCGCGGGCTCGATGGGCACCGACACGCCGTTGTCGGCGCTGTCGAGCAAGCCGAAGTCGCTGTTCACCTACTTCAAGCAGAACTTCGCACAGGTCACCAACCCGCCGATCGATCCGATCCGCGAAGAACTGGTGATGAGCCTCGTCTCGATCATCGGCCCGCGCCCGAACCTGTTCGACATCGAAGGCCTGTCCAAGACCAAGCGCCTTGAAGTGCGTCAGCCGATCCTGACCGACGCGGATCTGGAAAAGATCCGCTCGATCTCGGACGTCGCGGACAATCACTTCAAGTCACGCGCGCTCGACACCACGTTCCACGCCGGCCTCGGCGCTTCGGGCATGGAGCAGGTACTGGAAGAGTTGTGCGGCCGCGCCGAAGCTGCGGTGCGCGAAGGCGTCAACATCATCATTCTGTCGGACCGCGCCGCGGGCTCCGACCGGATTCCGATTCCGTCACTACTGGCCTGCGCCGCCGTACATCATCATCTGATCCGCGTCGGCCTGCGCACGTCGGTCGGCCTCGTGGTCGAATCCGGCGAACCGCGCGAAGTGCATCACTTCGCCTGCCTTGCCGGCTACGGCGCCGAAGCGATCAATCCCTATCTGGCGTTCGAGTCCATCATCGCGATGAAGGAGCAACTGCCGGTCAAGCTCGACGACAAGGAAATCGTCAAGCGCTACATCAAGTCGATCGGCAAGGGCCTGCTCAAGGTCATGTCGAAGATGGGCATCTCGACCTATCAATCCTATTGCGGCGCGCAGATTTTCGACGCCGTCGGCCTGAAGGCGGAGTTCGTCGCGAAGTACTTCGCCGGCACCCATACCCGCATCGAGGGCGTCGGCCTGGCCGAAATCGCCGAGGAAACCGCGCGCCGTCACACCGACGCGTTCGGCGACGCGCAGGTCTACAAGACCGCGCTCGATGTCGGCGGCGAATATGCCTTCCGCTCGCGCGGTGAGGACCATGCCTGGAACGCCGAAACCGTATCTCTGCTCCAGCATGCGGTACGCGGCAATTCGCAGGACCGCTATCGTGCGTTCGCGAAGGTGCTGAACGAGCAGGCCGAAAAGCTGCTGACGCTGCGCGGCCTGTTCAAACTCAAGACTGCCGAGGACGACAAGCGCAAGCCGGTGCCGCTCGATGAAGTCGAGCCCGCCAAGGAGATCGTCAAGCGCTTTGCCACCGGCGCGATGTCGTTCGGCTCGATTTCGCGCGAGGCCCACACCACGCTTGCGATCGCGATGAACCGCATCGGCGGCAAGTCCAACACCGGCGAAGGCGGCGAGGAAGCGGATCGCTTCAAGCCGATGGCGAACGGCGATTCGATGCGCTCGGCCATCAAGCAGGTGGCGTCGGGGCGTTTCGGCGTGACGACGGAATACCTCGTCAACTCCGACATGATGCAGATCAAGATGGCGCAGGGCGCAAAGCCCGGCGAAGGCGGCCAGTTGCCCGGCCACAAGGTCGACGCGACCATCGCCAAGGTGCGTCACTCGACCCCGGGCGTCGGCCTGATCTCGCCGCCGCCGCATCACGACATCTACTCGATCGAAGATCTCGCGCAGCTGATTTACGACCTGAAGAACGTCAATCCGGACGGCGCGGTGTCGGTCAAGCTCGTCTCCGAAATCGGAGTCGGCACGGTTGCCGCCGGCGTCGCCAAGGCGCGCGCGGATCACGTCACCATCGCGGGCTTCGAAGGCGGCACGGGTGCATCGCCGCTCACCTCGATCAAGCACGCCGGTTCGCCATGGGAAATCGGCCTCGCCGAAACCCACCAGACCCTGGTGCGCGAGCGGCTGCGCAGCCGCATCGTCGTTCAGGTCGACGGCGGTTTCCGCACCGGACGCGACGTCGTGATCGGCGCGCTGCTCGGCGCGGACGAAATGGGCTTCGCCACCGCGCCGCTGATCGCGGCGGGCTGCATCATGATGCGCAAGTGCCATCTCAACACCTGCCCGGTCGGCGTCGCCACGCAGGACCCGGTGCTGCGCAAGCGCTTCACCGGCCAGCCCGAGCACGTCATCAACTACTTCTTCTTCGTCGCCGAGGA
>JAIESR010000111.1 GCA_019745775.1 Xanthobacteraceae bacterium | reverse complement strand
AGCGGATGCGCAAGCAGGTCGAGGACATCGTCTCCTCCGTGGTCGGCTCCGGCCGCGCCCGCGTGCAGCTCTCCGCCGATTTCGACTTCAACAAGGTCACCCAGACCTCGGACAAGTACGATCCCGAAGGCCGGGTGCTGCGCTCCAGCCAGAGCCGTGAGGAATCCTCGGCGACCGCCGGCGACAGCGGTCAGGTCACCGTCAACAACGAACTCCCCGGCAACCAGGCCAATAGCGGCCCGACCGCGCGCGACCAGAGCAAGAAGAGCGAAGAAACCAACAATTACGAGATTTCGCGCACCACCAAGACCGAAGTCACCGAGGTCGGAAAGGTCAACCGGATCTCCGTCGCGGTGCTGGTCGACGGCGCTTACACCAAGAACGAAAAAGGCGAAATGGTCTACGCCGACCGCAACAAGGAACAGCTCGATCGCATCGCGACCCTGGTTCGCTCGGCGATCGGCTTCGACCAGAAGCGCGGCGACCAGGTCGAGGTCGTCAACCTGCGCTTCGCCGAAGCCCCGGCCGTCCCCCCGGTCGTGGAGCCGACCGGCCTGCTCGGCATGCTGCAATTCACCAAGGACGACGTCATGTACGTCATCGAGCTCGGTGTCATGATGCTGCTCGGCCTCGTCGTGCTGTTCATGGTGATCCGCCCGCTGGTCAAGCGCATCCTCGCCGCCGAAGTCGTGCCCGGGCTGACCGCCAATAGCGCCCTGCCCGCCTTGACCGACGGCACCGGGCAAGGCCCTGACGGCCAGCCGCTGCCTCCCGGCGGCGCCGCAGCCCTGATCGACGTCGCCCAGGTGCAGGGCCAGGTCCACGCCCAGGCCGTGCACCGGGTCGGTGAACTCGCCGAACGCAATCCGAACGAAACCGCGTCCATTGTTCGTCAATGGCTCAGCGAACCTGCCGAGTCCTGATATGGCCGTACCGCAAACCACAAACACCAACGACATCACCACCGTCATCTCGGCGCTGGCCAGCCGTCAGGCCACCCGGCCCAAGGGCAAGGCATTGAGCGGCCCGAAGCGCGCCGCCATCCTGATGCTGGCGCTCGGCGAGCAATATGGCGGCAAGGTCTGGGCGCTGCTCGACGACGACGAGGTGCGCGAATTGTCGATCCATATGTCGACGCTCGGCAACGTCGAGGCCGAAGTGGTCGAGGACCTGCTGCTGGAATTCGTTTCCCGGATGTCGGCATCCGGCGCGCTGATGGGCACCTTCGACGCCACCGAACGGCTGCTGCAGCAATACCTGCCTTCCGAACGCGTCACCGGCATCATGGACGAAATTCGCGGCCCCGCCGGCCGCAACATGTGGGAGAAGCTCTCCAACGTCCAGGAAGAGGTGCTCGCCAACTACCTCAAGAACGAATACCCGCAGACCATCGCGGTGGTGCTGTCGAAGCTCAAGCCGGAGCATGCCGCCCGCGTGCTGGCGATCCTGCCCGAGGACCTCGCGCTCGACGTGATCGGGCGCATGCTGAAGATGGAAGCGGTGCAGAAGGAAGTCATCGAGCGCGTCGAGCAGACGCTGCGCACCGAATTCATGTCCAACCTGTCGCAGACCCGCCGCCGCGATGCCCACGAGGTGATGGCCGAAATCTTCAACAATTTCGACCGCCAGACCGAGACCCGCTTCATCACCTCGCTGGAAGAGGAAAACCGCGAATCCGCCGAGCGCATCAAGGCGCTGATGTTCACCTTCGACGACCTTATCAAGCTCGACTCCGCCTCGGCGCAGACGCTGATGCGCAACGTAGACAAGGACAAGCTCGGCATCGCGCTGAAGAGCGCCAATGAGGAAGTCCGCAGCTTCTTCCTCGGCAACATGTCCTCGCGCGCCGGCAAGATGCTGATGGACGACATGGCGGCGATGGGTCCGGTCCGGCTGCGCGACGTCGACGAGGCGCAGGCGCTGCTCGTCAACCTCGCCAAGGACATGGCCGCCAAGGGCGAAATCACCCTGACCAAGAACCGCGCCGACGACGAACTGGTATACTGATGGCCGCACCCGCAAAATTCCTGTTCGACACCGACTTCGGCGCGCCGGACAAGAAGCGCGAGCGCGCCGCGACCGATGCCGAGATCGCGCAGAAGGTTGCCGCCGCCGAGGCCCGCGCCTACCGCACCGGCTACGAGGCGGCGCAGCACGAAGCCAAGGCGGAAAGCGACCGCCGCTCGGCGCTGGCGCTCGAGGAGATCGGCATCGCGATCAAGGGCATCGCCACGCGTTTTTCCGGCATCGAAACCCGGATGGAGACCGAGGCCGTCGACGTCGCGGTCGCGGTGGCGCGCAAGCTTTGCAACGAGCTGGTTTCCCGCCAGCCGCTTGACGAGATCACCGCGCTGGTGAGCGAATGCTTCTCGCATCTGGTCGCGACGCCGCATCTCGTCGTCCGCATCAACGACCAGCTTTACGACGCTGCCCGTGACAGGATCGAACGCCAGGCCGCGCAGAGCGGCTTCGAGGGCCGCCTGGTGATCCTGGCCGAGCCGACCGTCGCCCACGGCGACTGCAAGATTGAGTGGGCCGACGGCGGCGTGGTGCTGGAGCGCGCCGCCATCGAAGCCAAGATCGACGAACTTGTCGGGCGCTATATGGCGTCCCGAGATCAGGCCGGAAGCTGAAGGCCATGAGGACTGAACCATGAGTGACACCGACACACAGGTACCGCTTCCCGATCTCAACGCGGCGGACCCCGCCCCGATCGACGATCTGGCCTACAACGAGGACGAACAGGCCTCGCGGATCGCGGCCGACCTCGAGGCCGTATTCGACGTGCCGGTGCAGGTCTCGGCCGTGCTCGGCCGCTCCAAGATGGACGTCGGCGAGCTGTTGAAGCTCGGACCCGGCACCGTGCTCGAACTCGATCGCCGCGTCGGAGAAGCCATCGACATCTACGTCAACAACCGCCTGGTGGCGCGCGGCGAAGTGGTGCTGGTGGAAGACAAGCTCGGCGTGACCATGACCGAAATCATCAAGGCAGAACGCAACTAACAATTTTGGTGACACGCGCATAACCGGCGCGAACAGACGAACAGGAGATACACATGCGGCTTCTCATCGTTGGCACATTGAAGGGCCAGCTCACCACGGCCACCAAGATCGCGATGGACAACGGTGCTTCGGTCACCCACGCCGAGGCGATCGAACAGGCAATGGCGGTGCTGCGCGGCGGCAAGGGCGCCGACCTGCTGCTGGTCGACGTCGCCCTCGACATCCGCGACCTGGTGATGCGGCTGGAAGCCGAGCACATTCACGTGCCGATCGTGGCCTGCGGCATCACCAACGACGCCCGCGCCGCGGTCGCCGCGATCCATGCCGGCGCCAAGGAATACATCCCGCTGCCGCCCGATCCGGAGCTGATCGCCGCAGTGCTGGCCGCCGTCGCCAACGATTCCCGCGAACTCGTCTACCGCGACGAGGCCATGGGCAAGGTGATCAAGCTGGCGCAGCAGATCGCGGGCTCCGACGCCTCCGTCATGATCACGGGCGAATCCGGCACCGGCAAGGAAGTGCTGGCGCGCTATGTCCACACCCGCTCGGGCCGTGCCAAGAAGCCGTTCATCTCGATCAACTGCGCGGCGATCCCCGAGCACCTCCTGGAGTCCGAACTGTTCGGCCACGAGAAGGGCGCCTTCACGGGTGCCGTGGCGCGCCGCATCGGCAAATTCGAGGAAGCCACCGGCGGCACGCTGCTGCTCGACGAAATCTCCGAGATGGACGTGCGGTTGCAGTCGAAGCTGCTGCGCGCGATCCAGGAGCGCGTGATCGATCGCGTCGGCGGCACCAAGCCGGTTCCGGTCGATATCCGTATCCTCGCAACCTCGAACCGGAATCTCGCCGACGCCGTGCGCGAAGGCACCTTCCGCGAGGACCTGCTGTTCCGCCTCAACGTCGTCAACCTCAAGATCCCGCCGCTGCGCGACCGGCCCGCCGACATCCTCGAACTGGCGCAGCACTTCGCCAAGAAATACGCCGAAGCCAATGGCGTGCCGCTGCGGCCGATTTCCGCCGATGCGCGCCGGGTGCTGACCGCCAACCGCTGGCAGGGTAACGTTCGCGAGCTGGAAAACACCATGCATCGCTCGGTGCTGATGGCGCAGGGCGACGAGATCGGCGCCGAGGCCATCCTGACGCCCGATGGCGACCGTCTCGACCTCGCCAAGACTCCGCCCGCGGTGGCGCATGCCACCTTCGCCGCCGAACAAGTCACCCGCGCATTGGTCGGACGCACCGTCGCCGACGTCGAACGCGATCTGATTCTGGAAACGCTGAAGCACTGCCTCGGCAATCGCACCCATGCCGCCAACATCCTGGGCATCTCGATCCGTACGCTGCGCAACAAGCTGAACGAATATGCCGACGGCGGCATCCCGATCACGCCCGCCGGCGCCGGCGCCGGCGACTATGCGCGCTTTGCGGCGGCGGGGTAGCCCCCGCCACCGGCATTGCGGGGAGCCAACGGGGCGCGCGAATGCGCGCCCG
>JAIESR010000124.1 GCA_019745775.1 Xanthobacteraceae bacterium | reverse complement strand
TGCGCTCCCCGCAAAAGGCCCGATTGTGTAACCCATGTCTCCGGAATGAACTGTCACCCCTCTCTCAGGAAGGGCATGATGCCAGGCTGTCGGCCCGCCATGGCTTCCCCCTTCGGAATTGAAGTCACCGGACAATCAGCGCTGGCACCTTGCTATGTGTCAGCACTTCGTTGGCCTGGCTTCCGAGCAGGACGCGATCGAAGCCGCGCCGCCCGTGCGACGCCATCACGATCAGATCGCAGCCCCTGGTCTTGGCGGCCGCGATGATTCCTTCCGCGGGATGCTGGTCTTGAACGTGAACGACGTCGCAGGTGACCCCCTGTGAATGGGCGACCTGTTTGACCTTGTCGAGAATGCCGGTGGCAGCGGCGGCTGCCAATTCCTCGAATTGCACGATCGGGTTCTGGTTCCCCTGGCGCGCCATGCGGCCCAGCTCCAGGACAGACCATGGTTCGGTTACGGTAACGGCAGTAACGGGAATGTCGAGACGCTTGGCCAGCGCCATTCCGTGGTCCACGGCCTTGCCGGCAAGCTGCGAGCCGTCGGTCGCGATCAGTATGCGATTGTACATGTCGACCTCCCTGCGGGGATGTGTCCTCCTCAGATTTCTTGTTCACACTGGACGGCTGCGCGGCCTGCGCATTGCGTTGGATCAATTCCGCCATGATCGGCAGGTGCCCAAAGGCGGGGTGGTCCATTTGACCTAGCTCAAGAAGAAATTCGATGGGGGCCTTAGGTTAGCAGCACAACCGAGCATCCTGATTCATGACTAGGCCGATCCCCGACAAAGCTGAAATCGCGCTTGAATACCCCGACAAGCTCTACATCGGAACATTCGAGCGAACGGCTCGTTTCGACGCGCATCTTGATGAGGCTGGGATCTCGCTCTCGCTGCATCGGACCGGCGATGCCGATGTGCGAAAGACGGTTCGCATGCACATCCACTATGGCCTGTTTGCTGAAATTCTCCGCGATCTGGCCAAGACGGTTTCGGCGCTGCCGCCGGCGGATGAAGCGCACCGGGAAGCCTTGCACGATGCGGCGCTTGAGTTCGTCTGCGCGTTGAATTCGAAAACGGTTGTCTCAAGCTAGACGCCTCCCATGAAGGCTCCTTTAGGCGTGCTACTCACGGCCACGGTGGTTATCTGGCCGACTCCTTCTGGGGCCCAGTCGCCGCCGCGGTTCATCATGGCTTGCGCGCCTTGTCACGGTTTCGACGGGCAGGGTCACGACGCCAGCGTCCCGAATCTCGCAGGGCAGAACGCGATGTACCTCTACAATCAGATCATGGCGTTTCGATCCGGCGCTCGCAAACATCCCGAGATGAACTTCTTCTCCGGGCAGATGACCCAGGAGGAGATCGAGCAAATCGCTCAGTTCTATTCCAAGCTCCCGCGCTAGCCGCCGTGCGTCGCCGGCATTGATTCAGATCAACACGGACCGACCCGCCGCCCGGCACGATTGGTTGCACAGGTAACCATAGGCGCGGAGACGAGCGATGCTGAGGCAGCAACAGAACGAAACCATCACCCAGACAGGTGCGGGCACGCCGATGGGCAACCTGTTCCGGCGCTACTGGCTGCCGGCCTTGCTCACCGAGGAGCTCCCCGCGAACGATTGCCCGCCGGTACGGGTCAAGCTTCTTTCGGAGCGGCTGGTTGCGTTTCGCGACAGCCTCGGAAGGTACGGGCTGATCGACGAGTTCTGCCCCCACCGCGGCGTATCGCTCTGGTTCGGGCGCAACGAGGAATGCGGACTGCGCTGCCCCTATCATGGCTGGAAATTCGATTTCACCGGACAATGCATCGATGTGCCGTCTGAGCCTGCCGAGAGTGGCTTTGCCAAGAAGATCAAGTTGAAGTCCTATCCGCTGGTCGAACGCGGCGGCATCCTGTGGGCCTATCTGGGTCCGCCGGAGAGCACGCCGCCGTTGCCGGAATGGGAATTCGCCATGGTGCCGGCCAACCAGCGCTTTGTCTCCAAGCGCTTCCAGGAATGCAATTGGCTCCAGGCGATGGAGGGAGGCATCGATTCCAGTCATGTCTCATGGCTGCATCGCGACAACATCAACAAAGACCCATTGTTCAAGGGAGCGCAGGGCAACAAGTACAACATGGCCGACATGAGGCCGGTGTTCGAGGTGGTTGAAAGCGCTGGCGGCCTCCATATCGGTGCTCGTCGCAACGCCGAGGAGGGCAAGTACTATTGGCGCATCACGCAATGGGTGATGCCGTCGTTCACGATGATTCCGCCGCGCGGTGGGCACACCGTGCATGGTCATTTCTGGATTCCGATCGACGACGAGAACTGCTGGGCCTGGAGCTACGATTTCCATCCGACCCGCGCCATCACTGACGCCGAGCGCGAGGCGATGAGGGAAGGCAAAGGCATTCACGTCCTCAACATGCCCGGTACCTATCGGCCGGTCGCCAACAAGGCCAACGACTACCTCATCAATCGCGAGGCGCAGCGCCGCGGCGATACTTACAGCGGTGTCGAAGGCATCGCCATGCAGGATGCGTCGCTACAGGAGAGCATGGGACCGATCGTCGACCGCACCAAGGAGAACCTGGTTTCGACCGACAACGGCATCATCATGGCGCGTCACCGTCTGCTGCGGGCGGCCAAGGCGCTCGCTGACAAGGAGGTGACGCCGCCGGGCGTCGAACTCGCGCACCAGCGGGTTCGCTCCGCTTCGGTGATCCTGCCGGCGGATCAGCCGTTCAAGGACGCCGCGCGGGAGGCGATGGTGACTCGACCCGGTACGTCGCTGGCTACGGTCTAGGGAACCGGCGGCGGAGGAGCGCTGAACCGCACGAACGCTGCGTGGCCGTCAGGTTTCCTAACTCGGCCCGTCAGAAACCAAATCAGCGTCGATGACGATCGCTACCGATCGTCTCCGCGCTGGGTCAAGCGTCTACTTCAAGGACCCTGAATGGAGCGCAAGTAGGCGACGGCGGCGCGAGCATCCTCGCGTGAGAACCGGAAGCTCGGCATGTCGGCATGGGTGCTCTGCAGGCCAGCGCGCAGGCGGTCCACAAGCTCGTCGAGATCGGTGCGCTCGTCGATCGATCGGAAAGTTGGAGCGCCGGCGCGCGGGCTCGCGCCGGTTCGGCCAACGGCGTGGCATTCACCGCAGAGCTTAGTGACCAGTGATCGGCCGCGCTCAACGTCGTCCTGGGCACGCGCAGTGCCGTCGGCGAGCGTCGCCAAGAAGATCAGGAACACGGCGCCGGCAACGGCCGTGGACGCCATCGAATTCGCGATCGTCATTAGTGCGACATGAGCGTTGGTGCGGTCATTGACTTCAACAGGCCACGCGTGACGCCACCGAGCACAAATTCACGCAAGCGGGAATGACCATAGCCGCCCATCACGATCAGATCGGCGGAAGTATCGGCGGCGTGTGACAGGATGACATCCGCGATTTCGATGTCGCCGCGCACGAGCCGCTTGAGTTCGACTTCGATACCGTGTCGTGCGAGGTGCTTGGCGAGATCGATCCCTGGAATTTCATCCTGGTCGATAGAGCCGTCGGTCACCGTGACGACTTCCGTCGTCCTGGCCTTCGCCAGTAGAGGCAGAGCATCCGCCGTTGCGCGTGCTGCGGCGCGGCTGCCGTCCCAGCAGACCATCACTCTCTCGAGCCTCAATCCGTTTTCTTGGATGTATGGAACAATGAGCACAGGCCTGCCGGAGCCGAACAGCGCCGCCTCAACGAGCATCGCGTCGCTACCCGAACTGTCGGGCCGTGGCTGCGAAACGATCGCGAGGTCAAAGCGCCGCGAGATGCGCGCAAATATGTCGGGTGCCGCGGCGGAATTGACGTCGATGTTGCGAGTTTCGACAGACCTCCCATTTCGGCGCGCGAACTCATTGAACCTGTCGATAGCAGCAGCCGAGAGTTGCTCGTTCTCCTGGCGCTGCATTTCGATGAGGTCGGCCGGTATGGGTGCCAATTCGAACGCCGGAAAGAACGCCTCGTAGGTAAATGCGAGCCCGGTAAGGTGAGCGTCCAGCGTTGCTGCCGCAGATACGGCGAACTCGGCCGCCTGGTCGCGCGGGCCGCCCAGCGAGAGATTCACGAGAAGGTCTTTGATCATGACAGATCGCCATCCGGGGAGTTGCGAAACATGGTCACCATGCACGTCTACGGCACCGGCGGGTTTGACATACCGCAAGCGACTACGCGCTGACTGGCTGGCTTCGCGGGTTCTGGGCTAGCAGGCTGCTGAAAAACTCGCTCGACGGCAAGACCTGATCGTGATTCCGTTGGATTGGACACGACGGGGTGA
>JAIESR010000147.1 GCA_019745775.1 Xanthobacteraceae bacterium | reverse complement strand
TGCCCGAAGTGCAGCGAACACCGTGACGGCACCGCACAGTTCTGCGGGGTCTGCGGCTACGACTTCGTCAACAATACGGGTGGAGAAGTGCCGCCTGCCGACCCGGTGGTCGCCGCGACCACTCCGGCCGTCCCGGTTGCCTCACCGCCTGCGGTGCCGGCCGGCAACGCGCGCATCGACGTGGAAGTGATCGTCAACGGCGGGCGCCCGCGCAAGCACTCACTCTTCGATGAGGAGTCGCTGATCGGTCGCCCCAACAACAAGGCCGTGCTGAGCCTGACCATCGATGGCGACGAGGGCATCTCGCGCCGTCAGATGATCATCACCCGGCATGCCGACAAGGTGACCGTGCGCGACCTCGACTCGGCCAACGGCACCGAAGTGGAACGCGACGGAGCCGTCAAGGCTGTCGCCGCCGGCGAAGAGCGTGAGCTCGCCGTGGGCGACAAGATTCGCATCGGCGAATACACCGTCGTCATCATCTCCTCCATCAATCTCTGAACGTGCGAAGGGATACAGAATGCCAACCACTCTCAACACATCCAGTGGCATCCGCGGGTTGACCGCCACTACCCCGGGCCGGCTTCGCCTGGGCATGGGGCTCGTCTTCCTGCTGGCCATCGGCTTTGCGATTGCCGGCTATCTCGGCGTCACCACTGCGCGCTCGTCGCTCAACACGATCGCGCGCGACGCCGTTCCCAGCATCGTCACGGCTCAGACCGTGCGCGTCAAGCTCCTGGAGATGGACGCGCTGGCCACCCAGGAATTCCTGGCCGGCGGCGCCGACTCCGGCGCGGCAGCGCGCCAGAGGTATGAGACCATCCGCCGTGAACTGAGCGAACAGCTCACCAATGCGGCCATGAACATCAGCTTCGGGCGCGACGAACAGTCCGCAATCGAGCAGCTGATGAATCATGTGCAGGTCTACACCGGCATGGTGGAAGCGGCTCGCACCAACAACCGCATGGGTTACCCGGTAGGCGCAGCCTACCTGCGCATGGCGTCCGTCATGCTGCATGACACCATGCTGCCGCTCACGCAGTCGATCGACCAGCTCAATGTCCGGCAGCTGGACAGCGAGTACGCTTCCTTCAAGAGCGGGACGACCATGCGTTTCGCTCTGATCGGCGGCGGCGGCGTGGCGCTGCTGCTCGTGCTCTGCTACATGCAGATGTTCCTGAGCCGCCGCATGCGCCGCACCTTCAACATGCCTCTCATCGCGGCGTCCGCTCTTGTTGTCGCCGTCACCGGCTACAGCATGGTGAGCATGATCTCGGTGGGCGGCAATCTCGCCTCGGCTCGCGAACAGTCGTTCGCGTCAGCCTACAACTGGCTGACCGCTCGCGGCACCGCCTATGACACCAAGACCGACCAGAGCCTCTATCTGATCGCGCTTGGCGCCGGCGCTCGCTACGAGACGAGCATGAAGGAGAAGGTTGCGCGTCTTGCTCCTGCCGATCTCACGCAAGAGATGATCGACCAGGCGGCGCGCGGCAATGTCCGCTTCAGCGGGCTCTTCGCCAACGAGCTGGCCGCCGCTCCCGTCGGGTCGCCGGAACGTCAGCAGGTGATTGCGGCGCTGAGTGCGCTGCGCGTCTACCTGGAACAGGATGCTCGCATCCGCACCTTCGACAAGGGAGGACGCCGCCAGGAAGCGGTCAATCTCGCCCTCGGCAACGGCACTACCGAGGCGCAGCATTCGTTCGACGCCTTCACCGGGGTGTTGAGTGCCAACCTGAACCGAGCGCAAGCCACCTTCGACGCCTCCATCGCGAGCGCCGAGGGCAACCTGCGTTTCCTGGACTGGGCGTTCGTCATCATCTCGCTCTTGGTCGCGGCGCTGACCTATTTCGGTCTGACGCCCCGCATCAATGAATACCGCGTCTAACCGCTGGAGATCACAGATGAGAGCTTTCAACACCATGCTCAAGGCACTGGGCGCCATCGCGCTCACCGCCATGCTCGCCGTCGCCCCCGCGGCATCCGCCGCACCTGACGTGACCGCCAGCCTGCGTCCCCTGGCCAGCCTGCCGCGTCCCGGCGCCATGCCGGACGGCAGCACCATGCGGCGTATTCAGGAACGCGGACGTCTCATCGTCGGCGTGTCGCAGGACAAGTACGGCATCGGCTATCTCAACCCGCTCACCAACGAGCTGGAGGGCTTCGACATCGACATCGCCAAGGCCATGGCCCGCGCGATCTTCGGTGACGAGCGCCGCATCCAATTCGTCGCGGTGGCATCGGCCGACCGTATTCCGCTGATCCAGCAAGGGCGGGTGGACATGGTCATCTCGACCTTCACCATCAACGCCCAGCGCAAGAACGACATCCACTTCAGCGAGGTCTACTACATGGCCGGCCAGAAGATTCTCGTGCACCGAGACTCGACGGCGCGGTCCATCGCCGACCTCTCCGGACGTCGCATCTGCGCGCCGCGCGGGTCCACCAGCGCCAAGAACATCGTCACTGCCAACCCGCATGCGATTCTGGTCGAGACGACCGAGTTCACCGACTGTCTGGTGCTCTTCCAGATGCGCCAGGTGGACGCCATCAGCACGGACGACGTGATTCTGGCCGGGCTCGCTCGCCAGGATCCGTTCGCACGTGTCGTCGGCACATCCTTCACTGCAGAACCTTACGGCATCGGCATCTCGCGTGATCAGGCGGATCTCGTCCGCTTCGTCAACGCGGTGCTCGTGCAGATGAAGTCGGACGGCAGCTGGCGGCGCATCTACGACCGCTGGTTCGGCGCCATGGGTGCGCAAGAGCCGCCGCGCGGGACGTACGTCGACTGACCATCGGCAGAGCGAACAGTTCGACCGGCGCCGGTCGAACTGTTCAACTGCTTTCAGGCGGAAGGAGGGAGCGCTAATGCCCCTCCTTCTGCCTGTTTTTTTAAATGCATTTTTATTACATACTATAGTTAAAGCTCCTTACTTCCGGCGAAATCACCGGTCTTCACGGATTGCCGACCACTTTTGCGTGAGGTGCGCGAACCTCGCAGAAGCTCATCCGCCTGAGATTTCCGTAAGCAGCTCGGATACACCACCAGCTGAAAATGTCTTCTCAGTACCCCGAAAACCCCCGGCGGGCTTTCCCGACTCAGTGCCTGAGCTTATTCCAGTAAGGTTGTCTGAGAGCTAATTCAGGACGAAACCTCAAACTGTTTCATCAAAGGGCTTGTTACATGCGCTGCAATCCGCCAACCGAATTTCTCAATATCTAGGCTCCGTTACCTGTTCGTTCTTTCTTCCCAGAGGAAATCTAAAACCAAGCTCTCCTGCGTCCAGCACGCACTCTGAGAACACCCGGCACTGAGGATCGTTTCCTCATCGTGTAAGTCCGGGTCGGAAGAATTCGCTGACGTCAATTTCCTGACGGCAACTCAATAAGTCCCTATTTGGAGGTCAGACCGTGGAAGATCCTTCTTCTCCTGTCAATGACAATGTCCCAGAAACCCTGAGGCGCTACGACGAGCGCATCCGGGCATTAGAGCAAGCGGTCGAAGAGCTGAAAGCCGGTCGCACGGCAGTCGCTCAAACCGCAGCTCAAACCCAATCTCCCGGAGTTTCGGCGTCGCCGAAAATTCCGGTGCACGAGACGACCGCCGGTCAAACCGTGGTCGCTCAACAGAACACGTCCGCGCCCGAAGCGAGCGGCGCACCGACCTGGCTCGCTTTTGTTATCGG
>JAIESR010000112.1 GCA_019745775.1 Xanthobacteraceae bacterium | reverse complement strand
CAGCATGGGCACTGCCATTCTCGGCGCGATCGAGCAGGCGGCGACCGAGGAAGGCGTTGCTTCCCTCTATCTGCTGACCACCACGGCCGAACCGTTCTTCCGGCGGCATGGCTATGTCATGGCCAACCCTGCCGATGCGCCCGACGCCATAACCGGATCGGCCGAGTTTCGGTCGCTGTGCCCGGCGAGCGCCGCCTTCCTCTCCAAGCGGATTGCCTGATGTCACGTCTTCGTATCCTTGCCGACCCCGATTTCACGCCGGCGCTCGATCGCGACGTGATTCGCCCTGATTTCGCGACGGGGCTCGGTTCGCTCGATCATCCGCCGCGCATCCTGCTGCTCTACGGTTCGCTCCGCGAGCGGTCGTTCAGCCGGCTTGCTGTCGAGGAAGCGGCACGGTTGTTGATCCTGTTCGGCGCCGAGGTGCGAATATTCGACCCAAGCGATTTGCCATTGCCCGATCAGGTGAAGGCCGATGACCACCCCGCCGTCCACGAATTGCGCGAGCATTCCTTGTGGTCGGAAGGTCAGGTGTGGTGCAGCCCGGAGCGGCACGGCCAGATCACCGGCATCATGAAGGCCCAGATCGACCATCTTCCACTGGAGTTCGGCGGCATGCGGCCGACACAGGGCCGAACGCTCGCTGTCATGCAGGTGTCAGGCGGATCGCAGTCGTTCAATGCCGTCAACACGCTTCGGCTGCTTGGTCGCTGGATGCGGATGTTCACGATCCCCAACCAGTCGAGCGTCGCGATGGCGTTCAAGGAGTTTGACGAAGCGGGGCGAATGAAGCCGTCCAGCTATTATGATCGCATCGTCGATGTGATGGAGGAACTGGTTCGGTTCACTGTTCTTACCCGGGGTCATGCGGATCAACTCGTCGATCGATATTCCGAGCGCAAGACGGCGGCCGCCAAGCGCGACGCCGTGAAGGACCTTGCGTCGCAGTCGGTCGGCTGACCTGATCCGGACAGCCTCCGGGTCTACCGCGCTTCTGCAGTGCAAAGCGTTTCTAGCAAGGGACAGCCCAAGGTGTCGCCGGCTTCGCAGGCGGCGACGGTGTCGCCGAGCACTTGTTCCATACGGCGAAGGTCGGCGATTTTCAGGCGGATATCCCGCAGATGCTTGCTCGCCAGATCGCGCGCCTGCGCGCACGAGGCAACGCCCCCGTCGGCAAGTGCCAACAGCGCTCGCACCGCGTCGATCGGGAAGCCCAGTTCGCGCGCACGTCGCACGAACGACAGTCGCCGAACATCCGACGGGCAATAGGCGCGGTATCGCCCGCGGCGCAGCGGTACCGGGAGGACACCGATGCGTTCATAATAGCGGATCGTCTCGATGTTGCAGCCCGTGCGCTGCGAGAGTTCGCCGATCGGGATCGTGGTACCGGACGTCGCCATCATCAAATTTCCCTTGAGTCTGTAGTAGCTACAGACACTAGGCTAGGATCGCACCGGTCTCAAGGAGTCGCCATGTCTGAACCTTCTTCCAATCCACATTCGCCGAAGGGATTGGGAACCGCGTCTCTCACTCTCGGAGGAATCGCGGCAGGTTTCGGCGTTGCAGCTTGCTGTGCCCTGCCGATGCTGCTGGCTTCAGTCGGTATCGGATCGGCATGGCTGGCCGGAATCGCCATGGCCGCGCTCCCCTATCGCGTGGCGCTCCTTGCGATCGGCGCACTATGCCTCCTTGCAGGCGCCGCACTTCTCGTTCGTCAGCAAGCGGCGGCAGCGCGCTGCGCATCGGACGCCGCATGCACCTCTCGCGTCACGCGGCTCATCACTCTTGCCGGCCTGCTGATCGGTGCCATCCTGCTCTGGCTGGGCTATGTCTATGTCTGACATCAGCCCGGAGCTAAGTTCGACGATCACCTGTCCCGAGTGCGGCACGATGACGACCGAGCAGATGCCAACGAACGCCTGCCAGTTTTTCTACGACTGTACTGGCTGCAACGCTATGCTTCGGCCCAAGCCCGGCGATTGCTGTGTGTTCTGTTCGTATGGAACTGTTCCCTGTCCGCCGATTCAGATCGATGGCAAGGGCGCGCACTGTTGCAGCTAGTTTCCGGTGTTGTCGTGGACGAAGTATAATAGAACGAAGGATCGAAGCGAAACGGCCTGCAACAATCTGTGTCGAGGTCGCGGTCAGGTGTCCGCAACGTAAAGCGAAACTTCTCCTTCCTGTCCCAAGGTCGCGGCTAATTCGCTGGGCGATAGAAGGCGCCGAGTCGATTTCATGGGTAGGCGGTACCCCACGGTCTTGACCAGACGGGGAGCAACCTGGTCATCCCAGCTTGACCATCAGCCTTCCGGCTGCCCCCTGCTCCGCAGCCAGGTTGCGGTTGTAGGCAAGCGGCATGCGTGGAGATTTCCACCGCAGCGCGTCCATGATGCCGGCCAGATCCTCGCCGCTGGTAAACAGGTCCTGGTTGAGCCCCACGCGCGTCGAATGCGCGCTGATCCCCTTGAGCAGCCGGACCAGGTCGTCGGCGGTGAGATCGGCCAGAGCTCCACAGTCGAACGCGCGCTGGATCATCGACCGATAGATCGGGCCAACCGATGCGGGATGCAGCGCGCCCTCCCCCACATCATACTCGACCCGCGCAGGCACCGCAGATTTTGACAGTGTCTTGCGCAGATCCCAGCTTTCTCGCCCCGAGATGCTATCGATGGATCGCCCGCGCACCGCCGCCTTCGCCTTGTATCGCCGCACATTAACGCGGCGAAACACCGCCCCTTCCCCTATGCCGGCCGCCTCCAACCAAGCCGCAATCGCACGCACCGTACGCGGGCTCAGATAGGCGGTCGCCCCCTCCCCCTCCTGATCACCCTTGCTGCGCGGGATGCTGAGCAGCCGCGCGTCGGGATCGATCGCCTCGATGATGTGCTCGACCTCGATCGCGACCAGCTCCGAGGCCCGCAGGCCGGTATCGTAACCGGCCGAGAGCAGTGCGCGATCGCGCAGGCCCGGCAGATCCTCCGCGCAGCACTCAAGCAGCGCCCGCACATTCAGCCCGCGGGGTTCGTCACGTTCGACATTGCGTACCGGTCCCTTGAAGCGCAGCGGCCGCGCTTGCTTCTGCGCGGTGCCGAGACGACGACGGATCGCCTGCAACCGGAGTTTCACCAGCGACGCCGGCGTTGGATCCTTGAGATCGAGCAGCATGTGGATTTTGGCGATCGACGCTTTGTAGCGGCCGAGCGAAGCCGGCTTGCTCCCCTTCTCGGCGCGAGCGTCGAGATAGTCCGCCACGGTTTCAGGGCTCGCTGGCAACGCGACCCGGTTGTGGCGCCGGCACCAGAGATCGAATGCTTCGAGGTCGGACTTGAGGGCGCGGATGCTGTGGGGCGACGACGCGGCCTGATAGGCGGCAATCAGCGCCTCGTTGACGACGACGCGTTCTCCCGCGTGCATCTGCACGACCGCCCACGACAGATCGTCGGCCGACGCAGCTGGCGCGGGCGCTCCGCTTTCCCCCGTCACCAGGGCGGTTTCATCGATCGGCGCAGCGCGTTCCATCGGCGCCGAGCATACGCCACCTTATAAAGAGAGGCAAATACGGACATGTGATAACTGTATTATCAGCATGTGCATATCCGATGAAGCTCATGCATAATCAACTTAACATACCTATTATTATCAAA
>JAIESR010000109.1 GCA_019745775.1 Xanthobacteraceae bacterium | reverse complement strand
GCGATCATCGATTCGGCGATGGTCTCCTACGAGCGTCTGCCGATGCTCGAAATCGTCTTCGACCGGCTGGTCCGGCTGATGACGACAAGCCTGCGCAATTTCACTTCCGACAACGTCGAAGTGTCGCTCGATCGCATCACCTCGGTGCGCTTCGGCGACTATCTCAACTCGATCCCGCTGCCGGCGATCCTCGGCGTATTCAAGGCCGAGGAGTGGGACAATTTCGGGCTGATCACCGTCAATTCCAGTTTGATCTATTCGATCATCGACGTGCTGCTCGGCGGCCGCCGCGGCCAGACCGCGATCCGGATCGAAGGCCGGCCCTACACCACGATCGAATCCAATCTCGTCAAGCGCATGATCGAGGTCGTTCTCGCCGACGCCGAGCTCGCCTTCAAGCCTTTGTCGCCGGTCAAGTTCAACATCGACCGGCTCGAGACCAACCCGCGCTTCGCCGCGATCTCGCGGCCGGCCAATGCCGCGATCCTGGTGCGTCTGCGCATCGACATGGAAGACCGCGGCGGCACCGTTGAGCTGCTGCTGCCCTATGCGACCATCGAGCCGATCCGCGACGTTCTGTTGCAGATGTTCATGGGCGAGAAATTCGGCCGCGATCCGATCTGGGAAAACCATCTGGCGACCGAGATCGGGCAGGCGGAGATCGCGGTGGAGGCGGTGCTCTATGAGGCGAAGCTGCCGTTGCGCGAACTGATGCGGCTCGAGGTCGGCGACACGCTGACGCTGGAGATCAAGCCCGACGCCAATGTCGCGGTGCGCTGCGGCGACGTGATCCTGACCGAAGGGCGCATGGGTCGCGTCGGCGATCGCGTCGCGGTACGCGTCGGCAAGCCGCTGCGCAAGCCGCGCACGACGCTGGCGATGTTCGAAGGAACGGATGTGGCGACGACAGCCGCACCGCCAAACAGGAGAGAAGTCCCGTGAGCTTCGGATTGATGATCGAGATCCTGGTCGCCATCCTGCTGATGGTGACCATCGGCTACTGCTACATGCTCAACCGGCGGCTGGAACGGCTGCGCGCCGACGAGCAATCATTGCGTGGCACCATTGGCGAACTGGTCACCGCCACCGAGATCGCGGAGCGGGCGGTGGCCGAGCTCAAGCGGGCCGCGCATGAGAACGATGCGACGTTGGGCGAGCGGGTGCGCTCCGCCGAGCGCTGCTGCGTCGAGCTCGATCGCCAAATCTCGGCGGCCGACGTCGTGCTGACGCGCCTGTCGCGCGTCGTGGTGGCGGCGCGTTCGCTGCACGATGTACCCTCGGCCGCGACCGCGCCCGATCCGAAAGCGGTGGCGGCGGCGGCGCGCTCGTTCGCCGACCGGCTGCGCGAGCGCGTGGGCGCGGCCGCCGCATGAACCGCCTCCTCCGCGATTTCAGGATCATCCCGGTCGTGCTGGTCGCGACCACGGCGCTGTTCGTCCTGAAGTCGACGGGCCTGATCTTCAACGGCGGATACACGCTCGCGAGCACCGACGACGGCGACATCACCGGGACGGTCCCGCAACGCCCGGCGGCGACGCCGAAGGGCGCCACGGCGACCGACGCGGTGCCGCTGCCGTCGCGTGACTCGAAGCAGCGTTCCTGGGCGCAGCAGATGTTCAATTTCCCGGACGCCACCGGTTCGGTGCCTGAACCCAAGCCGGAGCAGAAGGGCGACCCGAAGGCGAAGGCCAAGCCCGCGCCGAAGGAACCGCCGCCGACGCCGGCCGGCACCGTGGTCCCGCTGGACGGCGGCCGCATCCTGTCGGCCGCCGAGCGCGCGGTGCTGGAGCGCCTTTCGGAGCGGCGTAACGAGCTCGACGCGCGCGCCAAAGAACTCGAGGCGCGTGAGGCGGTTGTGCTCGCCGCCGAGAAACGACTCGAAAGCCGCGTCGCTCATCTCAAGCAGCTCGAAGCCAAGATCAACGAGATCGTGCGCGCCAAGGACGAGAACGAAACCGCGCGCGTCAAGAACCTCGTCACGATGTACGAGAACATGAAGCCGAAGGACGCCGCCCGCGTGTTCGACCGGCTCGATCTCAGGATCCTGCTCGACGTGGCCACCCAGATCAATCCGCGGCGCATGTCCGACATCATGGCGCAGATGTCGCCGGAAGCGGCCGAGCGGTTGACGGTCGAGCTGGCGAGCCGGGCCAAGGACAAGCCGCCGGCCGAACTGCCCAAGATCAATGGTCAGCCGACGACGAATTGACGGTGCATGACGGCCACCCTTAACCCGTCATCCTGAGGTGCCCGCTGAAAGCGGGCCTCGAAGGATGCACGGCCATGGTGTTGCAACAGCCGGGCCGTCGTCCTTCGAGGGCCGGCTGCGCCGGCCGCCTCAGGATGACGGGTATAGCGGCGGGCTTGGCGCCGCGGTTTCCGCGCAATTCATTTGCACCTTAATTCTCACGGTTAAGGCCGCGTTAAACGCCGCGTCCTAGTCTGGCAGTTCAGCGGGCGTGCGGCGGCCGCCTCGACCAGAAGGCTGGTGCTTCGACCAGAAGGTTTTAGTCGCGTGTGTAATGTGTTGCGTACGGCGTGGCGGGCTGGCGGACCTGCCGTGCATCTCATCGCCCTCCTGATCGCGTTGCCGTTGTGGGCGGGGGGCGCGTCGCGCGCGGCCGCGCAGGCGCCGCTGAAGGGGGAGGTGACCACCACCGCCGAAAACGGCTTCGCGCGTCTCCTGTTCAAATTCCAAGACGAGATCGAGGCCCAGGTCCGTCTCGCCAACAACATTCTCACCATCAATTTCCCCCGGCCGGTTGAAGTCTCGATCGATCGCATCGCGCAGCACGGCGGCGGCTATATCAGTGTCGCGCGCCGGGATCCCGACGGCAAAGGCATCCGTGTCGCGCTCGCCAGGAAGGTGACGCTGAGTTCGATGGCGGCCGGCGAGCGGCTGTTCGTCGACCTGCTGCCGGACACCTGGGTCGGGCTGCCGCCCGGATTGCCGCGCGACGTCATCGACGAACTGGCCAGGCGCGCCCGCGAGGGCGAACGGCGCCAGCGCTCGCAGCGCGCGCTGGCGCAGCAGCAGAAAGCGGTGCAGGTCCGGGTGCGCGCGATCACCCAGCCGACCTTCACGCGCTACGTCTTCGATTTGCCGGAACTGATTGGCGTTTCGGCGGATAACACCCGCGAGAAGCTCACGCTGACCTTCGACGGGGCCTTGCGTTTCGACCTCGCGGACGTGAAGGCGACGCTGCCGCCGATGATCGAATCGATCGACAGCGAGAGCGACATCGATTCGGCGCTGGTGCGGTTTACGTTTAGTGCGCGCGTCGATGTGCGCACCTTCCGCGAGGACAACAGCTTCGTTGTCGACGTCGAGCATAACGAACGCCGGAACGCGCGCCAGGAAGGTTCGGTGAATACGGACGAGCTCTCCTTGATGGCGGCAGAACTCGCCGAGCGCGCGAACGAGCGCGGCAAAGCCGCGCCGAAGGGGAGCGCACAGAAATCGCCGCTGGCCAAGGGCGCTGCCGCGCCCCCGCCGGCGCCGCCCCCGCAACAGCCGCAGTCGCAGCCGCCGCCGCAGGCGGAACAATCGCCGGCGCAACAGCCGCAGCCGCCACAGCAGGCCGCCGCACCGCCGCTACCGCCCGCGCAGCCTCAAGCCGGA
>JAIESR010000069.1 GCA_019745775.1 Xanthobacteraceae bacterium | reverse complement strand
CAGTCCCGAATACATTTGCGCATCCAAGAGAATCCTAGGTTTCCGCCCTTGTCCGCATAAATGCCGGAACAACGATCCTTGCAGTTCGCGATAACGCGCGAACAGTAATCCGCCGTTCGTATATCAGACGATGGCGCAGGTGCGTCGCGGCTGCGCTGTGGAAAGCCGCCGAAGAAATCGGGCGCGATGCCGTCATATGGAACGTTCCACGATATTGGAGGAATCCACGAACCTCCGAGTGCTTCTTTGGCAATCACGGAATCGCGCCGGGACCATCGTGCGCCACGCGAAATCCGGGCGGATCTTCTACAACACCGACACGGAAGCCGGGCACCTCCTCCACGGGCTCTGTGACATGAAAGCCGGGGACGAACTCGGTGTCTCGAACGTTAAACATTTGCCGCTCCCTCATGAAGCGACCAATCTATACCATAGTTATCTATTTGTACCACAGTCATTTCAGTCATACATGGCGATACCGTCATATGCGCAGCGGGCCAGTGAAGCCGGTTAATCAGCCACTATCGCAGCGGGCAGCAGGATCTCGAAGCACGCTCCGCCCTCGGCTCGATTGGCGGCCGAGATCGAGCCGTCCATCTCGTCGACGATGCGCCGGCAGATGCGCAGGCCGAGCCCGGTGCCCTTGCCGCGCTCCTTGGTGGTGACGAAGGCCACGAACAGGCGCGGCAGCACGTCGGGCGCGATGCCCGGTCCGGTATCCTCCACCGCGATGCGCACCAGCGGGCGGCCGTCGCGTTCGACGGCGCTGGCGGCGATGGAAATGGTGCGGCTGCCGGCATCACGCGCATTGTTGATCAGGTTGACCAGCACCTGCTCGAGCCGGCCGATATGGCCGATGACGGCGGGCAGGTCGGCCGGCAGGGACGCCGACACCATCGTCTGCTGCTGCCGCAGGCCATGGGTCGTGAGATCGACGGCGCCGCGCACCGCGTCGGCGATACGGAACGGAACGGCGTCGTCGCCGGCGCCGGCGCCGCGCATGAAAGCCCTGAGGTCGCCGACGATGCGCGTGGCGCGCTCGACCTGATGGCCGATGCGCTCGAGCTTGGCGGCCAGGAACACCGGATCGATGGTACCGCCGCGCTCGAAGACATCGGACAGCTCGTCCCGGGCCGTGTGGCAAGCAAGGTCGATCACCTGCAAGGGCTGGCTGAGCTCGTGGGCCACCGTGGCGGCCATTTCGCCGACCGTGGTCAGACGCTCGGCGGCGAACAAAGCGTGCTCGGCCTCGCGCCGCTCGGTTTCCTCGACGCCGAGGAAGGCGATCTGGCGCACCGCCCCCGACGAATCGATGATCGGGCTCGCCGTCATGCTGAATACCCGATGCCGGCCCGACGCATCGACGAGCGAGCGCGCATACCTCACCGGGTATACCTGCTCGCCGGCCAGCCATTGCCGGTAGACTTCCATGTCGAGAGCGGTGCCGATGGTCTCGGTCAACGACCGGCCGAGCAGGTATTCTTCGGTCACGCCGTTGACGTTCAAGACCTCCCGGTTGACCACGATGACCCTGAGATCGCGGTCGGTCAGCAAGACGCCGGCGCCGATTGATTCGACGATCGAGCGCAGACGCCCCATCTCCTCGGCGAGCCGGCGCTCCAGCCGCACGCGGTCCTCGATGTCGCGCACGATGGCGACGATGAGCGACTTGCCGTCGGGATCCCAGACCTTGCGGCAGTTGGCTTCGACGTGCTTCAGGTCGCCGGCCGCCGTGACGACGCGATAGTGCAACTGCACGAGCTGCGGCTGACTGCCGGCCAAGCCGTCCCGGATGGCCGCGGCCACCTGATTCCTGTCCTCGCCGACGATGTGATCAAACGCATCGGCACCGACCATCTGCAGACCCCATCGTTCCGCAGCGGCGACATTGGCGAAGACCACCCGGTTCGTGTGGGGGTCGACCTTGAGCACCACGTCGCCGATGGAATCGAGCAGCGCCTGATAGTCGGCGCGGGCATGCTCGACCTCCCCCATGTGCTGTTCCAACCGCGCCGTGAGCTCGACACGCTCGGTGACGTCGCGCATCACGCCGACCGCCATCACCGCGCGGCCGCCACCCGGCGGCCGCCGATAGCGGCATTCCATGTGCCGGATCGAACCGTCCGCCCGCTTCAGGCGCAGGTTGGTGTGGCGCACCCTGTCGTCCGTCGTCCGCCGGTAGGCACGGGCTTCGGCGCTGATGCGCTCCAGATCCTCGGCCTCGAGGAAATCGGCAAAGCGCCGGCCGATCACCTCGGCAGCCGGCACTTCCAGGAGGTCGATGGCGGCAGCGCTGGCGAAGGTGAAGACGCCCCTCGAATCGACCGCGTAGACCATGTCGGACAGCGAATCGACCAGCGATTGGTACTCGGCCCGGGCCCGCTCGACTTCAAGCTCCTTGTTCTTGAATTCGGTGACGTCGACCCTGAGGCCCACGGTGCCGCCGCTGCTGGTGCCCTTTTCCATCCACTCGATCCAACGGCCGCCCGGCGCCGTCCGCAGGTGTCGTATGCCCTTGGAGCGAAACCGCGCGACCCACTCCTTGGCGCCTTCAGTGCGCGGCGTTCCCTGGTCATCGAGAGCATGCTGGGTATGGTACGCCATCTGGCTGTAGGTCTTGCCGATGGCGCCAGGCTCGGCGATGTGGGGTGCGATGGCGACCGCGGCCTTGTTGAACATGACCAGCCGCTCATCCTTGTCGTAGAGCACGACGCCGGCCGGCAACGCATCGATCGTCTCCTGAAGGAGGTCGCGCGTGCGTTCGATCTCCAGTTCCTGCTTCTTGAGATCGGTGACGTCGACTCTGAGCCCGACCGTCCGGCCGGAGGGCGTCAGCTTCTCCGACCATTCGAACCAGCGTTCGCCGACCGCCTGGCGCATCAGCCGCGTTCCCTTGCTTCGGAAACGCGTGATCCATTCGTCCGCCGTGTTCTCGAGCGGCGCGCCGAATTCCTTCGACAGCTTCGCCGTTTCGCGCGCCAGTTCCTCGTAGGAGATGCCGATGATACCGGGTCGCTTGAGCAACGGCGTCGAGGCCACGGCGGCAGCGTTGAACATCACCAGCCGTTCATCCTGGTCGTAGACCACGACGCCCGCCGGCAGGCTGTCGATCGTCTCCTGCAGGAGGTCGCGAGCATCTTCGGCGGCTTGTCGCTGCCGCTGGTGCTCCATCGAGGCGCGGCCGACCAACAGGATCAGGACCAGGCCTGCAACGACGAAGGCAGTCGTGCTGAGCGCCAGCACCAGGAGCGCCCAACCGGCATGCAACCCGAGCGCGATGCCGGCCATGGAGATAGCGCAGCACAGCAGGCCGACGGCGCCCGCCATAGTCGCCCCAACGACGCCGCGCGTGCCGAGCGCGAGCTTGGCCTGGTCGGGAAACGAACGTATGAGGTCGAAGAGCTGCATGATCTTCGGCCGGGCGATTGTTGCCGGACCGCGCAGCCGGACCGCTGACACTATAGAAGCCCCCTGCTCCGGTCGAGAAACCGGACATACAAACTGTGGTGCA
>JAIESR010000053.1 GCA_019745775.1 Xanthobacteraceae bacterium | reverse complement strand
ACGGAGAGCGCCATGAGATTTGCGATCATGATCTATTCTTCCTCGCCCGCGCCCTTGCCGAGTTCGGCCTTGAGCAGAAATGCGTTTTTGGTTGCGACTTGGCTGCCTGCCGCGAGACCCTTCAGGATCTCGACCCGGCCGTTGCTGCGTTGTCCGATCGTGATGGTCTGAGCCTTGAAGCCCCGCGCGGTCCGCACGAACACGATGTCACGCCCCTCGAGCGTCTGCACCGCATCCTCCGGCACCACGATCGCATTGCTAGTCGTGCCGCCTCCGCTCGGTAGGAGCCGCACGCGCACCGCGAGCCCTGGCTGAAGGCTGCCCGTCACATCGAGGACAGCAGTCGCCGAGCGCGTGTCATTGGCGAGGCCAGGCGTGACGGCGCGCACCCGTGCTTCCACGGTTCGGCCGTCGGGCAATTCGATAATCGCCCGATCGCCGGGCGATAGCCGCTGTGCATCGGTCGGTCCGACCGCGGCCTCGACCTGTATCTTCGACGCATCGGCGACGCGCATCAGCTCGGTCTCGGGCTGGACAAAGGCGCCCAAGCTTACGTTCTCCGAGGTAACGCGGCCGGAAATCGGGCTGGACACCAACACGCCGCGGCCATCGGACGTCACCCGTGCGGCCCCTGCCGCCACGCTGGCGCGGCGCGCCTCAGCCACAGCAGACGCGGCCTCGGCTTCTGCCTGTTCAAGCTCGACCCGCGCCGAGACCTTCTGGCGGAATAGATATTGCTCGCGGGCGAGTGCCTTTTGCGCCAGCGTCGATTTCGCAGCGGCAGCTGTGCGATCGGCAGCAAACTGCGCCGCGTCCCGGCTTTCGACGACGGCGAGCGTTTCGCCGGCACGCACCGGATCACCGAGCCGCTTCATCAATCGCGTGACCGCGCCGCCTGCGCGGGCGGTCACGATCGCTTCGCCTTGCGGTGATGCGCTGACTGTCGCCTGCGCTACGATTTCCGCGCCGAGCCCGCTGGGATTGATCGTCTCGACGGCAATACCGGCCTGCTGGACCGCTTGCGCGGTCATCGCCACCGTGTCGGGGTTTTTTTTCTCCTCTTTAGGGGCGGCGGTGTTGCCGCTTGCCGCTTCGGTCGCGGCAGGTTCACTCGCGGTCCAGCGTGCGATCCCGAAGCCGCCAAGTGCGGCGACGATCGCGACAGCCGCCGCACCGCCAAGAAAGCGCTTATCGTTCATCATCGATCATCTCCGGAAATCGTCGGGGCCGGCGTCGTGAGCCGGTCGAGCCGGGCCTGCGCGTCGTGGTACGCCGCAAGCGCATCGACGTAGGTCTGGCGGGTCTGTGAAAGCGTGCGCTCGGCATCGAGGAGCGCGATCTGGTCGAACTTGCCCTGCGTCCAACCGATCCGCGCTATGCGGGCGGCCTCCTGTGCCGCCGCCAGTCCCGGCCCGCCCGCCGCTCGCGCGGTCGCAGCGGCGTTCGCCACTTCGGTTTGTGCGCTAGCGATCTGTTGCCGGGTATCGATCACGGCGAGGTTGCGCAGCGCGATCGCCTGCGTCTGTTCAGAGCGTGACTGCGCCACGAAGGCGCTGCCGTTGTTGAAGAACGGGATCGGGATCGAAATGCCGACGACCGCGGCGGTGTCGTTGGTCGCCGCCAGTCGGCGGGCGGAGGCGCTGACCGTTACGTCAGGAACCCGCAACGACCGAGCCACGCGAACCTGCGCATCCGCGGTGCGAACATCCGCTTCCGCAGCAACCAAGGCGAGCGTCCCATCAACATCGACGGGCCGGGGCGGTCCGTAATCAGCGATCCGCTCGAACCAGGCGCGATCGAGTGGGCCCATCACCGGCACCGACAACAATGTCTCAAGGTTTGCACGCGCCGCCTGTGCCTGCCGGGCCGCGATATCGGCTGCGACCTGCGCATTGATGCGCAGCACATCGGCGCGCTGTTGCTCGATCGGACCTACATCGCCGGCCTTGACGCGCTCGCTTGAGACCCGGAACGCGTTGTTGGCGATCCCTGCCTGCTCGCTCAGCACTTCGGCACGGCGCTCGGCGGCGGCGGCTTCGATATAGAGCTGCGTAATCCGCAAGCGGAGATCCGCCTTCGCGATTTCAGCCTGGACTTGCGCGCGACTGAGGCGTGCGGTTGCAAGCGCGACACGCGCTGGCCGCTTGCCGCCCAACTCTAGCGGGAGCGCCACGCCAACCGTCGTCTCGGAGCTTCGCAAACCCTTGTAGACGCCGGTCCCCGCAAGATTCTCAACCTGCGCCTGCACTTCTGGGTTGGGGCGCAAGCCTGCGACACGCCGCGCCGCGGTCGCGGCATCGACGCCGGCCGTGGCCGCCGCGATCGACGGAAGTGGAGCCGATCCGCTCCCCCCCGATGCCGCGCCGTTGTCGAGGACGGCCGACGGGATGGATGGCATGCCGCCCGCAGCGAGAGCGTTCTCGAGCGAGAACGCATCGGCCGATTGTGACGAAGTGGTCGCCGCCGGAATGCCGGGCGGCGTTGTTGTTTGCGCCCCGGCCGCACCGGCAAGGGACGCCGCGACCATGACGGCCGCGATTGTACGATACATGGATGATAACTCCTGACGAACCGGGTTCGCCCCGCGCGGCAATTGCCGGCGAGGTCAGCGGATCCTCAGGCTTGGGGAGGCCTCAGCGCCGGATCGGCGGTAGAGAGCGGCCGCATGGAATGACTCGCGAAGACGGGGGCGACCCGAAGATCGCGCGTCAGTGCTGCGTTGGTAGCCTTGACCGGCGCTGCGACGTGATCGCCATGGCAACCACCGTGATGATGAGGATAGCCCTTGTCGCTATCAGAAGGCACTTGGTCGGCGTCGCCAGGTACATGGCCTAACGCAACTTCGTCCACGCGCGCCTCATGGGATGAAGCGCTAACATCCGGTCGCTCCAGCACATGCGCAGTCGCCGTCGTTCCCAAGGAGAGGGCGATCGTCAAATACGCAAGGATGTTCAGCAGGCGTCGCACGGATCACGCTCTAACAGGAACGCAGGTAACGGGCTAGTCCGCTCGTCGCATGAAGAAATAAAGCCGTCATCGGAAAGTCTGCAATAAAATAGGACGTGCCTTGCGCCATATCGGGATCGCCTCGGCACGCACCCACTCGCCTAGGAATATACACGCGCGTTCGGGCTGCATCAGCCGGTGGCCGCAGCGGCTCGGCGCCGGTTGAGGATGAACCCGCCGATTACCGCGATGAACATCAGGAGCTGAGCCGCCATCGATTGCAAGGTCGGGAAGATACCGAGCATAGAAACGCGGATCCCGCCGCCAAGCGGCGCAATGTCGATGATGCCGGCTTCCTGTAGCGCCGACACGCCCTTGCCGGCGAGGACTACGGTGAGGATGGCCATCAGCCAAGCACTGTAGGCAAAGAATTTCG
>JAIESR010000007.1 GCA_019745775.1 Xanthobacteraceae bacterium | reverse complement strand
GGCATCCCAGAACGCCTTATAGTCAGCGCCGCGTTCGTTGCGATCGACGAATATTTCGTGGTGACGGCCGCGAACCTAGAGCTGGCTCCACAATTTCGGACGGTAGGGTGAGTGGATCGGCTGCCTGACAGCGGGCACGGTAGTGCCTGGGAATCAGGAGCATCCGATGAGCAGACGACCGAGACGGAACCACTCACCGGCCTTCAAGGCGAAGGTGGCGATTGCGGCGATCAAGGGCGAGCGGACGATCGCGCAGATTGCGGAGCAGTTCGATGTCCACCCCAATCAGGTGACGACGTGGAAGACGCAGCTCGAAGGCGGGGCTGCCGACGTATTCGGCGACGGCCCCGGCCCGGCTGACGCTGCGCCCGCCGTCGACGTGAAGGCGCTGCACGCGAAGATCGGCCAGCTGACGCTGGAGAACGATTTTTTAGAGGGCGCGCTCACCAAGGCGGGATTGCTGAGCGCAAAACGATGATCGACCGTGGTCATGCGTTGAGCGTCACGAAGCAGGCGGAGATCGTCGGCATCGCGCGCAGCACGGTGTATTACCTGCCGCGCCCGGTGTCGGCGGAAGACCTCTCACTCATGAAGCAGATCGACGCGCTGCACACCGAGCACCCCTTTGCGGGCTCGCGGATGTTGCGGCACCTGTTGGCTATCAATGGGAGCAAGGTCGGCCGCAGGCGTGTGAAGACGCTGATGCAGCGCATGGGGATAGAAGCCTTGTACCGCAGGCCCCGGACGACGAAGCCGGAACCGGGGCACAAGATCTTCCCGTATCTGCTGCGCGGCGTTGCCGTGACGAAACCGAACGAGGTCTGGGCGATGGACATCACGTACATCCCCATGGCCAAGGGGTTCGTCTACCTCGCCGCCGTCATCGACTGGTTCTCGCGGCGCGCCTTGTCGTGGCGCGTGTCGATCACGATGGAGGCGTCGTTCTGCGTCGCGGCTCTTGAGGAAGCGCTGGCGAAGCACGGCACGCCAGACATCTTCAACACGGACCAGGGCTCGCAGTTCACGTGCCCAGCCTTCACCGACGTGCTCGCCAAGCGCGACATCAAAATCAGCATGGACGGCAAGGGTGCCTGGCGGGACAACGTGTTCGTCGAGCGACTTTGGCGTTCGGTAAAATACGAGGAGGTCTACCTGCGCGCCTACGACAGCGTGAGCGAGGCGCGCGAGCGGCTTGGCCGATACCTCGACTGGTACAATCGTCGACGTCCGCATTCGAGCCTTGACGGCAGGACGCCCGATCAAGCGTACTACGATCATCAGACCATGCCGCCGATCCGCTTGGCGGCCTAACCCCGGCAGACGATCCACCTATCCAAGCGGAAAACCTGTCCGAACAACCGGGACCACCTCACAGTGCCGGCGGCAGCAGGAAGCTCCACGCCATCCACACCGAATAGTCGCGGTTCTTCCACAACGAAACGAGCCCGGCGAGCAGCATGGCGCCGAGCATGGTGCTGCCCCAGATGGCGACGATGGCATTGCCGGCCATGGTTCATCCTCCCTGATCGTCGGTCGTGCGCCCAACAGATGGGGACCGACTATGGCGAAATATAGTGAAATGTCGCCTCGTGATTAATGTACTGCGGCGTCTCGCGTTTCCGCGGCCTGGAAATCGAGCCCCAGGTCGAGGACCGGGGCGGAATGGGTCAAAGCGCCTACGGAAATCAGATCGACGCCAGTTTCGGCGATGGCCCGCAACGTCTGGAGGCTGACGCCGCCGGAGGCTTCGGTGAGGCACCGGCCGCCGACGATGCGAACAGCCTCGGCCAATTGCGCAACGGTCATGTTGTCGAGCAGGACGGCATCGATCTTGTACGTCAAGGCGATGGCGAGCTGCGCCAGAGTGTCGACCTCGACCTCGATCTTGACCATGTGGCCGGCATGCGCCCGGGCGCGTTCGATGGCCGCGCCGATCCCGCCAGCGGCGACAATGTGGTTGTCCTTGATGAGCACGGCATCGAACAGGCCGGTGCGGTGGTTCTGTCCGCCACCGCACCGGACGGCATATTTCTCGAAGGCTCTCAGTCCGGGCGTCGTCTTGCGCGTGTCGACGATGGCGGCGCGCGTTCCGGCGACACAGTCGACGAAGGCCCGGGTCAGGGTGGCGATGCCCGACATGCGACCCATGAAGTTCAATGCGACGCGCTCGGCGCTGAGCAGCGCGCGGGCATTGCCTTCGATGCGGGCGATGGCGCGGCCGGGCGCCACGCCCGCGCCATCCGCCACGATCGGCTCGAAGCGTGTTGCAGGATCGAGCAAGGCAAATGCGGCCGCGGCCAGTTGCAGCCCAGCCACCGTGCCGGACGTGCGCGCTGCGAGGACGGCGTGCGCCCTGGCCGCCGCCGGCACCGTCGCATTGGTCGTGATGTCGCCGGCAAGGCCGAGGTCCTCGGCGAGGGCTGCGCGCACGGCGGCATCGACGAGATGTGCGGGGAGGGGCGCGACCGCGGGCTGTGCGAAGGATACTAAGGACATGGCGTGGTGAAACCTGCTCGAGAGTGAGGCTGCAGCCGCATTCACCCGGCCGCCGTTGCCGGCTGCTGCGTGGCGGCAAAACGTGCGATATTGGCTTCCAGCGCCACGGCATCGATCAACGAGCGCTTCGCCAGCGCGGGTTTTGGAGCCGGAAAATCGGAGCGGTAGTGGCCGCCGCGGCTCTCCTCGCGCAGGAGTGCCATGCCGGCGACGAAACACGCCGTCTCGACCATGGCCGAGACATGAGCGTCGCCGATCGCCACGCCGCGCAGGCGCGCAAGATCGCGCAGAGCCGTCTCCAGGCTGGTGGCCGAGCGCACCACGCCGACGTTCTGCGCCATGGTTCGCCGCAGCTCGGTGACGATGGCGCGGCGGCGCGGAGCGGGCAGGTTGTGCACTGGACGTGTCGGAGCCGGGCCGAGCATCAGCTGGCGCGGTGGGGCAGACGTGCCGGCGATGCTGTCGGCGACGCGAGCGCCGAACACCGCCGCCTCGAGCAGAGAGTTCGAAGCGAGACGGTTGGCGCCGTGCAG
>JAIESR010000068.1 GCA_019745775.1 Xanthobacteraceae bacterium | reverse complement strand
GTGGAGACGCGCTTGATCTCCTTGATGACCGGACGGCCGTTGTCGTACTTCAGCTCGACGCGAAGCTCCTTCACGCCGGGGCGCAGCTCCTCCTCGAACCAGCCGCGGATGTAGCCCTCGCGCTGGAGCACATCGAGAACGTTGGACCGCAGCCGCGAGGCCGGCACGGTCACGCTGTCGAGGCGCGCGGACTGGCCGTTGCGGATGCGAGTCAGCAAATCGCCGACGGGATCTGTCATCATGGTCTACGGTCCCCCGTTACCAGCTCGACTTCACCACGCCGGGCAGGGCGCCCGACGAGGCGAGCTGGCGCAGCGCTAGGCGCGACAGCTTGAACTTGCGATAGACCGCCCGCGGACGGCCGGTGAGCGCGCACCGGTTGCGCAGGCGCGTCGGCGATGAGTTGCGCGGCAGCTTGGCGAGCTTGAGCCGGGCGCCGAAGCGGTCCTCCGGGCTCAGCTTGTCGTCCCCCGCCATCGCCTTCAGCTTGGCGCGCTTGGCGGCGAACTTCTTCACCATCTTGGCGCGACGATTGTTCTTCTCGACGGAACTTGTCTTGGCCATTTCGGTCTCCGGCCTCAGTTCACGAACGGGAAGTCGAAACCGCGGAGAAGCGCCCTGGCTTCCGCGTCCGTCTTCGCCGTCGTGCAGATGATGATGTCCATGCCGCGCACCTGGTCGACCTTGTCGTAGTCGATCTCGGGGAACACGATCTGCTCCTTGAGGCCCATGGCGTAGTTGCCGTTGCCGTCGAAGGACTTGCCGTTCAGCCCGCGGAAGTCGCGAACCCGCGGCAGCGCGATGTTGATCAGCCGGTCGACGAACTCGTACATCCGGTCGCGGCGCAGCGTGACCTTGGCGCCGATCGCCATGCCGTCGCGCAGCTTGAAGGTCGCGATCGACTTGCGCGACTTGGTGATGACCGGCTTCTGTCCGGTGATCGCCGTCAGGTCGGCAACCGCGCCGTCGACGGCCTTGCGGTCGTTGACCGCCTCGCCGACGCCCATGTTGATGACGATCTTGTCCAGCTTCGGCACCTCGAAGGGGTTCTTGTAGGAGAACTCCTTCGTCAGCGCCTCGCGCAGGGTCTTCGAGTAGTGCTCTTGCAGTCGCGCGGGCATGGCCCGTTCTCCTAGCGGTCGATGGTCTCGCCGGAGGCGCGCGCGATGCGCACCTTGCGGCCGTCTTCAAGGAACCGGAACCCGACCTTGGTCGGCTTTTCCGATTTGGGATCCAGCAAGGCCACGTTGGAGACGTGGATCGCGGCCTCGCGTTCGATGATTCCGCCGGACTCGGTCCGGCTGGGCTTGGTGTGGCGCTTGATCATGTTGACGCCGGAGACGACCACGCGCTGCTCTTTCGGCAGCACCCGCAGCACGTCGCCCACCTTGCCCTTGCTGCCCCCGGTGATGACCTTCACCCGGTCGCCCTTCTTGATCTTGAGCTTGTTGGCCATGGCTAGAGCACCTCAGGGGCGAGCGAGATGATCTTCATGAACTTCTTGGCGCGCAGCTCGCGCGTCACGGGTCCGAAGATACGGGTTCCGATCGGTTCATCCTGCTTGCTGATCAGCACCGCGGCGTTGCGGTCGAAGCGGATGGCGCTGCCGTCGGCGCGGCGCAGCGCGAACGACGTGCGGACGACGACGGCGCGGTGCACCTCGCCCTTCTTCACGCGGCCGCGCGGGATGGCGTCCTTCACCGACACGACGATGACATCACCGACGCTGGCATACTTGCGGCGCGAGCCGCCCAGCACCTTGATGCACTGAACGCGGCGGGCGCCCGAATTGTCGGCGACCTCGAGATTGGTCCGCATCTGGATCATGTTTCGAACTCCGCGACGTCAACCGCCGCGACCTCCTTGCAATTCGTTCCGCTAGGCCTTCGCCGACTCGACCAGAACTTCCCAGCTCTTGGTCTTCGACAGCGGGCGGCACTCGCGAATGCGCACGTTGTCGCCGACCTTGCCCTTGAAGGCGTTGGTCTCGTCGTGCGCGTGATACTTCTTCGATTTACGGATGAACTTCTTGTAGATCGGGTGCTGAATGCGCCGCTCGACCTTCACGACGATGGTCTTGTCCATCTTGTCGCTGACGACGACGCCTTCCAGGATACGCTTCGGCATTTATGGCTCCTTAACCGGCGGCCTTTTCGCCCAGCACCGTCTTGATGCGGGCGATGTCGCGGCGCACATGGCGCGCGCGGGCAGTTTTCTGCAGCTGGCCACCGGCCTTCTGGAACCGCAGGTTGAATGCTTCCTTGCGCAGGTTGCCGAGCTCGGTCTTGAGCTCGTCCTTGGTCTTGGGGCGCAGATCGCTGGCTTTCATGTCGACCTCCCTCAACCTTCGGCGCCGACGCGGGCGACGAAGCGCGTCTTGATCGGCAGCTTGGCGGCGGCCAGCGCCAGGGCTTCCTTGGCGACCACCACCGGCACGCCTTCGAGCTCGAACAGGATGCGGCCGGGCTTGACGCGCGCCGCCCAGAACTCGGGCGCGCCCTTGCCGGAGCCCATGCGGACCTCGGCCGGCTTCTTCGAAATCGGCACGTCCGGGAAAACGCGGATCCAGACGCGGCCGGCGCGCTTCATGTGGCGCGTGATGGCGCGGCGGGCGGCCTCGATCTGGCGCGCCGTCAGCCGGTCGGGTTCCATCGCCTTCAGCCCGTACGAGCCGAAGTCGAGGTTGAACCCGCCCTTGGCGGCGCCGCTGATGCGGCCCTTGAAGGCCTTGCGGTACTTGGTGCGCTTGGGTTGCAGCATGGCGTCCTACGCGTCCCTCTGCTCGGTGCGCTCGACGCGGGCCGGCGTACGCTGCGGCGCGGCCTCTTCGGCGCGCTTGTCGTGTGCCATCGGGTCGTGCGCCAGGATCTCGCCCTTGAACACCCAGACCTTGACGCCGCAGGTGCCGAAGGTGGTGAAGGCGGTGGCGATGCCGTAGTCGATGTCGGCGCGCAGCGTATGCAGCGGCACGCG
>JAIESR010000083.1 GCA_019745775.1 Xanthobacteraceae bacterium | reverse complement strand
CTGTCAATCGGATTGGAACTTTGACCCCGGACCGAAGTGCAATTTTGACCCCAGCTTGACGTTGGTTTTGTGAGGCGGCGTCCAGAGTGATGGACCAACTCTTGGCAGCGCGTTTTCTGACGCGCGCAGACGCCGTCAAGGTCGGCCGGCAGGATGGGCTCGATGCGGGGGCAGGTGTTTCCAGGCCGCGCCTTGATGGTGGCGAGCACGTTGGCATTCTCGGCGCTGGCGTTGGGGCGTCGCCCGGCGGGATCAGCGGCGGTTCTTGAAGCGCCAGCTGTCGTTGCCGGTCTCGACGATGTCGCAGTTATGTGTGAGGCGGTCGAGCAGTGCCGTCGTCATTTTCGGATCACCGAACACCGAGGCCCATTCGGCGAACGCGAGGTTGGTGGTCACGATGATCGAGGTGCGCTCGTAAAGCTTGCTGATCAGGTGGAACAGCAGCTGGCCGCCCGACAGGGCAAACGGCAGATAGCCGAGTTCGTCGAGCACCAGGAGGTCGACACGGGTGATGCCGTCGGCGATGCGTCCACCGCGTCCAAGCTTGGTCTCGGCCTCGAGCTTGTTGACGAGATCGACGGCGTTGAAGAAGCGCGCTTTCTTGCCCGCCCTGATGATGCTGCGCGCGATGCCGATGGCGATATGGCTCTTGCCGGTGCCGGTACCGCCGATCAACACCACGTTGCGCTTGGTCTCCAGGAAGCCGCCGGAGCTGAGCTGCTCAATCAGCCCGGCATTGATCGGCGTGCCATCGAGCGCCAGATCGGCCAGTTCCTTGGCCAACGGCAGCTTGGCGATGCCCATCTGATAGTTGATCGAACGCGCGTGCTTGGCCGCGATTTCGGCCTTGAGCAGCGCGCCGATCACCTTCTCGACGCCGTGCTGGCGTTTGACGCCTGTCGTGACGATCTCGTCGTACGCCGCCCGCATGCCAGCGAGTTGCAACACGCCGAGCATGTCGAAGATCTCAGGGCGCTCCACAGAGGGCCTCCACAGATGTCGTTGCGGGGGTTGATCGCAAGCCGTCGTAGCGAGCGCAGTCGGCAAGCGGCGGCAAGCTGAGCGTAAGCCGTTCGGGTGTCTGGATCGGCGGCGGCGGATCAGACTGCTGTCGCCGTGCCAGCGCATTCAGGATCACGTCGGCGCTGGCGATGTTGGCATCCAGCGATTCCGCGCACGCGGCCTCTACCGCGGCCAAGCCATCAGTGAGCACGGCAGCGAGGATCTTGACCATCTGCCGATCGCCGTCGGCGGTGCCGGTCAGCTTACGCCGGATCTTCTCGATCGATCCGGGCAGCGGCCAGTCCTTGAACGGCGCGCCGTTCCTGAGGGCACCCGGCTTCCTCGCCAGCACGGCCACGTAGTGCCAGGGATCATAGGCGGTCTGGTTGCGACCGAACCGGCGCGCGTGCTCGCCGACCACGATGCCGTCCTGCTTGATCACGATGCGATCGGCGTAGGCGTGGATGTCGACCGGGCGGCCGACGGACTTCGCGTTCACCGAGTACTTGTTGCGATCGAAGCGCACGAGGCACGTCTTCGACACCGATGCGCTGGTCGCATGGAAGCCGTCGAACGCCCCGCGATACGCCATCAGAACCGGCCGCTCGGCCTCGAACATCTCGAACACCGTCGTGGCGGTCTGCTCCGGGTGCGGCTGGGCCTTGGCGTAGGCGATGCACTTGTCGGCGAGCCAGCCGTTCAGATCCTCCAGCGACTTGAACGACGGGCGCGGTGCGAAGAACCGCTTCCTCACCACGCCAACCTGGTTCTCGACCTGCCCCTTCTCCCAGCCCGCCGCCGGCGTGCAGGCCGTGGGCTCGATCAGGTGATGGCTCATCAACTGCTCGAAGCGCCAGTTGAACTTACGGTCCTTGCCGATGAAGACGGCCTCCACAGCCGTTTTCATGTTGTCGTAGATGCCGCGCTTCGGCACGCCTTTGAAGAACTGGAACGCGCGCTCGTGCGCGTCGAACACCATCTCCTGGCTCTCGCGCATGTACGCCCGCACGAACGGCATCCGGCTGTGGCAAAGCCGGACCTGCGCCACCTTCACGGTGACCGCCACGCCGTCGAGCAGCACCTGCTCGTGACTCCAGTCGAACTGGTAGGCTTCACCCGGCGCGAACGACAGCGGGACGTAGGCCGCCGCCGTCCGCTCACCCTCGCGCAGCGCCCACGCCTTCGCGTGACGCCGAACGTTGTCGTAGCCGCCCCGGTAGCCGGCGAGACGCAGTTCCTCGAACATCCGCTGGTACGTCAGCCGCTCGCGCTTGGGCTTGTCCACGTTCGCCGAAAGCATCCCCTCCAGCGCCGGCACGAACCCTTCAAGCTGCGGCAGCGGTTGGGCTTTGCGAACGTACTTGCGCTTCGTAACCTCGCCGCCACCGGCGCCGGCCCGCACGATGTCGCGAACCGTGTTCCGCGCCAGCTTCAGCTCACGCGCGATCGCCTTGATCTTCCGGCCCTGGACAAAATACGCCCGCCGAACCCTGCCGACCGTATCCACCGTGATCATCCCCCGTCCGCCCTTCGTGCCGACGCAGCACTCGGGGCCATAATCCAAGACCAGGGGGTGGGGTCAAAATTGCAATCCGATCACCCCCGAACAGGGGTCAAAATTGCATGCCGGTTCACATGCGGCCGTTGATGGGCAGCGCGTTCAGCACGATGTCGTAGCCCTTGCCGTCCTTGTGGGCGAACAGCCGGCCGATGCGGGTCCAGTAGGATTTCTGGCCACGGGGGGCGTCCTCGACGGCGTAGGCGTAGAGGCTGGATGTGTTGGTCTGTGTCATGGGTTTGGTCTTT
>JAIESR010000101.1 GCA_019745775.1 Xanthobacteraceae bacterium | reverse complement strand
CGCCCGGGCGGCGTCGAGAACGGATCGCCAACGGCGTGGCTCGCGCAGATGAAGCCGATATGGTTTTGCGAGCTCGGCGTGCCCTCGGCCGACAAGGGCGCGAACCAGCCCAACGTCTTCTATGATCCGAAATCCTCCGAAAGCTTCCTGCCCTATTTCTCCAAGGGGACGCGCGACGATCTGATCCAGCGCCGGGCGCTTGAAGCCGTCCTCGCTTATTGGGCGCCTTCAGGCACCAATAACCCGGTCTCTGGCGTCTACAGCGGCCGGATGATCGAGACCTTCGGGATCTGGACATGGGACGCGCGCCCCTATCCCGCCTGGCCGGGCCGCGCCGATCTCTGGTCGGATGGCGATCTCTATCCGCTCGGGCATTGGTTGAACGGCAAGGTCGGGCTCGCCGATCTGGCGGCGCTCGTGGCCGAACGCTGCCGGCGCGTCGGATTCACGGCCTATGATGTGTCGGCGCTGGTCGGCGTCGTCACCGGATATCTGCGCGACCGGCCCATGAGTCCGCGCGCCGAGATCGAAGCGCTGGCGTCCGCCTATTCCTTCGATGCCGTCGAAACCGATGGCGTGATCCGCTTCGTGCCGCGCGGGCGACCGTCGGTTGCGACGCTGACCTTGCCGGAACTCGCCGTGCCCGATCAGGGCCAAGGAACCGGTGAAGAGATCACGCTGACACGCGGACAGGAAACCGAACTGCCGAACGAGGTGGCGGTCGGCTTCACCGATGCGGTTGACGAATACAAATCCGGCGCGATCTCGGCGACGCGGCTTGCCGGCTATTCCGAACGCAAGAGCGATCTGCGGCTCGCGCTGGTGATGGATCAGGTTCAGGCCCAATCGATCGCCGATCGCGCGCTCGTTGAGGCTTGGGTTGCCCGCGAGACCGCGCAACTGGCGCTGCCGCCTTCGCGCATCGCGCTCGATCCAGGCGACGTGATCGATCTCGTCATCAACGGCAGGGCGCGGTCGTTCCGGCTGACGCGCGTGCTCGACAAGGGCGCGCGCGAAGCCGAAGCGGTGCGCGCTGAAGCGGCGATCTATGCGCCGCCGCTGAACGGCATCGCACCGCCAACACTGACACCGCCGCCGATCTATGGCGCTGCGGTATTGCGGCTGATGGATTTGCCGTTGCTGCGGGATACCGACGACGGCTTCTCGCCCTATGCGGCGGCGTCCGCCTCGCCCTGGGGCGGTGTCGTGGTGATGGACAGCGCCACCGGGTCCGATTTCGTGCTCGATACCACGCTGGCTGTTCGGGCCACCCTTGGCGAAACCATCCAGCCGCTTCCCGCCGGGCCGACGGAGTATTGGGACGAAGGCTCCGTCCTCGAGGTGAAGCTCTATGCCGGGGAACTGGCAAGCGCCACGCCCGACACGATCCTGAGCGGCGGCACGAACAGCCTGGCACTCGGCACGCCCGACGGGGATTGGGAGATCGTCCAGTTCGCCGATGCGGTGCTGACCGGGTCGCAGACCTATCGGCTGACGAAGCTTCTGCGCGGACGCCTCGGCACCGAGCATGCCATCCGTTCGCCGCTGGCCCTTGGCGCGCCGGTGGTTCTGTTGAACGAGGCTGTCGCGAAGATCGACGGCAAGCCCGCTGAACGCCTCGCCGCCCGCTTCTATCGGTGGGGACCGCAGGCGCTCGATATCGCAGATCCCGCCTGGCAGCAGACGACCTTCGCCACGAAGGCCGTCGGCCGCATGCCGTGGTCGCCGGTCCAGATCGCGGGCGCGCGCAATGGCGGCGGCGATCTCACCATCACTTGGGTTCGACGCACCCGCTTCGGTGGCGTCTGGGCCGATGGCGTCGATGTTCCGCTCAACGAGGAAAGCGAGCGCTACGAGGTCGATGTGATGAACGGCGCGAACGTCGTCCGCACTTTTCCCGCGACCACGCCGACCGCCAGCTATTCCGCCGCCCAGCAGGTCGCGGATTTCGGATCGGCGCAAAGCACGATCTCGGTTCGCGTCTACCAGCTCTCCGCCTCCGTCGGGCGCGGCTGGCCGGGCTCCGCCATCATCTGAAGGATAATCAAAATGCCGACGCCGAATCTCAGCCTGCCCACGCTCGCGCAAGGGCAGGCGCAGAAGGAGATTGCCCACAACGATGCGCTGCTGCGCCTCGACGCGCTTGTGCAAACCAGCGTCAAGAGCCGGGTGCTGGCGACGCCGCCGGGAAGCCCGGCCAATGGCGACCGCTGGATCGTTCCCTCGGGCGCAACCGGCGTCTGGGCAGGCCAGACCGACAAGATTGCATTCTGGCGCGAGGGTGCATGGGCATTCTTCGTGCCCGCCGTCGGCTGGCGCGTTCATGTCGAGGACGAGCGCCTCACCGTCGTCTGGACCGATGGCGCTTGGCGCGACCGGATCGTCGGCACCGCCAATGGCGGTGCGATCCGGCTTGTGGCGCTTGAGCAGGAACTGACGCTCACCGGCGCCTTCGTCGATGCCACGACCGCCGTGATTGCCGACCGCATGATCGTGCTGGCAGTCGCCTCGCGCACGACACAGGCGATCACCGGCGCAACCTCCTACGGCGTCGGTGTGGCGGGCAACACAAGCCAGTTCGGCGGTTCGCTCGGCATCGCGCTCGGGTCGAACAACATCGGCGTGATCGGCCCGTCCGCCTTCTACGCCAACACGCCGATCCGCGTCACTGCGGCCGGCGGCAACTTCACCGGCGGCAAGGTGCGCGTCGTGCTTTACGCGCTCGCTTTCGCCGCGCCCTCGTCCTGATCCACTCCAAAGAAGGAACTTTCGATGTCCGCCGCCCCAATCT
>JAIESR010000072.1 GCA_019745775.1 Xanthobacteraceae bacterium | reverse complement strand
GGGAATCCACTCTTGCATCTAGACTGGGTCCCCGCTTGCGCGGGGACGAGCGGGAGCGGGACTGTATCACGTGGGGGCTCATAGCGGCAGCCAGTTCCGGCGCTTCTTCACGCGCTCGAGCAAAGCCAAGTCGACATGCTGCATGAAGGTGCCGCGGAAGGCGCGGCGCAGCTTGAACGTCTCCTCGCGGCAGAGCCGGGCGCGGTCGGGCGGCAGGTTGAAGCCGTTCACCAGGAAGCCATAGGCGCTCGGCCGCGCGCCATAGGCGAAGCAGAGGTAGTTGTAGAAGCGCTGCGCCTCCAGCGGGCGCGCCGCGTCGCTGAAGAAGCCGGTGCCGAGCATGCCGCGCTGGGCGAGATACCACGCGCTGCCGAGGATCGTGGTCCAGGCGAGCTCTTCGCCGAAGTCCAGCATGATCAGCGCGGTGACGTTGTCGGCGGCTTCTTCGATGCGCCCCCACACCGGGATCTTGAGCACATCGAACACGGCAAACGAGGTTTCGTAGATGATCAGGCGTGCGATGCCGCCGGCGACCGCCTGGTCGGCGGTCAGCTCGCGACCCTGGCCGAACGAGACGAAACCGTCCTGCGGGGCGGTGTCGCGGATCGCATTGAGGTGCTCGTAGCAGATCGTCACCACACCCTGCCTATAGGGCACGGTAAGCGCGCCGCCGCACTGGTCCATCTTGACGGTGATCTTGCTCGGCAGCTTCAGCGGCGAGAGAAACTCCCGCAGCGTCTCGAGCACTTCGAGCTGCCGCATGCGATCGTAGGTGAGCGCGAAACGGCTGTCGGCCGGGCGCACATAGGCGACGTCGATATTGGGATTGCGCGGGAACGGCGTGTCTTGAGCGATGGCAAGGGGCGCGGCCAACGTCAGCGCGGCGACCAAAAGCGGCTTCATCGACATTCTTAACGACCAGCCCGATAGCGCCGCCCCTCAACGGGAAAGCTATCACCCCGCCGGAGCTTGGCCAACCCGCCGTCGTTGCCAGCGACGCTATGGTCAACGGCCTCGCTACAAGCCGTAGCTTTGCACGAGGCTTCCGGCCACCAGCGACCAGCCGTCCACCAGCACGAAGAAGATCAGCTTGAACGGCAGCGAGACGACCACCGGCGGCAGCATCATCATGCCCATCGACATGAGCACCGAGGCGACCACCAGATCGATGATCAGGAAGGGGAGGAACAAGAGGAAACCGATCTCGAAGGCGCGCTTGAGCTCGGAGATCATGAAGGCCGGCACCAGGATGCGCAGCGACAGATCCTCCGGCGTCGCCGGGCGCGGCTCGCGCGAGAGGTCGGCGAACAGCGCGAGGTCCTTCTCGCGCACGTTCTTCTGCATGAACAGCTTCAGCGGCTGCGACGAGCGCTCGAACGCCTGCTCGACCGTGATCTCGTTGTTGATCAGCGGCCGGATGCCGTTGTCATAGGCGGTCTGCAGCGCCGGCCCCATCACGAAGGCGGTGAGGAACAGGGCGAGCGCCATGATCACCGCGTTGGGCGGCGCGGTCGCGGTGCCGAGCGCGGTGCGCAGCAGCGAGAGCACCACGACGATGCGGGTGAACGAGGTCATCATGATCAGGATCGACGGTGCCAGCGACAGCACCGTGATGAAAGCGATGAGCTGGATCACGCGTTCCGTGAGCCCGCCACCCTGACCGAGATTGATGCTGATATCTTGCGCGACGGCCGGAGACGCAGCCGTAGCAAGGGCAGTCCCTACACCGGCCGCCACCGTCGCTAGACGGACGCAGCGGCCGATCTTTGATGTTTTCAAGCTTTGCTGTTTGGGCGGCCGAGCAAGCTCGCCATCTCCTGTTCGAGGCTGTCGTAGACGGATTTTCCGGGCTTGCCCGCGGCCGCGCGCTGTTGCGGCGCCGGCGGCGGGTCGTCTTGCCGCGCGCTGGGCTCAGCGGCCGACGGCATCGGGGCGGGGTCCGCCATCGGTATCATCGGCTCGGACGGCGTCGCCATCAGGTTGGGCTTCGACGAAATGTTGGGCTTCGACGACGCAGGCTCGGAAGCGCGCGATTCCGGCGCCTTCGGGCGGCGCAAGGCCGCTTCCAGGCGCTGCGCCATCTCGGCGAGATTCTGATCGGCACTGGCGACCGTCGGCTCTTCCGCGGCGGGCGGGGGCGGTGCCGGGCGCGCACGCTCGGGCTGCGGCGCGCGGGCACGCAGCGGCTCACGCTCACGGGGCGCAGAAGTTTCGCGCTCGCGCAAAGGCGCTTCGCGTTCACGCATCGGCCGCGATTTCGGCGGCGGCGCTTCCGGCTGCACCCGCGCGAGCTCGGCGGCGAGGCCGGCGAGCGGATCGACGGCGGCAGGGGCGGGGCGCGGCTCCGGACGCATTTCGGGGCGCGGCTCCGGACGGATCGGCTCCGCACGCGGTTCGGGGCGGATCGGTTCCGGGCGAATGTCCATCCGTGGCTCCGCGCGCATGTCTATGCGCGGCTCCGGACGCATGTCCATGCGCGGCTCGGGGCGCGCTTCGGCGCGGCGTGGCGGCGGCGGTGCGTCCGGCTCTGACTGCCACGGCGGCGGATCTTCCATCATCGGCTGC
>JAIESR010000105.1 GCA_019745775.1 Xanthobacteraceae bacterium | reverse complement strand
TCGGCGCGAAGTCCTTGCGGGGATCGTAGCCTGCGCTCTTGTAGGCCGAGGGACCGATCGCCAGCGTGCCGGTATAGCCCAGCACCAGCGTGTAGCCGTCGGGCTCGCTTTTCGCGACCGCCTTGGTGCCGACGGTGCCGCCGGCGCCCGGGCGGTTGTCGACCACCACCTTCTCGCCGAGCAGTTCGCTCATCTTGTCGGCGACGCCGCGGCCGACAATGGAGGTGCTGCCGCCGGGCGCGAACGGAATCACCAGCGTGATCGCGCGGGTGGGATAGGTTTGCGCTGTCGCGTCATCGATGGCTGCGCCGAGCGTAAGCGTAGCGACCACAATGCAGAGCGATTTCTTCCAGGTCGTCATGTTGAGTGCCTCCCGAGGCCATTGCTCTTTACTAACCGATATTCTCGTCACTTCCACGCAAACACCGGCTGTTCCAGCTCGGCCACCCGCGTATCGCGGCCGGCCAGCACTTCGCGGAATTGATAGATCAGCGCCGCGGTCGGCGCGTGAATATGTTGACCGTCGAGGCGAAAGCGGATCACGCGCCGGGTGCTTTCCGGGATTTTCGTGAACGAGAACGCGTCCTCCTGTTCGATCTCTTCCAGCGCGATGTGGTGCACGGAGGCGACTTCCGCCGGGTTCGGCACGATCGCCGCTTGCGTACTCACCCACACTACGACCGGCGTGATCAGATAACCGGACCGGGTCGGGTAATCGTCGAGCAGACCGAGCACATCGCATTCCCCGAGCGCAATGCCGAGCTCTTCGTGAAGTTCGCGCAGCGCCGACTGCGCCTGGGTCTCGCCGGGGTCGCAGCGGCCGCCGGGTAATGCCCATTGCGCCGAATGCGCGCGCAGGCTGGCGGCGCGGCGGGTCAGCAGGAACGCCGTCCCCTCGCCCGCCTCGGCCGCCGTGAGCGCGATTGCTACCGCCGCCCGCTTCAGCGCCGTTCCCTCCTCTGCCGCCGGCGCGCGTGCGAACGCGGCGCAGAGCTCTGCGATATTCCGCCGGGTGGTATCGTCAAATGACCTGACCATCCCGCTTGACTACAACACAAGCGCGACCGATGAAATGACCCCAACAGCATGACAGCCTGCAAGAGAACGGCAAGGGAATGGAAAGCACGACATGACCAGCAAGGCCGCGGACAAACTCAAATCCGACGGCTGGAAGGTCGTTGAGACCAGCGGTTTCCTGCATCTGATCGGCCCCCTGTATCAACGCGTGGTCGACGACATCCACGAATACGCGCTGCTGACCGAGGACAAGCACCACAACCGCCGCGGCCTGGTGCAGGGCGGCGTGCTGATGACCTTTGCCGACCGCAGCTGCGGCATGACCGCCCGCTACGTCTCCGGCAAGCCGACTTTGGCGACGGTGCAGCTCGACGTGCACTTTGTCGAAGCCGGCAAGATTGGCGAACTCCTGGTGTCGCGGCCACACGTGGTGCGCTCCACCCGCAGTCTGATTTTCATCACCACCGAGGTCACGGTCGACAAGCGCTGTATCGCGATGGCGAGCGGTGTGTTCAAGATTTTGAAGAACGAGAGTTAGGGAGAGCACCCGATGCAATATCGCAACCTCGGCCGCAGCGGCCTGAAGATTTCGCCGATCTGTCTGGGCACCATGATGTTCGGCGGGCCGACCGACGAGGCGACGTCGTCGCGCATCGTGGCGAAGGCGCGCGAGGCCGGCATCAATTTCATCGACAGCGCCGACGCCTACAACGGCGGCAATTCCGAGAAGGTGGTCGGCCGCGCGATCGCGAACAACAGGCAGAACTGGATTCTGGCGACCAAGCTCGCCAACCAGATCGGCAGCGATCCCAACCATGGCGGGCTGTCGCGGCGCTGGGTGTTGCAGGCCGCCGAAGACAGCCTGAAGCGGCTCGGCACCGACTTCATCGACATCTATTACCTGCACAAGGAAGACCATGCGACGCCGCTGGAAGAGACGGTACGGGCGATCGGCGACCTGATCCGGCAAGGCAAGATCCGCTATTTCGGCGTTTCGAACTACCGCGCCTGGCGCGTCGCCGAGATCTGCAATCTCTGCGACCAGAACGGCATCGACCGCCCGATCGTCAGCCAGCCCTATTACAACGCGATGAACCGGATGCCCGAGGTCGAGCACTTTCCGGCCTGCGGCTATTACGGCCTCGGCATCGTGCCCTATAGCCCGCTGGCGCGCGGCGTGCTGACCGGCAAATACGCTCCCGATGCCGCGCCCGACAAGGACAGCCGTGCGGGGCGCGCCGACAAGCGCATGATGCAGACCGAGTGGCGCCCGGAATCCTTGCAGCTGGCGCAGGAGATCAAGCGCCACGCCGAAGCGCGCGGCATCACCGCGGGCCAGTTCGCGGTGTCCTGGGTGCTGAATTCGTCGTTCGTCACCGGCGTGATCGCGGGGCCGCGCACCGAGGAGCAGTGGGACGATTACCTGAAGGCGCTCGACTATCGCTTCACCGCGGAGGACGAAGCGCTGATCGATCGCCTGGTGGTGAGCGGTCATCCCTCGACG